>JAKVAY010000066.1 GCA_022447185.1 Fuerstiella sp. | reverse complement strand
CTGGACAACACGGGTGAACTGTCTCGTGAAGTCGGTTATGTCCCGGTTTCGGACGAGGCTGCACGGAAAAACGACGCAGTATTTGAAGGTGCGTGACCACAGGTGAAGGACTGAGTCAGTGAGTTCAGTGTCCACGTTCGTGAAACCAGTGTCGCCTCAGCATCAGGCGACCGGCGTACAGGGACGAAGGAAGACGTTTGAAAAACTGATTCAGGCATTTCTGTTTGTGTGTGCCGGAATTTCGGTAGCGACCACAGTCTGCATTGTTGTCGTTTTGCTGGTCGAGTCAGTCCAGTTCTTTTTTGAAGTGTCGATCGTCGAATTCCTGACTGGCACGAAGTGGACTCCGCTGCTCAAACCCCAGCATTTTGGTATTCTGCCTCTGTTGTGCGGAACAATGCTGGTTGCGGTCGGATCGGCGGTTGTCTCAATTCCAGTCGGTTTAGGTACCGCAATCTACCTCAGTGAATATGCTCCACCTCGGTTGCGCGAAGTGATCAAACCGGTGGTGGAGGTGCTGGCTGGTATTCCGTCAGTTGTCTACGGTTACTTTGCCGTAGTGACTATATCTCCGATGATCCGTACGGTGTTTCCGTCGGCGGGACCTTTTAATGCTGCCAGCGCCTGCATTGTTGTTGGAATCATGACGCTGCCGATGATCATTTCGCTCAGCGAGGACGCATTGCGGGCTGTTCCTCGCTCCCTGCGACAGGGCGCCTACGCACTGGGGGCAACAAAATACGACGTGACGACGCAGGTTGTCGTTCCTGCGGCGATGTCCGGAATTGTAGCGTCGTTTCTTCTGGCAATTTCGCGAGCCGTTGGCGAAACGATGGCAGTCACACTGGCAGCTGGCGCGACTCCGAAAGCAACGCTGAATCCTCTGGAAAGCATTCAGACGATGACCGCGTACATCATTCAGATCAGTCAGGGCGATACTCCAGCGGGTACACTTGAACATCGGACCATTTTTGCGGTTGGACTGACTCTGTTCATTGTCACGCTGATGATTAATCTGCTGGCGCAGTGGTTCCTCTCACAAGTGAGGGAGAAGTACGAATGAATTCAGCGACGAATGTTGGGGGGCGACGCGGAAAACGCATGATTTCTCTGCTGTTTTCTGCTGGCTGCCTGATGGCCACAATGCTCTGCCTCATGATGCTCCTGGTGTTGCTGTGGAGTGTTATTTCTGAAGGTGCTGCGTGGTTGAACTGGGATTTTCTGAACAATTTTCTGTCACGGCACCCTGAGAAAGCCGGAATCAAGTCCGCGCTGGCCGGGAGTCTCTGGCTGACAGCGTTCACGGCATTGTTTTCGCTGCCGCTGGGTATTGGCGCAGCCGTCTACCTGGAAGAGTACGCTGCGAACAGTTGGTGGCGTAAGATGATTCAACTCAATATATCGAATCTTGCGGGCGTGCCTTCAATCGTCTACGGCATCCTGGGGCTGGGACTGTTTGTTCAGACGTTTGCGCTTGGACGCAGCGTCATTTCCGGCGCGCTCACACTATCGCTCGTTGTACTGCCAATCATAATCCTGACCACTCAGGAAGCGCTCCGTGGCGTACCCGATTCTATCCGGCACGCGTCGTATGCGCTGGGGGCCACACGATGGCAGACCGTCTATTGTCAGGTCCTGCCGGCATCACTGCCTGGCATCATGACGGGGGTGATTCTTGCGCTGTCCCGGGCCGTGGGGGAGGCGGCTCCTTTGGTTGCTGTTGGTGCACTGACCTGGGTGACGTTTGTTCCTTCGAGTCCCATGGATCAGTTTACGTCGCTGCCGATACAGATCTTTAACTGGTCGGCCAGGCCGAGACCAGAATTTCATCAGATTGCCGGGGCCGCAATCATGGTCCTGCTGTTGGTCCTGATCTCAATGAATACGATTGCTGTCTTTGTTCGCTACAAATATGGGAAACGGATTCGCTGGTAATCATCATCGTTGCATTCTGTCACTCTGTGAGACTGAGTCGTGTCTGCAAAAACAATTGATATTCCGGATTCAACGTCTGTTAAACCAGAGCCTTTAACGGGTGACCAAGTGATGGATGTCGGCGACCAAACGATAGAAATAGATGATCCGACGTTCACTCAGGCACCTGTGGTCGATCGGCCGAACACTGTCGGTGCTTCTGAAAATACGGTCACCCGAATCAGAACCAGAGACCTCTCCGTGTTTTATGGCGAGGTCCAGGCTCTGAAGAACATCAGTCTCTCCGTACCTCAACACAGGGTCACTGCGTTGATCGGACCTTCGGGATGTGGGAAGTCGACATTTCTGCGATGTTTGAACCGGATGAACGACATGGTTGACGGCGTACGCATTGCAGGAAACGTGTGGCTGGACGATCAGGATGTCTACGATACCGGTACAGACGTTGTGGAACTGCGCAAACGCGTGGGAATGGTGTTTCAGAAATCGAATCCTTTTCCCAAATCTATTTTTGATAACGTCGCGTACGGCCCTCGACTTTCCGGGATTCGGAATCGGAGTGAACTCCATCAAATCGTTGAACACTCCCTCAAACGCTCGGCACTGTGGAACGAAGTGAAGGAACGTCTGAGTGACTCGGCTCTGCAGTTGTCCGGTGGTCAGCAGCAACGTTTGTGCATTGCACGAGCGCTGGCGACCGATCCTGAGATATTGTTGATGGACGAACCAGCGTCTGCTCTGGATCCTGCGTCCACAGCTCGAATTGAAAACCTGATCTTCGAACTTCGTGATCGGTACACGATCGTCATTGTCACTCACAACATGCAGCAGGCGGCACGTGTCTCTGACCGTACTGCTTTTTTCTATGAGGGACGAATGATCGAAGACGGACCGACAAAACAGCTGTTCACGACGCCTGCTGAAAAGCAGACGGAAGACTACATTACGGGCAGGTTTGGATAGTTATGGCCTTGCATCTCCAACGTGATCTTGAGTCATTGGAACGACAGGTACTGGCCCAGTCGTCGCTTGTTGAAGAAATGATCAATAAGGCGAGCAAGGCGATTCGCGGGATTCGTCCTGAGCTCGTCTCTCAGATCATGGATCGGGAGCAATTGGTTGATGAGAACGAGGTTCGAATCGAAGAAGACTGTCTGAAAATTCTGGCCCTGCATCAGCCGGTTGCCAAAGACCTTCGGCGAACAGCCACCATCCTGAAAATTAACAATGATCTGGAACGGATGGCTGACCTGGCAGTCAACATTGCCGAACGAGCCCAGTTGTTATCACAGCATTCGGGATTTGGTGTTCCCGAGGCACTCGATCGCATGGCGCAACTGACTGTGGCCATGGTTAAACGGGCACTGGATGCTCTGGTTCGTCTGGACGTAGACATTGCACGGGAAGTCTGTCTGAGTGACGATGAAGTTGACTCGCTGAATCGTGAAGTCATTTTTGAAATGCAGGATGTGATGAGAACCCAGCCCGATTTCATCGAAGCGGCTTTGTCGCTGTTTTCTGCTTCTCGACACATTGAACGTATTGCGGATCATGCCACGAATATAGCCGAAGACGTGATTTATCTGGTGGATGGAGAAATCGCTCGGCATAAGCATGACCTGGATACATTTGATCACTCCATCGATTAATTTTAATGGTCGATGTTAAAATGTCAGAGTACAAGATACTGATAATTGAAGACGATCGTTCGCTGTCAGAGGTTTTGGTGTATAACCTGGAGCAGGTGGGTTACAGCCTGTCCGTTGCCCACGATGGTCAGGACGGACTCAATCGAGCACGATACGATCCTCCGGATGTTATTGTGCTCGATCTAATGCTTCCCGTTGTCGATGGTCTGGAAGTCTGTCGGAGAATCAGGGCCGACCGGAAGCTTCAGAATGTCCTGATTTTGATGTTGACTGCAAAAGCCGAGGAAAGTGACCATGTGGTCGGCCTTGCCATCGGTGCAGATGATTACGTGACGAAACCGTTCAGTATTAAAGTGCTACTGGAACGAATTAAGGCGCTTTTACGTCGTCGAGTGAAGGGCAGCGTTGATGATCATGTGATTGTCAGTCAGGGTATTGTGCTCGATAAACAGCGTCACTCAGTCACAGTTAATAAAGAATTCATCGAACTCACTCGCAGTGAATTTTCTTTGCTGGAGATGATGATGTGCCAGCCTGGTCGAGCGTTTTCACGGGGTGAACTTGTGGCAGCAGGTCTGGGAGACTCACATGTTTTGGAGCGCACCATCGATGTTCATATCCGTGCAATTCGCAGAAAATTTGGAACAGCTGCCGACCTGATTCAAACGGTTCGTGGGATCGGTTACCGGTTTCGTGATCCAGCACGATGATCCGGGTTGGGAATTGTCGACGAGCATACGGTCTGATCTTTGCTGTGTGTCTCTGAAAATCGGGCAATCTCACATTTAAATCTGCCAACCTGTTCCAGCGAACGAGACAGTGCCTCCGTCCTTGCTTTCGGACGATGTCGGATTCCCCTATAAGATCGCACTGTAAACTCCACAGAACTGAGTTGTCTCTGCATGAGAGATGTTTGTTACCGTGCGGTTCCCGCGTCGGATTCATGTTTGGAGCAAAACATGTTTATCGCGAGGTCTCGCGCGAACATACCTGTGAAAAACGTTAAAAAATAAGCGAGTGTAGTATGTCCCGGGAGACGCCTGGTCTTACTGTTGGAATCCCGAGTGAAGCCGACCCAAATGAACGGCGAGTTGCAATCGTCCCGGCAACCATTCCGGCACTCAACAAACTTGGGCTCAGTGTCATCGTTGAGTCCGGGGTCGGAGTGGAATCCGGATTCACTGACGAAGCCTATCGAAACAGGAACGCAACGGTCTGCAAAACGCGTGACGAGGTGTTTCAGCAGGCCGATATTGTGTTACAGGTTCAGTATCTGGGAGCGGCTGGAGACCCGGGGCGAGCTGATGTTAGCCGTTTTCGGGAAGGCCAGGTCGTAATCGGAAGCTGTGATCCCCTTACTTTTCCAGAACCGGTTCGTGATCTGGCAGACTGTGGTGCGACGGGTTTTTCTCTGGAACTGGTTCCGCGAATCACGCGAGCACAGAGTATGGATGTCCTGTCATCCATGGCGACAATCTCCGGCTATCGAGCCGTTCTATTGGCCGCGACGGCCGCTCCTCGCATGTTTCCTCTGCTGATGACAGCTGCGGGAACATTGAAGCCGGCCAGAGTGCTGGTGATTGGTGCCGGCGTCGCCGGGCTTCAGGCGATTGCTACTGCCAAACGACTTGGAGCTGTCGTGTCGGGATACGATATTCGACCAGCTGTTAAAGAGCAGGTCGAGAGCCTTGGTGGACGGTTTGTGGAACTGAATGTGTCAATGGGTGAGACGGAAACGAAAGGCGGTTATGCGAAGGAAATGGACGAAGATTTTTACCGCCGCCAGCAGGAGGCAATGAAAAACGTTGTGGCGGAGTGCGATATCGTGATCACGACGGCTGCCATTCCCGGCCGCCAGGCGCCAGTGCTCGTAACCGAGAAGATGGTTGCTGCGATGGCTCCCGGTAGTGTGATTGTTGATATTGCGGCGGAACGTGGTGGAAATTGTGAGGTCACGGTGTCCGGGCAAACGATTGACCACAATGGAGTCAAGGTGCTCGGCCCGGTCAATCTTCCGTCTGATGTGCCGGTTCACGCCAGTGAAATGCTCAGCCGTAATGCTCTCACGTTCCTGCAGGGCCTGATCAGTGACGGCGGAGTCAATATTGA
The DNA here is from genome assembly GCA_022447185.1 of Fuerstiella sp. Taxonomy (GTDB): domain Bacteria; phylum Planctomycetota; class Planctomycetia; order Planctomycetales; family Planctomycetaceae; genus S139-18. The sequence continues at coordinate 38,196 of JAKVAY010000066.1, read as the reverse complement.
TCTCACGGACGAAATTCTCAGGGATACACTGCTCACCAGAAACGGTCAGATCGAGAATGCCCGCGTTCGTGAGACGCTCGATCTGCCGGTGCCGGATGTGGCCAGTGGAGACAATTCTCCTGAGATCGCAGCGGCAGCTGCAGGCGATAAATCATCGGACTGAAAGCTTCACAGAATTCAAACTGGATGGGAACAACGTTGATGGTGGACTATCTGATTGTCTCGTTTGCTTCACTTGCGGATGTGGTCCCTGCTGAATCCTCCGGAATAGAAACCCCTTCACAGGGACTCTTGATACTTCTGCTGACCGTCTTTGTGCTGGCGGTTTTCGTTGGTGTTGAGATTATTACGAAAATTCCGCCGACGTTGCACACGCCGTTGATGTCCGGGTCGAACGCGATCTCGGGAATTACCCTCATTGGCGCAGTCCTTGCTGCCGGATCCGATCACAGCACGATGTCATCCGTACTTGGCTTCCTTGCTGTTGTGCTGGCGACCGTAAATGTGGTGGGTGGTTTCCTGGTGACGAATCGAATGCTGGCCATGTTCAAACAAAAAAAATGATCCATCACGACGAAGCCGGAAAATCGAGAAGGTCGCACGTCTTTCTCCTTCTCGATTCCAGGTCGTTTTGAGTCAGGAAACGAATCTGACCAATCTGACGTTCACTGGAAGATATAGAAAAAAGACACTCTTGTCTGACTGGAAATTCTTAGGAACGAACGTCCCGTGAGTATTGACCGTGCCGATCTGATTGATCTGAGTTATTTGCTGGCCGCCATTCTGTTCATTGTCGGACTCAAGGGACTGACACGACCGCGAACAGCCGTGCGCGGCAACCAGCTGGGTGCGCTGGCAATGCTGATCGCCGTCGTCGCTACCATGCTGCATGAGGACATTGTCAGCCTGGCAGGCATGATCTTCGGGATCGCAATTGGGTCAGCTATTGGGGTCGCACTGGCACTTCGCATTGCTATGACGGCGATGCCACAGCTGGTTGCGCTTTTCAACGGTCTGGGAGGCGCTGCCTCGGTGCTGGTTGCAGGAGGCTACCTGGCGGGTATTTCATCTGTTACCGATGCCAGTGTTCTTACGGCGACCGCGGCATCGGGCCTGATTGGTTCTATTACCCTTTCGGGAAGTCTGGTGGCATTTGGCAAGTTGCAGGAATTGAAATTTGTCAAGGATGTTTCGTTCACCGGTCAGCAATTCATCAATCTGGGAGTGACGGTCGTCTTACTGTCCCTGGGTTATTTGCTGGTTACCCAGCCTGCGTCCGCACAACTGTGGTTCTGGCTCATGTCATTGATTGCCCTTGGCCTTGGGGTTCTGCTTGTGATCTCGATTGGCGGCGCGGACATGCCGGTCGTGATCGCCCTGTTGAATTCGTATTCCGGTCTGGCAGCTTCGGCCACCGGGTTTGTACTGAATAACAATCTGCTGATCATTGCAGGAGCACTCGTGGGGGCGTCCGGGCTCATTCTGACGCGGATCATGTGTGACGCAATGAATCGTTCACTGTGGGCGGTACTGTTTGGCACGATGCAGGGCGGGAACAGTTCGCTTTCGGATGATGAAGCCTATGCCACCGTAAGATCCACATCGGCAGATGAAGTCGCAATGATGCTTGAGATCGCTCAAAACGTGCTAATCGTTCCAGGCTACGGGATGGCAGTCGCACAGGCACAGCACGCAGTACGCGATCTCACCAATCTACTGCTGGCTCGTGATGTCGCGGTGGAATTTGGTATTCACCCGGTCGCCGGTCGGATGCCAGGCCATATGAATGTTTTACTGGCTGAGGCGGATATTGCGTACGAACGCCTGAAAGAAATGGATGATGTGAATTCGACCATGGATCAGATCGACGTGGCGATTGTGTTGGGGGCCAACGACGTCGTTAATCCTCTTGCTCGTACCGACCCGGACAGTCCCATCGCGGGAATGCCGATTATCGATGTGGATAAAGCGCGCACCGTCATTGTCATCAAACGCAGCCTCAGCGCCGGATTTGCCGGAATCGCAAATCCGCTGTTTGGAGCCGATAATGCGCTGATGCTGTTTGGTGACGGGAAGGCAGCGGTCGTGGAGATCAGCAACGCGCTGCAGGAAGGTTGAGTCAACCAGGAAAGTCGCCCCGTTTTCACGAATAGTGCATGGTACAGGCAGAATCATTCCTGCCGGAGACGGGTTGTTGAGACTGCGGCAAAGCAGGAAGCCGCAGTATGGCACTGGATGGGTTCAAGTCACTGGGTAAGTGAATGGATTAACGAACCCGCCAGCCCAATCATCGATGCCGGACCCGTGCATCTGAAGGGGCTGACCGGTTTGCAGATGTTCGCCCTCTTCGAAACCAAAATCACTGACGCGGGCGTGGCCAAACTCAAGAAGGCATTGCCGAATTTTGAGATCAATTAGTGAACGCCCTGCCAGACCAGCCAAAGGATCTTTCACCACACGGGGCGGACGACTTGGATTCTGCTTGCCGACGATGACCTCATGGATGTTTTTGCACCGCGCCTGCGGACGATGTGTCAGGATCGTGACCGATTGGCTGAGAGAATCGACAACCAAGTCGTCATACAAAGTAATCCCGGCAAGGAAGTGCGACTGGCGATGGATCGTCTGACCACGCTGTCTCAGGATCTGTAGAACGACACGCAGCCAGAGCGACGACGGAATGTGTTCCAGCAACTGGTCAGCCGTGTCGTCGTGAATTTTGGGCAGAGCAAAAAGAAAGGCCGCACTGTCAGCGAACTGACAGGCGGCCACATTGAGTGGTCAACATGTGGTTGTTACATGCTGACTATCGGGGCGACATGATTTGAACATGCGACTTCTGCGTCCCAAACGCAGCGCTCTAGCCAGGCTGAGCTACGCCCCGTCATTTTTTGACACCGACCTATGACGGAGTTTTCGGTGTCTATCACTCCGCAATTGAGGCAGGCAGTCTAACGAGGCGGATTCAATGATTCCAGATCTCCAATACAGGAAAACGCACAGAACATGATTCTGTCCGACACCGGAGGCGGGAACAGGCGAAATCCGCTGACTCATATCTCTTGACGACCAGTGGCAGGGCATCGAGAGATACCGATGCGATTGCTCTGCAGCCGCTTCAAGTGGTCCGTCCTTACGACCTGCGCGACACAACGCTGTGACAATTGGAATTGCCGGCCGGAGAATGCGTATCCGTGTCGCTGTTCGGGAGCAGGACAAACCGGTGTATTTGTGAGTTGTGACTGATAGAATGGAAGGCTGGATCACTGCCTGTCGGAATCCTTCTATGCCGCACCATTGCCAACGATTTATTGATATTCCCGGATCGCGACGAGAGTTGCTGGCCCAGTCTGCTACTGGTTTCGGCACATTGGCTCTGGCAGGACTGCTGCAGCACGAACTGCGTGCCGATATTCATAACTCGTTGCTGCCCAGAGAAACACATTTTGCGCCACAGGTTCGCAGTGTGATTTTTCTATATATGGATGGTGGAGTGTCCCAGGTTGATACGTTCGATCCAAAGCCTGCGCTGGATCGGATCAACGGTCAGCCATTTCCGCAGAAAATTGAGCCCACACAGTTCAATGACATCGGTAGTTCGCTGGCCAGTCCATGGAAATTTCAAAAGTACGGTGAATGCGGAACACCGGTGAGTGATCTGTTTCCACAGGTTTCGAAACATGTGGACGATTTGGCAGTGATTCGGTCAATGGTGTCTGATTTTTCGGAGCACACTAACGGAAATTATTTTCTTCACACCGGGCATGGGCAGCAGGGACGACCGTGTATGGGTGCATGGTGGGGCTATGGGCTGGGTACGGAATGTCAGGATCTACCTCACTATGTCATCCTGAACGGTGGATTGATTCCGCCAGGCGGACTCGACAATTTTGGGAGTGGGTTTCTACCCGCCAGTTATCAGGGGTCGGTATTCAGCAGCAACGCTCCGGCCGTAGCCAATGTACGTCGTCAGGAACTGAATCAGACTCTTCAACAGAATAAACTGGAACTGATCCGGCAGCTGGATACTGCAGCCCTGCCTCGATTTAGTCACCATCAGCAGGTGGAATCTGCCATCGCCAATTACGAGCTTGCCGCACGCATGCAGCTGGCGGTACCGGATCTGATGGATATCAGCGACGAATCAAAGGAGATTCAGAGTCAGTATGGCCTGTTTGCTGACTTCAACAATACGCAGATATTTGGGCGTCAGTGTCTGCTTGCAAGACGCCTGGTGGAACGAGGCGTTCGTTTCATTCAGCTCACCTGTCCGGGCGGTAATGGTGATCGCTGGGACCAGCACACAAATCTGCGCGTAGGTCATTCCAAAAATGCATTGTCCGTTGATCAGCCGATTGCCGGGCTTTTGCAGGACCTGAAGGACCGTGGATTGTTTGAACAGACTCTGATTGTCTGGACAGGAGAATTCGGGAGAACTCCGTTTGCTCAGGGCAACGATGGACGTGATCATAATCCATTCGGTTTTTCATGCTGGCTGGCAGGAGGTGGTGTGCGTGGTGGAACGGTGTACGGTGCGACAGACGAGTTTGGTTACCGTGCCGTGGAAAACCGTGTGGAAATCCACGATCTTCATGCCACGATGCTGCATCTGTGCGGAATTGATCACGAGAGACTTACATTTCGGTTTAGCGGACGGGATATGCGACTGACGGATGTCCATGGTCACGTGGTCCGTGACATTCTGGCATAAACCGCAGATTCAGTCCTGCGGATTCAGTCACAGATCCATTCTACAAAACGACGAAGTAATTCAGCAGAATCAGGTGTTTCCCGGCACTGAACAGCGAATTCTTCCACCGTCAATCCGACGATGTTTTCCACGTACTGCGGATAGGTTTGGATGCGCTCAATCAGTGCCTGACGAGTCAGCTCCGGGTGAAATTGCGTGCCGTAGACAGGTTTGCCTCGAAATGCCATCGCCTGATTTTTTACCCGATCGGTCGATGCCAGACAGACTGCATTTTTCGGCAGGCACTCTACAATGTCCTGGTGTCCGGACTGGACTTCGATCTTTGGTGGGGCGATTCCAAAAACCGGATCCATTTTCCCCTCCGGGGTGAGAGTCACCTGAATCGTACCAACTTCAGCACGGGGCAGATCCGTCACAACTTTTCCACCCAGTGCTCTTGCCATTGCCTGAAAACCCCAGCAGGAGGCAAAGGTGGGTTTACTGATTTCGTGCAGCAGAATCATGTTTTCGGCAGCAGCGGGCCACCAGGGACCGCCTTGGGCGACTGAATAGTCACCGCTTCCTCCGATCAGAACGAGGTCTGTGTGACGCAGCCGTTTTTCACTGAACGTACGCCCCGTGATCAGGTCAAAGACCTCGATCTGACTCTCGTCACATTGAAGGGTCGAACGAAAACACTCAATTTCCTGAGCTTTCATTGGATCCTCTGCATCACGTATTTGGACCAGAAGAATCTTGAGTAAAGGTGAAATCGAGAAATTCAATCGAGTGATATCCAGATGCGATTTTACGGAAAGGATGTCGGTCTGTTGCCGGTATCGCGGATCGTATTGTTCAGCAATCCCTGTACGGAGCCCGGGTTAACCTCGTCCACGGCTGAGCGGAATGGTGACACGTCCATCTTTGGATCCAACGGGTACGAGCATGCGTTTCGTCTGCTCACGATCAGTCCCACGATATCGAGTGATCTGCAGCACAACGTTTCCGGTGACCAGTCGTCCTCCAATCTGTCGGAGAACAACTTCATAGTCACCTTTGGGAGCTTTCTGACAACGATACTCTTCCGTTTTCCGATCTTTATCGACGCCTGACTGCCGCGTGAGCAGACCTCCATTGCCGGTGATCTGATTTTTACGATCGCAGATTATGTCGCCAGGTTCGTTTACTGCCAGATCGACATCTGCATTGCCAGCCCAGCGTGCCGTAATGATCAGATCCCAGGTCAATGCTTTTGTGAGTTCATCATTGATCTGACTGCTGAATGACTGCTGCCCTGATTTTTTTGCTGCGGCAAGCAGGTCTCTGATGACCAGTTCTGCTTCCTGATGCAGTTGATCGGCATCACTGGTCCAGACGTGCCTGAGAATACCTGTTCGTGACCATAGAATGTGTTTCTTGTTTCCGGAACGGTCAGCAATGCTTTTCGCGATTTGCCATGATTCTGACTGCCACGGGTCCTGTCGTGTGGCTTCGGCACACAGTTCCATTGCCTGGTCCCAGAATTTCAGCCGTGACGAAAGTGAGGCAGCAATCAGTATCTGGGAAAGATCGCCTCCGGCAAAGTCGACCTGGGATGCCAAAGCGCGTTCAATTTCCTGCTGCGGTCGCTCCGCAAGGCGCATTTCCAGCGGCAGCACCGAATACATCCATGGTTGTCCCTGATTGTTTCGAATTGCTGCCTGGATTCCCTCGACGGCAAGATCGAACTCACCGGAATCACTCAGTCTCTCTACGACCGTCCTCATGACCGACGATGAAGGCTGTACGTCGGTGAGCACCTGATTCCATTTCTCGATCGGTGTTCCGTTGACAGCCTTGACCTGCAGGATCAATTCTCGTGCACGCGAAACCGCCGCAGACTCCGGATTGCCCGATGTCTGCGGCGGTTTGCGTTGTTGTCGAAAGGCAACGGTTTTCAGAAAAACCGGAGCTGGTTTTAACGTCGTTGTTTTTTTTTGAGGCTGCCGGCAGTAATTCCGTCCAGATCGGTTTCAATGAGCATATCCCATTCAGGAGGTACGCTGAACATGCCGCCGCCCATGCCGCCCATCATGCCGCCGCCCATGCCGCCCATGCCGCCGCCCATGCCGCCGCCCATGCCGCCCATCATGCCGCCGCCCATGCCGCCCATCATGCCGCCGCCCATTGGGGGAACGGGGGGAATTACGAGATCACCAACCTGATAGACTCGTGTCACCTGAGAAGCCTCTGAATTCGCTTCATCCAAGGTCGTTATGACTATCACATCGTCCCGAATCACATAAGTCAGCTCGGGATCATCAGTCCTTGAAAAGATCAATTTCAGTGCTGTCCGAAGTGGCATCCCTTGCAGATCGATATCCGAAATTGTTACATCATCAAGAGACGAAATATCAACCAGGTCGAGGGCTACCTTGTCTTCCCAGATCGTCATTCGGAACTCAGAACCGGCTGCGCCACCGAGGGCACCAAATGTGTCTGTGTAGTAGTTCCTAATATACTCCAGGATTTCCCCAAGTGAATTCTCACCTCTGTAGTCAAGTGGAGGAATCGGTTCATCGAGCATGCGATTAAGCCAGTCCTCCACTTTACTTTGCGATGACAGGGACACTGCCGCGTACCGAGGCACTCGGGTCAGTGTCAATGCACGCCAAACATCGGTAGGTGGATACTGTACCGGAGGTTCGTCAGGAAACGGAACATGTGACAATTCGACCTGGTAGAGTGTTTCCAGGAATCGGTCTGCACGGAGTTCTCGCAGACGACGGGCCTTATCAAGCTGTCCGGCTGCTTCCGCGACCATGAGCGCCTGGGTGGCCGGTCCGTTGCCGGGTTTCTTCTCGATTGCCACGCGAGCAGCCGCTTCGCCATCTTCGTATGCATTGATATCACCGTGACGTCCGCGTTCCAGTGCTCCTCGGACCTGGTCAAGAATCGTCTTGAGTTCTGTTTCCAGAACAGACTCCTGTGTTATCAGATGCTCTTGTGCTTCGTTCGTTGCCTGTCGTACTGCGTTTTCCTGCTGTTGCTGAGCGGCCTGGTCTCTGCGGTTCTGAACAGCAGCAATTGCGTTCACAACCCGGCGTTCCAGTTCGTCTCGCGCTTCGGGGGCGACATCATAGGCCGACCTGATTGTTTCCAGCTGGTCTTTCAACAGAGATTCAGCATACTCAGGTCGCTGTGCCGCGTAATTGCTGGCGTCACCGATCGTTGTTTCGACTGCCTGTTTCAGCATCTGTGTGCGGACCCGAGTCAAAGCCTCGACTTCTTTGAGTGTCTGGCTCTGATCATCACTTCCTGAAAAATTATCATCTGCAGAATCTTGACTAGTGAACGGGTTACGCCCGCGGAGAGATGTCAGAATTGTGTTAACGCGCACATTTTCCGGATCAAGTTCAGCTGCCCGACGTGCAATCAACTCTGACTGCCGCGTACGTTGGAGTCGGTGAAGCCGCGATGCCACTGCTGCTGAGGTCCTGATCAGGGTTTGGAAATCTGCTTCCGCTCGATCGAGCATGTTTGTGGACGCCACAGGTGACATAATGCCATTTGTCTGCTTCGTGAGTTCGCAAAGATGTCGAATCTCAGCACCACCCGTTTCATTGGCAACGTCGTCCCATCGCACAACGCGTCCATTCATAAGTACTGCTTCAACCGTACTGACACGACTCGAATTGGCTATTTCGAATGCTATGGCATGTCGGTCTGATCTCAACCATACTTTGCGATTCACACTTGCTACGGGTGAACCATCAGCTGAAATTTTCTGAATCTGGAATCCAGGAGATCGCAGCGATGTCGCGATACCAGCAGCACACTCAACCTGAGTTGTGAGGTGATGTACCACTCCACCTGTGAGGTTGGCGATGGAAGCTGGCAGATCGGGATTTGTTTTTGGTCCCAGGATTATCGAATGGACGGTTATCTTTGCATCCGTCAGCTGTTCCGTAAGATCAGCGATTTCATGTGCCTTGAGAGTATGGATGGCAGAAATTCCGTCTCCAATCCATAGTAACGAGGTTGCTGTGCCGTCGGCCTGGCGAACCACGTCTTCCAGCGCTGACTTTAGATTCGTAGCGCCAAGTGGTGTTCGCTGCTGTAGTCGCTGCACAGCCTGGGCGAAGTCCGATGAGACGGGACTTGTGAATCCGCTGGTAAGCGGTTGACAGGCTGTATCCATTGCGATCAGCTGAACTCGGTCTGTCGCCGGAAGTCGTTTGGCGACGTCCTTGATCAGCTTGAGTCCCGCTTCTCGGACGAAACCTACCTGACTGGCGGATGTGTCAATCAGCAGGATATGACGATTAATCTGTTTTTTAGCGGGCGCGGTGTCCCGCAACGCAAATACCTGCCATGCACCCTGCTGGTCTGAATATTGCTTCACCAGTGCCGTGGGGCCGGCATTCTCTGCCGCGGCCGGCTGGCAAAATGAACACATACCGGCTGTCAGTAACAGGCCTGTCATACAGGCCGAGAATCGCAATTGCCGCATTGAAACGTCCCTTTGGCTCAGATCGAGAAAGGCAGGGATCCGTGGTACAGACCGCGATCGGCCTGGAAACATCAGACATTCTATAGTCGTAGTCGGACACGTTAGAAAGGAATTCCCTGCAAAATCATGTGTTCCTTGCTCGAATTGAACGACCGGCGCGCTGATGGCCTCGAAGTCCGGACCCTCGTCAAAGTCGCCCGATCTGGTGTGTCGGCATGATTTGCATAAACGGAGCTATCAACAGGATTCCTAATTGCTCGCAAAACCTGCTGACTGCGGTCTGTGTGGCAATTTGGACTGTGCATCGTCTGTCTTGAGTTTGGCGATTGGGTCAAGTTTACAGGCCTGTCGATTCGATCCAGTGTTTACGGCCAACAGATTCGCTTGGACGGATCTCGAAGATGGCCTGAGCTGATGGGACTGTTGCCCGGTGGGGAGAATTTAAGTGGCAGGCCGACGAGCAGTGGGCCGAGGGGAAGCAACGATTCCGTGCATACGGTGGCAGCCGTCTATTGTCGCTGTGCTGACCGGTGTATTGACTTGTTTTGTCGTATTCGGTGAATATGACCTAGTCTCTTCAGAGTCAGCTCTGCCAACTGCAACGCACGCATTGCGTAGTTCTGTTGACAAATACCTTGACAGCGATTCAAAAGTACAACTCTCGTTACTGCTCACTCCGGGTGATCGCGTCATCATCAGCAGTCTGGATCAGAAGGCTCGGTTTCACGAGGTCGTGATCTGCCAGCGGACATCGGAAAATCCGGTCAATGATGACCACAGTGGTACGCATTCATCCGGTGTGGATTTTGCGATTGTTCCACCGTCCAGGAGAGAAATGATCCTGCCACACCAGAATGACTTCAACACTCTCATTTACCCTGAGATGCGGACAATAGCCGCGGATGATTGTCCCTCAACCGTTGAACTCACACAGGTGGTTGATGGTTCACGATCCGAACGGCCGTTTCGGCTGCCCAGATTCTTCGCAGGACGCATGGAATCCATGCCATCTGTGGACTATTCAGATCATATCGTCGTCTGCCAGGAGAGAGCTGTGACCGATTCCGTTCGTTTGTACACGGCTGAACAGACTCTGTCTCCCCGGATTATGGATTGCTTTCTCGCAACACTTGAGGACATCATCATTCCGGCAGTGATGGATCACGTTGGACCAATTGCGGACATTGACAGCGATAATCATTTGAGTGTGGTTGTCTGTGAGCTGTCGGATTGCTTGACCGATGGAGAACCCCCTCTCTGGGGCTGTGTCCGCGCTGCCGATTTCCTTTCTGCAGGTCCTTTCTGTGGCGATATCATTTATCTGGACGCCCGGCTGCTGCACTCTGATGCATTACCAGCCGTTGTTCTGCATGAACTGACCCATGCCGCAGTATTTTCATTGCAGCGCAGACTGCAGTGCGAAGGACGTCAGGTGCATCGTCTCTCCGGGTGGATGAATGAAGCAATCGCACATTCCTGTGAGTACCGGGTTTTTCCGACAAGTCCGAATCTCTCTGATCGAATCTCAGCCTATCTCAGGCAGCCAGGTTCCTGGCCTTTGATGCTTCCCTCATCTTCAGCCGGTACAGTATCGAGTCGGGGTCCAATGCGAGCCGCGGGAATGTTCTACGTGGATTTTCTTAGACAGACGGCGACAGTCCCGGAACTCATCGAACGGGAGGTGCTGCGGGCGGGGTCGCATCAAAAGAAAAATGCGGAGACGTTTTCCGAATCGTTTCGGGAATGGACAGTGTGGATGTCAGACCGTCAGCAAAGCGGGGAAATCTTTTTGAAGATTGGCGAGTTGTCTGCTGCAGCGGGTACGAATAAGTTTGCAATTCGGGGAACGGCAGCCACCTGGTGGCAGAGCAAACATGCTGGTGAATTTACGATACAGGCCAGTCACGACTCCGCACTTCAGGTTACGGTGATCGGGGAGACTCAAACATCGTCCGGATGGAGAACGATACACAAACTGAACACTGCAGCAGAACAGCAAAAAACAGTATCCAGTTTTTTTTAAATCAGTCGTAGACGCTGCCTGAGCGGTTTTGCAGTTCCGCCCGACGCTGAAATACGTCCTTGAGTCGTTCTCTGGAGTAAAGACGAATAATGTTCCCTTTGTAACGTATGCGTCCACTGTTATCCGTTTCGAGGTGCTCTGCGACTTGTGGTATTTCCCGTCCCGCGTAGAGTGCCGCAAAAGTTTCCGGGTCAACGCCTTGTCCCTTTTCAAGGTCCTGCAGAGAATCAATACCCCCTACTGATAGTGCAAAATAATTCTCACCTTCTGTCGCGGACTTGTGTCTTTCTTCCTTAAGCAGCATCTCACTCAGAGAATTAAGAAGCACATTTGACTTTTTGTAGGTGAGTAATGCCTCGTACGACAGCCGTCCGTTATCCTGTCTGGCAGCTTCAATGCGATGGGGGCTCAGTCCTTGAGAACTCCCAACGAGACAACCTGCGGCAAACGCTGTTGCAGAGAAAATAATTAGGCTCAGTTTTTGCATCCCGCACCATCCGATTATTTACAGTGAGGCCAAAATTAAACGACACAGACATTGAACTGTAATTCTCAGCGGGTGATTGATCACCCGAGGACACATCTCAGACGTACATTTCAACTTACCAGTCTGGCAACTGTGGAGCTTTGCCGCAATATCCGGTTTGTCAGAATGTAGAGTCGATCACGCTTCAGAGCGTTGGTGAGTCGCCAGCCGAATGACCGGTCGATTCGAAAACGGAATAAACGGAACTGATCTTGCCAGTTACGCAGCTGGACGTATTTCTTCGTTCGATGAGTCAGACAGATCTAAATCCGCGGAACGAATTCGGTGAATCCGACTGTCTGGCGGCATCGCTATGTGTTTTTTTCCGGCCGCACCAAACTGAAAACTGAGTCCGGCAATCGCACCGCACATCCCCAGAGCGACCAGACACCCAACGACAGCAAGCTGGTTGTCTGAGACGATTGATTGTAGATCCATTATTTCCTCCACTGGCATTGGGACCCGATCGATGCGAGGCAGAGTGCTGCGGGACCTGGACAGTCACTCTGAACGGCCGTTGGAATGTTGTTTCCCACGTTGGACTCTGTGGATCACAACATGACTGCTTTCCGAGAGGCCGAAATACCGTGCGAGAGTTCTGAATCAAGTGATTCAGGGGTAGTGACAACTTTCGGATAAGGACCCGTTCTCCCTGCAGTATTCCCGGCAACGTCTGCCCATACACGCCTTGTGGAAGGAGAAAACCATCAATTTTCCACTCTGAACATCTGGGCAAGGGATTCCAACGACGGGTTTAGCACCGATGTTGTGGCATTAAAATGTGAAACTGTTCCGATCAGGTAATGACTGTCGATTAGCGACGGCTTTACCGGCTGAATCATTTGTCTGGAATAGATCAGATCGAAGCATTTTGCTGAGGTTTCCGATGTTGCGAGATAGGAGTAGTCATCCTGTATGGACTGTGTCGCTCCAGCCTGTCCATTCGTCGGTGCTAACCGGGACGCAGAACGATGCCTATGACTCTGTATCCTCAAAATTTTCTGTCCCAACAATGCTGTTTATGCAGACAGGGCCTGTTTCTCCTGACGTTCCTGCTGTTTATCGGGTGCTCAGATCAAAAGCAGCAGGCCCGCTCACTGCTGAAACAGGCTGTGATTCGACAGCAAGAGGAATCTCATCAGGACGCAATCCGTATTCTGGACCGAGTGATTTCACTCGACGTTGATCTGGACGAAGCCGTGTTTGCCCGGGGAGTCAGCCAGATGCGTCTTGGAAACTACTCCGCAGCAGTCCAGCAGATTCGTCAGGCTCTCAAGACCCGACCAGACTGGCCTCGGGCCTGGTGGACTCTTGGAACAGCTCTTCGCCTGCATGACCACCGTGAAGAAGCACTCGAAGCTCTGTCTCACGCCATTTTTCTGAATCCGCAGTTCACCGAGGCGCTTTTTGATCGAGCCTGTTTACATCAGGAGGCGGGGCGGGCAGTTGCAGCAATAAGCGACCTTGATCTGGTGATCCAGTGGCAGCCTGATCATGAAGATGCGTTGTTGCGCCGCGGTACCCTAAGACACAACATCGGTGAATCGAAGCCGGCCAGTCGGGATCTCAGCAAAGTAATCCGGCTCAATCGCAGTTGCGCTCAGGCGTGGTTTGAAAGGGCCAGAATATATAAATCGGATGACGATCCGGAACGTGCGCTGGCTGATGTCACCATCGCCTGCCGAATTGTGTCCGACCGGGCGGAGTTTCGACAATTTCGAGCGGAACTGCTGTACGGAATGGGACGCCAACGGGAAGCGGCTGAAGATTTCTCTCGTCTGGCGAGGTTGCAGCCTGATTCATCAACGGCGCTGCTGCAGGCCGCTCAGGCATTCGAGGCATCTGGTGATGTTGCAGCAGCACTCAGATGCCTCGAGTCCGCTGCCGGCCCGCAACCGATGGACGCAGATATCCTTGGTCTGCGTGCACAATTGCACCGGCAGAACGGTAATCATGCCAATGAGCTGGCAGATCTTGAACAACTCTGGAAGCTGTGCCCGGACGATCCACTGTACGGCCAATGGCTGGCTCACAGTCGATTCAGGAACGGTCAGTTGGAGCAGACGCTACAGTTGCTGTCACAGCTGTCGGACGGTTCCGCAACGCCTAAGGCGGAACTCTTAGAGCTTCGCGCCCGTATTTTCTGCGAGCTTAAACGTGACCAGGATGCGCTTCGTGACTACACCAGCCTTGCTTCCTTTGACTCTCACCGTACGCATGCTCTGCAGCAGCGGGTGCTTCTGCAGGTGGCGTCAAAGCAGTGGGACCAGGTCGTTGAAGATCTTTCTGAGCTGCTGGCGGATGATCCGTTGAATTGCGAACTGCTCGTTCAGCGGGCAAACGCGTACGAGAATTCCAATCAACCGGCAGCGGCATTTACCGATCTGTCGTGTGTACTGGATCTGCAGCCTGACAATGCGGAGATTCATTACCGCCGTGGATGTTTGCACGAGTTGCAGGGGAACGTGACTGAAGCCACGAAAGATTTTGAACACGTGAGAAACATCGAACCCGAGCATGCCCGCGCGATGGAACGCCTAGCAGTGTTACATCTGAAGCGTCAGGAGTTCGATGAAGTCGGAAAAATTCTTCAAAGGATTCCATCGCAGGAACCAAACGCGACAGTTCTCTTCTTTATCAGAGCTTCTGCAGCATATGCCCGGCAGGATCCTGAGACTGCAATTCTGGACACCAGTCGGGCTCTGGAAGCGGATGATTCGCATATCGATGCGCGGCTATTACGGGCTACGGTCCAGCTTGGACTTGGAAAAGTCCAGGAAGCTGTTAATGACATCAACCACGCCTTTAAAAATTCGACACCGACAGCACGCATGTTTGAGCTTCGAGGCATGGCTATGCAGTCGAAAGGTGAGACCACAAAAGCTATACAGGATTTTTGTCGAGCGATTGAGCTCGATCCCCAAACGGTCGATTCCCGACTCGCCAGAGCGATCCTTCGCAAAAATGAACGGAATCACCAAGGTGTGATTGAAGATGCATCTGTGATACTGACGGCAGACTCCGATTGTGAATCAGCACGATTGCTGCGTGCTGAGGCACGGATGGAATTAAACGATTTTCCGGCAGCGCTCGAAGACCTGAACGCCCTGCTGGAGATGCGTTCACTGTCACTGTGTTCGAAAAATGCAGATCTTCTTTGGATGCGATGCCAGTGTCGACAGGGGGCTGCAGACATCGATGGTCAGCTTCGCGATCTGTCAGATATTCTGAAAGAGGTCCGTGGACACACCGAGGCACGATTCGCACGCGCCCAGACGCTGGAACAGGTTGGGCGGTACCGCGACGCGTTCGGCGATCTTACACAGATCCTGGAAGATCATCCTGGCCACGTTCAGGCAATATCTCTACGCGGGAGACTGCTGCATCGAACCGGTCAGTTTAACGCTGCTCTTGGTGACCTGCGTCGTGCCATTGAACTGGATCCTGAGAATGCTCGACTGCGCTATCAGCGTGGACTGGCCCATGTGAGACTGGGTGATTTTTCTGCGGCACATACCGACCTGGATCAGGCGATAGAGATGGATTCCTCGCCTGCGGACTATTGGTATGTCCGTGGAAATATTCTGGCCCACAACAATGAACACGAGAGTGCCCTTGAGCACTATCGTCAGGCAATCTCTCGCAATCAGAATCACGCTGCTGCATGGTACAATTCTGGAAATGTTTTGTTCGGAATGAACCGGTTCGAAAAAGCGATCGCCAGCTGGGATCAGGCGATTGAGATTCAGCCGGATCTGTTTCGAGCCTGGAATAATCGGGCAGCCGCACTGAATCGAGTCAACCGATCGCTGGAGGCTGTGGAGAATTATGAACAGGCCATAGTGATTAATCCTGAATTTGCGAGGGCCTACGACAACCTGGCCTGGTTGCTGGTGACCGCAGAAAATCCGGACGTCAGAGACCCGGAACGTGCTGTGGAAATGGCAACGGTTGCGTGCCGGCTGACCTGCAACCAGGAGTGGGACTTTCTGAATACCCTGGCTGCCTGTTATGCCGAAGCCAAACAGTATGTGAAAGCCGATGCTGTGGTGCGATCCTCCTTCAACGTGGCCCCCGTCGCACAACGTGCCGAACTGATGCGTTTGGCTCGTGTGTACCAGGGGCAGGCAAACCGACAATCGCACAGCCGCCAAGCTCGACGGACCAGGTCCCGACTCTGATCACAGTCAACACGATCTGGAAATTGTTTCAGCAATGCGACTCGGGCGGAGTCGACAGAACAGCAAGGCAGGCGGCAGCTGCTGTGGCGACATTGAGCGATGAAACGGGTCCGTCGGCTGGCAGCGAACAAAGCTGATCGCACTTTTCCCGCGTCAGTCGCCTCAATCCATCGCCTTCATTTCCAACAACCAGCATCCAGTGGCGATCTCGAGGTAGATTCCGAATACTGGTCGATGACCGTTCGCACGTTCCAAGGATCCAAATTCCGGCGTCTTGTGCTGTTTTGATTGCCTGCGCCAGATTGGACACTTGTGCAAACGGGACATGTTCCACTCCGCCGGCCGATACATCACAGACTGTTTCTGTAATTGAAGCACTCTTGTCCCGGGTCATCACAATTCCACAGACTCCAAAAAAACCGGCCAGACGGAACAGGGCGCCGAGGTTCTGGGGATCCTGAACTGTATCCAGCGCCAGCCAGAGTCTGTCAGGCTGGTCAGATTGAGGGAGCAGTCCCGATAATGGAACGGGTGATGGAGGTTCAACAAGCGCAGAGTTGCCGCCGGTTCGCTGCGTGCGCTGACTGCGGCGGCGTTGAAGCTGTACAGTGCTGTGACTCGTCACGGAAATTCCGTACTCGGCCGCTTGTTCTGCAATTTTTTCCCACGATGCTGCACGGCGTCCACTACGAATTTCGATCGATTTTACTGCGGCCGGTCGCTGTTGAAGTGCAGCGAGGATCGAATGAGGATTCTTCAGCCGAAACATGGAAGGAAAGTCTGCAGAGAATGAGATCGCACTGACGAGTGGCCTGGAACGTCCAGAACCCTGACGGGATCGTGTCAGGGCGGGCCTGATGACGCGGTCAGCGACGTTGACTAACGTTTCGTCATGTGGCCTAAGAACAGGAGCGTCGTTGACATCGTGAAAGGACAGACAGCGTGTAACTCCGAAGTCTCACAACTTCGATTGTCAGTACGGTACCACATAACCAGGCGTTTGAAGATGCACTAGAGCAGTTCGAACAGTGTTTGAGTTCTCAGGACGGCAGTGTTCTCCGGAAATGTATGAAAGGCATGGACCACCAGGCCCTCCGTAAGGACATCGCACTTCAGCTGACTGATGCAGTCCGGACTGTGATTCGTCGCACCAGGAACTGTGATAGCCAAAGCTGCATGTTTGGCATCCGCTTCCATTTCCCGATGCAGCTGCAGATAAATGTCAACAGGAACATGTTCCAGCTGATAGCTGCAGTGGTACCGGACGCCAGGCAGGTCAATCATGTGAGTCCTGTAGCCAATCAGTCGCCGATGGATCACCTTCAGATGTTCCGGCAGACTGTGCTCCCGGGTGGTGGCCACCTCAGTCAGCGTTTTGTCATCCGTACGAAACACAAGCATATGGCCACTCATCCCCAGGCAGACTGTTGCTCGCTGGCCGCCGACAGAAAAGGAACAGGACCGAACTGACTCAAACAATTCAGGATGAAGGGGCCGCTCATAGGTTCGCAGCACCATGTCTGCGACGTCAGGGCGCGTGAGCTGAACTGTCATGAAACGTCTCTCGCTGCTCTCAATAATGTTGTGTCGCGTCTGCGGACTGAGACCTGCCGTGATCACTTCGTGCGACAGGGGGCATTTTGTTCATATTTGTTTCAGTATAATTCCGATTGCAACTCTGCCGGAACCAAGTGTTTTGAGAGATTCGTCATTCGTCTGAATCGTCAGATTTCTCCGTTCCAGGGTTCCATTTCCATGATATCAGCGTTAGGGGACATTGGTTGACCCTCCCAAATCCGAACGAGGCAGCCCCTTACCATTCGGTCGAACCAGCCCCTTGTGAGGAGACACCGACAGAGTCCAAATCCCAGCGTGATTGTTTATTTGAATCGAAGCATAATCTACGACTTATATTGAGCTGTGTCGAACCGGGTTCACAAATCAAAAATTGTCAGCGTCCGGCAATCACTGACTAAATTGTTCGCAGCACGTCCCATACAGCACTATGACGATTTTGATAATATCAAGTGAATAATTCGGGAACGTCCTGGACCAACAGGATGTGACTTTGATTTTCGTGTTGCTGGTTTTGGGGTAACGGTCGGGGCTCCCATCGTACGAGGCATCGAATTTGCCGTGAGATTGGTTCTACGGAACCACCTGTGCCAACGCAACATGGCATGTTGACGCTTCGAGAAGTCACGCACTTCATTCGTTCAATTCAGTTCTCTCGTTTTGGCCACTTCAATTGCTTTGAGACGTCGATAGAAGCTGGGGCGTGTCAGTCCGAGTCTGCGAGCCGCTTCGGTCTTGTTGCCACCGCATGATGCCAGTGTGGCTTCCACGATTCTTTGTTCCGCACTGCGAATCAGTTCATCGAGTGACCGAAAGGGCTTTGCACTGTCAGGTGCCACACTCTGAGCTTCCATTCCGGCTCGAAAAGCGAACGACAGGTCTTCAACTCCAATGATGTCGACGGTGCAAGTTTGACACGCATCGTGAATCACCTGTTGCAGCTCACGGATATTTCCAGGCCATTGATAGGCCAGGAATTTTTCTGCAACCTCCTGGGACAGTTCAATGGCCACTGTCCGATTCAGTCGTCGGTTTTGCTGAACGAATTCATGTGCCAGCAGCAGGACATCGTGCCCTCGTTGATGCAACGGTGGCAGCATGATTTCGATCGGAGCAATCAACTGTTGAAACTCGTCAATCATCCATCCTTCAGCGACGACTCGTTCGAGAGGAACACTGCTTGTCGCAGCCATTCGAATGGAATGTGCAACTGTTCTTTGGTCCAGTAACCACTGCTGAACTTCTCTGGGCATTCGATCCACATCAACCAAAACGAGCAGTCCCAAATGCTCATGACTCCGCGCATGTTCTTCAGAGATGTTCTGAAGCTCTCGAAATATGTCATAAAATTCTTTGGTTGACAGCAGGTCACAGGAGACGGGAACGAACGACGAATCTGCAACCGGCCTGCCTACGTGAATGCACTGAGCGAGATGACGTCGTCCGGTTCCGGAGTCACCAGTAACCGTGAAATGACAGTCAGAATTCTTCAGCAGACCAGCCAGTTGACGTGCACGGGCTATTGAACGATCAGCACCAATGAAGGAGCCCCAGCTGTGGCGCGTTCTGAAGTCGGCCCGCAATGCTGCTACTTCTGCATGTAACTGCTGACTTGTTGAGTGGTCGGAATGTGATTCAGAGCGTGAGTCCCGGTTCGTTCGTAATATCACCACGCGTTCGATCTGCCCCGACGTGTTGCTGATTGGAATCGAACAAAATTCTGAACGAACAATTTCACCGTCTGCCGTTGGGAGAACAGCCTGCCACAGCTGGGTCTGTCCTTTCCAGCTTGCCGTGGTCGGATTGAACGCAGCCGCCAGCAGATCGGCAGCAGTTGTCGTTTCCGCTCCTGGACCGTCGCATGACAGACCCTCAATTTGTGAGGCTGGCCAGCCAGTCCAGGATTCCATACCTGGACTGAAGAACCGTATACGCCGTTTTGTATCAATGATACACAGACAACTGTCCGTATCGATCAGCACGTGGTCCAGCAAATTTCTGCGCCGTGAACTCACTCAGCAGGTCCTCCCACGGTGCCAAATGATTCCGAAAGCATCCGTTCCGCATCACGAGGACTTATTTCATCCTCACGGCGCTGTGACAGAACCAGGCTGGGGATCTTTCTCAACAACAGGATCGTGATTAAGCAAACGAGACCGTTGATTGAGGATGCAAACACCGCAGGAATTATGGTTTCCCCGGCCCCGATCATGAGTCCGACACAGGCCGCAGCCATGCACCCCATCATCAGAACGATTGTTCGACTGTTATACTGACATGAGTCAACAAAGGATTCACCAACCAGACCACTGCAGCCGCACCAAATCGCTGCCGCCACGGCTCCCTGACAAATCAACAGAGGCCCCATCAGGCCGACTGGAACCCATGGCTCAATTCCGTAACTCAGTATTCCCGCGATGCACACAGGAACGAGCAGCACAGCATATCCGGTTGCCGGAACGACCGCCTGAAAGATGAACGTACCGAACAATCCACCAGCGGTAACCAGGAGGGCAAATGGCCAGGTCACTCCACTGACCAGGTCCGGCAGGAATGCAAAGACTGTGTAAACACCCACACACGCGATACACGTTCCAAGCCACACGGGTGTTGGTGTCCATTCAGGCCGAACGCTGCAGCAGTCTTCTGATTCGCAGACATCGGTTGTAGACATATCGGTCGTGGTGATTGGAGGGGAAGCCAACGCATGTTGTCGCTCTTCATGGCTGGTCGCCGACCCGGGAGAACAGATCGCATCAATTTCGTGGTCCGGAATTGAAGGGCTGTCAGTAATGGCGAGTGTTCGCGCTGGCCGAACGCAAGTAATGAGCGCACCGCACGTCAATGTCATGATTGCGCTCATGCCAAAAACAGATATTGTTTCCGACGCGGCAGTCAGGATCGCAAAAAGGGCACCGATATAGAATAGTGCGCTGTGGATTCTCATGCCTCGCCACAGATGCGTTGAAGACAGGGATCTCCGAGTCATTTCCGCGGATGGCGTCCACTCACCAAATGATCCGAATCCTGTGAGTAAGCAACCGGTAAACATAATCCATGGCACGGGACTAACGGTGATCACGATGATCCCGGCGGCCGTAGTCATCAGGCTGATTCGTGTGGTTGTATGAAGTCCGAGTGTCCGACAGAACTTCGAATGCAATGGGAAGCTTGCGCCGGCGGCAATCAACAGACACGCGCTCAGTAGTGCAGAGTGCATCGGTACGACGGCAGTATTCCCTTCATTCGAACTCAGTCGGATGAACGGAAGGAAAACCGCGTAGCCGCAAACTGTCTGATGCAGCAGTCCGCAGGCGACGGCGACATGATCCGTTGTTCGCCACATACCGGAATGTTCTTTTTCAGACTTCGTCTGATCAGAATGGTCATCCTGCTTCAGTATCAAGTTTCACTTTCTCCATCGTACTCCGGAACAGTGCCGAATCAGATCACAGCGGATGTTTTTACCATTCTCAGACGCTGTGGCATCGGCAGCAGGCATCCACGAAATACGACTCGGGCCTTTCGGCTGTGTAAATTACCCGGTAGGCAGTTCGTATGCTGCGCGGCGTGGTCGTCTCAGATAAGTGTTTGCATCATTGTCATTTTCGAACTGTTCAGCTTCGGCATTCCAGATCAGTTTCCGTCCAAGTTCCCGTGTGATATTGACCAGATGGCATACACTGATTGAGCGGTGTCCAATTTCAACATCTGCGTTCGGCATTTTTCGCGTCTTGATGCAGTCCAGCCAGTTTGCCAGATGTGGGCCGGCGGTCCAGTCCGCGGTGTCCCACTTTTTCTGTTCGTCAGGATCAGGAGCACCCGTGACGAAGTCGGGCGGGTTCGTGGCGAACCGATTGCGGTTGATTTCCATCTTTGCTTTCGTTCCCACAAAAACAGCCCCGCCTTTTGGACCGCGGTCAAGCTCAAACCGTACGAGTGTGCCGTCTGCATATTTCATAGAAACCCTGCCATTGGTTCCCGGTGTCTCGGGCCAGAGTTCACGGGGGCCTGTAAGACTCTTGCCAAGCGCTGACTGGACCTGGTCCACTCCATGTGCCCCCCAGTTCGTCATTACCCCACCTGAATAGTCCCACCACTGCATCCAGCGGGACTGTAGTTGTCTGCTGAAGGGGCGAAGCCGAGTTGGCCCGCACCACATATCCCAGTTGTTTCCGTCCGGGATGGGCTCTTCCGGGAGTTCGGTGACACCGGGATACTTCATTGGTCCGGTGTAATTCAGAACCTGGACGACTTTTATGTCACCAAGACCGCCGTTGCGAATCAGGTCGCAGCAAAACCGATTCATTTCCATTGTGCGCTGCTGTGTACCCACCTGAAAGACTCGATTGTGACGCCGGACTGAATTGACGACCTCACGTCCCTCCTGAATATAAGCAGTCAATGGCTTTTCGGCGTAAATATCCAGTCCGGCCTGACAGGCTCGAATACAGGGTAGTGAACGACCATGGTCGGGCGTGCCGACGATTACTGCGTCCAGTTGCTCCCGGTCAAACATCTGGCGATAGTCGCTGTATTTTGGAAATTCTGTCTGCACCTTTCTTTCAGCGTCGAGCATTTGCTGCATGTAGCAGTCGGAAATCGCCACAAGTTTTCCCGGGGCCGGAAGCTGTTGCATCAATTGGCGTGCTCTGTTTCCGGTACCAATGACACCAACGCGAATTTGTTCACTGGCCGGTGTGCCACTTCCTCGTCCAAGAACTTCCGCCGAGACAAACAATGGAGCTGACACTGTCGCTCCGGTAAGAGCTGAAGCTTTCAGAAAACCGCGTCGGGATTTTGATGATGTCTGCCCCATGATCATTCCTGAGAGTGTACTGGAATCGTTATGCCCGAAGTATAACTTGAGATCTCGAGATTCGACATGCTGTAATACAGGCCGTGTCGTTTCTGGACTCGGCGACACGATCACCGACACTTTGTGGCCCGGGAAAAATTCGGAGCCTTACATCAAAGTCTCATGCCCCTGCAAACCGTTTCACTGTTGCGAATGATTCCCTGAAAATTCAGAACCAGATGAAATCATGCACTGCTTGACCGTATTGATCCTGCGGAGATGAACACCGGGGAAACCTCTGGAGCGAAGAGATTCCAACAGTTGTTCAGTCCTCCTGCAGCTGATCTCCTGCCCCCCCTACTTGTTTCAGAAAATCAATAAGAAAGAAAAGAGAAGACGGGCAGCCGACGCATGCCACCGGGCAAAACGGAGCAGGGATCATGATACAGGTGATTCAGTTCCTGAACATGTGTTGTCCTCAGCGTGTCTGATACATCCGACTGATCAGGAGTCCGGCAAAGACAACCGTTGCTGTTTCAATCCGCAGGATTCCCTCAGGCCACGAGATCCGAGTTGCTCCGTAGTCAGACGCCTGCAGAACTTCTTCCCGTGTGAATCCGCCTTCCGGACCGATGAGCAACAGGGTGTCACGTTGTTCTGTCTCGGTTGCAGTTCTGGCGATGTCACCAGGATGCGCTAGAGAAATTATCTGCCTCTCCGCCGCCGCGGTTCGGAGAGCTACAGAAAAATCGGTGGCCTCATGGATTTTCATCAGATGGTTACGGCCGGACTGCTTCATGGCTCCGATCACCGTCGTTCGCAGCTTCTCCAGTTTTGACTGTCGAGGATCGACGACAGATCTCACTGTGCGAAGCGGAATAAAATCGTCAACACCGATTTCTGTCAGTTTTTCTACCATCGATTTCAGTCGATCACCTCGCGGCGGTGCAGCAGCCACGATGAGACGTGCACGGCTCAGAGCTCCCGATTCTCGCAAGTTATTTACAGTCAGATCGACCCTGTTTCGCGACACGTTGGCAACGGATGCGGAAGCCGACGCACCGGAGCCGTCAAACAGTTCGACTTCATCGCCAACAGACAGTCGCAGGACATGCTGGACGTGATGAGACTCTGCTTCGTCTAGTTCCGCCGTCCGTCCGCCGATATTCTTGCAGTAGAATCTGGCGGGCATGACACTACATTCCTTTCGCTGTCGTCCGAAGCATTTTATCGATCATTCGCGAATCGTATGATCCGCCGGGGTGCTGTGCGCAGATTCCAGTGACTTCACTTGAGGAATCGCGGTCAGTAGTTTGATCACAGAATTCTGCTGTGTCTGGAGTTCTTCGGCGAGATCTGTCGTAGCCTGGACTTCGATTTTTTGTCCGTCTTCAAGGAGTGTCAGATTTGTGGTTGCAATCTGTTCTGAACCATTAAGGCCTGCCGAGACCACGACCAAAGACTTCAGACGTCGACCCTGTGTGACTTTCTGTCGCCGAACTGTTTGATCGGAACCGATGATGAAGACGTGGTCATTCAGGATTGCCGCTCTGGGAATGACAATGTCCTCGTTGGCATCGCCTGTAATACGTGCCTGAACAAATGTACCGGGTAACAGGGCGTAGTTTTGATTGTCGTTAATGACTTTGACGAACGCCAGAATTGTTCTTGTTCCTGGATCTGCTTCCGGCGCGACACGACGAATCGTCCCTGTCCATTCAGTGGCAGCAGATTCACTCGTCGCAAGATGGACCGTCGGGCGCTCACCCGCATTTACAGAGGCAGCAATCTGTCTCCAGTCGTCCAGTCCGATAGCCACCGGAATCTCAATGTTGTTGGGACTGGTGAGTCGAAACAAGGGTTCACCGGCACGGACGTACTGTCCCCGTTCAGTCATCACTTCACTTAGCACACCATCAAACGGAGGAAGAACACGTGTTCGTTCCAAATCGTCTTCGGCTTGCTGAAACTCCGCCTGAGCTGAGGACAGACGTTCCTCAGCAGCGGCGATTTGAAGTGGGAACAGACTGAGTTGATTCGCGAGCTGGATTATCGTGTCTTTCTGACGGTTCAGGTCCACCAGTGCCCTGTTCATTTCAGATTCAGCGCCAGCATTCAGGTCGACGGCTCGACGAAAACGGTCGTATTCCTGCTGAAATGTGACCACATCAGACTTCGATTTTTCCAGCAGACGCGTGCTGTTGATCTGCTGTTGCCGCAGCTGTTCGAGCTCGCGTGTGGTTTCACTGATCCGATTTCTTAGCTGCCGGGCTCGATTGGCGTAGTCACGATCATCTATTTGAACCAATACGTCACCTTCGACAAATCGAGTTGGTTCATCTGCGACAATCACTGTGCGTTGCGCTGTGACAGGCTGACCGATCTCCAGTTTTGGATCGACGTTAACAATCTCACCGCTGACCTGAGCAGCTACTACCGCCTCAAGGTCGGCAACCGCCGTCCCATACGCAGTGATAATTTCACGAAATGCGACAGGGGCGACCGAATACGTATCAATATTGAGTGGAGGTGCTACGACTTCTTTGGATACCACACCTGGCCTTTGGGCACTCAGGGTTACATAACCGATTCGGGACGCCAGCAGAATCACCGCAATCACAATCTGAGAGATGACAGTGCGTCGCAGCAGTGTCCGATATTTATCGGCGTCGTCCTTCATGCGGACTATCGCTCTCGCAGGTGAGTACCCGCTGCAAAAAGAATGATACCAGCCAGAAGACAGGCCGGCATGACCACCAGTGGGATGCCGAACTGCAACTGATATAACACAAGCGCTGGTAGTGCTGATAGCACGAGAAGTTGCAGAAAGAATCCAATTTGGTGTTTCACAGAAATTGATCCTCACACCAAAGATAGATGTTTTATCACGGTTTGTTCGAATGAATTCACGAGGCTCAGATGGGTGCGTTGCGCAGACAGTTTGTGTCGCAGCCAACTAGTCCTTTGTTTTTATTCTGTATTCTCGTGGTTCAAGCTCAATGGTTTTACCATCCTTGATTTCGACCGATAGTTTTCTTTCGAGATAGCCCTGAAGTTCATGCCAAACACGAAAATTGTGCGTTCCGACCGGCAGATCTTTGATTTCGAAGCTGCCGTCCTTCTTTGTAATTGCGGCATAGGGATGGTCCAGAATCAGCCATCGGGCTTCCATCCACGGATGGAAGTCGCACTTGACTGTTGACGGTAATGGTTCCGCCTTTGGTACAGGATAAAGCGTACCTTTTCCCTTGGGGGTGAGTGGAGCAATTACCTGGTTCTGGCCACGGTTTCGAATCGGAGTCATGTTTGTGTTGTGACTGACTGAGTCACTGTTGAGAACCTCAACGGTCTGACCCGCACGTACCAGAAGTGTGTGAGGTGTGAACATGCAGTTCTTTTGGTCGAATGTGACCATTGGAGGAAAGTCCATGCGATCCGGGTGGATTTGTTTTGGGGCTTTTCTCAGGTAAACGAACACATGAGAAATTCCTCTGGTGTTCTGATCGATGACCAATTCATCATCGTAGACATCGTCGGCAGCACACACGTTTCCGTTTTTGATACTGGCTCCCTTTGGGTGCAGCAAACGTGGTTCAGGAATGTCACCCTTCCACAATATCCTGCCGGAAACGGATCCCCACCCATCCGCAGCAATTGCGGGTACGACAGCAACCAGTAACAGACAGGTGATGTGAAAGACCGTTCGCAACATGACTGGATCCTGAAAAGGCTGCATACAGGGTCACGGGTGTGAATACCCAGTGGTGAGATGAGATAATAGTTGAGCTGGAGGGAAATCGAACCAACCTGTACTCGACAGGCAAATTATACGAAGGGAACTTGTGGAAAGTCGAATCCTGCTCTGGATTTCCCAGGCTCGCTGTACCGGTTCCTGGCACTCAGAATCGTTGCCATGAGTGAATTCGACCCAGGCGAATTCGATATTAGTGCGGTAACTGGTGGTGACAACGGCATTCGATTCAAGTCTTAGCGCTTGAATTATGCGATTCTGTGACAGATGGCAACACCTTAACTGGCTTCATCAGAGTAATCTGGTTGTCAGTTCAGTGACGCACGATTGCCCAGACGAAGAGAATCGTGTCACGACTTTAAAAATAAGTTGCGTTAAGCGATCTCCTGGGTCTCGTTTAAGTCTTCGTCTTTGACTGAAACGGTTCGTTCACCAGGCGTACGCGAACCCGTCAATGGTGACTGGGGCTCATCCAGACGTGTGTTCTTCCGGGTTTCGTCTTCCATGAACGCTGCCTTTTCGTCCTCCGGACGATTCGAATCTGTGCCGATTCGATGTCCGGGAAGCCACAATGTCTCCACATTTCTGCTGCGGAAACGTTCTGCCAGGTGCTGGTGGCATGTGAAGAACAGAATCTGCTGTCCGCTGTGCGCCAATTCCAGTAAACAATCGAGTGCAGCCTCGGAACGTTCTTCATCGAAATTGACAAACAGATCGTCCATCACCATAGGAAGCTCGATGCCTCGATCCGCGAATTCCCGAGCGAGTGCAAAGCGGATTGCAAGGAACAGCTGTTCACGTGTTCCGCCACTGAGTTGTTCCACACGAAACGTACGATTGTATTCATCGTCAATACACAGAAAATCTTTGCCAAGCGGTGCCCAGATTCTGTGATAGCGTCCCGACGTCATACGATGCAGGTAGGATGACGCCATCCGCAGAGTGCCGGAGATATTTTCCTTCTCGAATCGTTCCCGCATCTTTCGAACAGCATCCTGTTCATATTGCAGTGCATACCATTCTTCTGCCGCCCGGTGAATATCCGATGCCAGCTGTGCTCGCTTGAAATATTGCTGCTGCGATCCACGCGATGTCTCGAGCAGCTGAATTTGCTCTTTCAGGCTGCCGACTGTTTCGTGTGTCGAATTGAGATCCTTTTCGAGGTCTTCCAGTTCGGCTTCGAGCAGCTGAATTGCCTGACGCCCGCTCTGAGGATCGAAGCGGCTCAGGTCCTCTTCGACAATTGCAAGTTCGGGGTCCGCAAAGGCTATGTCGTTCAGTTCTTCCGTAGCCACTTTAAGCTGTGCCTCAGTCTCTTCTCGCTTCTGAACCCATTTGGCCTGCTGTATCAATTCTTCACGGTTCGTCACACCACTGCGTGCGAATACAGCTCCGCGACGGAGTTGGGCAGCTTCAGTCTGATGCCTGGCCAAAGTCGCGTCCTGGGAGCGGACGTCGACTTCCTTTGTCAGACGACTGCGTTCCATGCGATCGCGTTTGTGTGTTGTCAACTGCTGCTGCCACGCCGTCAGGACTTCCAGTGGACGTCCGAAATCCAGCTGACCATCATGTCCCACCTGCTGTCCCAGCTCCCGAACCCGGGTTCCCATACCCTCAAACATGCGGCGAAGGCCTTCAACCTCGGGAGCTGAATTGCGCCATTGGGTGTGGAGTTCACGGACTTCCTGAATTCGCTGCCACCAGTCAAATGCTTCCTGGACCTTGACGGTCTCTTCCATCCCCAGCGAATGCAATAAACGACACCATTCCTGACGCTGTTCATTCAGTGACTGCCCTGCCGTACGAAACCGCTCACGAAGTTGCGCAAGACGACGACGACGCCTGGTTGCTCGTTCCTGCCGACGCGACAGTCGTTCAAGTTCCGTTATGTGTCGTGAGCACTCACCGATGCATTCCACGAGATGAGCAGTTGACGACTGTCCGGAATCCATTTTCATCAGGTGTTGGCCGGTAATTCCCTGTGACTGGATCCGCTGAATGCGATCGTGGACATTCGTCAGGCGAATTTCAGCCTGACGTGCTTCGTCATTGAGATCGTCAAGCTGAATTCCTGTTTTTCGATCAAAGTAGTTACGCATCCCATTGCGAATTCCCCACCACATCATGCCGGCGAATGCGAATGCCGAAGCTGCCAGTGAACCGCCAACAGCGCTGGGACCCGATACGCCCTGGCTCCAGATGACAACACCAAAGAAAAAGAGCGCGAGCGAGACGGCTGTGATCCCCGTAACTGCCCGATCAACCCACGGTGGAATTGCATCGTCTGTATCGACGCGACTCATGACCTTCCGAACAGTCTGAATCTTGAGCGCAAGCTGTTCCCTTTGAAGTCGCAGTCGACCAAGATTTTCGAGTTCAGTGAGTCGACATCGCTCGAGTTCGATTGCCTCCGGAATTGATTCGACCTGTATCGCTTCCAGATCGCTGCTCAGTTCCATCAGTTCCTGCTGACTGCGGCGGGAAAGACCCCGGCACGACCGCCGCAGTTTGGAGCGGCGCTGAGCCGCACTCTGATACCGCCGAGCAGTCTGGAGCAATCGATGATGGGAAGACGGCGATGTGTCAACCGAGTTCAGACGCTCAAGATTCCAGGCTTCTCCCATTTCCCTGAGCTGATGGTCCAGTTCGCGTTTGAGGTCTCTGGATCGTTCCTGTGCCTCATGAATCTGCTGATCAATCTGTCGCAACCAGGCAGCCTGATCAACGAGACTTTGAATCGCGTATCGACTCTTTTCGAACTGCAGATCGATTTTGATGCGATCAGCCTGCTGTCGAAGCTGGTCAGCCTGGTCGGTAAGCTTCTGTTCCTCAGCCGTATGTTTTTCGATATCGCGTTCGCAACCGGAAAGCTGCACGAGAGAATCCTGAGGTGAATGCTGAATAACCGGAAGGTCGCTCAGCAGTTTGTTCAGGTTTTGACAGCGACTCCAGGGCTTAAAGCAATTACTGACGAACCTTAATCCTCGTAATTCAGCCTCAATCTCAGACTGTCGTGCCTGCAGTTGTCCGATTTTGTCACGCAGTTCCGAATGCTGTCGGGTCAGTGTCGCATGTTTTTCCCGGGATTCACCGTCATGACGTGTGTCATCAGCCGTCAGTTGAACGTAGTTGGCGAACAGTTCCGGGAGCCG
The DNA here is from genome assembly GCA_022447185.1 of Fuerstiella sp. Lineage (GTDB taxonomy): Bacteria > Planctomycetota > Planctomycetia > Planctomycetales > Planctomycetaceae > S139-18. The sequence continues at coordinate 9,008 of JAKVAY010000066.1, read as the reverse complement.
TCCCTGCGTGCCGTCCTGGGCGAGCAGTGCAGCCTGACGCTGTCTCACGTCTCCGATGGCCGTGAGCAGTTGGCGACCGTGAGGTCCAAGCGACAGACCGTATATGTATTCTGCAACCTGATCACTGCCGAGCGTGGAAAGCTGCTGCAGTTCCCGCACGCCCAGTGCAAAAACATCATTGAAAACATTTTCGCGTGTGTGGCCAAGCAGCAAGTCGAGCGATTCTTCACGTGACAAGTCATCCGGACCACCTGTGATCCTGAACCTGCCACGATTTGACACGGCCGCCCTGCGACTGACCCGCCACATTCGACCAATGTGCTCACAACGCAGTGACCCTTTCCATGGCACCTCAGATTCTTCACGATGCCAGACTGGTTCTTCTTCCAGCGGATCAAAACCGTATAAGACTGACCGTACGAATTGCATCAGTGTGGTCTTGCCGGCTTCATTTGGCCCGTAGATGACATTCAATCCATTCACATCCAGACGCAGTAAAAGACTGCGCCAGATTCGGAATCGATCGATGTCAATCTCTGAAATTCTCATCCGTTAATCCTGCCATCGTGGCGAGGTGCGTCAGGAGTTCGTTTCGTTCAAGTCGTCGGCGTCATCAAGGTTGTTGTCCACAGTGAGTACGGCCGGGGCAGGTGTGGACACAATTGAGGAAGATTCCGATTCAGCCACTGCGATGTCACCATTTGATTCTGAATCCGTAACAGTCAGCTCAGTTTCAATTGCGTCACGATCGAGGAGTTCGGAAGACAGCAATTCTTCGAACTCGGACACAAACCAGTCCGCGCCATCGTTGCGCAACTGAGTCAGCACGCGCTGCCGATCAATACTGTCGGCGAGTGCTTCCAGCCGCCTGGACCATCCTTCGGATAAATCCGTGTCAGTGAGAAAAGCGATTAGTGTGTCGCGGGGCAATTCGACATCCTGAGGGATCAAATCTGCATATTGTTGAGCGAGATGTTCAGGATCTGCGAGATCCCACGCATCCGGCAGCATTCGCACCTGGTGCAGGAGTCGAACTGATCGACCAGTCACATTGAGCTTGTCGAGTTCTACTGCCATAGCGAGTTCGAGGTCGTCTTCCACGAAGCTCCGCAACACCGGAAGCGGACCGGTCAATATCCAGCAGACGGACCAGATGCGATCCGACGGACAGCATGACGTGTCGGCCAGTTTATTCCTCATCTGTTCCAGCAGTTGGTTCAATTCAGTACCGGGTTCCAGACGCAGAGTCATGTTTTTCCAGTTCACCGCGCTGGTGTTGATTTCCTGAATGCTCACATTGCCGGATACGTCAACCACAACAAGACTGCAGAGCCCAGATTCTGCTTCCAGCTGGTTGCGTGGCTGAGTGATTCCTGGACAGTGCACATGACCTGTTTCCAGCTGCATTTCTTCTCGAGTAAGTTCGCTGCCCAGAGCCAGGTAGTTTAGTTTCCCTTCACGCATCAGTTTCCGGATGTAGTTGCGAAAACCGGCTTCGTATTCGGACACATCCCCATTACTCGCACGGGCCTGACCCGTGGAGTTTTGGTCCGAAGGCGTTTTGTCTGTACTGTGTTCCAGAGGAATCAGTCTGTCTTCGGCCGCTGCAGACAGACTGGTCATCCGTCGTGACTCGTCATAACTGGTCCGGCTGACGGTGCCGATTCGGAATGGTTCAATTCCGTCGGGACTTGAATGGATCACACGAATGCCAAATGTGTCAGTTTCGCCATACCACATCGATGCACTCACCGTCGTGATCTTTTTACCCTCGTGTTCAAGATCAATTGGTTCCGGGCTGGAACTAAAGCAAAAATGGACGTTGGTCGGCAATTCCGGGATGGCCCGCCAGGCGTCCGGCGGATCTGTGTCGCCAGGAATGATGAAAACCGGGATTGCCTCTTCCTGCAACTGACGGAAGCCCTGCAGCAGAGCCAACCGTGCTCGCAGACTCCGGTCTGATTCAACGAATACATTTCCCGACAGCAACAGGTAATCGACACGCTGTTCAATGCAATTCTGTATCACACAGTCGAATGACAGCAGAGTGGCATCTTCCAGCTGGTGGCGTAACTCATCTGTGAGCTGCTCTGAGAGGTAAACACTCACAGGCACATCCAGACGGACGTTGGCCGCGTGAATGAAACGCTGAGGGTGATAAGGCATCTCAGACTCCCTTCTCAGTGACCGAGCTACGCGCCGACAGCGGCCACTTTGTCATCAGATATCTCTCAAACTGAGACTTGATTTCACAGGACAAACGGTCCGTTTTGTCTGTGGATTTCTGCTTTGGACGGTGGTGTCAGTCTGCGAAATTTAATGAAACCGGGAATACGGGGAAAGACCGTCGCGTGAAAGTTCGGCAATTTTTGCCGGGCGCTGCCCCATAAGGTGCATCGAACGACCCCTTTGATGGCTGAATTGCAGCAGAGTGATCTGCCCAATCTGAGTATTCCATTATTCGGGGTTGTCTGAGCTGCGGCCTTCTTTTTTCCAATTCTTAAATAGTCTTAAAGTATTACTGACAGACCACCAGCGGCGTATCAGGCAAGTCGGAGAGGCCAGAGTGTTTGCAGCAAGGACATGGATAGAAAACACCAATGGCACTACAAAACGGCCTTCCACGGACCATGTACATCCAATCGCGAAACAACTGACGGTGTGTAGCGCCAGAAACACCTGTGTCTCCCTGCGGCGACTCGTTAACACGAGTCCTGCGAGAGCACTCGTGCCGATGAACCATTCAGTGCGCGTGCGTGGTCGATACTCCTGCCAGATTTTCATCACAGCCAGCCAGATCGATGTGACGGGATGATTCCGAATCCATTCGAATGCGGCTGTCTTTCCCAACTGAGCACGAACCACATCGCGTTCGATGCGAGTCATTGAGTCTAGGTCGAGTGACCTCGCCAGCCGAAGTGAAGACTCCATTTCCCATACACCACCGGTTTGGACCGCACGATCACTGAAGCCGGCAGGAAGTTGTGTCATACCCTGGGTTCCCAGCGGCATCATGGTGCCAAGTACATTGATGTTTCGCCACGACCATGGAAGGACAACAAGAGCAGCGCAGAACACGAACACCAGTGCCATCGAGAATCCATGACGCCAGCTGTGAATGGGTGATGTAGTCGATGAAATATGTGAACTTTGGTAACTCAATACAGCTACAATCAGTGCAATCCCCGGTATCCACAGCGCAAATACGGTTCGGTCCAGGATCATCACGCCGCCGACAATCCCCATCAGGGTCACATTTCGCAGGCGTACCGTATTGCTGAGATGAATTAGCAGCAGTGTTGCGACAGTTGTTAAGAATGTTGCGGTCGCCTCAGTCAGAATGGCGCGACCGTACAATCGAGTTCGTGTGTCCACGACGAGAAACATACAGAACGCAATGATTGCTGCCGTATTTCGCTGAGTCGCTGTCAGATACCAGACCAGCAGACCACACGTTGCAGCACTGGCTAAAACGTTCATTATGCGAACCGCCCAGAACTGTCGACCGAATACGGTATTTAACCCTGCAAGTGCAACGGGAAACAGTGGTGGTCGGTGTGCGACTGTTTCCGGCCGCGGGCTGCCACGTCGGGCAGCATTCTCGGACTCGGATTTACCGGCCTGGTCATAAGGATGGTGAAAGACGGGGTCACTGCCACCTTCCGCGAACCCGGCACTATGTGCCAGGTTCCAGCCAATACTGTCATATGAAAACTCATCGCCGGATGCAGAAGGCGGCGTATTGAGTCCGTACTTGGTGGAGTAATGTCCCAGCAGGATCACTGTGCTCATTACAAAGGCAGCGAACCCACAGAATTGAGGACTCTCAAGACTGCGTTGAAGCAGAGTTGGCATGCAAACCTCCCTCGAGTCCGTCGTGATTTAAAAGGGACCGGTCCGGAACACCGAATTTAGTAGCGAGATCATAAACCGGGCGAAGTCTTCTGTCGTCGTTCACACAGAGAAACTCTGAGACTTGGGTAACTGCTGACGACTGGGGCCTGTCATGAACTTGTCGGGATATCGACTGGTGTTTTCAGGTGACTTCCTCGACGAACAGATGAATGACAAAATCAGGTAGGAACACGGAAAAATGTCTGTACTGGTTTTTTGCGGAGTTGGCAGGTATTTTTCCAATTTGGGTTCCGGAAGGTTCTGACGTTGGCAACTTCCTCTACCGAAGAACACAGGTGACCTGTGAAACTGAATGCGATCCGGTGATCTCTTTCCTGACAGACGTGCCACTCCAGTGAATCTGAATGACCTTGACTCCCCAGGCTGTATATCTTGATAACGAAAGCTGGCTGCGTACCGTTGTGCGCAGTCGCGTGCATGAATCAGAAGCAGTCGAAGACATCATGCAAAACATCGCTCTGGCGCTGGTACGGCAGAGAGACGTCCTTCGTGATATTGGTCAGTTGGGCGCATGGCTGTATCAGATCGCTGTACGTCAGGTGATGATGTATCGGCGGACTGTCGGCCGCCGTCGAAATTTTGAGAATCGACTGGCACAAAACTCGCGATCGGTTGATGCCGTTTTCAGCCAGGTGGATCCGGTTGCCAGTGTGCTGGCCGCTGAGCGGCAGGAAACCGTGCGTTCTGCAGTTCAGCAACTTGACGAACTGGATCGCCAGGTACTCATGTTGAAATATGTTGAGGGCTGGACATACCGTCAGTTGGCGGAAATGCTTGGAGTGTCGGAAGACACAATTGAATATCGACTGCTCAAATCCCGCAAACGCCTCAAAGCTTTGCTGCAACACCAGGGTGGCGTATCATGAACGTAACCGAACGACTGGAATTGTTAATGCAGCGTGCAGCAGACGGAGAGCTGTCAGCTGACCAGCGGCACGAATTGCTCGAACTCGTAGAATATCAACCCAATGGCTGGAAGCGGCTTGCCTGCACGTTTCTTGAAGAACAACTGGTCGGTCACTCGGTTCGTGAGACGCCGCTGGTCGCTCCACTGGCGGAAGAATCGGTTGTACAGCCGGTACAGCGGCCAGGCGGGTTTTGGTATCACCATCCCGCTCTGACCACAGCCGTTACAATTTGTCTGGCATTTGTGCTTGGAGCCAGCGTTTCGTGGGACCGGGGTGCGAATGTTCGACAGTCAAAATCTCCGGTACTGAGTACGGACACCGTTGGCATCGGTTCTTCGCCATCACACAATGACCTGACGAAAGATGCGGAGTTTTTACGGCAGTTGGACGAACTTGTTCGTCGTCGCGAAGCAGCTGACTGACTTGTCTGTTTAGTGACGTTCTCGTTACGTGCCGACAACTGCGTTCACGTGAACGTTTTAAGAGCTGCAGCGCAGCTGTCAGCGTTACGGTCTTTGACTATGCGACGCGGCTGTTCTGTTGCACGGTTGAGGATTCTGCGTACAGATGTTCTCTGGTACAGGGCATGCCGCTAAGTCCCTTTGCCTGATGCTTGGTGGCGACCGTCTGATAAATTCTTGCTCCACCATCACCCAGTGCGTAGACGCATCCTGCAAGATACAATACCCACAGCCGGTATTTTTCAGGACCGACTTCCTGGATTGCCATGTCTCGATGTGCCTCCAGTCGCTGGCACCAGTGACGACAGGTCAACGAATAATGATCGCGCCATCCTTCAACGTCATGAACATCAAATCCGTTGGCTTCCGTCGCCTGAATCATATGGCCGAGGTGATCCAGTTCGCCCCCCGGGAAAATATATTTTGCCAGTAATCGACGTTCCGGTGACACACGACGAAACGCTTTGTCTGTCATCTTGCCGGGGCGAGTGATTCCGTGATTCAGGAACATCCCACGGTCCGGCAGCAGCGAATTCACTTTCTGCATGTAGCCGGCCATGTTGTCAATGCCCACATGTTCCACCATGCCAATGCTGGCAATCTTGTCGAACTGCCCTTCGACATCCGCATAGTCCTTCAGTTCCACCGTAGCACGATCGGCAAGGCCTTCTGTCCGGAGACGCTGCTGCGCCAGTGCAAGCTGCTGTCTGGACAGGGTGATTCCGTGCGACCGAACTCCATAGTATTTCGTCGCATGACAAATGAGAGCTCCCCAGCCACAGCCGATATCGAGAAATCGGTCGCCATTTTGCAGCTGAAGTTTTCGACAGATCATATCCAGTTTGTTTACCTGCGCCTGTTCGAGCGACTCATTCCAGTCTCGGAAATAGCCACAGCTGTAGACCAGCTGCTTGTCCAGAAACAAACGGTAAAACTGATTACTGACGTCATAGTGGAACTGAATGAAGTCTTTATTGTCCTGCTGTTGACGACTGTGGCCGGTTTCATCACCGCTATAAGAGTGATCAGAAGTCGTACGCTCTCCTTTTTCAAACACAAATGCGGATGCAAACCGTGCAAGCAAACCCAGTGGCAGGCCTCGAGTCTTCCGGCGACTGTCACGCACTCTCGCTTTCTCAATGAACGTCACCAGGTCTGTGCCTGAATAATTGATCCCTCCGCGGGCGAACACTCGAAGCAGCGTTTCAGCTGTGGGTCGCCGCAACAGCGTTCCAATAACGTCTGGTCCGGAAATCATAATCTCCAGTCCCGGTTCAACATTGTCAGCCAGTTGAATGACTGATCCATCCCAAAGGCGCACGGAAATCGGTGAATTCAGGCGCCCGCGCAGATACTCAAAAAACAATCGAGCCTGCTTAAGCTGCCGCCGGGAACGTGCGTCCTTGCCAAACATACGTTATGCCTGTGAATAGAGAGAATGCTTCGGTGCCACTGGATTCGGTGCCACTGGAGTTGTGTCAGCCGTAACAAATGCCCCCACAGTTTAACCCGAACGAATCCCACTGGCGACGTCAATTTCGATTCACCGTCTTCACCGTCAAGCACCAAACATACCGTCGGACTGCCACACTCCTCTGTTTTGAGACGACAGTGTTCCGGCTCGGCGCCCAAGTGAAGAAATTCAATGTCTCGCTATCATGGAGTCGATAGCATGATGGGCCTGCCAGTCCAGTTTCGCCTCACAAACAGGTGTTTTCGATGCAGATCAACAGTGTTTTTGGGTTTTCTGTGTGTGTGCTCGTGGTCTGGTTACCGAGCAGCGCTGTATCAGAGGACCAATTCAATTATGACGAATCGCTTGTTCCGCGATATGAACTTCCGGATCCTCTGACGACAAACGACGGACTTTCGGTCAATTCAGCTGAGGTCTGGCGGTCGGTCCGACGCCAGGAGATTTTGCGGTTATTCGAACAACACGTCTTCGGTCGACTGCCCCGAATCAACGTACGACTGCGCGTGCGAACACACGAACGCAGAGAAATTATGGATCATTCGGCCATTCGTGAGCAGCAGACAGTCTATCTGACGGATGACGATACCGGTCCTTCAATCGACGTGCTGATCTATACCCCGACGAAGTCCGCTGGTCCGATTCCTGCATTTCTGGGACTGAATTTTTCAGGCAACCACACGGTCGATGCTGATCCCGCTGTCCGCCTGCCGAAGTCCTGGGTACGCAGGAACCCTCGAATGAAGACCATCAGCAATCATGCTTCGGAATTATCACGCGGTTTGCAGGCAGGCCGCTGGGATGTCGGACAAATTGTCAGTCGCGGATACGGACTGGTCACTGCGTATTACGGCGATATCGATCCGGATTTCGATGATGGTTTTCAGAACGGTATTCACCAACTTGATCCTGAAAACGGCACAGCACGTGCAGACGATGCTGGTGGCTCAATCAGTGCCTGGGCCTGGGGACTGAGCCGAATTTTGGACACTCTCGAAACTCATTCGCAGATCGATGGTCAGCGGGTTGCCGTGTTTGGACATTCTCGTCTTGGAAAAACATCTTTGTGGGCGGGTGCAACTGACGAGCGTTTCCGACTCGTGATCTCGAATAACTCCGGCTGCGGCGGTGCCGCATTGTCGCGACGACGTTACGGAGAAACCGTGAAACGAATCAATACGGCCTTTCCACACTGGTTTTGTCGGAAGCATTGGGAGTATAACGACAAAGAAACGAGCCTGCCGATTGACCACCACCAGTTGCTCGCCCTGATGGCACCTCGTCCGGTTTACGTCGCCAGTGCTCAGGATGATCGCTGGGCGGATCCTTACGGAGAAATGCTGTCACTGTACCACGCCGGTCCAGTCTACGCCCTGTTTGGGAAGTCCGGGTTGCGATCTTCCGGACAGGTAGAAATCGGGAAGCCTGTCCTGACCGATGTTGGTTATCATGAACGCGCCGGCAAGCACGACGTAACACCCTACGACTGGACGCAGTATCTGAATTTCGCGGACCGACACCTTAAATAGGTGTTTGGTATCTGGATGTCCGAACAGAAGATCTGCAGGCTCCATATCGGCCCCGGGTGCGCCTGAGAGTTTTCTGTTTCAAGGCAAGGTGTTCCGGCTCAGCGCAATCGGATTGGCAGATCTTCTTCGGGACGCACGGTTACACTGCGGTCGAGATGACGGACTCTTTGCAGAGAATTTCGAAGGATTTCTGCAGCAGGTGGGGCTGCAACAGTTCCACCGTAGTGCCGGTTGCCGGTTGTTGGTTCATCAACCATCACGAGGACAAGCACCTCCGGTGACTCTGCGGGAGCACCGCAGACAAATGAACAAACATGGCGCGAGTTCGAATAGTTTCCGGTTTCAACGTCGATTTTCTGAGCCGTTCCGGTCTTTCCGAATATAGAAATTGATGGATTGCGAATGGACTGACCGGTGCCTCGTTCAACAACCTGTTTCATGGGATTTTGGACGATCCATTCCGCAATGTGTCGATGTAAGACCAATGATTCCACGGGTGCACTGGCAGCCACTGTTTCGACGGATGCGAGCGGGGCTGTCGAAAATCGACTGGCCGTTTCCAGTAACAGATGTGGTCTCACCAGGTGCCCGCCGTTTGCGAGGGCCGCATGACCGGCGATCAACTGCAGAGGCGTTACAGCCAGTTCCTGTCCCATTCGAATTGAACCGAGCGAGTATTCGTCCCAGTCTGAGCGAGGGCGTACCAGTCCTGCAAGCTCACCGG
>JAKVAY010000065.1:13022-44540 GCA_022447185.1 Fuerstiella sp. | reverse complement strand
CCATGCCGCCGCCCATCATGCCGCCGCCCATGCCGCCGCCCCTGCCGCCGCCCATGCCCATGCCGCCCATGCCGCCGCCGAGACCGCCACCCATGGCACCGCCGCCAGCACCGCCGCCGGCAAATGTAAAGGTGAAGATATCAACTAGGTTGTTGAACATCGGGGAGAGAGACAGGCGAACATATCGTCGATCAGCTGAAATTACTGCTGTGACACTCAACGAGATCCCGTCCATAATTTGCCCGACCTGCGGTGCAAACCCGACAGCTCCGGTACCGACGACTGGAATCACAGCCGCAATATATGGTCGCGACGTGGAATCTGTGATTGTCGCCGACTGACCATTGAAGACGGAAACCTTCGGAGCAAACAGGACATTGGCACGCCGGTCTGACTGCACAGCTTCCAGGAAGAAGAATGCTTCCAGATCACTGAGAATCGCCATACCGACTGAAAGACCGCCTGTTGGATCGAAGTTGCCGAACTGAGGAATCCCCAATTCAAACGATCCCTGCTGAAACTGAATATCAAAGTCATCAGTAAACTGTCCAGGTCCAGCCATTCCAACCGTCGTACGTCGGAAGCCATCCTGTGTAAAGTTGCTGCGCGGAACCGTCTGAAACAGTCCCATTCCCATTCCAGCGCCACCGCCACCGCCGGCCATACCGCCGCCAGCCATGCCACCGCCGGCCATACCACCGCCGGCCATACCACCGCCAGCCATACCACCGCCAGCCATGCCGCCGATACCTCCTGCGCCTGCAAGTCCTCCGCCCGCACCGGCCGCACCGGCCGCACCGGCCGCGCCACCACCGGCACCACCACCACCAGGCAGAGTGAAGTTATTGGAACCAAAGGCCGGCACACCGATCGGATCGCCAAGTGAATCCTGTACGTTAAAATCAAAATCCACACCGATTCGTTCAAAGAAGTCGTCGGAAACAGCAATGAACCGCACTTCAACTGTGACCTGAAGGTCCTGCAGCTTCCGCAGCTGTTCCAGTAATTCCACAATCTGATCATGAACGGCAGGTGTCTGACGAATTATCAGGCTCAATGTGTTTTCACTGACACCGATCGTTCCTTCACCACCGTCGATATCCCATGTTCCTGGAGCAACAGCCGTTGTGATCATGTCCTTCAGTCCGGAGAAGTCCATCTCATCGACAACAGCGTTGCCGGATGATCCACCTCCGCGTGAAGAACCACCTGCCCCAATCTGCACATTGAGATCGTCTTCAAGCTGATAAAGGCCACTCCCGCCAGCTCCATAAGTTAAATTGTCAAACGGGCCGGGCTGTGGTTTGTTGGAAAGTGGCACAACAAGGTCTGCCACTGGATAAGCGGTCGGTGTGAAGTGCGACTCCTGCTCCAGGCTGTCAGTAATCTTCAGCACCTCGTTGTCGACAGTGTACACAAGCCCGCCGGACTGCTGCAGCAGCAGGTTCAGAGCGCTGCGTAATTCAATCCCGTCCACATCAATGCTGACAGTCTGATTGGTAATCAGGCCCTGCGACTCAATTGCCTTTCTGTCGAGCACGATATTTATTTGGTGGGTGTTGGCAATGTCGCTGATAATTGTCGTCAGCGGCACATCATGAAAGTGCAGTGAAACCTGGCTGCGCAGACTCTTCTGGATCCGCTGTTCGCTCTCCGTCAATCTGCGTCCGGAAGATCCGAATCCCGCACGCCGTGACGTGATTTCCTTCCACTTTGTGATTCCAGGAAGGAGATAGTCTCCTCGATCACGAGCCATCGCGAATTCGACATCGTTCAGAGCATTCAGATTCTGATCTGCAGAACGCGTTCGGACGTCTTCATTAAACGCAATCTGTTTTTCGAGTTTGGATTTTGCAAGAATCGCTGCCGTTTCAGGCAGATCCGGGTTCAGATCGTACGCCTTTTGAGCAACCAGTACAGCTTCCGCATAACGACGCTGATTTGACAGGTCGTTGTACTGCTGAACCAAATCAGCAACTTCCTGCTCAATACGGATCTGATGCTTGATTTCACGTTCAATTTTTTCACGAACGGATTCGTTCCGTTCTTCCATAGCGATCATAGGCTCCCGCTGTTCGCGATAAGACTCGAGATCGGCACGACGTTCGGTCACATACCGAGAGAGCGACTGGGCTGACTCGGCAGCAAGGCCGGCAGATTCAACGTCCGCCAGTGTCGCGTCGAGAATCCTGAGACCTTCGTCAACATCGGTATCTCTCATGCTCTCTGCACGTGCAACAGCATTAGTGACAGCAGTATGCATCCGCTGCAGACGAGCATCGTGCTGATCCACAGCAGTCGTCAAAGGATCCTCTTCCAGGGCCTGTTCGATGTCGTCCGGCAGCGCCGCAACCGTACGAACACTGGTGTCTCGAACCGAAGACAACTCCTGCAACTGATCCTGCAGTTGTTGTCGCTGAAATCCACTAAGTTCACCAATGTGCCTTCTGGCAATCAGGAAAGCGTTTCTGGCCGCCTGTTGATTTCCGGCTCTAAGCTCTGCCATCCCTTTTTTCCAGGCCTCTTCCGCCGACATATCGTTAGTCAGCGTGTCATCAAAGGAAGCCGCCGCTACGACCCAGCCGTCAGATTCACCTGACGCAACAACCGGGATGCGATCCGCCTGAATTGCCGCTGATTCGGGAATCGCCCCGGTCTCGACAATTCCGGGATCTTCGGCCAATGGCTTCGGCTCTGCATTCGCAGTTACAACGGCCTGCGGGTTTTGCCGGTGAGTCACGCTCTCACGATCAGAAAGAAGTTCCCATGCCTGATCTTTCTCAGAAAGGCCAGTTGGCGACTTCTGTGGATCGTCCGCAGCACGTTGGGCCGAAGTACTGACAGCTACCGACGGCAACTCCCGATCGATTTCCGATTCAAAATCGATGGTCTTTTCAGGAACGAATCGGAACTGCTGCGCCGCACCGGAAAAACGCTGGATATCCCTGCGCACCAAATCCGGTGTGTCATCAAATTCTCCGTATTGAACTGCCATGGCATCGGCCTGCTCAGCCAACTGAAGTGCCAGAGCAAATTTCTTCGAATCCATCGCAGCACGAGCCTGGTTCAGCAGTTCAGTCGCCTCGCGCTGCTTCCCACTGAAATCAATCCCTGATTTCGCTTCGGCCGACTGGTCATTCGCCAGAAACGTCGACGTTCCCTCAGCCTGATCGATCGCCGCCAGTATATCTTCCGGCTTTTGTTCCCAAAGCCCCCAGGCAATTTTCATTCTGGCCGCCTGCAGAGCTCGTGTTCGAGCGTGTTGAGTTTCGCCTGCTTCCAATGCCTGAATCGCCTCTTTGACGAAGCGTTCTGCAATGGCTCGATTCAGCTGGTTGCGTCCCTCTTCCGTATCCACAGCGGGCAAATCGACTTCCGCCGTAGTTTGTTCATCTCCCGCTGCCACTGCATCCGGTTCCAGACTCGACCAGTCGACATCTTCCGCAACCGACCAGGTTGAATCCGGAGTCAATCCCTCGAGTGACTCCAGGAACTGCTGAGGGGTCTGTTCAGTGCTTCGCCAGTCTAACGTCAGTTCGGCTGCCATTGCTGCCAGTCGTCGGGCTTCGACAGGGTTCCCCTGAGCCGCTGACTGGCGGGCGTCTTTCATAAACTGTCGGGCAAGCGCCCCGTCCTCCGCGTTCGCAGATTCTGTTCGAGCCGACAGCATTCGAGATGGATCCCCGCCGCTGAACACGTACAGCGACGCGGCCATCATCGATACACACGCGATGAAACCGATGGCCTTGTACACGTGAAATCTCCTAAAGGCAGGCACAGCAGAAATGTTCGGGCTTAACGACCGCAGTCGCTGTGACGACAGCAACCAGGCCCGGACATTTCATAACTGAATTCCCTTGTAATGGCTCACCCTGCGATGTTCCCTCACTCGCAGCAATTGAGATTGCCAGGTCGATTGACCCAACCCCCGCTTATCGCGTGGCAACGAGCGCACGAAATCCGCCGGGAGTGAGGTGATACCGAGTTCAATCAAGGGCGGTCAATACGGCCACAACCCCAATGATCCTGAATTTTTTGGGTTTTGTCGGATTAAATTCGGCACCGGCATCGGTTGCCGATGATCCGATTCCACCGGATGAGTCTGGCCGGAAACGCTCCCATCGGCAGCAGCAGGAACTGCAGGGAAGCTGATGAGTGGCTCGATTGAAGAGCACCGGCGACAGCCGGAACAATGAGCACAAACTCAAACTGAACAACGATTGATTCAGCACTGGACTATCCCGCCCATTCGACCCCGCAATCAGCAAGATGAAGCGTGGAATTCCGGTAAATGTACGTCCACGCATCGGAGCAATACGATGCCTCACCGATCGTGATCACCTCAATCAATTGCCGTGTGTACAGCCCTTCTGCGACTCCCTCGATAACATCACATTGCTGCAGACATATTGAGTCGACTTCGTAGAGCTCACCACGAATTGAGAGACCGTCGGAACGTTGAACCATTGCCGGATAATGACCACAGTCAAACAACCGACACGGCGTCACCGTCGCTGCACAAGAGACGAAACGCTGATGACTCAGCGTCTCGTGCCGTTCACATCCGCGTTTCAGCGTTCCGTACACGAAAAGGGGTGGAATCATGCGTAAAATCGAAATTCTGTACATCCGGCGTGGAGGACTGATGAAACACAGATGTCATGCTGCAGCAATGTCTGTTCGAAACTCATGGCTTGACTAAAATCAGTGAAACACGGTGCGGTCACATTAGTGTTGCACTTCATTGCACTCGCGTGATTTCGGAGAGATTTTCCGGAATCCGCCTTGGCTCTCCATCTGAATCGACGCAGGCGATTGTTGATTCAGCACTGCACAACAATTCGGCGTCACGCATTAGCTTATAAGCATGCTCAATGCGTGCAGTAGTCAAACGAGTAATCGTTGAATGCAGGACCAACTGATCGTCGTAGCGTGCCGGCTTCCGGTAATGTATCTGAAATTTTACGACAACGAGAAACATCTCCAGTTCCTCCATTCGTCGATAGTTCCCTCCCTGAGCTCGAAACAGTTCCGTCCGCCCCAGTTCAAAGTAATTGAGATAGTTCGAATGATGCACGAATCCCATAGCATCTGTTTCGCAGTAACGCACGGAAATCGGAATGGAATGTTTCAGTAGCACAGCGAAAGTCCCGAATCGTCACAAAAGCCAAGGAGGAATCAGGAAACCTTATTGTCGCGACGCAGGTCGTAAACCAGCCCGGGGCCCGGACAGGATTCACCACCCCCGATCATCGTAAGGACAGCCATCCATGCCGCAGTAAGCCCAAGGTCACCAAATGCAGAGATCTGTCGGTCCCGTAAAACCTGTTAACATGAATTGGGTGATTGAATTGTTTCAATTAAGCAACATACGGCGCGGAGCTTACAGAGTCTTCCGCGACTCACCGTTTGCGAGATTTTAACCGGAAGTCACTCCCCTCACCCCAAATTCGGGAGAGCCAATCTACAGTTCAGAACAATGAAGGAGATCTCAATGAAGCATTTAAGTTTGCTTACGACATATGCGATTGTGAGTATGGCGACTTCGGTTGAAGCGGGTTGCTATACGTTTTATATCAGTGATGGTGTGATTGTTAGTTCATCGGACGGCAACTCATCATGCGATTCGTCGAACGCGGTTTACCGCCATTCGTGCGGTTCATCCTGCGGGGATGTAACACATTCTTGCTCCAGCAACTGTGCGCCAGCCGTGAGCTCCTGTGGTTCGTCACGCCCATCTTCCTGCACTTCCGGTTGCAGCCCCGCCCCGTCGTGCGGTTCATCCTGTGGAAGCACTTGCGATAGATCGTCGGGCAGGGTTTCGGGCGGATGCGCCTCAAACAGTACTGTAACGACTGCTCCACCAGCTGCGGATGGATGAAAATCTGCCGTCGAAGACGACCCTGCCCCTCCTGAAAAGGACAGCCAAGCTGCCCCAACGGCAGAAGAGGCAGCTCCCACTACTGAAACAGGTCCGGAAGCCTGAGCCCGACATTGGTATCAAGAGATAACCGGCCTTTCCAAAAAAACGGGGCAAAACCGCCCATGCATTCGGCCTTCAACGAAAGAAGACGGCATCAAGCCGTCTTCTTTCGTTGGTATTCCGCAGAACAATTCGATCCCGGAATTATCAGTTTGACATTTGATAGAATTACAGGTCGATCCTGTCCATCGAACATCAGTTGCCAGTCAGCATCAATGTCGCTCCCCTGTGTCCACGTCGAACTCATTGAGGCAGTAATTTCCCTGCTCCCAACCGGAACGTGCAAGCACGACAGTGTCAGGAATGGAGTCACGACACCGGTACGCATTGAGTCAGGACTCTACAGGGTCCTGAACCTGGTACTGTGGTTTGGTCTGATTGTCATTTTGGACAACAAATGTGAGGCACATCCCGATTCACATGTAGATGTATGGGCACAGATCAATACCCATCTCGAATTTCGAGTGAAACTGTTTCTCGATGACATACTGGCATCGCAGGGTCCCGGCAGACAGATCAGCGATTCGTATGTCACAGCGAAAAATGCCCGTGAGTCGTTCACACAGTTTGACAAGAACCTGGAATCGTTGCTGATTGTCTATGATGCCAACGGTCAAAGGTTATCTGCGGAAGTCGTCGAACGACCGGTGTGGTCACCTGACGACAAAGGTGTGGATCTGGAACAGCAAACTGGAAAGCGACTTACATGGAGGTTGCGATATCCCTGGAATCAGCAGCATAAGTCATTTTCAGTGCAGCACCGCCTGGTTGAACACGATTCATCGACGGTATCGGACATCGCCGAACCGGTGTTCAATTCGCAAAACCCTGTAGAACTGCGACTGCGAGTTCGCAGTACGCTGTCCGACCGCCGGATCGAAGCGGTGATCGCTTCTCATCAGCCTCATACAATTGTACTCCCGTCGATTCTGACGAGATCGAATCCCCGACAAAACCAAACACCAACCGTCGCGGGACTTTCATTGCTCCCAGGTCAGCTGACACATGAATTCACGATACCACTGGTTCTCTCAATGGATTGTATTGGTCTGCATCGCAGGAATCGCGACGATGGAAGTTACAATCCTGACACTAATTCCGATGCTGTGCGTCAACGGACCGCCGACTGGATTCGGAATCATTTTGAAATCTCCGTTGATGGACGAGTCGCACCGATTGAGTCGTTGTTTGTCAGCCTGCTGACAGCCGAAAATGAATCAATCAACGAAGCTGACACAGTCCCGCTGGTCGGGACTCGACTGGGAATCCGCACAACATATCGAACGGGAAGTGCACCCAAACAGCTCACAGCGTCGTGGACCAGCATCCCCACTGGTGTTAACCAAATCCAGTTACACACTATCAGTCGTGGACAACATGTGTCGCAGCTCGTCGACCGCAGCAGAGAAAATTTTCAATGCGGCACCTTGAACTATTCATGGATCGTGGAGGACGAAAAACAATTCAC
The DNA here is from genome assembly GCA_022447185.1 of Fuerstiella sp. Classification (GTDB taxonomy): domain Bacteria; phylum Planctomycetota; class Planctomycetia; order Planctomycetales; family Planctomycetaceae; genus S139-18. The sequence continues at coordinate 37,089 of JAKVAY010000065.1, read as the reverse complement.
TCTCCGCGAGACCGAACGAACGTCTGCCGTCGCAATCAAACCAAACGAGTCACTTACGACTGGAAGGAAACACCTGTCGCATGAACTGTGGCAACATCAATCCGATTCTTCGATCGGGCGTCTGTCCATGTGGATAGTGCTGACATTTGTCCTCTCGGGAACCATTGCCGGTATACACTGGAAATGGAAATCATGGATGATCGCTTTAATGATCAGTTTGACGTTCGGCTCGGCCTTCGTGCTGTCCAGCGTACGGCTGACAAAAATACCCGACCCGGAAACCGCTGCAGTGATGATTCAGTACACACTGCAGAAGGCATATCGCGCGGTACTTGTCTCCGGTGACCAACTGGCTGTGGAACAGCTCAGCGAAGTATTCACCGATGACATGGTCGAATCAGTGTTTCAGCAAATCGTCGGAAACGCCGAGCGTGCCCCGTTCGTACACATCAGCAACGTCCAGGTCATCGACTGCTTGACCGAAAATTTCATCCCAAACGACTCTGCTCGATTCCACTGCGTCTGGCGGGTCGGCGGGGAGATCCTGCACTGGGGACATCGTCATCACCGAAATTTGCTCCTGACCGGAGTGATCGGTGTGGAGACACAAAACGGCCACTGCCGAATCTGCAGCATGTCACTGCAGCATGCCGAATACAATTCCGACCCGCATGAATCATGACGCAGGGCACTCGTTCAACGACAACCAGCGGAACCTGGCAACCTGCAGGTTACTCAATGTCGGTTCTCCCCCGGCGTGTCTCCTATCTCATCTCCGGGGCTCCCGTCGGCCAAGAGTACACAGGTTTACAACACGAACAGCGGATTGACACTCTGTCCTGGTGGCACAAAACTTGCATTCACCAGACGGACAACTAGACTCCACTGTGATGCGTCGTAACAGAGATCGATTGTGCCAGAATGCGTGTCTGACAAATCGGGCGACTGGCGGCTTGTCTGACACTCCTCAACTCCTGTCAGTTCCCCTGCCAACGTCCCTGGATCTGACAGTCAAAGAACCGCCACAACAAGATCGGCGCACTGTGCCCGGCAGCAGTGGATCCTGCAGGAAATCATTTTCATGGTCACATTGAGAACTCTGTGCTTATGCGTATTTCTCAGCACTTCCCTGAAGGCAGCGGACTGGCCGGCATGGCGAGGTCCCGAACACAACGGCATCAGTCGCGAAGTCGGTCTGGTTGAAAACTGGGATCTGGTTGACGGAACCAACGTCCTCTGGGATTCCCCTGTCGGTGGTCGAGCGGCTCCGATCGTTATGAACGGTCGTATCTATCTGCAATGCCGCACGAATCACGACGTCAGTACCGGTAGCAAAGAGCTGATTCACGCCCAGGAACAGGTGGTTTGTCGTGACGTAGCAAACGGCGACATCATCTGGAGAGATCAATTCAACGTGTTTCAGACAGACATCCCTGCCCCACGAGTCGGATGGGCCCCGATGGCTGGTGATCCGGAAACCGGTAATGTTTATATGCATTCGGTCAGTGGGTTGTTCCGCTGTTATGACACAGACGGCAACGTGCAGTGGGAAAAGTCACTGTTTGAGGAATACGGAAAAATCAGTGGTTACGGCGGCAGAACCCAGTCGCCGGTGGTGGATGAAGATCGTGTCATCGTGGGTTTCTTTGGACTCAACTGGGGGGATACGGCCAAACCACCCCCGAAAATGACCTACTACGCCTTCAACAAACGTACCGGCGAACTCCAGTGGACGTCACCGGTCGGCGGTCCGCCGAAAGATACAAATTACTCACATCCGGTCATTGCCGTCATCGACGGACAGCGACTGCTGATCGGCGGAGGTGCCGACGGTGGAATTCACGCCGTCAATGCCCGCACCGGGAAAGCTATCTGGTCATTTCACATGTCGCGACGAGGCTTGAACGCCGCACCGGCCGTCGTCGGTCATCGCGTGTATATCTCCCATGGCGAAGACAATATCGACAACACCAATTTTGGACGGATTGAGTGTATCGACGGACGAGGCACCGGAAATATTACAAAGACAAACAGTCTGTGGCGGGTAGACGGTATCAAAGCCGGCTACACAGGACTGCTTGTACGGGATGGAATTCTCTACGTCGTGGCAGATACCGGCCGCCTGTATGCGTATGACAGTGAATCAGGTAAAGAGCTCTGGAATTACTCACTGGGCACTGTTGGAAAGGGATCACCGGTCTGGGCCGATGGCAAGCTGTACGTGATGGAAGTGAATGGAAACATCCATGTCCTGAAACCGTCGCGTGACGGATGCCAATCACTTTCCCACGTCACACTGAAAGCAGCCGATGGTAACGGGCTGGACGAAATCTATGCCACGCCGGCGATCTCTGACGGTCGGGTTTTCTTTGTGACACGTGACCGTACTCTCTGTGTGGGCAACGAAAATGCAGGTACGAGGCAACCAGTCGAGTTGCCGCCCGTCGAAGAAGCCAGGGGATCGTCGGAGGTTGTCTCAATTGGTGTGGTCCCTTATGAGACTCGAGTGTTCGGCGGAGGAAACGTTGAATACAAAATCTATGGTTACAATGAACTTGGCCAGTCGCTGGGGGAAGTCACAGCGGAGCTTTCCCTGGATGATGGCTGGTCGGACACAACGCTCGAAGACAACACAGTGAGTGTTGCGCAGAATGCTGCAGAACAGGCAGGAGTCATCACAGCCAGACTGGGCAATATCACAGGCAAAGCCCGACTCCGCGTGTTCCCCCCATTGCCCTGGAAATGGGATTTTGAAGGCTATACCGGTAAGCGAGTCCCGCCAACGTGGATCAATTCTTTCCTGAAACTGCAGCCGACGGACATCGGTGACTCTGTGGCGCTCAAACGAACACCCGGCAGGGGAAGGCCAAGCACTTATTTCTGGCTGGGCATGCCGGAAATGAAGGAATACACAATTCAGACCGACGTGCTGATGAAGGAACAAAAAAGAAAACTAGCCAATATTGGAGTAACAGCTCACCGGTACAACTTCATTCTCAAAGGGAATACCGGACGCCTTGCCATGCAAAGCTGGGCGCCGCATTTGAGAATGGCAAAAGAGATTCGCTACCGTTCAAAGCCCGACGTGTGGTACACGCTAAAAATGACTGTTCGCGTTAAAGATGATGGAGCTCACGTAATGGGCAAAGTCTGGAAACGAGGTGAATCGGAACCAGTGGAATGGACTCTGGAAGTTATCGATCCTCATCCGAATCTTGAAGGCAGCCCGGGCTTGTATGTCTACAATCTGGCCGACAGTTACTACGATAATGTTCAGGTCTCCGAGTAACCCTTCCGTTATCGCTGCAAACCAAACGCTGAGTCTGTTTTCGTCTCAATTTACACAGCCAGTTCCATCTGCTCACATTCAGGAATTCCCCAATGACACGTCGACTGTCCTCTCTGATGGTCCTGCTGCTCTCCTCGGTGCTGCTCGCCGGCTGCTCTGATCCGGCTGAAAGCGGTTCCGGCACCGGCTCCACCGAGTCAGAAAAATCAATCAATTCAGAAACGTCTTCCTCCGGAAATTCACCGGAGGCACCAGCCGTTTCCATCGAGCAGAGCACAAGCGAAGAATCAGTAGCTGTCGCAGCTGCCACATCACTAAAGGATGAATCGGCTGCGCAAGGAGCTGTCTGCCATACTCCGTCGCCCTTCGCTGAAGCACCACCACAGGATGAGTCGGGTTCCCAGGAATCGGCAACGGCCCGGACAGTGTCCGTGGAACCGGCCGCTGAAGATCTGGTCATTGAAGAACCGGTATCACAGGAATCCACAAACGGCAACGACGGATCCGTCGTCACTTCCGGCGACTGGCCGCAGTGGGGATTCGACAACTCTCGAAACATGGTAAACACAACTACAGGCACTAATCTCGCAATTGAACCTCCTACATCCGACACGGAAGGTAAAGGCATCATTTGGACGTGTCGTCTGGGATCTCAGACTTACGGTAATCCAGTCGTGGCAGATGGACGAGTCTTCGTGGGAACAAACAACGGCGCAGAGTATCGCGAGCAACATAAGGGCGACCGCGGTGTAGTCCTGTGCGTAAGTGAAGATGACGGACAACTGTTGTGGCAGCTGACACGAGAAAAACTGCCGGCCGGTCGAGTCAATGACTGGCCTGAACAGGGAATCTGTTCCACTCCATGTGTGGAAAATGGTCGCATGTACGTGGTCACCAATCGTTGTGAGCTGATGTGTATCGATGTCGAAGGCTTCCACGATGGTGAAAATGACGGTCCATATATAAACGAAGTCGACAGCGAAGACCTGGACGCAGATATCATCTGGATCTTCGACATGATCGAAGAGCTTGGAGTGTTTCCGCACAATCTGGCGACATCTTCACCCTTGACCCACGGAGACATGGTGCTGTTGACGACATCTAATGGGGTTGACGAAGCTCACCTGGAAGTCCCCTCCCCAAGAGCACCAAGCTTCATCGGCGTGAACAAGAACACGGGAGAACTGGTCTGGGAAGCCGACTTTCCTTCAATGGATTCGAGAGCCCCCGAACGATTTGCCAATATTCTGCACGGACAATGGGGTTCGCCTGCTCTGGCAAACATCAATGGCAGTGCCCAGGTCTTTATGCCGGGTGGTGATGGAGTTTTGTACTCACTGGACGCAGCCAGTGGAGATCTCCTCTGGTGGTTTGACCTTAATCCCAAAGATACCGTCTGGGAACTTGGCGGTCGCGGGACACGCAACGCGATCATTTCCACTCCGGTTGCCATTGGTAATGACGTGGTATTAGCAGTTGGACAGGATCCGGAACATGGAGAAGGAGTTGGGCACCTGTACCGTATCGATGCAACGAAGCTTGGTGATATTAGCCCCCAAATTGCTGACGGCGACAACTGGGTAGACAACCCGGAAAGTGGCCAAATCTGGCATTACGGCGGAATTGACGACGACGGAAGCATCACAGGTGAAGAGGAAGGGCTGATTTTCCGCCGTACAATGTCCACCGTCGCAGTGACGGATGGTCGGATTTATGCCGCTGACCTGAGTGGATTTCTGCACTGTCTGGACTATGAAACTGGTGAGCGCAAATGGATCCATGACACATTCGCTGCGGTCTGGGGCTCACCCATGGTGGTTGACGGCCACGTGCTGCTGGGAGATGAAGACGGCGAACTCGTTATTCTGAAAGCGGGCGACACAGAGGAAGAACTGTCTACACTGCAGTTTGACAGTGCCATCTACAGCACACCTACCATTGCCAACGGGACACTGTTTGTTTCAGACCGTTCGCGGCTGTATGCATTCAAAATTCAGTAATGGGCAACGACGGCTGAAATTTTGACTGACAGGCAGACAACGAAAGTCCCCGGTTCCAGCCTCAGATGACCACCCAGAGAGGCGTACCCTCCTGACCGGGGTTGGTTTGTTCCTTTAGTTTTGCCTTAATCCGCGTTTCGTAATATTGACACAGTGCCCCCGAAAACTGGTCTGGACACAATGGACCGGTTCACATTACTCTCGCGCAGATATTGCCGACGCCCCGTGAGAATGGGGCATTACTGCAGACATTTCACGGCGGCGGAGCCGCTGAGGCATGGTCGCTGGCTCACCTGACGCTGGCGTTCCGAAGGACCGGATACCATGAATTCAACCCATCGATGCTGTACAGTCCTGGGCGCTGTTCTGTTAATTTGCGGCTGCTATCAACCGTATCCCAATCGAGGCTGGCAGACATATCCTGGCTACTATCCGGCTCAACCGGGACAACTGCAGTCACCGAGTCATCTCACATTGCCACCGTCGAACGCTCCATTGTCCGCCCCGGGCACAGAGGTCCCCCCATATGATGATGATTTCGACAAAGACAATTCAGGATATTACAGGGCAGACGATGACCTCGTTCCTGATCCACGAAGCAGAGGCCTTGACAGCGACTTCAACAGACCTTGATGGTCCACACCAAGAGAGACCAGTTCTCTGTTGAATTCCGTGGCGAAAGGTGATCGGGTGGTACGACGACGTTCCACAGCAGACTAACTCGTTGATCCGTCTGTAATTCCTGGGTTTCCCCTGCAAATGGCCGTCACAGACCAGCACTGCGTCTGATTCAACAAACGAACGGGGTTCGAAAACATAGGATGAGGGTTCTGCCACGCCCGACAGACCACAACTTCGCCAAGTTGGTTCCGGATCGTCAGTACTCGACGCGGAATCAAATTTGATAATCAGGCCAGTTGTCTGTGGACCGACCACCAGAATCCTGACGACGTCGAAACTGCTGAAATGACCAGTGGACCAGTACTCCCCAAAGTACAGGTAACACCACGCTGGCGACTACATACAATGCTGTCTGCATTCAGGGACCAACTCCCAGGCTCCGTTCAATACTGCGAGATTGCGGCGACATCGCGTACTTGCGCCACAGAGAATCTGTTTCCGACGCTTCCTGATCCCTTGGTCGGGCGTCACCCATCATTTTGCTCCAGGGATCTTCAACCGACTCAACATGCTGTGGCTCCTCAGCATCGTCAAACGGCCGAGGGCGAAACATCCGCATGGTACGAGTCATATTTGCACCGACGTCGGAGATGGATGTACAACCGGTTGACGTATTTAACGAAATCGCAAGGATGGCAAAGGCCAGAACGTGTTTCATACCGTTTCTCCACAATACTGCGAGCTATCCAGCCCGCTGTCGTTCGGGCGAAGTCTGAATTGTGATTTCCGCCGCGCAGTTTAGGTTTCCCTCAATCCGCGCCCAGAGGAGTCTGCTGCAACAATGGACCCACTTGATGTACTGGTCGTAGCCCCCCATCCGGATGACGCAGAAATCAGCGTAGGCGGCCTCATTACCGTCTCTCGACGGCAGAATCTGCGGGTCGGCATTATCGACCTCACCACTGGTGAGCCAACACCACACGGCACAGACGAACGACGTCGCTGTGAAACAGAACAGGCTACGCAAATTCTCGATCTTTCCTGGCGCAGCAATCTGGGACTTCCCAACCGTAGCCTGCAACCCAGTCTGGAAGCACGGCGCCGGCTTGCGGAGGTCTTTCGCCAGACCCGTCCTCAGATCATCCTGTCGCCTTATTGGCTGGACGCACACCCCGATCACGTCGCAGCAAGCACACTTGTTGATGATGCTCGCTTTTGGTCTAAGCTCAGTCGTTCAGATCTCGAAGGAGACCCCTTTTGGCCGCCTCTGCTGCTGCACTATTTCAGTATCCATCTGCGAATACATCCCAGCGCGTCATTCGTCATTGATATCAGTGATTCAATCGAAGAAAAAATGTCGAGTGTGGGGGCATACCACAGCCAGTTGATCGAAGGGCGCAGCGACATGTTCCCCACCGTCCTGGATGACATTCGTGATCGAGCCCGCTACTGGGGCTGGACCATTGGATGTGCATTCGGTGAACCACTGGTGAATCGCGAGCAAATCGGCCTGGCGTCGCTTCAGCACATACTCCGATAGAGCAATTGCGCTGTTGCTCCTTGCCACTGAACACGCTGTCTTCCATCCGAATCTCAGGCGAGTGTGCGCACACAGGACTAACTGTAGTCGCGGTCACGACTGGCCCCACTGTCATTCACTCATCATCAAAAATGACGATGTCTTCAATTTCCTCATCTGGAAAGCTGTCATCCAGATTAATGACCGGATCCTCCGATTCATCATCATCGGATGATGTTCGCTCTTCCGGCTTCGAATGACGTAAGTGGTCACTGGCCGCATCCACAACAATCTCTGCATCATTGACCAGGCCGTCGCCCGTCAATTCGAGAATCACGTCGCCATCGCCAGGTGAAGCGGAATCGACGGGATTCATGATCACAATTTCGCCCCCCGGTCGCTTTGGACCGTCCGAAGCAATTGATTGTTGCTCCGGAGTTGCAACGTGTGTGGAAGACGGTTTTACACCCTCGGGATAAAATCGGAACTGAACATCACCGATCGCAACGCAATCTCCGTCCTGTATTTCCGATTCTTGATTGATGCGTTTGCCATTGACCCACACACCATTCGTGCTGCCCAGATCACGAATTAAGAAGCAGTCATCGAACTGCACCAGACAGCAGTGCTTGCGAGAAATTTTCCTGCTGCCGTTGATCACCACGTCGCAATCCTCGCTGCGCCCGACCAGAATCACCGCGCGGTCGATGGGAATCGGTTTGTTATTTTTGAGCGGTTTCAGAATTGCGACCACGATGAAACTCCGAATTCGGCGAATGACCCGACATGGAAGTCCTGTCGATTCTCCAGTTTAACAGCCGGATGTGCCACAAAAATGCCAAACCGGCGGATAGAATCAAACCAGACCAATCCAGTCATACCGCGTGGCCAACTGGTTCACACGTGTTGCAGCGATTTCATCAGGTTCGCTGCGGAGTGCCCTCAATCTCTGACAGTCAGACATCAACAGCGATGAATCTGTTTGCCGCCCAGGAACAAGCGAATCGTGAACATGCCCGACCACTGGCAGCGCGGATGAGACCAGAAAGCCTGGACGAATTAATCGGCCAGTCTCATCTGCTGGGCGAAGGACAGTTGCTGCGTCGAATGCTCGACGCCGATCGAAAACATGGTCGTTTTTATCGTCTCGGTTCGATGATCTTCTATGGCCCTCCCGGCACTGGAAAGACGTCGCTGGCAGAACTGATCGCCAACAACACAAATCGTCACTTCTGTCGACTGAACGCAACCATGGCGGGCGTCAAAGATGTGCGTTCTGTGCTGGAAAAAGCTCGCGATGATCTGGCTTCAGAAGGCCGGCAGACCATATGTTTCATCGATGAAATTCACCGTTTCAGTCGCAGTCAGCAGGACATTTTGCTGCCGGATGTTGAAGACGGCAGTATCTGTTTAATTGGAGCCACCACCACCAACCCTGTCATTTCGCTGGTTGCCCCACTCATCAGTCGCAGCAGAATTTTCGAGTTTCAGGAACTGACACATGGAGAAATGCGAGGGATACTCGACCGCGCCCTCGGTGATGCAGATCGGGGACTGGCGGGACACGATACGGATGTTGATGAGGAAGCGATGAACCTGCTGGTGGAACTGTCTGATGGAGACGCCCGCCGAGCCCTGTCAGCACTGGAAATTGCAGTTCTGTCCGTCACTGCCACGACACGGAAAGTCGATCTGCAGGTGGCAAAGGAATCCGTGCAGCAGCGGATTCTGCGATTTGATCCAACAGGTGACGATCACTATGACGTCGCCAGTGCTTACATCAAGAGTATCCGCGGCAGTGATCCGGACGCATCTCTCTACTGGCTTGCCAGAATGCTGGAATCCGGAGAGGACCCACGTTTTATCGCACGTCGCCTGGTGATAGCGGCATCCGAAGACATTGGAAATGCCGATCCTCAGGCGCTGCTCATTGCCTGCGCCGCATTTCAGTCCACCGAAACCATCGGTATGCCGGAATGCCGCATTAATCTGGCGCAGGCAACGACCTATCTCGCCTGCAGTCTGAAGTCTAACGCGTCCTGCACCGGAATTGACGCAGCATTGCGAGACGTGCGCAGCAGAACAGTCCTCCCGGTACCGACTCACCTGCGAGATCGGCACTACGATGGCGGAAAGCAGTTCGAACGCGGGGATGTTTATCAATCCCCCCACTTGACTCAGGACGGTTGGTGCAATCAGGACTATCTGGGTGTCACCAGAACTTACTATGAACCCACAGATCGAGGTCATGAGGTGATATTCCGTGACCGTCTGCAGGAACTCCGTCAGCGCCGGGAGCAGTCGCGGCAAAATGAATGACAATCCATTCGAAGATTCTCCTCCGGCCAGCCTGAGGCCGGTCGCGATCGCTCTGTGTATTACCGGCATCGCATGGCTGGCATTTGAAGGAATGGCCTCACTGCACACCGTGGAACGCATTGCTTTCGAGCGATCGTGGATCGAATTTCTGCGAGATCCTCAGAATCCCGGGAAAATGATCGGCCCCGAGTTATTTGAGGAATCCGTTCGCGATTTGTCAGCTCTTGGCGGCTACGTGGTCGTCAGCACCGTTATCGTCTGTTTTGCGACATTTGGAGCGTTGAGTTACGGCCGTCCGTTTGTCCGATTATTTCTGATCTCCGTATTGGGAGGTTACGGCTGCAGTATGCTGCTCAAACTTGCGTTTGATCGGGATCGCCCCTCTGTGGTTCCACACCTGTCTCACGTGGCCACCAAAAGCTTTCCCAGCAGTCATGCAATGGTGTCGTCAATTGTTTACCTGTCAATCGGACTGTTGCTGGCGCAACGAGTCCGTGACACACGAATCCGAGCGCTCCTGGTGGTGGTTCCTCTGTGCCTCACAGGGCTGGTCGGATCCAGTCGTATTGCGATGGGCGTCCACTACCCTACGGACGTCCTGGCTGGCTGGGCAGCCGGTCTGCTCTGGGTCCTCGTCGTATTCAGCCTGCAGTCGGTGATTCTGCGCGGACCTCAAAAGAGATAATAGCTGCCCGAGCGAGGATTCGATCGCAGCACCTCTTGTCCTTCGCAATCTGTACGTGTCATACATTGCCAAACTCAGAATTGCGATTCAACAGATCAGGCCAGAGATTTCATCTGCACAATCTGCCGAAGAATGTATAAACTTCGTTCTACCGTCCGGGTTGTCTCCCGCAGCCAGGGTTCAGTGTTTCGGGGAGGAGGCACTCTATTCCCACGGTATCATGGAGGAATCCTATGCAGAGTGTTGTCCGGCTTGACGATGTCAACAGCCGCTGTATTCAGTTGATTCGTGAACGGTGTGGTGTGGTGATTCACGAACTGCAGGTTGTACTCCGGGAAAGTGATTTGCAGATTACAGGTGTGATCGGTTCCTGGCACGGTAAACAACTGGCCAGTGAAGCGGCGCGCAGTTTGTTCCCGGACCGGCTGATTATTAATCAGCTTGAAGTTGTCAGGCCACGTTGACGGGCTGTCTTAACTGGAACGTTTAGCAGCGGCAACGTCTCACCAGGCGGTATTCATACAGTCAACGCGTCTGCTCTGTGTCCTGGTTGGAAGGTGCGCACCTGACGCATCCTGCATTCAACTGACCTTCAGCAAAGCTGAATCAGCGCCAAAATCTGGTCCATATGTGACACTACGGTTCACATAACTGAATCAACTGATGCAACAAACTGGCGATCCTTTCGGTGAAAAAGCTGAACCCGAAAACCAATTGATCGTGACAACGACCACCGACGGTATTTGTCTCACTCGGTATCTTCAATTGGTGGTTCTGCCTCCGAAAGTACAACACGCAATTCGTCCAAAACCGCACTACCGTCGTCCTCACTGGCCTGCAACGGCCAGTAAGCATCATGATGATCGACAATTCGTAAACGCCCCTGATGAAAAAACGATAACATTTTCATGAGCTTTGCATCACGGTAACGCAGGACCGCGTAACTGTCTTCAAGATGAATACTCTCAATCTTCCAGCTCAACGCCCGCAAATTCAATTCGCGTAACCGCAGCATTCGCCGAGCAGGGGCTGGTATTGGACCGAATCGGTCTCGCAACTCATCCTCCAGTTCACTCAGTCCCTGCAGTGAATTCGACTGCGACAGCCGTCGATAAATCTCGATTTTGAGCTTCTGTTCAGCGATATACCGATCCGGAATAAAGGAAGACACAGGCAACTCGATCTTCACGTGCGTCTGATATCTCAACGGCTGCTTCTTCTGAACGCGGACAGCGTTCTCCAGCAACTGACAGTAGAGTTCATATCCCACCGCTGCGATGTTGCCGCTCTGTTCCGTCCCCAGAATGTTTCCGGCACCGCGGATCTCCAAATCACGCATCGCAATGCGAAATCCAGCACCCAGCTCACTGTATTCTTCAATCGCCTTGAGTCGCCGGGCCGCTTTTTCGGTCACCACCCTGCCCGTTTCCAGCATCAGGTAACAGTACGCCCGCCGGCGGTCCCGTCCGATTCGACCTCTGAGCTGATGCAAGTCAGCAAGGCCGTAAATGTCGGCCTGGTGAATGACCATAGTATTGGCATTGGGTATGTCCAGACCGCTTTCGATGATGGTCGTGGCCAGCAGGATATCAGCCCTCCCTCGAACAAACTCGACCATTGCCTTTTCCAGATCTTGTTCATTCATCTGTCCATGTGCAATGACGAGACTCGCCTCCGGCACGATCGCGCGGATTCGACTCGCAATCACCTCGATGTCGTGGACACGGTTGTGAACGAAATAGATCTGGCCACCGCGGTTGAGTTCTCGCATGATCGAACTGCGAATCAAAGCTTCATCAAACCGTCCGACCCGTGTTTCAATGGGCATCCGATCGCGAGGAGGTGTGGTCAGACTGCTGATATCACGAATCCCCAGCAGGGACATGTGCAGTGTGCGCGGGATTGGTGTTGCAGTCAGCGTGAGAACGTCCACTTCCAGCCGCAGATGTTTCAATCGATCCTTAACTTTGACCCCGAACTTCTGCTCTTCATCGATGACCAGCAGACCAAGTTCCCGAAACCGAACATCACTGGACACCAGCCGATGGGTCCCGATGACGATATCGATCTCACCTCGCCCCAAACGCTGAATAATCTCTCTCTGTTCCGCTGAAGTCCGAAATCTCGAGAGCATCTCAACCGTGACCGGAAATTCTGCCGTGCGCTCTGAAAACGTGCGAAAATGCTGTTCGGCCAGCACCGTGGTCGGCACCAAAACTGCAACCTGCCGCCCGTTGTCCACTGCTTTAAAGGCAGCCCGCATCGCCACCTCGGTTTTTCCAAATCCAACATCACCACAAATCAACCGATCCATGGGACGTGGCTGTTCCATATCCGCGCGAAGGTCACCAATGGCCGTCACCTGATCCGGAGTCTCCGTAAACGGAAAGGCATGTTCAAATTCCTGCTGCATGTGAGTGTCCGGACCACACTGCAGTCCTGGTTTCGAATTGCGTTCCGCCTGCAGCTTCAGCATGTCCGATGCCATGTCAGACACCGCGTCTGCAACCCTGTCTTTCTTCTTTTCCCAGGCGGTTCCTCCGAATTTCGACAGCTGAGGCGTGGTCTTCGCCGGGCCAATGTACTTTTGGACCAGATGAATCAACGAAGCAGGAACATACACGATCACATTGTCTCGAAATTCCAGCAGCAGGTGCTCTTCCTTCTCACCTTCGTTGTCCATCAACGACATGCCCCGGTAGCGGGCAATTCCCTGGGTGAGGTGCACAACCAGGTCTCCGTCACGCAAATCCAGAAAGCTGTCGATCGCGCGTGAATCAGCAGATCGGCGTCGCGCGTGGACTCGCCGAGACTGAGTGCGCGAAAATAATTCATTGTCACTGACAACAACGAGATTCTGATCCAGCAGCCGGTATCCGTGCCTCACCTGGCCGACACAAAGGGTAACACGATTTCTCAGTCGCAGTTCCCCTTCTTTCTCCAGCAGTAGTTCTCTCAGCCGTTCCTGTTCACCTTCGTTGTGACAGCACAGCATAACACGATCGGCTGATCCCAAAGATGACGCCAGTTCCTCCAGGGCATCCTGGCCGGCGTCGGAGAATCGGGCGAGCGATTCGACATGCAGGTGACAGTGTGTTTCGTAACTGTCGGCTGCCAGTGCATCGATGGTGACCGACGGAAAACCAGTGAGTCGCGCCATCGTGGCGTCAACGCCAAACATCCCAATCGGGCTGGACAGACGCTGCAAATAAAGCCGGCCTTCGCTGATCGTCTGGGCCAGGTCCTGAAAGACGACAATCGTCCGGTCTGGCAGAGAATCCAGCAGTGACTCTGTTGAGCTGACAGCTGACCCGGTCGCTGTTTCCGGCTGCACTGGTCGAGTCGCAGTAACCGAGATTGACTGAATTTCGTTGATTCGGCGCTGAGTTTCCACGTCAAAGCTGCGGATCGATTCGACTTCGTCGCCGAACAGTTCAATTCGAATCGGATCGGATTCGGTTGGAGGATAAATATCCAGAATACCGCCATGCAGGCTGAACTCACCTGGCAGCTGCACCGCCGTGACACGTTCAAAGCCCCGGTCAATCATCCAGGTCATGAACGTTTCCGAATTCAGTTCATCTCCAATCGAAATTCGGCAGGTCGCTTCCTGAATCGCAGCTCGTGAAGGCACCGGTTGCAGAAGTGCAGGAACACAGGTCACGATCGCCGTGTGTTCTGAAGACGAATTATCGACGTCCATTGATGACAAACGCCTCAAAACACTCAACCGCGACGCAAAAACCCGGTCGCTGATATCATGTTCCTCAGGCAGAGACTCCCACGCAGAGAACGTCTGCACAGAACCAGACCGTAATTCCGACAACTCATCCGCAAAGTCTTCGATATCGCGAATACCAGGGACGACAACAACGAACGTACATTGAGGACAGTTCTGCTGCAAAGCAGCCACGGCCAGCACGCAGGACGAGCCCCATGCCCCGTCAATTGCAGCACTCTGACCAGACAGCAAGGCACTGACAACACTGGCAAATTCTTCGCCGGATGCAATCAGCGGAGCGAGTTCCGCCAGACCGGCAGGCACCAAGGGTGACACACTTGTCATGACGCGGCGGATTCTAAAACTGATCCTGCAGATCGCCAACTGGATTACAGTTCAGAACTGAGATTTCTCCGACAGCATCGAGAGATCGATCGTTGACCTGCGATTGACGGTGTCGAGCAATCAAAGAATGAACCGTATCAGAGATGCGAACCCAAACGGCACATCCCCGCGCCGTACTCAGTAACGATTACGGCACCAGTCCACCGTTAACAATGATCTGGCCATTCGCCACCCCGCCGAACTGGAACACACGTTCGATGAATGCGTTCGGATCGGCTGGATTTGTGAGAAAGATCTGGTTGTCCTGGTTCCCAGTCAGATTCGGAACTCCAATGACCGCCTGGAACTCCATTCCGGTTTCCAGCAGCGCTCCATCATCAAACAGGCCAATCAGGTTGTTGTTAATCGTGAATGTTGACGGCTGGTTGATGACCGTAAACTGCATTCCGGTTCCTCCGTCTGCATCGAATCGCATCTCGTTATTTGTCAGGAAGAATTCCGTATCGGATGCCAGACTGAACAGCATCCCGGTCGCACCCGATCCACCGAATACAAAGTCATTGGAATCCACCAGAATATCCGACTGACCGAACGTCTGTACTGTAAGTCCGACACTGTCGTCACCCGTCGTCGTCAACAGGTTGTTGATTACCGACAACAGCATTTCGTCGGTCGTCGACCGATGGATCACATTGTACCCATCACTACTGATTGTATTGTTATTCGAGGCAAGGATGATGCGAGACGGCCCTGTCCAGTCGACAGTGACTGCTGTGTCATTCACAGTGTGGATATTGTTGGAAACATTGACACTGAGATGTGCGTCCGCCGCACCGGCAAGACTCTGAACGAAAACGGTATTACCGAGTGAGTCAGTGATGACATTTCGTAAAATGTCGACCGTGTACGGATTGTCAAACTGATCGAAAGTCGTGGTGGCTGCGTCATTTGTTCTTTCTGTATAGGTCAACTGTATGCCACCGTCCTCGAGAAGCGAATCTGTCAGACGAAACAGCGTCAGGTTTTGTGCGTCGACAATCTGCCCGCCTGTGCTTGTAAACGATGAAGATACTACTTCGAGACTCTGGTTATCGTCTATTGCCAGACCACTGTTCTCCACAACAATGTCCGTTGCATTGCCCTCAAACTGGATCCCACGCAACCCGACCTGACCTGCATTCTGAAGGAGCACTGCAGAATCCGCCGAACTCTGAATGGTGCCACCCGTCCCTGGTGCTGCCACTGCTAAATCGGCGTTGACGAAGAATGTATTGTCCGCCGGTGGCGCTGCGTTGACCAGTCGAATCGCATTATCCGCTGAACCGGCACTCGACACCGCATCCAGCCGCACAAACCAATTGGATTCCTCAAGATCAATCGCAGTATCACCCGTTGTGTTAATGCTGCCATCGAGGATTCGGATGCTTGTGTTGTTGATGGCCTGGAATCCGGTACCAGATACGTTGATATTAAGATCTTCGAATGTATGTACTGCTGTGTTGACTGTGCCGGCTGTATTATTTGCCAGATTCACTCCAATTCCGCCGCTCGGCGCAACATCCGTAACATTCAGCAGTCCAAAAAAGACAGTGGCCTCTGAGTTCTGAATATCAACGGCCGGCATGATGTTGCCGGCAAGAAGATTGGTAATCGATGCTCCGCCGGAAAAGTCAAATATGCCATTCGAATTCTGGATCGATATCCCCGTGTCGTTTCGTGAGGGGATCGTTATCCCACCTGCAAATGCGGCGACTCCCGATTCGTTGCTGATGGATATTGACTCCAGAGTCGCGTCAGCAACCGAGGTCTGACCGCTGACACTGAAGCTGCTGCCTGCCAGATTGTTGGTCAGCTCGATTCCGCGGCCACCACTTCCGGTTATTGTCAGGGCGCTGTCAAATCGAACCTGTGATCCCGTCTGCGAATCATCCACCGAGACACCAGCGGCAACTCCACCACCTGGCGTCCCCAGTACGACAGTTTCAAGAAATTCGATCTGCCCGCTGTTGTTGTTGATATCAATTCCCGCGTCATTGCGACCGTCAATCTGCAGTGCCGCGAAACTCACCCGGCCTGTTGCTGCCAGATTTTCAATGAGCACAGATTGCTGCGTCGCACCACTCACCAGTGTATTCCCATTCAAGGAATTCCGGAAATTGTAGGTACCGGACGAATCCTGGATCCGGATACCAGTCACTGAACTGTTCGTGATTTCCGCGTTATCAATCGTAGCGCTACCGGCACTGTTAAGGATATCGATCCCCATACCCGTACCACTGATGGTGATACCAGACAGGTTCACAATTCCACCGGCTGCCGTGTTCTCGATCAGCACGGCCTGCTGCGATGCACTGTCGATATTCGAGAACGATGGATTAATGTCGACACTTGTTGACCGGTATCCAATGGAACCGTTCCCACCGTTCACATGAAAGGCCGGCCCCGTTGCTCCGGAAATAATTGTATCAATGATCGTTGTCGTCCCCGTTGTATTCGTCAGCAGGATGCCTGCTCCGGCAGAATCGCTGACCAGTACGTCCCTGATCATCGTCCCCCCAGCATTATCTGTGGTGACCCCGACACCTCCCGCGTTATCTACGATCAATCCACCAAGGCGACTCCCTTCGCTCAGTGTCACCGAATTGCCAATCGCTCCCTGAAGTGTTGAACGAGACAGAGCCATATCTGCCAGGAATGTCGGAGAACTCGGCAAAATCAGCTCCTCGGAGATTCCCTGGACAGGAGTCGTGTTGACGGCCATCCGATCCCCGCTGGAAGTCGTGATCAGCCCTTCACCGAACAAACTGACTCCGGGGCCGACGACCACTGAGTTGTCAGGTGCCGCACTGTAAAGCCCACCCGCATGTGCGAGAACGATGTCTGTATTGGGAAGACCCAGCGCAGCTGAAATCGACTGTAGCGGAGCATCAACCGTTCCTAAAAATGGCCCAACCGTATCGTTCTCGTCAACATGCTGGACGATGATTGGAAGACCATCGACCGGATTGATCGCAACCACATCCGGAATCACAATACCCGTACGGATCGACGGCACAGTCAGCGGACGGCGAACGGGATCAGCCAGATGATGAATGGCACAGTTCGATGTATAGTCCTGAGCCTCAAAGTCACCCAGATGTACTGTCGCATTGAAAGCCACGGTCGTGTCGGTAAATGTATCCTGATTTAGTCCAAGACCGATTTCCAGATTGTTGCCAACATTGGCCTGCAAACGAGTCTTCCAACCAGTTGCTTTTGGGATTGTCAGTCCACTGAATCGATAGGCTCCAAAGAAAACACGGAGCTCAACGTTGTCAACGGCACCGGTCGGCAGTTTGCGACCAACTTCTGTGTCAACCACCTCCAGTGACTCTGCAACCGTATCGATCTGAGTGAACACAATATTGTTACCGGCAAAGGCAGCCGACGTCTGATCGATTGTTTGGTTGACAAGCTGCGACGTATTACCGATCGGTTGCAGGTAATTTGCTCTGAGTTCCCAATTCTCGGTCAGGACATCGGCACCAAATCCCCAGTTCCGCAGCAGGGTTCCTGTGATATTGTCGCTGGCGTGGTACGCATTAATTCCCGTCACAACGTCCCATTGCTCAATAAACGTTCTGGCTCCTGCACCAAACGCCCATGAAAGTCCTCCAACGTTGGCGCGCGCCAACCGAACATCTCCAAACGCGAGTGAAGAACCAACGTTAAAGTACGGCGACAGACTGACGTGAGTGATAGAGTCCTGACGGCCAAACGTATCACCTGCGTCGTGTCCAACACGAAGATTCGTGCCGAATGATCGTCGGTTCACATCTATGACCTCACTGGCACCACCCGAAACCTGAGTGCTCAGAAATGGACCCTGCGCCTGCGCAGCGGGAACGATCGCATTCAGAGCAGCAATCAGGCCAAGAGCCATCACCACAAGGGAATACGATTGTTGACGGGTTGTCTGAACGTTCGTCATGACGTCCTCGAATCGATAAATATGACAGTCCAACGTCTGCGTTGAACTGTGGATCAACCACTGCCACATGCTGTGGTATTTCCTGTTCGCAGGAGGCCGAAACCTCATCTCCCACATGCTGGCCCAGCGTCCGGACGGAAATGCCGGACGCGCCACGACCAGAGGAAACCAAGCGCAATGACACAGTTTCCCTATGAAAGAGACGCATCGTTTGTAGCTCTGGCGCCAAGGTGCAACAACACGGCTTCCCGCCACCGGCGCCGCTTTTTTCCTGAGGATCGCACGGACCTTACGCGGTTCAGCGAAAAGTCGTCTTCGCGGCTGACTCGCGGCAGAATTGGCCAGTTCCAGCATTCCCGTCATCCAGCGGAAAATCGCAGATCCTGCCGCAGTTGACTCGTCAGCATGGTGACCCTGATTCAAATCTATTCCGCCACCTGAGGAAAACAGACGATTTGGGGATCCGATCAGTCAAAGCATGAAGTCCGTCCGCGACGCAATCTGCAGATGTCACAGGCAACAGGTTCGGGAACACTATGACTTTCGCCGCACGGATTTGTCGATATTCGTGCCACCGAGAGCTTCTCGCATCTTTGCACGACGGTCCCGAATTTTTTTGCTGATCACAGCAAGAACACGGTGTGCACGCTGAGTTCCGTTCTGGCTGGAAGCCTGCAGCGTGGATTGCATGGTTTTCTGCAGATTGACCATATCTTTTCGATAAGTTTCAAATTCACGACGTATGTCCGCCAGTTCCCTGCAGACCGCACGCGGTTCAATGACCTGCTGATACAGTTGTTCGATCGCATTCCGTTTTCCGGCCGCACTCGTCATTCCAATATCAAAACTCTTGACCTCTCGATGACATCTTGCCATGAGATCACGCATCCATCGCCGCGCCTCCTGCCAGGCATCGCGGTCTTCACGATCCGCCGCCAGACGTTCATCGGGAGCCAGATCACGATCAAGCTTCCCCAGGGCCGCCATGATAGAAGCCAGCTTCTGCCTAAGCCCTGTACACTGCCGCTCCATCTGAATGCTGCTCTGCCATGATTTTTCGATTCGTTCGTACATCATCTTTTGAGATCCGGAATCAACTTCCGCCGCCGATTGTTCCGCAGTCTCCGTGTCCGACTGGATATCGACAACCGGCATGGACGCTCCGCCCCCCCCCGGCGGCATGGTCTGGTGCATGACCTGAATTGCGATCTCAGGTTTTGCACCAGCAATCACAGCAGGTATCCCGTGATGCAGCAATGGCCCAAATGCTGTCGGCGGTTTCCATTCACTGCCGAGTATCGACACAGAATGAACCATCGCAGGCTCAATCACTGCGGCCAGGAGAATGTCGGCCAGACTGAATGGAAATCCGGTGGAATACGCCAACTGAACGTCCATCGGCACGCTCACGATCAGTCCCAGCGGAAGAGACTGCGGCCGATACCATGCCCATAACATCAAGCCAGGAATCCGCGAAATCGGCAACGGTTCCCACTGGAGTGATGCTTGACGTTGTAAGAACGGAAATTGCAATTCAGAGTCTCAAAACAGAGTCTCAAAACAGAGTCATCCGTATCGAAATAGAAGCGATCCGAAAAGACATTTTAGGTGGAGAAACAGCCAAGTGTCGAAGTTGCCTGCCGAAAAGAACAGATCCGCCCGAAGACGGAATTGATATAGTGATTCCGACAGACTCAACCGGCTGTATCGTTTTCCAGATTTTTTTGCTGAGAATCGGGTACTAAGGACGAAACAATCCTGCCATGCTTCTCACGGTTGCTGTCAAATGCCACGGTTTTTCCCATCTACCCGGGACTCAACATTGGTCGCAAACAAATTTCGGAGTCTGATTCTCCTGTTGTTGCTCAGCGTCTGCGTGCCGCAATCCCGATCCGTCTTCGGACAGGATAGCGAAGATCCTGCACCACAGCGTGTGCGAACTGCGATGTCTGAGACCAACCCATTGGCAGTGGTAACGTTGTCCAGTATACGGCAGGCTCGGGAGAAATTTCAGACTCTGTTTGAAATCGCCGGTCATCCGAAAACTGCCAATGACATCACTACACGCATCGACCAGGCCACCGACAATCTGTTCGGCATCGATCAGACGTTACCCGGAGGCGTTGCCGTCTATCTGGATTCCATTTTTCCACCCGTATTTGAATTTGTGGCATTTGTCCCGATCTCCGACACCGATGCATTTATGCAGACGCTGGAACTCGGCCCGGTCGTCGCCAGTCAGGTTGCCGGTGCTGCGGGCCGGTATGAACTTGTCGGCCCCACACAAACCTCTCAGGTCAGAGTTCAGAATGGATACGCTTTTATTCAGTTGCCTGTTATGGACCCCGACCAAGACTTTGAACGCCCACTCTTCGAACCTGTTGGTCTGCTGAGAAAACATACGAATGCGTTTGATCTGTCACTGACGCTCGACGTGGACTCAATACCCAAAGCAACCCGCAATCTGCTTCTGAGTTTTCTGACTTCCACCATGTCCACTCTAATGCAGCAACGGGATGAAGAAGCAGACGGACTGTACGAAATCCGGCGTGCCTGGATGCAGGCTGATATTGACACATTGAACCTGTTGCTGGATGAATGTCGGCAAATGACGATCGGACTTTCTGTCGATACTGAACGACATCTGGCGAACGTAGACTTCCTGATAGACATTCGGGAAGGCAGCACATTGCTGAACGAAATTTTCAATTCGACGGCAGAACCCAGCTACTTCGCCCCCATTCTCAACGACAATGCAGCATTCTCGCTGTCCATCTCACAGATCCTTTCCGATCGAAATCGAAAGCGCGGCATCGGAGTACTGGAAGGCGTGAAAAAAGAGCTGGCGCGACAAGTCGACGTGAAGAACCTTGGTCCGGAACTCGATGAGACGTCTCCGGTCGTTGCGGGCCTGACAGCACTTCAGGATACGTTCAAAAAAGGACACCTTGATGCCTTTGGTCAATGTTATACCGACGAGGATGGAAATCCTGTCGTCATCGCCTCCGTCCGTGTCAGACACGGAGAAACTATCGCCGCGGGCCTGAACGATATCCTGAGTCGTTTACAGGGACAGCACAATCTGGAAACTCTTCGGATTAACATTGCTGAACATGCGGGCATCCGTTTTCATCGCATCGGTTTCAGTGAATCAGAACGCGGCCGTGTTGGCTTTCCAGGCTCGAACAACGGTCTGGTGTTCGGCTGTGGATCTCGTTCGTTTTGGCTTGGACTCGGAGGTGAACAAACGATTCATGTTGTCAGCAGTGTCATTGATCAGCTTCAAGCAGCATACGAACAGCCTGCGCAGCGAGCCCACAGTTCTAACATCAGACTCATTGTCAACATCAGCCAGCTGATTCAGCTGATTGAAACTGCCCGTGTGACAAATTCCGCAGACGCAACTGTATCCGATCGTACCGACAAAGAGCCGGACACGGTTACCCCCGGCGACAGGAATTCACGTCAACGGAATGGACGACGACAATTTTCGGCGACTCGCCGGGCAAGACGAACGGCCTGGCGAAAATCCTTTGCTGAAGGAGGAGACCGCATCCGGATCGACTATCACCCAACAAAAAACGGTGTCCGTTTTCGTGTGGAATTCGGCGAAGCGTTTCTTAAAGGAATCGGACGCGCCATCACAGTCACACGCCAACCATTGGACGCAGGATGACGAATAGATGCAAAATATTTCATGACCTGGTACGGTTAATCCGATAGAGATTTTCCGATCGGGATCGACATCAGATTCGCATGATGTCAAGACTCGGGCAGCGGGCCTGCCTGCGATGAAACAAGCAGCCAACGAGAATTTACCTAGCGAGCGATGGACGTAATTCGCCAATTCCTGCGTCAGGTGTCAAAAGAGGAGTTTACGCTTCCAAATCGTCAGTATGCTCTTATGCGCTCATCTGAAGCCTTACGTTTCACGATTCAACGCACTCATCACGATTTTCAACGACATCCTGGCTGTTTCAGTTCGCAACAGCAGGATATTGTTCGTAGTCAGGTCTGCAGCAAACATCGGTCTCCGACCGGCAGCCTGGACTCATTCCGACAGCATTTCGTTTGCCGCCTGCCTTGAGAGGGTGTAAACCTGCAGATCAATCCGACGGACACCCGTCTTCCGTCGCCGTCTTGAACTGGTAATCCCGTGAACATTGAACGCAATCCAACTCGGTCCGTTCGCATTGGCAATGTGCAGATCGGCGGAGACGCTCCCATCGCTGTCCAGAGCATGACGGCCACACGTACACAGGACATCGCTGCAACGGTCGCTCAGATTCGCAGTCTGATTGATGCCGGAGCCGACATCGTACGAATTGCCATCGATAGTCAACGCGATGCAGAAGCGTTGATCGATGTTACCAAAGAAGTCACGGGCAATCTGTCGGTTGACCTTCAGGAAAACTATCGACTTGCAGAAATCATCGCGCCACATGTTGCCAAGCTGCGATACAACCCTGGACATCTGTATCACCATGAACGTGAAAAACCATGGCAGGACAAAGTGTGCTACCTCGCGGGCATCGCGGCAGACAATGACTGCGCCATCCGAATCGGTGTGAACTGTGGTTCTGTGGATCCGGACAAAAAAAACAAATACGACCCGAATGACAGTCTGTCTCCCATGCTGGAAAGCGCTCTGGACCACTGTCAGCTGCTGGATCACATTGGCTTCTCGCGTTACTGCGTGTCACTGAAAGACTCGGATCCACAAAATGTCATTGATGTCAACCGTCGATTTGCAGAGGCACGACCGGATGTACCACTGCACCTCGGCGTCACCGAAGCAGGGATGCCACCGGACGGTGTGATCAAAACGCGAATTGCATTTGAACAGCTCATCAGTCGTGGCATTGGTGACACAGTTCGCGTTTCACTCACAGTGCCGAATGACCGTAAGCCTGAAGAAATCGCTGCCGGTCGTCAGATCCTCTCAGACATCGCAGCCGGACGAGTCCGCTCTGTCGTCGATTACGGTCTTAAAACCCTGAACATCATCAGCTGTCCCAGTTGCTCGAGAGTGGAAAACGAGGCGTTTATTGATCTGGCGGAACAGGTTCGCGACATGACGGAATACGCACAGGATTATGATATCACGATCGCAGTGATGGGTTGCCGAGTGAACGGTCCAGGTGAAACCGACGACGCCGACCTGGGGCTGTGGTGCGGTCCCGGTCATGTCAATCTCAAGCGAGGTCCCGAGTCGGTCGGTGCTTTTTCCTACGACGAAATCCTGCCCCGTCTGCGGGAAGAACTGAACCAGCTCATCGCGGCCCGTATGCCGGCTGTATGAGTCATTCTTTAATGAATGAAGCACGTACCATCGTGTTGACGCCGCCTGCAAACACATACGCTGTGACAGACGGACAGCCTGTCAATTTCCGTCACACTTCAAAACCCGGTCTTCGACCACAGATCCACTGTGGCGATAGTGGGTTCGACCTGTCTCTGAAGTCCGAACCGGCCAACTCTGCCGGTTACCCTTCGTACTGTTCATGATTTGAGCCTCGCGGCAGCCATATCCTGCCGGCTGCCCGTCACTACAGCGGATTCCATCTTGGGATGAGACCGGAGGTCGAGTAGCCTTCC
>JAKVAY010000065.1:0-13012 GCA_022447185.1 Fuerstiella sp. | reverse complement strand
GCTCCGTCCCGTGTACAGCGCAGATCAAAACGTGGACTGGAGGTATGTCGTGTCGGAAACCGAAATCATCGAAATCGTTAAAGCCAGCCTGAACGAGCTGTTGCGCTGGGTTGGATTCGGCACTCTCGCCGGACTGGCTGCCAAAGCCATCATGCCCGGTCGGGATCCAGGCGGTGCCGTGGCTACAATGCTGATGGGCATCGGAGGTAGTGTGATTGGCTGCGGCACTGTCATGTTTTTCTGGCGCACCGCGTCGATCGATCCCATCAGCGGAAAAGGATTCATTGCCGCTACACTGGGAGCATTTACGTTGCTGTTCTTCTACCGCCTGCTTTCGGGATCTTTCTTCAGGGAAAGCAGTGTTCACGAAGACAATCTGATACACAGAGCTCGTCGCCGCCGTCGTCGCCGTCGAATGGTTGAGGATGTCGTCCGCGACGTTGCTTAACACCAGTCTGCTGACCACATATGTCTGACCATGCGACACATCTCAGCAGCTCTGGCATTACTGACCGTAATGCGAATTTTGGCAGGTACTGAGAAATTCTCTGATGCTGTCGAGACGGGAATCGATTTCTCAGCCGGTGACTTTGCTGCATCACAATAGTGTGGCCAGGCACTTGGTATCGCTAAATCGTTGGCGTCATTCGTACCGGTCTGAAGTAGCCGGCAACCTATCGAAGCGGTTGACATTTCAGCCACGGGTTTAACCCCTGGCTGCCGAAATTCACCAGACAGATGGATGCCGCCAAAAATGAATGTCGCACGACTCCGGTCGGAGATCACCGGCGACTCACTTCGGAAATGAAAGAACCGTTACGGTCACGCGACTGTCCACGCCCAAAGAAACGATTGCACCTGCAGTGAATTGTCGGATTCGCCCGGGGGCTGTGTCTGCGTTTCCCCATGGTCCGAGTTACGCTACACTCCGACCAAATTTGCCATGACTGCGAAAAGCACGCAGATTGACACCAAGGGCACTCGGCATCCAGCTGCATCATTCATCGAATCAGGACGCACACTATGGCCAAAGCACGCGCTAAAAATACTTCCCCGGCAGCCGTACCTGCGGGCGGCAACATGCTCGAAAATGCCATGGGACAAATCGAAAAAATGTTTGGGACCGGCTCGATAATGCGGCTGAATAACTCAGACGCAGCTTCGACCGGAGTCCCCGGCATCTCTACCGGTGCTCTCTCACTTGATCTGGCTTTGGGCGGACGCGGGTTTCCACGCGGTCGCATCATCGAACTGTATGGACCGGAATCGAGTGGCAAGACAACATTAGCGCTGCACACCATCGCAAACGCCCAAAAAGACGGGATCGCGGCATTCGTAGACGCCGAACATGCATTGGATCCGTCCTGGGCAAGACGGCTCGGCGTGAATCTCGATGACCTGCTGGTCAGCCAGCCGTCCTATGGAGAAGAGGGTCTGCAAATTGCCGAGATGCTCATCAAGTCCAACGCTGTTGATATCATCGTCATCGACTCGGTGGCGGCCCTGGTCCCTAAGGCTGAGCTTGATGGAGAAATCGGCGACAGCCATGTGGGACTTCAGGCGCGCATGATGAGTCAGGCGATGAGAAAACTGACGGGAGCCATTGCCAAAGCGAAAACGACCGTAATTTTCATCAATCAGATTCGAGAGAAGATCGGGGTCATGTTCGGTAGCCCGGAAACAACGCCAGGCGGACGTGCACTTAAGTTCTACAGCTCTGCACGTGTTGACGTACGACGAATCGCATCACTTAAGGATGGTGACACCCAAATTGGTATTCGTATGCGAGCCAAGATCGTCAAGAACAAGGTGGCTCCTCCATTTCGCATTGCCGAGTTCGACATGTACAACAGCTGTGGAATAAGCATGGAAGCGGATCTCGTGGATCTGGCTGTCGACGAAAAAATCATTGCCCGGAGCGGAAGCTGGTTCAGCTACGGCAAAATCAAGCTGGGACAGGGCCGCGATCGGGTACGACTCTTCCTGGAAGAAAATCCAGACACTGTGACTGAAATCCGTGATAAGGTTTTGGTCGCCAAAGGACACCCACCAGCATCGGCCAAACCGGTTGCTGTCCAGGAACAAGCTTCGTGACAGATCCCGATCCCGTTTTCTTCACTCAGAATTTTCTGCCAAATTTTCATGGAGACCGTCTAATTTTCGGAAATTGGAATTGCTTTGGATTTCGAGTTACTGAACTGGGTTCGTAACATCAGCGCATGTCCAGTTCTTCCCCGGAAAACACATACTGTGCGCCAGCTCAGGTTCAACTCCAGCCAAATTTCACATGGCGGTTTCTGCACTTTTTCCTCACTCCATTCTTTGCTTTGTGGGTACGAACACGTGTCGTAGGCGTGGAAAACCTGGATAACTCACGGGGTGGTTTGCTGCTTCTGAACCATCAGAGTTTTGTTGATCCGATGGTCGCAAGTTTTGGTCTTCAACGACCGATTTCATATCTGGCGCGCGACGGATTATTCCGAGTTCCAGTTATCGGCTGGGTTCTCCGACACACGTACGTTCAGTCGATTAGTCAAACAGCGTTTCGAGCCAGCAGCATTCGCAGTGCGGTGGACCGCATGAATCAGGGATTTCTGGTCGGCATTTTTCCTGAAGGTGAACGCTCCTCGGGAGACATCAAGAAATTCAAACGGGGATTCCTGTCGCTCGTACGAAGAGTTGAACTGCCGATCTATCCGGTTGGAATCGTCGGAACCGACCGTGTGATGCCGCGAGGATCCATATTCATCCGACCAGGGAAAGTGACCGTCTTTTTTGGAAAACCACTGTCCGAAGAGGACCTCAATCAGCTCCGCACCGGCAGTGACGACCACCAACTCACCGAACTGATGCGCAGACGCGTAGCGGATTGCATTACCGAAGCCAAACAATCGCATTGACGCGTTAACAATCACATTTTTTCGGATCAGGCTTGTTAGCCATTCCATTGACAACAGGTTCTGTTGACACCTGCATGCGGAACGAAGCAGCCCGGTGTCGTCATTCTCAGAGTCTGCAACGGTGACTAGACTTCCCGCATTCGAACCGCTGACTTGACCAGGACAGTTTCTGTGACAACACGCATCCTGAGTATTTCCGGACTTCGCGGCGTCGTTGGGGATGGTCTTGATCCGGTTTATGTGGCCAAATTCGCCGGGGCACTGGGAACCATGTTCAGCGGCGGAAAGGTCGTTGTGGCTCGTGACGGAAGATCGACCGGCCCGATGATGCATCACGCCGTGGTTTCAGGCCTGCTGGCTGCCGGCTGTGAAGTCCTCGATGCAGGAATTTGCACAACTCCAACCTGTGGAGTCCTGGTGCAGCATCTGGGTGCTGCTGGTGGTCTGCAGATCACGGCCAGCCACAATCCTATTGAATGGAACGGACTCAAACCTTTTGCTCCCGACGGCTCTGTATTCAATCGTGATCTGGGACAACAGTTGATTCAGATCCTTGAAGAAGAAGCAATCGTCTGGAAATCCTGGTCAGGCACGGGGAACGTGTCGTCCATCACCGATCCGTCGGAGCCCCACATCCGGCGCGTACTCCGGCTGGTCGATGGAACTGCTGTCCGTAAGCATAAATTCAAGGTCGTCATTGACTGCAATCACGGCAGCGGTGCGACATGTGGCCCCCGGCTGCTGGAACAACTGGGCTGCGAAGTCGTTGTTTTGGGCGGAATTCCGGACGGACGCTTCGAGCATATTCCGGAACCGATTGAACAAAACCTTGGCGACCTGTGTCAGGCGGTCGTCACTCACCAGGCGGATGCTGGGTTCGCTCAGGATCCGGATGCTGATCGATTGGCCATTGTCGACAACACTGGCCGGTACATCGGCGAAGAACTAACCCTTGCACTGGCAGCAGACCACGTGCTCTCAACACGAAAAGGACCACTCGTCGTCAACGGGTCGACGAGTCGAATCACAATGGATATTGCCAGACGACATCAATGTCCATTCTATCGCGCCTTCGTCGGCGAAGCCCACGTGTGCGCTAAAATGAGGGCGGTACAAGCAGTACTGGGTGGTGAAGGGAACGGGGGCGTGATCGAACCGCAAGTGGGCTACGTTCGGGACAGCCTGGTGAGTATGGCTTATGTACTTGACGGACTCAGTTCGAAGCAGTGTACTTTGGAATCCTGGGCCGATGCCCTGCCCTTCTATACGATTGTCAAAGACAAGCTGGAATGTCCACGGGAATCAGTAGCAGATGCGTGTGCCGCACTGCAAACATCGTTTGCAGATGCAGAAGCACAGGAAGGGGATGGACTTCGGCTCGACTGGGATGATCGCTGGGTGCAGGTTCGTGCCAGCAATACAGAACCGGTCCTGCGGGTCATCGCAGAAGCTCCTGAAACCGAGGACGCCAGAGCTCTGTGCCGCCGGGCCATGGAAATCGTGAAGTCCACGGTGAAGGTATAATGCATGAACAGTTCCATGTGCCAGAACGTTTTTTCCCATGCCCGCACGGTCGTTGTCAAAGTGGGTTCCAACGTCCTCGCGCGTGATGATGATCAACTGGATCAGGCCCGCGTCCAGGATTTGAGCGAACAAATCGGACGCCTGCGGAAGACGGGCCGAAACGTCATCGTCGTGAGTAGTGGGGCGGTCGCCGCCGGCATCGGAATCCTGGGGCTCAACGGACGTCCCCAGTCGTTGTCACAACTCCAGGCAGCAGCAGCAGCCGGACAGCCTCAACTCATGACAGCATGGGGAAAACAACTGACAGCGCTCGGACACCGTGTGGCACAGATTCTGGTAACAGTCAACGATTTTCGAAACAGGCAACGATACCTTAATGTTCGAAATACAGTTCGCACGCTTTTGGACCTTGGCGTGGTCCCAATCGTCAATGAAAATGACACGGTCAGTGTCGAAGAAATTACTGTCGGTGACAATGATCAGCTCGCGGCCATGGTTGCAACTCTCGTCGAGGATCCTCTGTTGGTCATTCTTTCCGACGTCGACGGACTGCTCGGTAGTACTCCCGGGGAGCCGGCCAGCAACCTGATCCCCGTCGTCGAGCAACCTTCGGATGATCTGCAGTCACTCGTAGCAAACGAAGTCAGCAGTCGCGGGACCGGCGGCATGCAGGCAAAGCTGAAAGCGATTGTTGCTGCATCGGGCATGGGAGAATGCGTTATCCTGGCAAATGGTCGAACTCCACAGGTCCTCGATCAAATTGCTGACGGTCAATCGACTGGGACGCTCTTCCTGGCATCCGGTGGTTCCGTTCCAGCATGGAAAAAATGGATCGGCTATACGACTCAGCCCGCCGGAATATTGATTCTGGACGCAGGTGCGGAACAGGCTGTCCGCAATCATGGTCGTTCACTGCTGGCGGTTGGGATCCAGCAGGTCGAAGGGGAATTCGAACAGGGAGCGTCCGTTGCCATGGCCAGTGGAGATGGAAACAGCTTTGGACGCGGCCTTGCGAACTACTCGGCTGCCGATATTCGTATCATCGCTGGCGCAAGATCGAACCAGATCCCTGATCTCCTCGGACACGTCCCGTACGGCGAAGTAATCCACCGTGACAATCTTGTACTGATCAACGGCAATACCTGAGCCTGATTGTCGAGATTCGGCAACACGGCAGAGATGTTACAGGCTGTACGATTATCACCTGAAAACCAGCCGTGGAGAATTTCTCGCCCCAATTCGGACGTCGTGCCTCCGGAAACCGTATTCCGAAGCAGTCTTGTAATGTTCTGCAGGCTCAACCGTAATTCACAGTGGTTGAGGTCACGTTGCAAATCATTTCAGGGGATTCCAGCAATGCTGATGAACATCTTATCCGGAATGTCGTCGTGGATGTCGCAGATCGTCTCCATTTTCGGCAACCAGTTTTCCCGCATGCAACCGGAACAGTATATGACCGGCCTGACCGTCTGCATCTGCCTTGGATATTTATTACTCAGGGGCCGCAACTAACCCGAAAGGATCCGTACCACCGTTCAGAGGATCCTCCGTCCCGAGTCTACAAATCAAGCACGAGCCGCAGTACGCCCGGAGTTGAAGTGCTGGCATTGAATTTTCAGGATTCGCGGCTGCGGGCCTCTCCCTAGTGTTCGGATTCGTAATGAGATTCATTCAGGATTCTCATTTTTCCGCCCAGAAGTCGAGTACTCTGGCCGCGTCGAGAATTGGTTTCAGTACTTCAACAAAGGCTAGATGATCCGGATGATCCAGATAGAGCCTGCGGCCATCTTCGGACTCGAATGAGACCATGAAGCAATGAGTGAACCCATCTGATTTTGTTTCCGGGCTGTTGTTTATCCCCCATTCAAATCCTTTGATCTCGACAATCTTTGATGGCAGCGCGACGAACGCCTCTTCCACCTGTTTGATACCTTCTTCAGTCGCGTCTTCCGTAAAACGGAAAAAAACGGCG
Organism: Fuerstiella sp.; assembly: GCA_022447185.1. GTDB lineage: Bacteria > Planctomycetota > Planctomycetia > Planctomycetales > Planctomycetaceae > S139-18. The sequence continues at coordinate 6,616 of JAKVAY010000065.1, read as the reverse complement.
TGCTTCAGCTGGCGATCCGGTGGATTCTCAAGCGGCGTTCCCCAGTAATCGATAACAAACGTCTGGTCGTTCTTTCCACTGACAACGCTGCCAAATTGCTTGTGGGCAGGATGTGGCAAATAAGCGTTTCGCCCTGCTTCGTCTCTGAATGTCAGCACAAAACAATGGGTATAGCCATCATCGAATGGCTCCGGACTGTTGTTGACACCCCACGAAAAGTCGATGATTTCTTCGATCTTCGATGGGAGTTCACAAAAGGCTTCCACCACTTCTTTGACGGCTTCTTCGCTCGTAGATTCCCGAAACGAAAAGAAAACGGTGTGACGCAGTACTTTCCCTGCCGGTGCAGGCCCAAAATTCGATTCTTTCACGAGAGCATTCGATCCATTGATCATAGTTTTCACTGAGGAATCTTCCGTATCGACAGTGGACGAAGCAGAATCGCTGCATCCAACTCCAACGACCACGGATGCACAGCATGTCATCAGGTTCAGCAATAGCGTCAGTCGAGGCATGCAGCGAATGTGAAACAACGGCATGCGGCAAGTCCTGTGTTGGCTCGTGCGAATACTGTGCGAAAAAGAACACTCGTAAAGGATAGTCTGCCCAATCAATTAAATAAACTCGCCTATCCTGCAGCAGTGAATCGAAGTATCGCCGCAAAAAATCCTGCTTTTCACCGGATGACTGCTGCTTCTGACCGATGATTCGAGATCAGTCGAACGAATGCCTCACAATCATCGTCTTTGCAAAAAACATAGCCTCGGATATTCCTTTCGTGCGGGACAAATATCTGGCGAGGTGGCCACGGTTCTCTGGACTTCAAAGAACCGCCAGGAGTTCCGCGGATACTGTGTTCCCGCAGGATCTGGTTGATCAGAGTTCGGTCGCCTGATAGGATCGCTTAGGTGTACTGAAAGTTGTTAACGGGTCGTTCCATACGGGTTGGGAGTTGAAGCGATGGCCTGTGACTTTTCACGGCGAAGATTGCTGTGCCAGGGGACAAGCGCGGCGTTGGCTGCTGGAATGCCCTTGACCCGTCTACTGGCAGAGCCAAACCCGAAGCCGGTCGATGAATTTCGCCGAAGCGGCATGCTGTATCGCCGACTGGGTGGAACCGATCTGTTCGTATCGACGCTCTCGTTCGGATCGCACATCAATCCGGCTCACCGCGTCAAGAACAAACATGGTTCGACACTCGATGAAAAGGGTCAGCAACGTCGCGATCGTCACATTGCCAGAGCAATGGACTACGGCGTTAACATGGTCGATACGTACGAAAACGAGGGCCAGTGGCAGCCGCTGGCCCAGCTGGTCAGTAATCGACGTGACAGGGTGCTGATATCGATGTGCAGGCAGTTCCCTGAATTTGTCGGCACGAACATTGACGACGCAGCTCGCCTGTTTGGATATGTGGACCTGTACCGAATTTATGTCGGCGACGCCGATCATGTCAGTGACCGCACTCTCGAAGACTGGGACGCGATGCGGAAGGCAAAACAGGCGGGCAAGGTTCGGGCCATTGGCATCTCGACGCATAGCGAACGCATGATGATCAGTGCACTGGACCAGCTCGAAGGTCTGGATTACATCATGTTCCCATACAACTTCATCCATGCCCGGGCCGACTATATAGACGTCCTGCCAAAGGCTGTGGCACAACGGGTCGGTCTGATCGCGATCAAGCCACTTGCCGCCGGCTCAATTGTCAAGCTGGACCCGAAAGCTCCGCCAGGCTCGAAACCGGAAAACGCAAAGGTCCACTTGTATCGAGGAAACAATCGACCGTTGTTGCCGGCTGTCGTCGACAAGCTTACGGAAAGCCTGAAACGCCTGCCCCAGGAATCGCTCTGCCAGGCTGCTCTCAGATTTGTCTACTCACAATCCTTCATAACAAGTGCCATGCCAGGCATGTTTCAGCCGCATGAAGTCGACGATAATTACAACGCACTGCAGCGTCAGCTGGTGCTCTCGCAGGCCGAACTCAACGCACTCGATGCGGCTCGCGGACTTTGCAGCGCACGCGGTCCAGGCTGGCTGCCGCCACACTATCGCTGGCTTGATCAGCAATGGCGAGCGTAAACGATGACACAGCGAGCGGTTCTGTACGCAGCACTGTTGCTGTTCACTGCGTTCACATTGCCATGGGTCTTCGAACGTAACAGAGATTCCCTTTACGTCGTTGCTGCCGACACAGACACCAAATCAGAAGTCACACATCCAGCCGATACTGTGCACCATGACCAGGGTGACTTCAAACAGGCCGGTGTGTGCGCTCGCTGCCACGTGGTATCTGTACTGGAATGGGGGATTTCAGGACATGTGGCCGCGGAAACGAACTGTCGCACGTGCCATGGTGAAAGCCGCGGGCATGTCGAAAACGAAAGAAATCAGGTGAAACCGGATCGTCTTCCCCGTGGTGACGAGATTACTCGGCAGGTTTGTGCGAATTGTCACGAATCCGGCTGCCCGAAGACGCTGCAGACTGAAAGCTGCCAGCAGTGTCACCATGTCCACGCGTTGATTAATCCTTCACACCCCCCAACAGCGAAAAACAGTCGGCTGGAGCAACTGCTGTCACGCTGGAAAAATTTTGAAAGTCGGATGGAAGAAGCGGAACAGCATGTCCGCAGTCACAATTTTCAGGCGGCACAGGCTGTATACGACGAAGCACTCGAATTGATTCCGAGTAATCACGATGCGCAGCGCGGGCTTGAGATGTGTATCCGGAGGATGAATCCGTCACTTCAGGGGTTTATTACCGTCACTGAGGATATCGATTCGACAACAGGACTACCGACTCGTGTTCGCGTGGCGGAGTCGGACGTGAGCATGCTCCTGGTTCCAGGTGGGGAGTTCGACATTGGGTCGGACGGACTGGCTGATTCCCGTCCGTCACATACTGTTCAAATCGGCACGTTCTACCTTGGCCGGTACGAAATCACCCAGAGCCAGTGGCAGGAGGTGATGGGCAACAACCCGAGCGTACATCAGGGCCCGGATTTTCCGGAAGCGGATCGGATGCCGGTAGATCGCGTTTCCTGGAACGACTGCCAGGAGTTTTTACGGCGGCTTAACTCACGCGTTCCCGGTGCGGGATTTCGTTTACCGACCGAAGCAGAATGGGAATATGCCTGTCTCAGTGGTGGTCCGGAAGATAGAGCCGTCTCAGATCCGGTCACGCGACCTGGGCGTTATGCATGGTTTCGATCTAACTCACGCCGATTGTCTCAGCCAGACCAGTCGTTTCTGGAGATCGACGCTTTCGCGCCGCGTCCTGTGGGAATGAAGCAGCCGAATGCGTGGTCCTTTCACGACATGCGCGGCAATATTGCCGAGTGGTGTTCCAGCCTGTTCCAGCCCTATCTTTATGATGCGGACGACGGCCGTGAGTCAGTATCATCCAGGGGAATGCGGGTTGTCCGTGGAGGTGGATTTGCCGACTCAGCTACATCACTCGACCCGGCCCGGCGTCACTCTGAACGGCCTCACCGACGCTTCCGCTGGAACGGACTCCGCCTGGCTCGTGACGTACCGAATCTCCCGCGACGGAAACGTGTCACTCCACCGTAGCAGTTCAGCGCATCAAATCTGCTCCGCGGCCCGTGCCTGATCAATCAACCGCGAACGCACAGCTTCCGTCAGCAGCGGTACGGGCACATCATTACGCCGAAGTTCGTCGACGAAATTAATCTCGGACAGTGGCCCCGGAAGATAAGAAATGCCTGGGTATCTTTGCTGCAGCGCTCGTACCGAGGGTTCGTCTCGTGACGGACCGTAGATCGCAATCGGAGTCCGCGCGGTTCGGCTGTCTGCACGAACATTCGCAACCGTTTGTGACAGCGACCAGCGCAGGCAGTTGCTGTGAACAAGAATCAGCTCGCAATTGAGCTGCCGCGTCGCCTGTTCGAATCCGGCCTGACCGGTAGAAGTGCGCGCGGCCTGATAACCCTGATCATCGAGCAGAAACATTGCCAGTGTGGCAACATCCTGTCGGGAATCAATCACCACGGCTTCCGGATCAGTACTGCCATTTGCAGCTACTCGGATGACTTTCTGAGCATATGAAATTCCTCTGACCGGACGATTGAGTTTCAACAGTTCAGAAGCCGCCTTCACCCGAACGACAGCGTCAGGCAGATACATTCCGCGTCGCAGCCTCACCGAATCGGCATTGAGTAACACAGCTGCTGCGCCACCATGCTTCGCCTTAAGAGCGATATCAATCGCTGCCTGACGAACTATTTCATCTTCTTCGATGTCATCAGCAGATGACGCGGCACGGCAGGCCTGCATTGTCGCCGCCACTACCAGCCGATTGCCATCGTCGATCGCGACCGCAATCTCAGCATAACGTGTTGCGTCCTTCAACGAGTCACCTGGTCGCAATGAAAAGCGATCCGCTGCCTGAGCGAGTAACGTCGCAGCCTGACTGGTCAACCACTCCACTGCTTCCGTCCTGTCACCTGGACGACCGACGCCGTTCCACAGACGATCCACAGCTAACGACGCCGTGCTGCGAACAGCTTCATTGTCAGATGCGTATTCATATTCCAACAGCAGTGGTGCCAGCGAAGAATCAGACGTTGCTGCCAGCAGCTGAAGACCGCGTACCGCGTGAATAGGTTCGACATTGGGTAATGCATCCAGGATTCCGTAACGAAATTCCCGCGGATATTGTTGAAGCAGGTCGAAAGCAATACCGCCACCTTTTGACTGAATGTCAGCCGCAAGCAAATCCCGGGCCGCCGGATTACCAATCGTCAGCAATGCTGTCGCAGCCTTCACCGCCTGTTGACGATTCTCTCCAAGTTGAGCGATCAACGACGCGGTTTGATCTGATGATGCCAAGGATGCTGATGAGGCGGCGTTGATCTGTCGCAGTATTTCTCCCGCCGCAGGCTGCAGATCAGCATTAGCATTCAGACTCAGAAACAACTTGATCCCAACCTCATCACGTAACTGCAGCAACAATTCAGTCGACAGTGACTGGTCCAGCAACAACTTCAGATAGCCTCGAGCGAGTTGGATGCGATGAAGACGGGCAGCCGTATCAGCGGCCCGGACCAGTCGCACCGGTGTATCGGGTTCCTGTTGAAATATTTTTCGACTACGTGCCGTATGGTCCTGTCCGCCGGCCCACGATCCGGCAGCAACGAACCATGTCAGAGTTAGAATTGTGAGTATCACGTTTCGTGTGATCATGGCAGTAACAATCATCAGCAGGAATAGTGTTTCAAGCAAATCTGACCATGGTGAACTGAGGATAACTCTGTGTCCAGAACACAGCCGGTCAGACCGTCATTCCCCGGATGATTCCCCTAAAAACGACAATCGATCGCCACAGATGCCAGACGGGCACAGACGATCTCCCCTGACTGCTCATCGTCCGAACGGATTTGCCCCCTTGAAATTCATTTTGACTGCTCCGGTCGAACGACCCTGCTGGCAACACAGATCATATTCGATACCGATTATCCGGAATCTGCCAGCTGTCTGTGGCGCGCAGTTCCATTCCGATGCAGTCACAATCAAACTACTTCTTCGCTCGCTCAATCCAGTGTGATCCCTGACAATTCGCGGTTCTGCACGTAAACAAACGACTGGTTCCACCAACTCTTCCCGCTGAAACCGCGCAGTATCACTTACCGGATCAAACAGATCCGCAAAAAGTTTCCCGAATCGAATTAACCCGAAACAACCCCCATGCCTCGTCCATTTCCACTCACCAAAAGACAACTCGATGAACTGGTGAATGAATTTCCTACTCCGTTCTACCTATACGATGAAACCGGCATCCGAAAAACATGCCAGGAACTCTACCAGGCATTCAGATGGGCTGACGGCTTTCGCAACTATTTCGCTGTCAAAGCATTGCCCAATCCCCACATCATTAGCGTTGTGAAAGACGAAGGACTCGGAGCAGACTGCTCCAGCGGGCCGGAATTGTTCCTGTCACGCACAACCGGCCTGTCGGGGGAACAGGTGATGTTTACCTCGAACAACACTCCGATCAGCGAATATGCCGCAGCCAAAGAAATGGGTGCCATTCTGAATCTGGACGATATTAGTCACATTGATTTCGTGCACAGAAAAATCGGACTGCCGAACCTGGTGTCTGTCCGTTTCAACCCAGGCCCCGCCCGTCAGGGAAACGTGATTATCGGAAACCCTGAAGAAGCCAAGTATGGCTTCACAGAGTCTCAGCTGTTCGAAGGTTACCAGCGTCTCGCAGAACTCGGAGTCGAACGTTTCGGACTGCACACCATGGTGGCGTCCAACGAACTCGACGGCAGCTTCTTTGTCGAAACCGCCCGGATGTTGTTCGATCTGGTCGTGCGAATACAGCGCAGTCATGGCATCCGTATCGAATTCATCAACCTGGGGGGAGGCATCGGGATACCTTATCACCCGGAGGACCAGCCGGTGGACCTGAGATGGATCGGTGAACAGATTCACAGTCTGTACGACTCAATGATCGTCCCTGCCGGTCTCGACCCCCTGCAGATTGTTATGGAAAACGGACGCATGGTCACCGGACCGCACGGTTACCTGATTACACGCTGTGTGCATCACAAAAACATCTATCGCGACTATATTGGTGTCGACGCCTGTA
>JAKVAY010000064.1 GCA_022447185.1 Fuerstiella sp. | reverse complement strand
GTCATACAGAAATACGAGAAGCGAGCCCTGAATCTCTCCGGTGGCTGTCAGCAGGACAGGTCTGAGTGGTTTACCATGAGTGTCCGCGACCTGACGGATGCAGTCAGCTGCACTGCAGGCCTCACCGACGTTGACAGTTTCAGAGCTGATCCCCGCCGCTCGTCGGGCCTGCGCTTCGTATTGTACTGTAATCTGTATCATGTGGTTTTGATCGCTGTTTCAAGCGGTTCGATTTTGCCATCGACTAGCTGGAACAGACAATCCGCAAGTTGTCGCGCTTCGTCGACGTTATGAGTAACATGAAGCGTTGTCACCTGCTCCTTTCGTGAGATGTCTTCCAGTAACTGGCACATTTGTTTTCGTGTTTCTGAATCGAGCGCACTGAGTGGTTCATCAAGGCACAAAACTCGTGGTCGAAATGAGAGTGCCCTGCCCAGGGCGACGCGTTGCTGTTCGCCACCACTCAGGCCGCGAGGTGTCCGTTCCAGCAGATGTGAGATATTCAGTGACTCTGCAAGATCATCAACACGTTCATTGATCACAGAATTCGATGCCTGTCGAATCGAAAGTGCGAATGCCAGATGTTCGCGGACCGTCATCTTCGAGAAGAGCGCTTTGTCCTGCGGGACGTAACCGACTCCCCGCATGGCAGGGTTGAGACGTGTCACATCCTCATCGGCCAGACGGATAGTGCCTGTCTCGATGGTCCGGAGTCCAAGAATGCATTCAAGGATCGTTGTTTTACCTGAACCCGTCCGTCCCATCAGCACTCCATATTTTCCCGCAGGGACGGTCATCGAGACTCTGGAGAGACGGAAATCGCCGGATTCAATTGACATGTTTTCAATTGCAATCATCTGTTTGCATCAATTCCTGACGATCCATGGATCAATTCAATGCCGGAACCTGAATGCATCGGGACTCGCGTATGTCTAACGCGGCCATAAAAGAACGTACCTTGCACTACACTGTCACGTCTCGCAGACCCCATCGACGTGTGATCACTAGAACAGTGACCGCAGCCAGAATCATAATCAGTGAAACAGCAACAGCTGCTTCAATGTTACCAACGTTCAGCTCAAGAAACACTGATGTCGACAAGACCTCTGTTTTCATGCGAGTTGCTCCGGCGAAGATTAGTAATGGCCCGAATTCACCGAGTGAACGGGCCCACGCCAGTGTGAATGACGTCATCATTCCACGGGAGGCCTCCGGGAGCACGACAGACCCAAATGCCTGCGCTCGTGAACACCCCAGGGTGATTGCGACCTGTTCTGATCTTGGATTGATATGGTCAAACGTCGATTTCATTGTTCTGACCGCAAACGCACAGGCCACTGAGAATTGAGCGAGGACCACTGCAGGGAGCTGATAGACGACATCTCGAGCAATCCACGCGAAGGGTCGATACTGAAACAGAATCAGCAGACTCAAGCCCACGACGAGCGGCGGCAGTACAATTGGAATATCCAGAACCGCGTCCAGCAGTCGCTTTCCGCGGAACTGATGACGCGACAGCAGGTAGCCGATTGGCACTGCCACGAGTAGTGAGAAGACTGCGGATAGTGTGCAGGAAGTCAGACTCAGCCAGATCGAATAGCGAATCTTTCGGTCCGTGAGAGCCGCGGCAATCGGGTTCTCCACGAAAAGTTTCGTCCATGAATTTGCGGCTTCGGCCGCGTTGACTGACTTTTCGGCCATGTACCACGTATCTGCGACGAGCATGGCCACGATGAGTGACACATAGGTGCCGCCAATGATTCCCAAAGAAACCATGAACGCCGTATTGGATACCGACACATTGCGGGCAGCTGACGTGTGATCTGACTTGTTGTCGCGGTCGGCCTCGGGTCCGTCACTCATGGCGCGAGGCTCTCAATGTCGGATTTAGCTGATCCGCCCAGGCGAAAACCGAATCCTGCGGACTCAAATGATTCCGGAGATTTCTCAATTCGTTTGAACAGTCTGCGGAGCAGGTATTTGTGTTCACTTTTTTTTGCGATGCTGATCGGCTGAATGGCCATGTTGACAGGTGATTCAATTCGGATGACGTCGATCGAATCCTGATTGGGTAATACGTCAGAAAAGTAGGCAATTGCTGCATCGACGTGTCCGGTGACTACGTCAGGAACGAGATGAGCCGATGATGATTTTTCAATCACCGTTACCTGGTCGCTTTGTTGTTTTTTGACAAACCGGTCATAGATGCCCTCTGTCTTCAGGAGTCTGCGCGTCAGTGTGCCGATGGTGCACTGCGATGGTTCACCAACGGCGACGCGGATGTCGGGATTGAGCAAATCAGACAGCGTCCGCACTTTTGTGCTGCCTTTTGGAACGGCTATGACAAGGTCGACGTCTGAGACATTCGCGGCTTCCTGAAACCAGTTCTTCACGTTTTCCAGATAATGCAGGTCACAGGCCATATAAACATCTGGAAATCCGAGAGCAGGACTTTGTCCGTCGATGCCCTGCATGCGACTAGTGAGAATGCCACACCCATCATAGATCGTGTTCACAACGACTCCTTCCTGTACCTGGAATTCATCGATAATCTCTTCTGTCGTGCGCCGGTTCACTGCACCGCAGAAAAAGTTAATCTGTGGTACTTCCGACCATATGTCACCGTCAACAGCTTCGGTCCCGTACTTTGTAAAAACAGCGAGGCCTTTGTCGCGAGCCGATACATAGCGAGCAAATCTGTAGGCTGAAGACAGGTCCGACGAGGAATGCAGTACTGCGATACTGATCAGATCAGGATCACCGTCTAGTTCCGGAAGGGAGACACTGGTCAGGTCTTCCCGGTACTTGGGCATAGCGACAGTGGAGTTCCAGACAATTGCCGCATCAATATTTCCAAGCTTCACGTCGGTTGCTATATCATTCACCGTCGGCTTAAAGACACCCGATTGTCTGACGTGTTTTTCCAGTTGGTCCCAGAGACTGGTGCCACCGACCTGCAGAGGACTCAATTGGCGGCGCGTCGCTTTGCCAACGGCTGCCTGATCAGGATTGGCAACCGCCACGCGAACTTCGTCCCGAAGCAGATCGTCGAATGAATCGATCTTTGGTCCGGAATCCCTTCGCACGGCAATGACAGGTCGCTGGTGAGCGATGGGCATTGTGTCGATTGCCAGACCCAGTTCAATTGCTTTCGCTGTGTAGAAATCATCGGCCGCGAGATACACATCAGCTTCGTTGAATTGATTCGTCTGCAGCTGATTCAACAGTGTGTTTGAGCCGTTGTACTGAATCTCCAGGGTGACACCAAACTCCGTCTCGTACTGACGAGCGATTTCTTCCATCGGTACTCGCATTCCGGCCGCTGCGAAGACAATGAGCGTATCCTGATCACTGTTTCGGTTTTCTGGGCCGAGCCTCATCAAAAAGATCAAAACACAGATCAGTGTGAAAGCGCCCAGCAGAAGCGCCCACATGGAATTCATCCGACCGGCACCAACACGGTGACAGGAATCAGATCGAAAGAAACTGAACGTATGGCGATACATATTGGGTGGGCCGTGTGACTTTCAATGGTTTGGCAGGTATGGAGTTCAGGACGTTACAGACAGATCCTTGTCATGTCGACGGAACCCGCGTCCAAATTCATGTGCCGAACGGCAATGTGAGTTGCGGATGAGAATATCCAGGCGGGCAGCTTGGGCAAGTGAATGGGCAGGCAATCCCGGACTGACTCGAATGTACTTTGTGCCTGTTGTTTTTTCGAAGTCATCAGCCGCTCGTTTCACAGCGTATTCAAGGACTGCCGTTGAGACAAATCCGAGGTGCGGCTCCCTGAGATCGAGTCAAAAAATATTGAATATTCAAGGCTGGCGGCTGTGTTGAGCCAACTTTACAGCGTTGAGTTGTGATTCTTAGTCCCGCTTCAGCCGGAATGTGCGGCAGCGAATGGTTCCTGCCTGACTGCAAAGGAGACACACCAAACGACCGCAACGCCGCGGGGCTAACCAGACGCTGCACTGAAACCAGGATTCATGTGATTCGTGGTCCGCCCGTCACGGAGATGAACCGTACGTTTTGCAAACGGGACAGCTCGGTCGTCATGCGTGACGAGCAGAACCGTGCCACCGGATTCAGCGAATTCCTTCAAATACCCAAGCACCGCGTCAGTGTTTTCACGGTCAAGATTTCCAGTTGGTTCATCGGCGAGCAGCAACTGAGGACTGTTAAGAAGTGCTCGGGCAAGAGCCGTGCGTTGTCGTTCCCCACTGCTGAGTTCACCTGGAAGGTGATCTTGGCGATGGGCGAGTCTAAAGTGTTCAATCAGGTGTTCAGCTCGTTGGCGTACATGCTCCGGAGAGTTCGTGCCTGCAAGTCCGGGTGAAAGCACATTCTCCAGTACATTCAGATACGGAACCAGGTGAAACTGCTGAAATACGAAACCAATCGAAATGGACCTAAAGGAAGCTCGAGCATCGGGAGGAAGACCGTATGGATTTGTTCCGCCGATCAGAACATTTCCCGAATCGGGCTGCAGCAGTCCCCCAGCCATGAGCAGAACTGTGGACTTTCCACAGCCACTTGGGCCCTGAACTGCAACAAAATCTCCTGCGCCGAGTTCAATGGAGACATCACTCACTGCATGCACGGCTGTGGAATGTCCGACGTACGTCTTAGAGACCTGTTCCAGTTGCAGCACCATGACCTGCTACTCCTTTTGCAAAACGACTGCGGGGTCCTGTCGGGCAGCAAGAAACGCGGGGATCCAGCTTGCAAGCCCGGACAGCACCAATGCAAACAGCGGAGTAATCAGAATCAGGACCGGCAGATCGCCGGATGCAAATAATTCATTCCAGGTGGATCCGTCCGACTCTGCCGAACCGAGTGATTGACCGACCATCAAACCGATGGAGACTCCAGCGAGTCCACCGAGAATGCCAATCGTGGCTGACTTCAGGAGGAAAATCAGCATGAGTTGGCGAGCACTCAATCCGATTGCTCGAAGAACCCCGATTTCCTGGCTTCGCTGGCGTGAATTGACCAGCGCAAGGAGGCCGATCGTCATGATCGACCCCAGAATGATCAATGGCACAAGAAGCCCGGCGAAGCCGGCGTGGCGATGCTCGAGGTCCCGGCGAGTTTTGCGTTCCAGTGCCAACTGTTCTGCTCCGGATTGTTCGGCGGCTTTCAGTGCCTGCTGGGCTGATGATTTAGCCTTCGCTCGGGATTCCGCCCGGGTCAGTGCCTGGGAATACCGTTCAACGACCTGAGTCCCAGGCAGAATGGCGGAAATCTCGGCGCGAATCTGAGAAATCCGATCGCCGGAACAATCGCACTCGAGTGCTAAAATGGCGTTGATCAGATTCTGCATGCCCAGCAATTCCTGTGCTTCTGCCAGGTTGATCCAAACCGTGACGTCATCAACCGAACCTCGCTCAGCGTGTAATTTCGACACCGTAAAGTCGCGGCCTCTGAGCTGGACTGTGTCACCTTCCATGAGATTCATCTGTTGATGAATCTCATGGCCGACAACTATCTTTCCGGCAGCGACTTCGTCCAGCAGAGGTTTCTTCATCCCTCGATGCTGGATGGGGACCTCTCCGCGTGTCCCCACAATGACGACGTCACGGTTATGTTCCTCCCAGTGAATGCGTTTTGTAACACTGGGAAGCAGATGGTTGACTGTTACAATTTTTGAACTGGCCAGTCTGTCGACGTACTCCTCCGGCATTGTTGCGGACATACTGCCGTCGAGATGGATTTCAGAAAGAGACTGAGATTCCGGCAGGATCAGGACATTAAACCCCAGACCCAGCATCTGTTTGCGAATGACGTCCTGAAGTTCTTTTCCTGCCTGTTGAACGGCCGCCTGTTTTTCGGCGACGGATTTCTCAACCTCCGCCTCTTTCGTACTCAGGAGTTGCGACGTGATGATGCGGTCGGCCGTCAGCAGGGTCTGTGCTCCAACGACACTCGCCACCGCAGCGGCGACTGAGAGCAAACCCATCAGGAAATTGAGTCGGCGGTGTCTGATTTCACGAATGACAAGTCGCCAAACACTCATGTTCACACGATCGCTAAAAATGAATCCAACTGACTGTGCCACCGAAATGACCAGACGTGGATACGAAGTTTGACAGCACCGGTCTGTTTAGAATCTCACGACGACCGGTCACGACGAAGACAATTCATGAACGAGACAGACGAGCGAGAAAAATCGTCACCGCAACCACCGTAAATCCGGCGAACAGCAATACGTAGATCACATTCGTCAGTAGTGTGTTGGTTGACGGAGACTGTGTGTCGATCACCTCTGCACTTGTGACACCGTCTCCGACCACAGGTTGATCATCTTTAGTCTGAAGATTGTCCATGTGTATTTGTTGTGGTTCAGCACTGGAATCGGATGTCGGTGAATTCTGTGTGATTGTCTGATTCGGTATTACCGTATCCGGTACGATCGTGTTCTGTGACACCTGAAGGCCGGTGGTGCCTGCTTCAGACCCGTCACCAAATCCCGTGAAGCCGGCAAGTGGTGGCAGCGATGTATCAACGGTTTCCGTGGGCTCGATGAAGGAATCCCAGTCGACCTTCATGAGAATATCCACTCCGGGATTTTCGGCCTTCACGGTGCACTGACAAGCCCCTGTCAGGAATTCGCATGCCTCTCTGATGAGGTCGGGAGCCACTCCGTCACCGACCAGTGCGTATAATGCTCGTCCCCGACCGAACATCGGAAACGCCATTGGCTGGTCGAGATACGGTTCGTCACGGAGGTCATGTTCCACATGCAAAAGCATGTCACGGAACGCGGATTCCTGAACGTTGTCTCGCGACAGTCGTACGGCGGAGAAGCGAATCCTGAGTGTTTCGGGATCTGCTGCAAGATCTGAAAGATCCTCCTGATCGATTTCCGGAAGCTTGAGTTCCCCCTGCAGACGGGTTAATTCGTCCGACAACATGGAGAATTTCTCTTCGTCTTTCTCTTGGATACCGCACTCGAGATAGACCCAAACGACAGAGTCTCCTTTCAACAGTCTGTTACTGATGTCTCTGCGCAGGGGCGAGTCCGTCAACTGAACGACATTGGCCGGTGTCAATTCTGCGGCAAGCACGGTTTCCCGTTCCCCGAATCTGGCGGGTGTCTGGAGAACTACCGCAGGTAACTTTCCGTCGCTGTTCTCCTCTGCGAGCTGTGCAGCGAACGCGTCCGGTTCGGCATCAAGGTCGATCGTTCTGACAATCAGATGTGCTGCATTTGATTGTGCTGAGTCGTTCGACCGCAATATCTCGGCTGTCTGCAGCTGTTCTGTTGTCAGTTCACCTCGATGAAGGATCGTTGCCACATACGGATCCGGCTCCCAGTTTTCGAGCGCATACCGGAACACGGGAATCGAGCAGGCGATGGCCTGAACTGCAACAAGTACGACGAAGAACGCGATTAAGAGAACACGAGATCGAATTTGACTGCTCTCCCTACTGGTATCGTACGGTCGTCAGACGAAATAATGTTCGGAGCCCCTCTAAGCGTTGGCTCAGGTCCCGCTGCAATATATCGTACCTCCAGTCAGCACCGTGTTCAACAATGCCTCCAGGCTAAGGAAATGTCATGTTTTCAGTCAGCATGTCAAGTCGATTGGTCTCCTTCTTTGGCATCCTTGTGACTCCGTTGTTGTTGTCCGCTGCAGACTGGCCGACTTATCGTGGAAATAATGAACGAACCGGAACTACTTCGGAATCGATCACACTGCCTCTTGCGGCAACATGGCAGTACGAATCCGCTGCGCCGCTGAAAATGGCTTGGTCAAGTGCCGAGGGGCGGGTGATTGAGGAGAAACTGCTTGGGCATCGTGTCAAATTTGATGACGCCATTCATCCGGCAATTGTCGGCGGAAAGGTCTATTTCGGATCTTCGGTTGATCATCGACTGTACTGTGTGGAACTCAGCACTGGTCGAAGCCTGTGGTCGTTTTTCACAGGAGCACCGATTCGGCTCGCACCCACAGTTGACAACGGTCATGTGTACTTCGGTTCCGACGACGGGCATGTCTACAGCCTGAACGCAGATTCCGGAGATCTCGCATGGAAGTTCCGGGCCGGGCCGGAAGAGGACTGGTTGCTGGCACGCGGAAAAATGATCTCACGTTGGCCAGTGCGTTCCGGTGTGCTGGTACAGGACAATGTCGCCTATTTCGGTGCCGGAATCTTTCCACACGAAAATGTCCAGATGTATGCAGTCGACGCTGCCAGCGGCACTGTTATCTGGAAACAGGACGATGTCAGTTCCCGTGACGCGGGCAGAAACGATTTGTCGCCTCAGGGCTACTTTCTGGCCAGTGACGATTTGTTGTTCGTGCCATCGGGGCGTTCACTCCCCGCTGCAATTGATCAAAAAACAGGAAAGGTGCTTCACAAGCGTTCGTTTAGCTGGCGCACGGCCGCCGGCGGTGTTGTGGGTGGTACACAGGCGCTTCTCGCTAACGGCCAGATCTTTTCCAGTGGCCCGCATCACCTGCTGGCAATGGATCAAAAAACCGGCGATGTTGGCTTCGGGTGGTTTGCCGGTCGCCAGATGGTCGTTGATGGTGATGATTCATTTGTTGCGACAGGCACTGTTGTTGCACGACTGGACCACATGGAATACGCCATTAACAGCCGGCGACGTCATGAACTTGAGATGGAAGTTTACAGTCTCTCTCGCAAACTTCGAAAGCCGGATGACCGGGAACAGGAATATCGCGATCGTCTGGCGGACGCCAACGTGGAACTTATTGAGATTGCCGACATCGGTGTCTCCTGGCAACGGGAAACATCTGACGATGCAGCTCTGCTTGCGACCGCGAATCTGGTCATCGCAGGTGGTGTGGATCACGTAGCTGCCTATTCGCGTGAGTCCGGCGAGATGCTTTGGAAGACGCAGGTCGATGGCAATGCTCGGGGTCTCGCCACCGCTGACGGTCATCTGCTGGTCAGTACTGATCAGGGCAGGATCTATTGTTATGGTTCGGAGGGACTAAACGAAACGCGGCAGAGTGACGAGACTGTGTTACTTGACAACCCGTTTCCCGAAGATCAGTTCAGTTCAGTATACAGGCAGGCTGCTGAGCAAATTCTGAAGAACACCGGCATTCACCGCGGATACTGTCTGGTTGTCGATGGGGAGTACGGAAGACTTGCATTCGAACTGGCCAGAAGGAGTGAGCTCGAGATCTATGTGGTTGAATCAGACGCCACCAAGGTTGCTGCCGCACGCGCGGCTCTGGCGAAAACAGATTTATACGGCAGTCGAATTACCGTGCACCAGTTTGATGCGGGGGCCATTCCCTATGCGAATTACTTCGCGAACCTGATCGTCAGTGATCGATTCGTCAAACAGCGAGAACTGGGAGTCGATCTGACGTTGATCAGTCGACACCTTAAACCAACAGGGGGCGTGTTGAGTTTGGGGAGTCCGGAGAGCAACGATGCTGCTGCTGCACTGTCCGCGATCAGTCGTGTCTTTAGCAGTCAGGACCTGACGGATGACGACGTGGAGTTGTTCACGAGCAGCGGCTGGGCCACCGTCATTCGTGGTCCGCTCCCGGGCGCGGGGAACTGGACTCATCAGTACGGCAACCCGGCGAACACCGCTGTGAGTAATGACCTTCGTATCAATGGAGGACTTGGCGTTTTGTGGTACGGCGACCCTGGACCGGGGGAGATGGTCAACCGTCACGACGGAGCAGTTGGTCCACTGGCGACGAACGGGCGTCTGTTTGTGCAGGGCGAAACAACCATCCGGGCATACGATGCCTACAACGGCCAGTTTCTCTGGAACTACGACAATCCCGAAGCAATTCGACTGGGCGTGTTCCAAAACGTCAGTCCGGGAAATTTGGCGGCCAGTGACGATCGATTGTTCCATTTCATCGGTCGGCAATGCTTTGAGCTCGATGCCGCGACAGGGGAGACTGTGCGGATTCACCGACTTCCTGCAGAGACCGATGATGGCAAACACGCATGGGCCTATGTCGTGGTACAGGGTAATCTGCTTTTCGGAACCGCAACGGTTCTGGATGACATCGACTCACGAGAGCGTCGCCGAGGTCGAAAAACGAAGGACGCCACCGATGCTGTCTTCGCGATTGATCTGACCACAGGTGAGCATCTGTGGACCTATCAGGGCCAGAGCATTTCCCACCGTACCATCGCGGTCGGTCCGAAACATGTCTATTTCATTGACAGCTCGATCACCAGTCTGCAGCGGGCAGCTATTCTCGCTGCTGACAAAACCGATCTGGAGTTTCTCACAGGGCAACAGAGGGAGATTGCGGAAGACCGACTGAAGAATGCCGATATTCGCCGCGCGATAGCGATCGATTCACGGACGGGCGCGCAGAGTTGGGAGAAACCGGTGGACGTCACTGACTGCAGTGAAATCGGAATCGGGGGAGGGATGCTCACTTTGATGTATCAGAATGATATGCTCATTCTTTGTGGTGCCAACGCGAACGGTCACTACTGGAAACAGTTCGTTGCGGGTGAGTTTTCTCGTCGGCGACTGGTGGCACTCCGCGCTCGGGACGGTTACAAACTCTGGGCCAAAGACGCCAATTATCGGAATCGGCCAATCATCGTTGGAGACAGGGTGCTGGCCGAACCATGGATGTATGATCTTGCGACCGGCGAACAGCTTACACGCTCTCATCCGCTGACCGGCGAACAGGTTCCCTGGTCAATGATGCGGACCGGTCACCACTGCGGAATGCTGACGGGTTCCGAATCGGGCATGATTATGTTCCGATCCGGATTTACGGGGTTCATGGATCTCAATCACGACGCGGGTGTGCGGCACTTTGCAGGGCATCGACTGGGTTGCTGGATTAACGCTATTCCGGCCAACGGTCTGGTGATGATTCCGGAAGCGAGTGCCGGATGTGTTTGCCAGTTCTCAATTGCTTCGACGGTTGTTCTTGAACCACGTGAAGAACGCCGTCCGTGGTCTATTTACAGTTCCGTCGGCGTACAAACACCAGTCAAACACATGGCCATCAATCTTGGGGCTCCAGGCGACCGCAGAGATTCCTACGGGACTGTCTGGCTTTCCTGGCCACGCCGTGTGGCCTACCAGGAGACGTCTCTGGATATTAAGCTCGATCTTCAGCCTGAATTTGTGAGTGGTGGAGGATTTCAAAGCGTCAGTGAAAGTTCACTGACGTTAACTGACACTCAGACGCCGTGGCTCTATTCTTCAATGGCTGAAGGAATCACAAAACTCACACTGCCATTGCTGGGAGCAGAGGATGCACCTGCCGACTATACAGTCAAACTTCACTTTGCTGACACACGCAGCAGAGGTAATGACACGGCTGCGTTTTCTGTGAAACTGAACGGAATACCGACTGTGGATGAACTTGCCCTCGGACAATCGGGTGAAACCGGCGAAGCGATAATTCATGAAGTTGAAAAAGTCAGGGTCACGGACTCGTTGACTGTGGAACTCACGGGCAGGCAGGGTACGACTTTGCTGAATGCAATCGAAGTTGTCCGAGTGGACTAAGGCACTGGAAATTATTGGACTACCGG
Organism: Fuerstiella sp.; assembly: GCA_022447185.1. GTDB lineage: Bacteria > Planctomycetota > Planctomycetia > Planctomycetales > Planctomycetaceae > S139-18. The sequence continues at coordinate 33,144 of JAKVAY010000064.1, read as the reverse complement.
ATTCTGATCATGGCGAAGTGATCAACAATGCTCAATTCAGTCTGACACATCAGTCTTCACCCACACGGGAAGGTAAACATGAGGCAATACCTGGCAATCATCATGTGTGTCATGCTGACCGGGATTTCTGTGGCGTCGTTAGGTTCTGTGAACGGTGCAGACTGGCCAGCGTGGCGATTCGATGCCAGGCGAAGCGCTGCGACTCCGGAGCAGCTTGCCGAAGAGTTGCATTTGCAATGGACACTTGAACTGCCACGTCTGAAGCCGGCGTGGTCCGAGGATCCGCGTCTGCAGTTTGACGCGACGTATGAACCGGTTGTTTCAGGTCATACGTTGTTCTATGGATCGTCCCGTAATGATTCTGTTACTGCGGTCGATCTCGCGACGGGTGACCAGCGCTGGCGTTTTTACGCAGCCGGACCCGTGCGATTTGCACCACTGGTCGCTGACGGGAATGTTTACTTCGGTTCCGATGACGGGTCACTGTATTGTGTGAACGCTGACAACGGTGAACTCAGGTGGCGATTCCGTGCAGCTCCCAACACGCGTCGAGTGATTGGGAATGAACGGTTGATTTCGGTGTGGCCGGTCCGGGGAGGTCCGGTACTTCTGGATGGTCAGATTTACTTCACTGCCGGTGTATGGCCATTTGAAGGAACATTTCTGTATGCCGTTGATGCTGAAACGGGAAACATGGTCGATTCACAGCAGGCAACGGCTCCACGGCATGAAGTGACAACACTGAACAACATGACGCCTCAGGGCTATCTCGCTGCCAGCGACACGAACCTGTTCATTCCTCAGGGACGATCTGTGGTTGGATGTCGAAATCGAAAGACTGGTGAATTTCTTGGTTTCCGTTACTCAACCAGCAAGGTCACTAACTATCACGTCTCCACAAGCGGGCAATGGCTGTTTCACGGTGCCGTGACGTTCGACACATCAGCAAATCGGCAACTGGGAATGAGCCTTCGGGCACCTGTTTCTGGCGAGGACATGATCTATGCGGGAGAAAATGGACGAATTGTCGCCTACGACCTGCTCAATCCAAAGGAAGTCGAGCAACTGGATCGACGCGGCAACAAAAAGATGGTCACACTGCTGACCGAAAGATGGTCCCTGCCAAACGATCAGATTCGCGAAGTACCGAACAAGGACTACGAGCAGTGGCTGCTGTCAAACCCGCTGCTTGTGGATGTCAAAGCCGGAGATCGACTGTACGGTCATCAGGGACAAGAGGTCTTTGCCATCGATTTGCCTGTTGCAGACAGGTCCGCCGAGGTCTCGTGGCGGACCCGTGTTTCCGGTCACCCTTCGTCGATATTTGCTGCGAACGGTCGGCTGATTGTTGTCACGAGGGATGGCACCATTCGATGCTTTGGTGCCGAATCGCTCCAGCCTCAAATCCACTCGCAACGCAATCTGTCCGTGGCAGAAAACGCAAAGACGACGATATGGTCCGATCATGCAGATCGTTTACTCATGCACGCCAGACCGCACGATAGTTACTGCGTGACGCTGGGAATTGGGTCCGGCGGCCTGATCGACGAGCTGATTCGCCAGTCGGACATGCGTGTCATCGTCGTTGATCCGGATGAAGCTCGCGTTAACAAACTGCGGCAGCAGTATGATCGTATGGGGTTGTATGGTACACGCCTTGTTGCACTTGTCGGCGATCCGGGCCTCGTTGACCTTCCACCCTATCTGGCAACGGTTCTGGTTTCGGAGGAACCTCACCGATTTGGTCTGACCCGGAGTCCGGATCGCCTGAAACGACTCTACGGCCGCCTTAGACCGTATGGTGGTACTGCGTATCTGCCAGGCGATGAGTCACGGCATACGCAAATTATGAACCTCGTCCGCGACACAAAACTTGCGAAGGCAAACGTCGTTCGGTCCGGTCAGTTGTCGCAAATTACCCGGAATGGTGCACTGCCGGGTGCAGCGGACTGGACTCACGAATACGGTGACGCCTCGAACACTCTGATGTCGCATGACCAACTGGTGAAGGCACCGCTGGGAGTTCTGTGGTTTGGCGGCCCGGCTTCGGACGGCAGTTTGTTTTATAACCGTCATTTTTGGGGGCCGAGCATGGCTGTGATCGGTGGCCGAATGTTTATTCAGGGTCCCGGAAAAATGACATCTGTTGACGTTTACACCGGCCGGATTCTTTGGCAAATCGCTCTCGAAGATGAGTCGAATTATCTGCCCGGCCGTCGAGGTAATGACTTTGAGGATCGAATCTCCGGTTTTCATTTTCTGGCAGTCGAAGACTCAATTTATCTGGTGCACGGAAAAAGCTGTCTGCGGCTTGATCCGGCAACCGGTGAACGACTGGCCGAATTCAGACTACCCGACGCGGCAGACGACTGGGGCCGTATTCGTGTCAAAGGCGAACTGTTGATTGCAGTCGTGTTTCGCACGCTCAATGCTGACAAAGACAAACTGCCGGATGCCAGAAAACTGCTGGCCGGACAGAACGCTCCGGTCGAGATAGTTGCGCTCGATCGGCTCAGTGGTGAACGTCTGTGGTCTCATGAGGCTGAATCCAGTTTTCCCGTCATCGCCGTCGGGGGTAAGAAAATTTTCTGTTACGACGGAGCACTCGAGGGGTTTTATAAAGACTGGAGACGTCGAGGCCTTCTTCCCAAAGCGTCCGATATTCGGCATGTGAAGGCCATCGATCTTGCAACAGGCAACCTTGAGTGGAAAAAACATTCCGACATTATCGGCACCTGGGTGGCTTATTCCGAAGATCGCGACGTCCTGCTGATGACGAACAAAAAATATGTGATGGCGTTTCGGGGACATACGGGGGACCTGCTTTGGAAACAATCTGCAGAAGGTGAGGGGTTTAAAGGGCATCCTGAAAGCCTGTGGGACCGCGTGATTGTCTGGAAGGATCGAGTACTTGATCAACGTGGACCAGGACTGTCGTGGGATCTTGAAACAGGCGAGCGAGTCGCTCGGGTGCATCCGTTGACAAATAAACAGGTCGACTGGGAATTCACCAAATCCGGGCATCACTGCAACTACGCGATTGCCAGTCCGCATCTGATGACCTTTCGGGCGGATACCGCGGGGTTTTGCGAAATTGAATCGGGAGCAACTTCGCGGCTCAACGGTTTTCGTTCCGGTTGTCGCAACAGCCTGATTCCGGCTAACGGAGTCTTAAATGCTCCGAATTTCGCACACGGCTGTGTGTGTGGGTATTCTCTGTTCACTTCGCTGTCACTGGTTCACCTGCCGGAATCTGAGGTATGGAGCTATAGTGCTCTGGCCCTCGACCAGCAGAACGACCGTATCCGCCGCGTGGGTATCAATCTCGGAGCGCCAGGCGATCGAATGGCCAGCAATGGTACGATGTGGTTTGACGCACCCAACGTGGGAGGCTCCTCGCCAGACATTTCTGTTGATATGCAGGGAGATCAACAAAGAAGGTTTCGACAGCATTCGTCGCTGGTCAGCGGAGATGGCATGGAATGGGTGGCGGGTTCGGGAATTGAAGGTCTTTCGTCAATTACGATTGGTCTCGGAAAAAACGAAACAGATTCCAGTCGCTACACGGTGCGTCTGCACTTCAGCGAGCCCGATTCGCTTGGTGCCGGCGAGCGCGTCTTTGACGTTCAATTGCAGGGGGAAACCGTGATTGAACGCCTGGATGTTTCAGAGGTGTCCGGCGGGAGCCATACGGCGTTCGTCCGGGAGTTCACAGATGTGAAAGCAGAGAGTGACGTTCGTGTTTCCTTCAAGCCGATTCACGGGCGTCCGATTTTGTGCGGGATTGAGATCGTAGCCAGCGACCTCAATGGCGAGTTCCTCACTTCGGAGCCAAATTGATTCACCGGAAAGATGATTGCCGGTGTTGGCGCGCAGAAATACGAGGTTTCGTCCAGACTGTATGCCGGTATCACAGAATGACGCCAGAGTTGCGGCGGTGACAGAAACTCTCTGCTGATTTCTCCGATAATCACGTGTCGAGACAGTTGTCGTCCTGCAGGTCTAAACTCGTTTCACCGCATGGCAATGGGCCGCAGAGCAAATCCGGCGGTCGTGCCGCGAATCTTTGCCGTCGAACAGATGTAGCAGAATTCCCAGGTTTTGGTGCTGGCAAGTTCCTCGAGATAGTGGAACTCAGCGATGTGTACTCCCTGTTCGATGAGCAGGTAGTTGTGTACCGGCATGAACGAACCGTGCTGTTTGCGATGAGCATCTGCATTGTCTGCACGCGGCCAGTATTCCAGCCCGCTGGTATCGCTGCCAATCATCATGGCACCATTCTGCTCGACCAGCCACTGAGCAGCTTCCAGGGACAGTCCTGCGGTATCGTGGGCAGCAAGCAGCTCACGATCGTTTATATCTTCCCAGAACTGAATTGCTCCCGTGCGAACCAGAACCACATCCCCGGGCTGCAGCTTCGTTCTCTGGGCTGCGAGCGCATCACGCAGATCGGCGGAAGTGATTTTATAGTGAGGCGGAAGTGCGCGGGCTCCCTTCGAACGTGCCACATCAATCAGTACACCACGCGCAACGACAGGAGGTATCGTAACGGCATCGCATTTTCGGGGCCCCCAGTTGCCACCCCAGTCTTCCTCTTTGAATCCGTTGTACCAGTGGTTATCTTCTCCTTCGACAGCGTGACCCAGTCCGTCAATCTGCGTGGCAACGTTGTCATTGATGAAGAGTGCACTGCTGTGCCATGTGGTGCCACGTTTACTGTCGAGAGCGGGAAAAAAATCTCCCTGACGCTTCACCCCTTCGGGGGAACGGAACGTAATGATTTCACCTGGGCTGTGGCCCGGCCATTTGAACGAGTTGCGGTCATATGTGATGCCCAGGTCAAACGTTTTTCCGTTCTGTATCAATCTTACGGCGGCCAGCCTGCTGGCGTTTGTCATTTCGTTCAGGGCACCAACTTCATCATCGGGCCCCCAAACCCATCCCCATCCCCGACCGGGCTCCCATTTCTTAAGGCTGATCACACTGGTGACCTGGGCAACGCCAAGGCCGACGGTAATCAGAGAAACCGACACGATACTCACATATCTGAAGACATTGGATTTCATTGATGGTTTTCCATACGGATGGAGCGATGAACAGTTTTCGGAGTATTGACTTATAGTGAAAATCGAGCAGCTGTGCGTGTATATTACCGGTATCGCTGAATTCACGAGTTGAAGTTGGGCATTTCACACAGGAGCTCCTGTGGGTCGAAAAAACGGCACGATGTACGGGCCTTCAGGAATCACAGCAATTGCTCGGTCCGAGCTGCGGGACAGGCTGGTCTCCACTGTCGACTGAAGTGATCCAGTTACGTTGACGCCGGTTAACGAGTGTTCCGACGGCCGCAATCCATCTGTGACCAGATGGACATTGCCGACACGCATCGGTTTGGTTTGCATCTGTGTCTGCCACTCATCGATGGCTGCATGGGACTTCTGCAGAATACCGTTCATAAAAGCTTCTGAGCCAAGATCCAGGAGTCGTCGCTGTGCATCAATGAATTCGGAAGATCCCATGCCTTCCGAACATTCGGACACAATGATCAAATCTCCTCCCGGTTCAAGAATATCCATTGCACAGACCATTCCCTTAATCGTCTGGTAGTACGTCTTGTCCAGTGGATATCCTGCAGAACTCGTGACAACAGTTTGGAACCTGCGAGGCACCGACAGTTCACAGAATTTCCGCACATAATCGACGGCTGCCTGATGACTCTGGACGATCTCTCCAAAATTGATGTGTGAAAGCTGGCGATCCTCACTGAGGACTGTGTTGATCGCCAGAGCACCCCCGAGCATCTTCACGATTTCAAGCTGTTCTTCATGAAGTGGGTTGCCGTCCATATTGCAGCTTGTTGCTGCAGAGTCGTCCATGAATCTCGCGCTGTGAAAAGTCGTGATTGTTTCCGCGTGGGCCAGGCCGGGAGCGATGACTTTCCGACCACCGGAATAACCGGCCATGAAATGAGGCTCTACCAGCCCAGTGGCGATTCGAAGATCCGCCTCAACGAATCGACGATCGAGCCGGACAACTGTATTGCGTGTTGAAGTCGTACCGAGTGTGACATGGTCCTCGTCACGCCGCGCATAATGATTTCGCACCGAGACGTTTTTTAGCACCCAGGGGTCGCCGATGAGCTCTTTGAGTTCCTCGCCTTCGTTAGGTCTGTGAAGACCCGTTGCCACCAGGATGGTGATGTTTTCTGCCGGTACACCTGAATGGATCAGTGTCTCGACGACCGGTCGCAGGAACAGATGATTGGGCACCGGACGAGTGATATCGCACACAGCAATGCAGACACTTCGGGAAGTTTTTGCCAGGTCACTAAGTGCCGCGGCGCCGACTGGCTGGCTGATGGCAGCACGAACTGCCGCGGCAGGATTTTGAATCTGTGGCATTGCGGGCTTGCGAATGATCGTTGCGGAGACATCGACCGGCAGCGTCAGTGATTTGTAGCTTCGTCCGTAACGTAGCTCGACCTGCATGCTGGCACCCGCAGTCTGACAAATAGGAAGCAGTTACCAATTATACACGAGGACGCAGTCAGGACATTGTGGTTAATAACCAGATGCGTTGAATCACGACACAAATTCAAAACAGTCCTGCTATTCAGGAATTGACTGTGAGGAATACTGATCAGGATTGAGGGTTAACTTTGTTATACACAAGTCACCGATCGTATCTCGGACGAGCTGAATTTCGTGATAGTCACCGGAATGCCATCTCTCGTACTGATCGTCGTAGTGCAGACTGCCGGGATGCCCGGACTGGCTTTGAGCATCAATCGCCCGCAATGCCGGGGGGGCCGCAGACAAATCTGAGACGATACGATAGCCGGCACCTGTTGCAGCAGACCAGTCGTCTCCGCTGCCTGTGTTACAGACTGTGACCATGTCTCCGTGGACACCGGTCCCGCCGTGGTTCAGCAGGTTGCTCAGATCGCCACGATCGGAAAGAATATGTTTGAGCGGCATTTGATGCAGTTGCTTCCACGTCCAGTCCCGCTGATCTGACCCGAAGCGATCAATGAGCATGTTGACCGCATCTTCGAATGAATTGATGAGGGCCTGCTGTCGATCCGTACCGTCAAACCAGTTGGCAGGATCAGCTTTCAGCAGACGCCCAGCGCATCCGGACATCGCAGTGGACATGAGATCAATCAGGTCGGAATCGAATCGTTGCGATGCCACCCTGCGGCACCAGTGCGTGAAAAAGACGTTAAAGATTGTTGCCCCAATGGAATCCGAATCACAGCGACAATTCCATTCATCTAGAACACTGACCGCGTCCTGAATATGCTGGGCGGAGTGTTTCTGCAGTATAGGGACGATTAACGGTACCAGTTCTTCAGCCCGCAGTGACATTGTGTCCTGGTGCATGGTTCCCATATCGTCGGGTGCATGAAGTGGTTTCGATTCGATCATGTTGCGAATACGTCTGGCCCTCCAGCCGCTGCTCCAGCAACCGAAGAGTTTCCAGGGAAAATCGTTTGGAGCAACGCGATTATTCGCTGAGGCAACCCAGCCTCGCGAGGGATTCACTGTCGACGGCATCGACTCAAAAGGAATCTGTCCATTCCATTGGTGATTGGGATCCCAGCCGCGTCGATATCCCCGCTCCAGGTCACCACGGATCGGGATCCCGCCTGATGTCTGGAAACCGATGTTCCCGTCTGTATCAGCGATGACGATTGAAAATGTCGGCACCTGCCACGGCCGCAGGGTCTGCCGAAAACCGGAAACACTGTCAGCTCGGTCCATGTCCAGCAGCGCGGTTAGCCATTCGCCTCCATGTGCCCCCAGCCATTTAAGAGACACGGGGCCGGAGTGCTCTGCTTCCACCGGTAAAATTTCATCCACGATCGGACCGTTGCGTGAAAATCGAATCGTCTTTTCGACAGCCGGCCGGTCCCGTATTTCAATTATTTCTGTCAGGCAACGTTCTGTTTCCCATTGGTCGTCGTAAAGAAAACATCCTGGGTGTTGGGGGTCCGTTCGTTCCTGATACAGGTCTCGCTGAGAACAGATGTTGTTGGTAATTCCCCAGGCAACATGTTCGTTGCGGCCAAACATGACTGCCGGAATTCCAGTATATGACATGCCGGCAACATGGAACGAACCGCCACACAGATGGATCTCGTGCCAGCAGGAGACGGCTTCGAACGCGATGTGCGGGTCGCTGGCAAGAAGCGGCTGACTGGTTGTGGTGCGTTGTCCCGACAGCACCCAGTTGTTGCTGCCCACCGTCGCGTCGGGATCATTCATGGCGTGACCAGTTGGTGAACTTTCATTTACAGGTGTAGCCGGCTCGTAATCGCCAGGGTGCAGGATCGACTCATCGTCAGCTTCGCCGAAAATAAATTCGTTGAACAGCGGTCCTTTCCCCAGAACACGTTTCGCGAGTTCCGGGATGACAATCACCGGCAGTCGTCCGGTCAGATACCACTGGAATTCGTTTTCGATCACCAGACAGTCCACGGGCTGCCACGGTTCCGGTCGGTATTGCAGCAGATCGAATTCGATTGCAGGAGAGTCTGCCGTATCGGCGATCACTTGATTCACACCGGCTGTAAATGATTCGACGAGCATCCGAACTCGCAGCTCAAGGTTCCTCCATTGCGTGGCCGCAATTCGGTTCAAACCGACGGTTCGTGCGATTGAATCCTGGGACAGCGTGTCTTCACCGAACACTTCCGATAGTCGCCCCATGCCTTTGCGACGCAAATAGTCCAGTTGAAACAGGCGATCCTGAGCCACAGCGACACCAAAACCGAAGAACAAATCCTGGTCACTGTCGGCAAAGACATGCGGAATTCCCCAGTGGTCTCGTTCGATCACGACCGAAGTTGCCACAGGTGCCGAGATCGAACCACTGGGGTTCGGTACACGTGATCTAATCTCTTTCTGCCACCAGGTATCGAATTCTTTACGACTGACAGCCACTGCGCAGCACACGTCGCTGATCGACTGACCATCGCCTAGTCTCTTCAGGATTTCTTTCGATGAAAGCTGCATGAATCCTCTATCCTCGGACAGTTACTGATGCATTCGATCCGTGCCACCAAACTGTATGGTGTGAGTGATCACAATTGCAGTGGTCGGGATTTCAACTGCTTTACGACGCATCAAAACGGCCTGTGCATGGCAGACAAGCCCGGCAGATCAGCCAATCGGACTGATGTCACCGTCAGAGCATGTCACAGCCCGTTCAGAATCCTCCGCCGAATTCTGACCTCAGGTTCATGAAGTCTCTCGGTACTCCTGCAGACGGAGGCTGTCTGCAGATGACGCGGCCGTTCACGACGGTTCCTCAGGGATTTCCAATAGGTCCGTTTCCGACCGGTGGATGTCTGCCAACAATTGCGGACCAATCTCTTCGAAAGCAGTTCGTTGCGAATGAATGCGACGCGAAGTCAGTCTGGTCATCATTATGGATCCTGGTCAGATTTCGCAGCGATTTGACTAAGACTTCGTCTCTGGGTCGATTCGCTCAATAAGCTTTTCGTAAAGCCGCAGACACTTTTCAGTCTGCGTTCGCAATTCCGACATGTCGGCCTGTTGTACCTGACTGGCCCGATGCATAGGTTCCAGCCATCGATTCATAAGACGAAACTGATGCTTCAACACAGCAACTACAGTCTGTGGAATTCTGTTGACGACCGTGATGCGACGCGAATCGTCCTCACCTGCTGTCTGCATTGCAGACGTTGCTCCCTCGGTTACCACGGGTTCATTCGGTGCCGTTGGTCGCAGCAGAGTCGGCGATGTTCCTGATTCCACCAACTGAGAGACACCCGCAGCAATCGACTGACCGATCGACTCCAGTCCCTCTCTGAGTCCCTGAAGATCCTCAAGAACAACATCGAATGACGGTTGCGGTGATTCTTGGGTTTCAGATGCGTCTGCTGTTTGTCTCTCTGCCTGCCGCTGGTCTGCGGCTGACAGACCCTGCATGAGTGTTTTCTGAATGTCAGAGAGTCCGTCACTGAGGTTGCCAAGTGTGGCAATTACCTGACCGGTTTTGTCGTCACTGCTGATTCCTCGCAGCTTCACGTTTTGACGGAACGTACGTTTGATGTCATCCCAGCGTGCAGAATCCGTGTCCGTCAGCAGGTCATTCAGTTCACGGAACTTCAGAAGATTTGCCTCGGTATCCGTCGTCAGCGTCTGCGCGTCATTTTCATAGCTGGTGACGATCAGTGTTGTGAGTTCCTCGTCGTTCATGATGGGAACGACTTTTTCGGCTATTCGATTCATGTTTCGATACGACCCCTGCAGCTTGAAAGCCGGTTCGGTGCGGTAGTCATCACTCTGAGCAGCCGAACGAATGTACTCCTGGTTCACTTTGAGAATGACGTCTCGGACTCGCATCAGTTTCCGCATTGTGCCAACGAGTTCATTAATTTCTTCCAGCGAATAGTTGCCTTCAAGTTCAACCCCGTCGCGAGGTTCATCGTTAGCCATTCGAATAATGGCATAAACATCTTTCTGGCTGCGGCTGGAGAGTTTTGCCAGCACCGGATTTGAAGTGAGGGCGTTTTCCAGGTAGCTCAGTTCAAACGCGTTACCTGATTCGCCAACGATCTCACCAAGGTTATAGATGTCAGCACGGTTCGAAAGCATGTCAGGAATCTGAAACGTTTCACCGCTTTCGGTGTAGGGGTTTCCGGCCATCACCACGGCAACCTTGCGGCCCCGGAGGTCATACGTGCGTGGGTTTCCTTTGTAGACGCCTTCTATCTTCCGCTGGGCGTCACACAGGGAGATGAATTTCTGCAGAAACTCAGAATTCGTATGCTGAATGTCATCGATGTAGATCATGACATTGTCACCCATTTCGAGTGCGAGATTCAGCTTTTCGATTTCTTCCCGTGCGCCAGCATTGGTGGATTCGGTCGGATCCAGTGAGGTGATCGCATGCCCCAGCGCCGGACCGTTGATTTTCATAAAAATCAGGCCTAACCGATTGGCGATGTACTCCATCAATGTCGTCTTGCCGTAGCCAGGCGGTGACACCAGCAATAACAGGCCCATCAGATCGGTGCGTTTGCCTTCTCCGGAAGTGCCCATCTGTTTGGCCAGATTGTCGCCGATCAGTGGAAGATAGACATCGTTCAGAAGTTTGTTGCGAACAAACGAAGTGAGCACTCGAGGCCGGAATTCGTCCAGTCTCATTTCTGTTCGACTGCGTTCAAGGAGATTGTGTTTGAGGTCTGTCCATGCATTGAAACGCGGAACGGCGATTGAATCAAATGTCGAAAGACGTTGAACGAAACGATTATAATTAAGGTGATAGCTCCCCCCGTCAATGACCGGATGGCTACCGACAATTCCTGTCAACTCGGCATCGACTTTTGCCTCAATCACCTGACTGCCATCGGGCATGCCGGGCATCAGGATCAGGGCCACTTCGTCCACGTAGTCCTTGCTGTACTGTCTGGACTGCGTTGACGCCAAAAATGCCTGGACCCAGTTTTTCAGGAGCACGAAGCAATTAGCCCGGTCTTTACTGACGGATGCGACGGACCGGTCAAAAGCCTCACTGTATCCATTGGTTTTGACGTGCTGCCGGAAATCCTTTGTAAGCTCCGCGGCGACCGTACTAACACAAAATGTGGCATCACCGGATAGTTCGCCGAACAGGTATTCTGCCGCGTCACGAAATCGGTTCCCGCCGAGGTCGTCTTGTCGGGCATTTGGAGACTGAACGTCTGGAGTTGGAGCATTTGCGAACTGGAAACCCGAGCCATGAGTACAAAATGTTTCAATCAATTCGTGCAGTTGATCGGTGTATCCATCTCGACCCGCTGAGTCCTGAAAAGCGTCGGCGATGGCTCCCGCACCTGCCATCCGTGCGGATACTGTCGTTTTCGTTTTTCGGTCAGCAAACACATTCCAGTACAGTGATGCGAGAGCCCGTGATTTCGTATCGAATCGCATCAGACCAATCGTTTGATGCATGGTTGCCAGTGAACGAAGCAGTAAAGCTGCATCGATGTCGTGCACACCTTTTGAATACGCTTCTCGGTATCGTGGGCCCATGAAACGTTGGACGAATCCTAACAGATCTTCATCGGTCATCGCTGCGAGGTCGGCAGGTGAAGGTACGGGTGAGTTGGCGTCGGAATTTCCGATCATCGACGCCCGGAGGATCTTCCACGCCAGAAATTCCCCTCGGTAAACTTCCTGGCTTTCGGATACGACTTCCTGACCACGCACCCTGTCGAAGTCATTCAACAGTCCTGCATCGTCCAGGACCTGAGCGTTAACGGGTTCGAAGAAATTCGTACCCGTCAGGTGCAAAAACAGTTTGCCGTCCCGCAGCACGGTGGTCAGATCCAGCACCTGTGCGTTGACAGAGAACAGGTGAGCACCCAGGCGGATTGAATTTTCACCATCGACAAACAGTTCCTGTCGATCTTTCAGTTGTCGCACCGCGTCTTCACGGATCGTTTTCAACCGACTTTGGATGTCATCGACCTTGACCGAGTCATCCAGTTCCTGCAGTTGTTCAACAACATCCCGGACCTTTTCGATCATCAGATCCGCAGCGAAGTATCCATTGATATCGTTGACTGTTTCGAAACTCTTCACCCGGGACTGAATGCCTTTTAATACACGTTCCGCTGCACTCATCAACGAGTTGGCGCGTTTATTGCGAGTCTCCACCAACTGAAGTTTTCGAGTCTCAAACGCGTTATAAACTTCTTCACGTTTCTCCGTCAGTTGCAGGATGAATTCATCGAATTCGGCAAAACGTCCTTCCAGTTCTTCGAGCAGCAGCATCACTCTGGCCAGGAAATCTTCACACTTTTCAGGCGTATCGCAGACATCCAGGTAGTTGACCACGGACTGATTCAGAAGTTTGATCTGAGAATTGAATTCGGCGACGCCTTCGACCGATGCCAGTTCCCTGAGCTTTTTCTTTAGAATTGCGCGTGCCTGATTAACGCTGGAAAAAATTGACGAGATGTTGTCAATGATTGTTGTCCGCTGGGTCGCATCATCGATTTTCAGATTACTGACAATTTCAATCAGCATCTCGAGCTCGCCGGCACTCTGTGCGATATCTGCCTCAAGAGACCTCGCTTCGGTCACTTTGGTAAGGTCTTCAATTGACGTCTGTTCGTTGCGTACTTTCTGTTCATACGGTTCAAGCGACGACGGTTTGAGCAGAAATTCCACACAGTTGCGGGACGATAGCTCTGTTTGTTCTGCCACACTGTCTTCAAGTTGTTCGACAAGCTTCTCGTCGATGTAACGGAGATCTTTTAGAGAAATAATGTTTCCTCGCACGGCACGCAGATCACTTAACGAGGTCACAAAATCGCTGATGTGTTCGAAACGACGATGTCGAATCTTTGAAAGAATGTCTTGTGTTTGCGCCTGAGCGGCTTGTGTTTTTTTCTGGGTGTTCTTTTTGACTCGTACCACCTTGTCGAACTCGTCGACGGCAGCTGTGGCGGCAGCTTTAACCTCGCTGAGGGTTTCCGCAAGGTTGAACGTGTCATCACGGCCCAGCCAGAAATACGTATCAGAAATTTCTGCACTTTGCCGGACAAGATCCGTGTAGAGATTGCTGTAAGTGTCTTCTTTGCTGATCAGATTGAGAATTTCATGGCATTCGGACATTCCTCTGACGATGTCTTTGTTGCCGACGTTGGTAAGGAATGATTCACTCCGCACGGGCATTACGTGGTCTTCACCGACATAAGGCGTTTGCCACAACTGAATCGCGTGATGTTTCTGAGCTTCGCCCTGAGATTTGAAACACAGCAACTCGCCTGCTTCAAAGAACGTCCATCCATTACAAATCAGCGGGTTCTGGATTTTCTGCTCAATCAGGTTGTACTGCAGCAGGACATAGATGCCTGATTCCCGGTTATAGAACACAAACAGATAGTCTTCGCCGTTCGGAGCCGGGATGGTGCGTTCAAACAGCATTTCTGAGAGATTGTGTTCAAACGTTTTGTATTCTCCGTCCTGCAGGTAGTAGCCATTGGAAAAAATCAGCCCATGGTCATCGGGAAGCAGTACACAGGCATCCCGAATCGAATCCACCCGGATCGCTCGCTGCAGTTTCTCGTTGTAAACCAGATACCGAAACTGTTTTTCCTGATAGGGTCTGATCCTCAACAGAATGATGTGTCCAACCACCGCATAGTAAATTTCTGCGTCGTCGAGTGTCTGATCTGCGTTATCAACGGGTTCAGAGTAAATCCCCGCACCGGAATCCGTATTGTTCTCGACCTTGATAGTGAGATCTCCGCCTACGGTTTCAACAAACACACGATTCTGAATCGAAACGTGCGAGTAGTCGCCGTAGTGGTGATCGTCACGAGTGACGCGAAGCCACTCGAAATCATGCTGTGGAGGAAATCGAAATTCATGGTCGCTTCGATTGTCGATGTAGTGAAGTGTGGTTGCTTCAGGGGCAGAGGAATCAATCATCCACTTGAAGACCTTAACCTCATCGACTGACCTGCCGACGCGAAAAACCATGTACAAATAAGGCCCGCGAACTGCGAATTTTGCAAAGACCGCGTTTTTGTAGTAGCGGAACAGATCTTTGAAGTCTCGCTCAAATTCACTATCGATCAGCAGGCTCAAATCCTGAGCATGCAGCGTACGATCCGCAAAATTGTAGATCGCAAACACATCCGACAGTTCAGTTTCAGACTTGAGGCCAAAATGGATGTTGTAGCCGAACAAAAAACGGTCACCGATGGCCACCATGTCACGAGCAATACAGTTGTGGTCGGTCGTGATTCGCTCAGTACTGAGCAATGCGGTGTCGATTGAGCCAAAGACCTGTCTGCGTGCCTCGTTAAGCTGGTTCAGTCGTGAACGTAGCTCTTTCCCGCAGTTGAGCAATCGGCTGCGAATAATTTCGTACGTACTGCTCTCCAGCCCCGGTGCATTTTCGTCGACTGGTTTGTCAGCAGGTTCAGGCATGATACGAAAAAGTCAGCGGGTTACGGTAATCCCGTCTTACATTGGGGTTCGATGGGCTTTTACTTGATGTTCCATCAAGTGAATTGGTCTTTCACCGGTTGTGCAGAAGGGGTGGCCATCAAAGCATTCACACGGGAGTTTGCCCTTCCGACGTCAACGATTTGGCAGTCCTGGAGGGAGAGTGGATTCACACTGCCAACTTGCAAATTCTAAAATGTCTCTTGATGTCCTGAACAAGAGGGAAATGTCAGACGAAAGGCGAATAAAACTTTACACTTCACTGTTTTCTGTCAGTCCACCGGCCAGAGCTGCAATTTTCTTTGTTGCCATTGATGAACCGGCGACCGTGTCCAGCATCCGCGTCAATTCCGCCCGTGTTTCGTCAGTTTCGGCCATCGTTAGCATTTTGCCGATCAATGCGGTCACGGACAGATCCTTGACGTCTTCGAAGCTCATGTTGAACTGACTGGCGAACTGTGTCAGCTTGTTGCGAAAATACTCAGGATCTCCATTGAAGAATGTCTGCTTGATATCAGTGACCGTTTCACTGTTGTGAACAAATCGGTCAACTGCTTTCCCTGCTTTCACAGAGCTGACGATCTGATCGAAAAAGGTGCTTTCGCCGCCAACGATATCGATGCGAGCGGTCTTTAATGCTTCGCCAACAATGTCCGACTGCGCTTCAGCGATGTCTTTTTGCGTATGTATTGCAGCGATTTCGACATCTTTCTCTTTGTTCAGCTTCAATTTAAATTCTTCGTGTTCGCGCCCAACGCTGTCGAAGAGCTTCATTGCTTCCGCTTTGTCGTGGATACCTGTCGCTTCCGCATTGAACTTCAGTTGCATCACCTGTGCCTCTGCCGTCCCTTCCTTCTCTACCGCTCCGGCTTTGGCAACGAGCCCTTTTGCCTCCGCCTCGGCTATCTTTTGGAGGACGGCAGCTTCGGCTGTCCCGGTCTTTTCCGTAGCGTCCGCCTTCGCATGCATGACCTGGGCTTCAGCCAGCCCAATCGACGCGTGGTCAGCGGATTTTGCTTCGGCCAGCATTTTGGTGGCCTCCGTTTCTTTTTCTGCTGACGCTCGTTTGGCTTCCGCTTCCACGACCACCTGATCTGCACGCAATTCAGCAGCGGATTTATCAGCTTCGGCAGCTCTCACCTGTTTAACCAGTGCTTCCTGTGCCTCCTTTTCTGCCAACGTTACGGCGACCTGTTTCCGCCGATCCGCTTCCATAAAAGCTTCCGTGTTCTTGATCTTTTCCTGTTCTTCCACGACTGCTCGTTCTACGGTGACTCGCTCGCGTATGACATCCTGTATGTTTTTCTTTTCAACTTCAATTACCTTCTCTTTTTCAATATCGGCCAGGCCAACAACTCGCTCACGTTCGGTTACCTCCAGCTCGCGATCGCGAACGACCCGTTCGAGTTCAACAGCGTCAGTACGCTCTTTGTTACGTTGAGCGACCAAAACCTGTCGCAGTTTGTTTTCTTCCTGAACCTCGAGATCTTCTTCCGTGCGAATACGGGCTGTTTCGGCTTTGAGCCGCTCTTCTTCAGAAATTCTGGAGGCTTCCGCCTGTTCACGAGACGCGATTGCCGAGATTTCTCTTTGCTGTTTTTCGACAGCTTCCACCCGCTGTTTCTCCAGTTCCAGGATTGCCTCCTGTGCCTCGACGTCCTGTTTCTTTAGCGTTTTCTCCTTTTCTCGCGTGAAGTGGTTCTCCTGAATTTTCTCGGCTGCTGTCAGTTCAGTGATCTTTTTAATGCCTTCTGCGTCCAGAATGTTTGTTGGACTGAGGCGATCGAGGGGCGTCTGTTCGAGGTAGTCGATGGCGCAGTCATCCAGTACGTATCCATTCAGATCGGTTCCGATCACTCGCAGAATCTGCTCCTTGAACTGATCACGTTCGGTGTACAGCTGGACGAAGTCAAAGTTCTTACCGACAGTCTTGAGAGCTTCTGAAAATTTGGCTTCGAAGAGTTCCTCCAGCTTGGCCTGTTCCGATGCACGGCGAGGTCCGATGGTTTCCGCAACAGTCTTGATATCGTTGGTTTGATTATTGACGCGAACGAAGAACGTGACCTTGATGTCAGCTCGCATGTTATCCTGGCAGATCAGACCGTCTTCACCGTCACGCGAGATCAGAACGCGTTTCACAGACAGATCCATGACGTGTGCTTCATGCATCAATGGAACTACAAACATTCCTTTGCCGGTCATGACCTGCAGTCCGCGTACACCGGTTCGAACGATCGCTTCCTCCGGACCAGGTTTGCGATAGAACTTGGAGATTGCCGCTGAGGCACCGAACACAAAGATGATGAAGACAATAATCCCAACGCCAAAGACGAACAGAGACTCAGCGAGTCCGAGGGTCGTAATGGCAGAGAATGACTGAGGAAGCATCATGAAGCTCTCCGGTTTTTGAATTCGCTGCACAGGTCCGGCGTCAAACTGACTCCGGTTCCACAAAGTAAGTGTTGCCTTTTGTTTGCACGTCTACGATGACTGCAAAGTCGCCTTTCTTCAGTTGACCGCTGTCATTACGAACTTTTAGACGAAGGGGGGCGCCGTCCGTGGCGAGTTCAGCTTCACCGAAAGTCTCCGTGACTTCAGTGGTCGTGATCACGCAGTGCTTCCCTACAAGATCTGCTGAACGGTTCGGTTCCACGGGGTCAAAGCGACCTCTTAAGGGCTGTGTAATGATTTTGGTCAGTGCAGCGGCCACGCCGCCGTCTCTCAGAATTGCCATCGAGTCCGATGGCCAGTTAAATGTCGGATGTGGCAACGGACTGTTCCACAACCGTGACACCATCCATCCAGTGAGTGCAAACACACTCAGCCACAAATTGGTGGGAACGCTGCCGAGATTCAGAAACCGGAGTGGAACGAAACCAATCTCCAGGATCGATGTACTTGAATCGACGTCGAAATTCAGATCCAGATCCAAAAAATCAAGATCAACGACCCCAAACACCATCAGTGTCCAATAACCGCAGACGCACAAAAGCAGTACCGAAGCCGGCCACGTTGGCCACGAGAAGGAGCTTTCTATGAACTGTTCCACGGTCCTTCTTTCCGTTAATGAGAGAAGAATTATTGACACTCAGCCGATCAAATACCCCATTGTTAACGAATAATTATGGTTGCGGATCACGAAAACTCAGGTGATACAGCATTATTACCTGAGGTTTCCCGTTTCACGATGACTCAATTTGGTTGATTCCTGATCTGCAGACCTGTTCTCAGGTGCAGTACCAGACACTTAAGAATCCACCTCGAACGACAAATCGCGGGATTGACGATACTTGAACGGTTCGTGTCAGGGAGTACCCGACTCTACAGCATTGTTTCACGTTTCTTTGGTTCGCCTTCAGATGAAACTGCGGTAAAGAAAGCACTATGGATGGTCTGAAAGCGGAACTGCAAACAACATGGAACCAGACACCAACACGTTCAATAATCCATCATTGAGGTGCCCGTGACTGGTTCACTGAAGGGCATGCTTTTGTGGGCGCCAACTGTACTGTTCTGGCATCTCGCGGCTGTGCCAGCCACAAACATTTTATTTGCCCTTCCAAACAGTCTTTCGTCGCGTCGCACCGTTGCGAACGTGCTGCGAAGGATTGTTTGGTGCAGTGTCGACTGATACGATTACGCGTGTCGCATTGGCAGGTCGTGACTACCACTGCCATGTTTCCCGTCCATAAACCTGAGTTCAACGGAGCCCGTCATGAAGCTGAGTCTGTCTGCAACGCTGATCACTTTGTTCGTGGGAGGGGCTGCGGGGTTTGCTGAAGAGAAGTCAGGGGACGCAGAAAAAAAAGAAATTTCCGAAGTCAAAAAGACGGTCGTTATTGGGGCCAGTGCGCCGAAATTCAGGATCAAAGATTCCAGCGGTAAACAAATTGATCTGAAACAACTGACTGATCAGGGACCCGTATTGGTTCGGCTTACATGCGGATGCTCCGGCTGTGATAAGGAACTGGCCTACTTTCAGACCATGCATGCGGAATACAAGGATCTTGGCCTGACAAGTCTCGCAATTTTTCGCGAACCTGATTCAAAAGTTGAAGACTACGTCAAACAGAAGAAGCTGAAGATGATGTACGCCGTGGACTCTGAGGGCAGCAGCTGGAAGACTTTCCAGACAAAGACAATGCCGACCAATTTCCTGATAGAAAAAGGTGGCAGGATCCGTTCGATAGCGGCCGGTTGCGATCCCAGCGGATTGCTGGCCAACAAAGTGTCTCAGTATGTTGCGGATCTACTTGAAACGGAACGGATTGATGTCAGGGAAACATTGAAACGCGACAGTCAGGCGTCATCGGAGAAAAAGGCCGAGACGGCTCAATAGAAAAATTGTCAGCAGGCAACTGACGTCCTTTGTCGAGGCTCACCGGCGTTTCTTCATTTGCTCGCTGGCTTGGCGAAGAATGCGGCGTTCACGTTCGGTTAACGCCTCTTCACCCTGGCTGGAGATCTTTGCGAGGATAGCATCCACGCGATCCGAAAGATTGGACTCCGGCTGGTTCTTCGGGTTGTAGACACGCAAACCCGATTTCCCTGCTTTGATGCGGGTTGACGTTCGCCGTGCGACACGATCCCACCAGGTCGAAAATCGCATATTCCAGCGGAAATACAACCAGCCGAAAAGTAACCCCCCAAGGTGCGCGCTGTGGGCGGTTCCATCGTTGCCAAGTTGTCCGTCCACGAGCTGCCGAACGACGGGATGGGCCTCAATGACCACGTAGATTACCAGCAGCCATCGAACTTCGATTCCAAGAATTGCAAAAAGATACAGCTTCTGTCGCGGGTAGTGCATCGCAAACAGTGTGAAGACAGCGAAAACAGCGCCAGATGCTCCCAGAATGTTTGGATTGACTTGAAGAAGACGATAAAAGCACACCGAGCAAAGGCCGGAAAACATAGCGGAGGCAGCGTAAAACCAGAGGAATTCACGGTTGCCTGTCAACTGAGCCGTCGCGCGTCCCAACACGTGGAGCATGTACATGTTGAGGACAATGTGGAGTAAAAATCCGGTGTCGTGCAGAAACGCGTACGAAAGCAGACGCCAGATCTGGCCATGGAATAATTTGGAGCCGCTTAAAATGAACCATGGTTCGAGTCCGGACGTTCCGTCAGCGGAATTAGTCGAGAGTAACTGCAAAACGAAGACGGCCACCGTCGCCAGAATGATCTTCGTCACCACAGACATCGGTTGGACAGACCTCTGACCGCCGAAAGAAACATCTCCCTCATCTCTCAGGTATTCGCGAGATTCGATACCCATACCGAAATCCACCAACAATTGTTGCGGGCCGCAATGCAGTTGGGCCGACTTTTAGCGCCCACCGTTCACTTTGGAAGTCTAGCGCTGCTTTTGTGACACCGCTACCCCGACCGGGCGCCCTCTTCGCTCCGGTTGATTCTTCCGTACGGTGGACAGTCGCTGATTGGATTCGTCCAGCTGACGTAGTAACTCGTCGCGAGTATCACGGGCGTTCTTGATGTTCCGCCGTAGTTGGTCGACGCTGATCAGTCGGTCACTGCGGACTTCGTCTGCCGCAGAGATCGCTTTCTCCAGTCCGTCGGCGTATTCCGGGTGTCCCGATATTGGTTGGGCATTGGGATTGCCCTTCAGTTCCTGCTCGCGAATTTCGAGCTGAGATTTCGCCTGCTGCAGCAGAGTTTCCTGCTGAGCAACGTTCGCCTCAATTTCAGAGTAATCTTCAGAGAGCTTCTGCAATTGTGCGTGGAGCTGATCAACCTGAATTCGCAGCGAAGCCGGGACCATAGATCGAAACCTCCACGGTAACTCAGGATTTGCTGACCAAACGTCAAGTTCCTCCTGGGTCACGGTCCAGTTGGGAAGCAGCGCACACTCTGTAGCCGTACGATTTATGACGTCAAACTCACCGACGTAAACGATGCTGCCGTCTGATGTTTCCTTGAACGCATGGACAACCGGTTCGGCTGCTTGTCCGGAGTCATCCAGAACAGGAATGAGGCCGAAATCGGTACCCAGGCCCCGTACATTCAGTTGTGGACGTTCGCCCGCGATGACTTCGACACCGGAGTTTACGTCCTGCTGTATATTCCAGGACTTGCCCCAGCCGATCTTCAGCTTTGCAAGCTGATACTGATGTTCGAGGAGTTCCCGTTTGTTTTTCCGGTGGTTGTTGATTGCCTGGTCAAGTGCTTCCTGGCTGCTCACCAGGTTTGCCGAAACATCGTTGCTGTGTTTACCAACGGTGGGCAAAAGCCAGACGGAAACCACGCCCAGGCCGATGACGTTGAGCCAAAGGCAGATTTTTCCGATTGTTGTCATGCAAACCTCCGAGAACCTGTCGCTGCTACGGTGCCGACTGCAAACGGACTCTATCCGAACCATCGGCGGTACGGATCTGAAACTTGCCGGGATATTTTTGCTCCCGCCATGCAGTGACAATTCGTGGAAAACTGCTTATCTTCGGTAACCCAGCTTAACCAGACAGCAAGCTCTGCGTCATCCTTGTTCTCTTTTCAGAGGACCTGAATCCTCAAAATCCTGTCCGATCACTCGGTTTTTAACACGGATGGTTCGTTACAGTCTGGCCATATAGCGGGGCGGTCCTTGTTCAATTTCGGCCAGATACTGTTTTCAACACGCGAGAATCGTCGCAAATTGAGGATGTTCACCGAGCCCGGATTTATCGATTGCCGTCAATCCATCAGACTCAAAGTGCGACATTGTCGAATTTGCGGGTAATAGCAGAACAGACGCCGTCTACAGCCGGATCGGAATCATTTGATTTCGAGGTCCGCACTGAACGTCACAATACGATTACGCTGATTCTTCACCAGGTCTTGTTCCGTGTTGCATGGATTTTCAAGACCGAGAGTGTCGTGATGCCGGCGTTTTTGGACAGCATTACGTCGACTGGCTGGTTGAGCGGGTTGCTGCCTCCCATCAATCGGCTGGGTCAGTCCGTAACTCCGCTGTTGCTGTCCGGACGATTACGAGACACACCGCTCAAGTCGCGCTGGTTGTTCAGAACGACCATGTTGATGGGGATACCGTTTCTTGCATTGAGTGGCATGGTGGCATGGTCCGGGACAGAACTTCAGCGATGGATGCCGTTGATATTCCTGTTTCTGTATGCGGTGTTCTTCGCGACGACGGGTATGAATCAGGCCGTATTCAACACAATTCAGGGAAAGTTGATCATCGCCAACCGTCGTGGGCGACTGATTGCAATTGCCGGCTATGTCGGATCACCGGTGTCCATCCTCGCGGTCTTGTTCATCATGCGTCCATGGGTGGACCAATCGTCTCCAAAATTTTGGGCGGTCTTTCTGTTCACGGGATGCGTTTTCCTGATTGCCAGCTTTTGTGCACGATTTCTTCGAGAGTCGTCAGATCAGCCGATTGCACCAGCGGAGAGACGTCGTCCGGTTCGTGATGCCATTTATTGTCTGCAAAACGACCGGCATCTGAGGCGGATGTGTATGCTGAGTGGTCTGATAGCATGCCCAATGGTCCTGTTCCCGTACTATCAGCGATTGGGCCGCAGTCTGCCTGACTATGAGAATCATATGCTCATGACCTGGGTTATTTGTCAGAATGTTGGAGCAGCCGCTTTTAGCTGGTTTGCGGGAATGATTGCTGACTCCAGAGGGACACGAAGTGCACTGCGAATGCTGACCCTGGCAGCTGCTCTGTCACCCATCGTTCCACTGGTACTGTGGCAGGCTGGTACCGCAGACTGGTACTGGATTACGTTTTTGTGGTTGGGTACGGTTCCAGTCACGTTTCGAATGAAGATCAATTACGTGCTCGAGCTGACAGCACCTCGACAGCATCCGATTTACATTAGTACCACAGCTCTCAGTACCACACCGATCATTTTTCTTTCTCCCATCGCAGGCGTGATGATCAGTCACACAGGGTACGTTCTTCCATTTCTGCTCGTCTCAGCAGCTGCAGCCGTTTCGTGGGCTGTAACACTCTTTATCATCGAACCGCGTTCGCCCGAATTTCAGCGATCACATTAACGGCACCAGTGGAGCTTGTTTTTCGGAACGACGCGACGACAATCACTGCTCACCGGTCCGTTCAGCAGAACTATTTCGACAGTCGCATTTTATGAAACCCTCCGAATTCCCGGAATTGAACACGGCTCTGACTGCTGTTCGTCAGGCGGCAGGCGTCTGTCGATCGGTTCAGGCGTCTATGGATCCGGATGCACTGGAGAAAAAAGACAGGAGTCCGGTCACAGTTGCCGACTTCGCGGGCCAGGCTCTGATTTGCCGGCAGTTACAGCTGGCGTACCCGAACGATGCTGTCATCGGCGAAGAAGGAGCCGATGAACTGCGCAAACCAGAGGGGGTGTCGTTCCTGGAGCTTGTCCATCGTGAATGCGTCACCGTCTGTGGAAAGTGTTCTGTCGGGGAAGTCTGTGACTGGATTGATCGCGGTAGTCAGCAGAACTATTGCTCTCGATTCTGGACGCTTGATCCGATCGATGGCACCAAAGGTTTCCTGCGAAATGACCAATATGCCATCTCACTGGCACTCATCATCGACGGCGAAATTGCGATTGGAGTTCTTGGATGTCCCAACCTTCCGGTCGATTCCAATGAACCCGAAGGTGCGCGAGGTGTCCTTGCGTGGGGTGTTGCGGGGAGGGGCAGCTGGATGGTTCCTTTGGATGCCGCCGAATCGATGCCTGTGAAACTAAACGTAACAGGAACACAACAGGTAACCGCAAGCCGATTCTGTGAATCTGTCGAATCCGGGCACAGTTCGCACGACTGGTCAGGAAAAATCGCTTCCGCTTTGGGAATCACTCGAGAGCCGTTCCGGATTGACAGCCAGTGCAAGTACTTCGCGGTCGCTCGGGGAGATGCTGACATCTACCTTAGGTTGCCAACTCGGAAGGGTTATCAGGAGAAGATCTGGGATCATGCCGGTGGTGTGATTCTGGTCGAAGAAGCAGGTGGATGTGTGACAGACATTCATGGAGTGCTGCCACGATTCAATCATGGACGTACACTGTCTGCCAACGAGGGAATGGTCGTGACAAATGGACAGTTTCATCAGGCGGTCGTCGGCGCGGTTGGCGCGTGCGCACCTGCCTGATATGTGAAAACTGAACAATATGGCTGCAATGAGTCGCCACATTGACGTTTTTTAATCAGCAAATCACACAGGCTGGCACTCTGCTGCCAGCGTTGAAGACCCGGAATCAGATCGCATGGAATGGCTGGCTGTTACTGTCACGCTGTTGGTCATTGCCGCTTCAATTGTTGGCATTATGTTCTATCGACTGCCGGCAGATATCACTCTGCTTGGCGCCCTGACAATCCTGCTGATCTATGGCGTATTTGATCGAGCCAACGGTCTGAGTATCGAAGACGGATTGAAGGGGTTTGCAAACCCGGGAGTGCTGACAGTTGCCGTACTGTTTGTGCTTGCTGATGGATTATATCGAACCGGTGCTTTTGAATGGCTTGGACTTCAGTTGCTGGGTGTGCCGAAAAGCCAGCTGTCTGCTCAGATGAGAGCGATGGTTCCTGCGGCTGTCCTGAGTGCATTTCTGAACAATACGCCCGTTGTGGCGTTAATGATGCCCATCATCAACGACTGGTCCAGAAAATATCGCATATCTGTCAGTCATTTGTTTCTGCCGCTGAGCTATGCTGCGATTCTGGGCGGCACCTGTACATTGATTGGTACCAGTACCACTATCGTAATTAATAATCAGCTGCGGGAAGAAATGCAGTTGTCGATGTTCGAGTTGTCCATCGTCGGGCTTCCGTCGTTAATTGTTGGTCTTGGATTTATTGCTGCTGCAACCCGTTGGCTGTTGCCGGAACGCAGGCCGGCATTTACAGCGATGGATGACCCGCGTGAATACACAGTTGAAATGATTGTGCAGGCGGGAAGTCCTCTGGTGGGCAAGTCAATTGAGGCTGCCGGACTGCGCCATCTTTCCGGTATGTATCTGATGGAAATCAACCGGAGAGGGACGGTGATTCCTGCAGTCGGCTCGGAGACGATGCTGCAGGCAAGGGACCAACTGGTCTTCGTCGGTGTTGTGTCGTCTGTTGTTGACCTTCAGAGAATTCCTGGCCTCGAACCAGCGATCGATCCGTTGTTTCAACTCGACGGTCCGCGTTCGTTGCGACGTCTTGTGGAGGCCGTGGTCTCGACCAGCTATCCATTTTTACGGATGACTGTACGCGATTCGGAATTTCGGTCTCACTACAACGCGGCTATTATCGCTGTCAGTCGTGACGGGGTCCGGCTGACAGAAAAGATTGGTGACATTCGTCTGGAGCCCGGCGACACAATCCTGCTGGAGGCCACTGACGGATTCGCAAAGCAACAACGTAATTCACGACATTTCTTTCTGGTCAGTGAAGTTCAGAACTCCAGTCCGGTTCGCCATGAGCACGCATGGACAGCTCGGTTTTTGATGTTTAGTTTTGTCCTGGCGGCGTCTGTTCTGACACGATGGCTGCCAGGCAGCACTGCAACCCTGCTGTCGGCTTTGCTGGTGGCGCTGCTGATGATTCTCTTTCGATGTACTCGCGCCAGTGAAGCTCGCCGATCCGTCGACTGGAATGTTATCACGGTGATGGCAGCAGGCATCGGTATCGGGAAGGCGATGGACGTTAGCGGGGCTGATGACTTCATCATTCAGCAGCTCACTCACATCGTGGGGCAGAATCCACATGCGATGCTCACAGCCGTGTTCATCATAGCGTCGCTGCTGTCGAATATGATTACTGCAAAAGCGGCTGCTGTCATTACACTCAATATTGCTCAGGCGGCTTCGGAATCGCTTGGTGTACTGTTTGCTCCGTTTGCCATTGCGGTCATCATGGGCTGTGCGGCATGTTTTGCGACTCCATTCGGTTATCAGACTAACATGATGGTCTACGGTCCTGGTGGTTATCGTTCAAGTGACTATCTTCGACTCGGCGTGCCGCTCACAATTCTGGTAGGGATTGTCACTTTACTGATTGCGCCATGGGTTTGGCCGTTTTGATTATCTTTGAGGGCCCGTCGGCTATCTGTCTGTCATAATTTGAAGATCCTTCAGTCGGCGTTATTGTTCGTTGTTTGTAACCAGTCACATCTGAGTACGGTTAGCCATGATGCGAGCCAGCGGAGACTCGGTCACTGCTGTGAATGCAGGTTTTGCCATACGTGAATGTGTAATCTGTCGCTATGGTCCGGAACAACACGGTGCGTCGCGGAACAGGGATACGTACGGAATCGGCGGATTTCCCGACTGTTTCTACGGTGTGATCGGACAGCACTCAGGTCTCTTTCCCTTCGTCACTTGTGAATCACCTGGCAGGACCAGTGAATGCCTGCTGACGTACATGATTATTTAGAGATGTTTCATGATGCTTGCTGCAAAATTTGAATCGGGACTTACGTATGATTCATTCCTCGGCGCCTTTGCTACGGACGAACAAAAAAACCGATGGCGTGCGATTCATGAACAGGTAAGTCTCACTGATGAACAGCGGAACCTGTTGTCCGGCTTCGTCCGTGACATGAAGGTAATGGTGCTGGCCGGAGCGTGGTGCGGAGACTGTGTCAATCAATGTCCGATCTTTGACCATTTCGCAATGGCTGCCGATACGATTGATGTTCGCTATTTTGATCGCGATGAACATGCCGACCTCGGCGAGATTCTTTCAACCTGTGGCGCACAGCGCGTGCCGTCGGTGCTGTTTCTGAGTGAAGATCACCATGTTTGCGGGCGATACGGCGACCGGACACTGGCCAAATATCGAGACATGGCAGCCACCCAACTGGGGACGGCCTGCCCGTCCGGAATCGCAACGGTGGAAACGTCGTTATTGCTGCAGGTAACACAGGAGTGGCTGAATGAGTTTGAAAGGATTCAGCTGATGTTGCGCATGTCAGCGCGGCTTCGACAACTCCATCATGATTAAATCGAAGGCGTCGATCTGTGTATGCATGTCGTAAGACATGCATTAAATAAGAAATCACCTGGCGAGCGGCACGCGTCGATCTGCGTTTCCTGAGTCAGTCGTATGGACCAGGTGATTATGCTCCCGGTTCTTCGGTATGTTATTTTACCCTGCTCGGTCGATGTCCCGGCATAAAGTTGTGTTCTTTGCGTCGACAGACGATGTCGCAGGACACGCGGTCAGCGACCGTGCGTCAGGTAGATCCGGTCTTCTGTGATCACTTTGTCCATCAGGACGTCATGGTCAGCGATCGGGATTTCATCGAACATTTGACATTCAAACGCCAGGGCGATGAGTTGTGTGTCCGTCCGCACCTGTTTCAGTAGTTTGTCGTAGTATCCCTTGCCAGAGCCGATACGTGCGCCGCGGGTGTCGAATCCTGTTCCTGGTACCATAATCACGTCCAGTTCTTTCACACAGACCTGTTTTTCCGAAAGGGCTCGGAGATCGTTACGAGGCTCCGGAATTCGATACTTGCCGATTTCCAGTTCATCCATGCCTTCCAGGTGGAACAGTTCCAGTTCACCTCGATCGTTGCACCAGGGCACAATGATCGTTTTGTCGCTTTCCAGTGCGTCGGGCAGACTCTGGTGCGTACGTACTTCACTGCGGGCATCGATGTAAAACATCACAGTCGATGCAGTGGCGTATTCGGGCAGTGACATGAAAGCCCCAACGATGCGGTCACTCAATTCATCCTTGTGTTGCTGATCGTCTCGTCGAGACCGAGCGGTCCGGCGAATTTGGCTTTTGAGTTTCCGGATATCTGTCGGTGGCATTCGGCAATTCCGAAGTCGTTGGAATTTTATGTCGTCACATACTCGCGTCGTGTGCCCAGCCTGGAGAGCGACCGGCGGATCGGTGAAAGTGCGCACGAGTGGTCGCTTGAAACGAGTTGCAGACATTGTCCCTGTTTATTGTGTCTTATTGGCACTTTTCTAACGCTGGGGTAGTAACGATTCAACACTCAGAACAAAACGATGTTCTGAGGGTATTGTTCGTTTTAAAAATCGCTGATCCAGACGGTCTGCGTCTTCAGATCCTGACAGCTTGTTTTTGCCTGAGAAAGACGGACAGACGTTAGACTGCTCCTTCTGTGGTTCCCTGGGTAACGTGATATTGCACATGAGAGTCTCTGGTGAAACAATGTCACCGGCAGTCAGTATCCTGCTTGTTTTCTCGTGTAGTAATTGTTCGGTCTCTGGACAACACATGAAGTTCGTCAATCTGTTGCTGATGTGTGGTGTGTGCAGCATTCCTGTTTCCGGGGGAATACGTGGCGCAGATGATCAGAAAATGGATCTGAATGTGGTTCTGGCTCAGTTGAATTCGTCGGATTTCGCGGTACGTGAATCAGCCCAGGTACGACTCAGAGAAATCACGAAAGATCAGGTTGCGTTACTGGCAGGTCATGCTGTCGCGCAGCCGGCAGCGGAAACAGCCATTCGTTGTGTCCACGCTCTGGAACATCATTTTCTAAGCAAAGACACGACGGTTTCCTGGACGGCCTGGGAAGGACTTGAATCGTTACTTGGTTCTGAGCGGCATCTTGTTCGGGAAGAAGCGGCGTGGGTGTTGTCCAGCCACTGGGAGATCCGTGGAAATCTGACAATCGAAGAATTGCGGCGGCACGGTGTTTCCGTTTTGCTTCCGGAAGTGGCATCTGCAGCACAGGCTGTCCATGCACGGCGTCGTATCAAGCAGGGAAAACGGCCACTGAATGCTTTACCGGGTGGGTTTTTCAATAATCAGGTTTCGGCGCCGGAGAGCGTTCAGGTGTTTTTTACCGACAAGTGGCATGGCGATGTATCGACCGTCAGATTACTCCGACGTCTGCCAGGGGTTGAAATGCAGAATGCCCAGGGGTTTGGTGCGGTGCCTGGAGTCGGACGACGACGCTTTGGTGGCCTCAATCGGAATTCTCAGGCACCGGTTGTGATCTTTCTGATTGATGGAAACTCACTCGATCACGATTCAGAAATGTGGATCAAGGGTGTCTTTGGTCAGCGCGTGCAGGAACGCGGTCAGGTTATGCTGGGAATCACCGGAAGTGGGGTTGCTGCTGGTGCGGGATGTCACATTCGATCGGTGGTGCCGTTTGGATCGGCTGACGCGGCGGGCTTGATGAATGGGGACGTGATCACCGCTGTGGCTGACCAGGAGATTGCGGGGTTTGACGATCTTGTTGGTGAACTGCGCAGCTTCGCCGTTGGCCACTTAGTGGAAATCAATGTAAATCGCATTGTCATAGGCAACGCTGGTCGGACGAATATCACACTTTCGATTCCGGTAAAGCTGCGAAGCTGGCAGGACTATGTCCATGCCGTGAAAAGTGCGGCTGACGATGCAGAATCCGACATCGTATCGCCGGCCACGGTGCGCTGATTGTGCTGATGTGTCAATGGAATCAAACGAGCGGTACAGCTTTGGCTGCACCTGAGACCCCGGAGTCAGGATACGGGCAGATATTCTTAATGAGTGATTAACGTCGAATTGGCCGGTTTTTCACGAATATCCCTGTCGACTCGCGCGTTACTGAATCGGTGATCCTGGGATACGCAACCGGCCAATCGACTGAAATTGGCAATACAATTCGCACGATACGAGTTTTACCAACATGATTGGGAGTAGTTTGGTCGGGAGATGATTGTCCGATGCTTGAACCGCGCCTATGATAAATTGAAGGGTTATCCGAGCCGTAAATATTCAAAATTTGTTTGTTGTCCACGCATTTCTGAGTGACTGACGGAGGCTCGGTGCACCGGGAAGGGGCAGCTTGCTTCGGTTGTGACTCCCCACTTTGTGGAATTGGTGTATGAGATCTCCGATGGAAGGTAATGCTGTGAGCGCAGCACATGCTGATTCGGATTCCATAAAGCAGACTGCGGGTACAGATGTCGGCTGGCTCGAAGATATCCCGGCATGGGGATTCAGTCTGTTGGTTCACGGGCTTCTGGCACTGGGCCTTGCCAGTGTGAGTATTGTCATTGTGGCCGAGTCACGTCTGGAGTTGATGTCAGAAGTCCCCGTTGAGGAATCGATTGCTCCCGAGTATGTGATTGACACGGAAATTACCCAGATCGTGGGAACGAACAGTCCAATGAAAATGGATGGAGCTTCGTTGGCGATTGCTCAAAATTTAGGATTGGAATCCCACCCCGAAAAAATACATCACATCGAACAGGATATCAGTCCCACGCTGCCAATGGTGGCAACTCTCCCCGTTCCCAGCGAAGCGGAAGTGCTGGAAGCCGTCGATCTGATGGGAACCACGGAGCATCCCGGTGGTACCGAAGGTTCGATTGATCGTATCACCTGGGAAATTGCGGCTTCATTGCGTGAGCGTAAAACGATAGCAGTCTGGCTGTTTGACGAGTCACTGTCTCTTAAGAACCGTCGAGCGACTGTCGCCCGTCGGTTTAATGCGATTTACGAACAGCTCAGCCAGTTGAATGTCAACGTCGATGAAAATCTGACGACTGGAATTGTCGGGTTTGGTGCAGACGTTCACATGCTTCAGGGAACCCCGAGCAGTGCGGGAAGCGAGCTGACCGAAATTATCCGTGGCATCAGGAGTGATGAGAGTGGTCAGGAATTGGTGTTTACCGCCGTGGATCGAGCGCTGCGAACGTTTGTGAAACACAAAAAGGAACAGCGTGCCAATCTGATGTTTATTCTGGTCACCGACGAACGTGGAGACGACTTTGGTGACCTCGAACAAATCATTCATAAGTGCACCCGAACCGGTACACGTGTTTATTGTATCGGAAATTCTGCCGTTTTTGGTCGTGAAAAGGGATTCGTTCGATACGCATGGGAATCGAACGGCGACCGTTTTGAGGAAGACCTGCCGGTCGACCAGGGGCCAGAGACAGCCATGGTCGAAGCATTGCAGTTGCCATTCTGGACAGGCGAACGACTGAACCTCGGTCGAATGTCTTCCGGATTCGGCCCCTATGCACTCTCTCGTCTGTGTGCGGAAACCGGGGGTATTTATTTCATTGCAGATCAGACGGAGGGACCTCGGTTTGATCCTTCAGTCATGCGGCAGTACGCACCGGACTACCGTCCACAGCGAGAGTATGAAAAGCAATTGTCTTTCAACAGAGCAAAGTCAGCTCTTGTTGAGGCCGCTCGAAATGCTGTGCCGGAAGATTCGGTATCTCAACCGCAGCGACACTTTTTGGCCACAACCGATACTGTACTGAGACAACAGATCACCGAAGCACAGAAACCATTGGCGACGCTTGACTATTATCTGAAAGGACTGCATCAGATTCTGGAACGAGGTGAAATTGATCGGGACAAGCTCGATACAGATCGCTGGCGAGCGAGTTACGATCTTGCGATGGGCCGAGTTCTGGCGATGCGTGTCCGGGCGTTTGGCTACAATTCCATGCTCGCGCAAATGAAGTCCACGCCGCGAACGTTTCGACGGGAGGAGTCGAATCAATGGGTGCTTACGCCGACGGAAGCCAGTGATGCCGGCGCAATGGTTCGGGGAATGCATAAATCAGCAATTGAGTACCTCAGTCGCGTCATCGATGAACACCCGTCGACACCATGGGCCTGGCTGGCAAAGGTCGAACTGGAAGAGCCTCTTGGCTGGGAATGGAGTGAAGCGTTTGTGCGCGTGGCTCAGAATCGTCCCCGAAATATCGCCAATGGTCCCCAGTTTGCCCCTGAAGAGATGGAACGTCGGCGCCAACAGCAGGAACGTAACGAGCGACGCAAGGCCACTCGGCCAAAGCTGTAGCCGATTCACGAATAAAAATTCGACTGAGTAGCTGGAGGTGAGTCCCGATTTCTGCGTCAGTCCGGAAACGCGCAGTGGACACTTTCTGCTCGTTGTTTTGTGGTGAGGAGCCGATCGTCACGACATGGTTCGGTTCGGCAAAATCAGCCGGACCCAGGAGGGGGCGGTTCAAGGGTAGTTCATATCGGCAAGTCCTGCCCGTCTCCGTACCGGTGTCCGGTCTTTCAGATCCTGACGACTGTGTCACAGGGTGCGCAAACACGGTGACTCGATCTGCCACTTCAGATTCTACTGTTGCGGCTATACGGGCTTTGACGAATATTCCTTCAGAGACGCATTGTGCACAGCTGCGGCGTTAGGGTTGTGACAGTGTTCCCGTGCTATTTGCGATTGACGGACCGGTCGTGGCAGACAAATCCCAAAACTCAGCAGGCCTGATGTCTCGACTCATCGGGCGAATTGTCGGATTCGTGGCGCGACGGCCTCGGATGGTCATATGGCCTGTGTTGATACTGGGCTGTGCTGCCGCTGGTTTTACAGTTTCGGAACTGAAACTGAGAACCGGTCGCGATTCTCTGATTGACCCGGCTGCTGAATTCTCCCGGTCATGGTCGGAATACACTGAAGACTTTTCCAGTCACGGTGATCTTATTGTTGTCGTTGAAACGGCGAAACCCAGCAAGTCGCAGATCAGAGCAGCACTGGATCAAATCGCGAATCGACTCCGGCGTGAACCCAAATATTTTCGAGATATTTTGTATCGCATTGATCAACGTGAAATTCGCAGCAAAGGTCTGCAGTTCCTTACAAAACGCGAGCTTCAGGATGCTGCACGACGGGTTGACCGCTTCACGAAAAACGGGGGCAACGGCGCTTGGGACACACTGCGTCTGGCAACCTTCAGTCGGCGGATCCGTGCCGAACTGGGAAGGACTCGTGAACATGGCAAATCGGAAGTTGCAATCCTGAGGAATGCTAATCGATTCGCATCCAGTCTTGATGATTTCCTGGAAGGAACAATGCAGGACGTTCGCTATACGTCGGCCACGTTTCCGTCTCCGTGGTGCGAACTGGTAACGGTGGGCGTCGATCACGGCGCTGAGGATGAGGGTCTTGCATACCTGATGACTGACGAACGCAACATGGGCTGGCTGCATGCGGTAGTGGTTCCCCGTGAAAAGGATCTTGACCCTGGCGCTGCCAGTATCAGCCGGCTGCGTGAGATTTGTGCCGAGGTCGAAACGGCGTATCGTGACACCGATGCGCGACTTAAAGTGTCTGTCACCGGCATTCCGGCTCTGGAGCACGATGAACTCTCGCGAGCAGGACACGACATGGTGCTGGCGGCATTACTGTCGATGATAGCGGTCGGTGGATTGTTGTCCTTCGGATTTCGGAGCGTTCGCCATCCGATGCTTGTGTTACTTACGC
>JAKVAY010000063.1 GCA_022447185.1 Fuerstiella sp. | reverse complement strand
ACACATTAGGAAACAGATTCGTACCAACGTTGTTTTCGTCAAACGTGACATTGTGGGACAATTCAAGAAGGCCACCGGTCATCAACCGCTGCTGAAGGCTGACATCCAAATTTCCAGTGTCATTTTCAAGCACACCACCAGCGGGAAGACCAGCCGATACCAGATTATTCTGAATGACGCTGTCCTGGCCAAATGTGGAACGAGCGGTCAGTACAGGAACGAAATCCGATGTCGCGGCCAGGCTCCCACGCGCCGCTGACACGCTCGTTGCCTGAATAGCAGGATCGTAGATCGACGCCACTGCCTGTGGGGCATTCAGTAAAGTACTTCCAGTCGAAAGGAACTGAACATCGACGGGAATGATTTCATTATTATCCAGTGCCAGTTGAACAGCCTCCAGCAGTGAAACAGGCCAGACATGCTCCTCTGAAATCTCAGGAAAAGACTGTTCGGCTGTCATCGCCGTCAGATAAACGGCCGACTGCTCGGTCGACTCTGCCTCTGCGCGATTCTCCGAAAAACCGGCATAGCCCGCCGTATGTCCATAGCCTGCTGAATCCTCGATTGGCTGCTCAATTGAAGAATAATGATTTGTCCTGAAGTTGTCCGACGGACCGGTGAGCGCACAACCGGGCAGAATCTGCAGGACGATTAGTAAAAGTCGTCGCAAACCGCCAAATTTCATATTTTGGTCAGCGATCCGTGTCATCAGGAACGGCATCAATCCGTGAATGATTGCGTTTGCTGCAGCTCGACCATTCGAATGAAATGACGATGCGCCTCGCAAACATCCAATGCAGGCTGAGCAGCAGAAAACCGCTTCGGAATGCACCCAGGAGGACGAATGTGCGCAAATCGAGATGAATACATGGGAAAATGGTGCCGACTGAGCGGAGAAACCGGTGATTTGCGCCGAAGTTTTAGAAGCTACGGCAATCAGATCGGCGCGCCTATACGACTTGGGAAGCATTCAGTACGTTCTCAGCGGGCACACTTCGGTCACCGGCAGGAGGTGCCGGTTCATCGGCAATTTCGGCGCAAATCGCTGTTTCGGAATGCTCAGCACAGAACGCACCGAAGCCAGCGTCTATGCCAGTCCACGAAGATTCATAGCAGCAGGACGAACACATCCGTAATAGACTGTGAACCAGAGGGACTCATCCGTTTCTGAACCGTACAATCAAGTTAGAGCGGTTTTTTGAGGAACTGGCGTTGGCGAATTCACTCTGGCACTGGCTAAAGACCGGCGGACGAACGCAGGCATCGCGTGTCTCACGCTGGCAAGCAATGGCTCAGGTCGTCCTCCACCGAACACATCAGCTCCGTGACAGGTCGGACGAGGAGATCAGCGGACAGGCTCTTGACCTTACGTGGAAAATTCGAACAGGCTTTCCGCTGCTGAATGCCATGACGGACGTGTTCGCGCTTGTATGTGAGTCAGCACGTCGAACGGTCGATATGACACCGTATCCGGTACAGGTGATGGGAGGAATTGCTCTGGCCGAACGGTGGATTGCTGAAATGCAGACGGGCGAGGGCAAAACACTGACCGCAACGCTGCCGACGACACTGTATGCGATGGTTGGCAGAGGTTGTCATGTGATCACTGTCAACGACTATCTGGCCCGTCGCGATGCCTCAGCGATGAGACCGATTTACGAGATGATGGGACTGTCCGTTGAATGTGTGACCTCGGAGTCAGAAGACGACGAACGGCGGGAGGCCTACAACTGCGACATCACCTACGGGACAGCCACAGAGATCGGATTCGATTTTCTTCGTGACCGTCTGAAATCGGACACCGTCGGCACACAGCACAATCTGCCGCGATACGCAACGTTGTCGTCAGGCAGTGCCAGTGGCAAAGTTCAACGTGGTCAGTACTTTGCACTGATCGACGAGGCTGACAGCGTACTGATCGATGAAGCCGTGACACCTCTGATCATCGGTCTTCCAGAACCAAATTCTATTTCTGATGTCAGTCTGCCACACTGGGCACACGCGCGGGTGGCTGATCTCGAAGAACGCGAGGATTTTATCTGTGAGCCTGACCGCCGCCTCGTAACACTCACCGAGCAGGGGAGCCTTCGGGTACTCATGTCCGATCGTCCACACTGGCTTGGAAGCTTCAGCAATGAAAAGCTGCTGTCACAGGTTGAGACGGCACTGGCTGCGAATCTGTTTTACAAACTCGACCGCGAATATGTCGTGAACGAAGGCGACGTGACCATCGTGGACGAATCCACAGGTCGGATGATGGAAGGACGCAAATGGCAGCGAGGCCTGCACCAGGCGATTGAAGTCAAAGAGGGAACTGGCGTCACGGAACTCACCCAGCATGCGGCACAAATCACGATTCAGTCTCTGTTCCGACACTACAGATACCTGGCAGGAATGACGGGAACCGCCATGCTGGCGAAAAAGGAATTGTGGACCGGCTATCGGGTCGGTGTCGCAGAGATTCCGACAAATCGTCCGTGTCTGCGGCAGGAGGTTCCAACCCGGATCTATGCGACACATTCACAACGCAATCAGGTACTCACAGACTCTGTGGTTGAACTCGTTCGTCAAAAGCGAGCAGTGCTGATTGGAACTCCGTCCGTAAGTGAGTCGGAGGCACTCGGACAAATGCTGAACGCTGCGGGCACCCGCTATGTGATTCTGAATGCTCGCCACGAAGCGGAGGAAGCTGAAATCGTCGAACTGGCGGGACAACCTGGGCGCGTAACTATCGCGACCAATATGGCAGGCCGGGGTACCGACATTATTCCTCATCCGGAGGTGATCCAGCATGGTGGCGTCCATGTGATTGCCACGTCCGTCCACAGTTCAGCCCGAATTGACCGTCAGCTTGTGGGCAGAACCGCCCGCCAGGGGGACCCGGGAACTTTTCAATTCCTTTTGTCGCTCGAAGATCCGTTTCTGAACGTTCTGTCGCCGAAAGTCCAGCGACAGCTGCGATCTCTGATTGACCGTCAACAAGAGGGTGAAATCACCAGCTTGAGCATCCGAAATTATTTTCGAAAAGCACAGAATCAGCTGGAAAAAAATCACGCTCGACAGCGAAAGCAACTGCTTAAAGGTGAACGCCGCCAGAGTGAAACATTTCGTCGAATCGGTCTCGATCCTTACCTTGAGTGTGCTGCAGACTGACGGGTGACAAGAGGGCCCCGACCAGTTCCAAACAACACACCGTGTCCGTCAGCAAACAGTCGTACAACAGGCCACGCAGCAGCGTCCGTACTGCGTGACAGATTCCATGCCAGAATCCGAAAAATCGGGACGGTCAGCACTCAAAAGAGCACGATCGGCGGTCTGCTGAATCGCAGGATGGATCAGCGTCGCCGATCTTTCACGTAGACCCGGTAACTGGTGAAACGTTGGTTTCGAGGATCAATGACTTTGACTGCGGGTACGGCCGAGTTGGATTGTTTGAAAATCCAGGCAACCACAAATCCCGTAACGAATCCTCCAATGTGGGCCCACCAGGCAACACCACTGCTTTGTATGCTGATGACCGCAAATGTTCCCTGAAAAAACTGCAGTAGAAACCAGAGGCCCAGAAAAACGGGTGCAGGCAGTACGATCATCTGAATGAAGAAGAAAACAGGGACAATCGACAGCACCTGCGCCCGCGGATACAGCACCATATACGCTCCCATCACGCCGGCAATGGCACCACTGCCGCCAATTGTCGGTACTGCGGAACTGGTATCGACCAGCATGTGAGATGCGCTGGCTGCTGTTCCGCAGAACATGTAGAACATCAGGTACCAGCTGTGTCCCATGCGATCCTCGACGTTATCACCAAAAATCCAAAGGATCCACATGTTACCGATAATGTGCATCCAGCCGCCGTGAAGAAAGATGCAGGTCAGTGTTGTCAGCCAGGGCGTAACTCCCGCAGGAGCCACAGGTCGAGAGATTTCGCGAATCCGGGGTCCGAATGGTGTTTGAATAATCACTCGGTCAACCAGTTCGACAGTCTGATCGGGATTCGCAATGCGAGTCGGAATCATACCGTATCGTTCGACCAGCAAAGATTGTTCGTCCTGCAGCTGAAAGTAGAAGACCAGGCTGCAGACAGCAATGATGGTGTAGTTAATCCATGGTGTGGTGCGAGACGGAATGTTGTCGCGAAGAGGAATCATAAAGTCTTGTGTGTTGGATGAATGAAATGATGTTGATCAGGCCCGGCATTAATGTGCCAAAGACGCAACTGGAAATCCGTAGTCAAACGGGATTGCACAGGACGGTGATTGCCGGAACTACCGAACAAAAGAACTCCAGGCTATTGCTCGTTGCGACGTTTCATCGTTCGGTTAGTACCTGCACCACCATCCCTGGTCTGCCGTCGAACGGGGACGCGCGGCCTGACCTGTCGCAGACCGCCAAGTTGCCTTACAGCCCTTACAGAACCTGGTCGATGTTTGTCGCGCAGATCGTTGCCAATTCGGTCAAACGCTGCCAGTCGAGCAGCCAGCTGACCTGCAGGAGTGTGTCGATCCTGCGATTTCAGACGCGCCTGAATCGAATGCATCGCCGCATTCGGATCCATCATCATGTGTCTGATTCGATCGGGCGTCTCCAGATCGGCAAATCCCTGCTCAATCGCTTCGGGTTTCACAGAATTCCGACGATGAAAGTCCACAGCAAGATGATCTGCCAGGGATCTGAGTATGGAAAAACAAATCATCGCTGGTCGGCGAGAGTCGGCAGGGCGAGCAGGAAAACGGTCAGCGAGGAGGTGTGTCATGGCCGCATTAAATATCCGCGCCACAGCATCTTCATCCGAAATGAACCTGGAATTCCCTGACGGTCGACGAACCATCCTCTTCGCAATGATCAATACGCTCGCCAGCGGACGATCCTCAGCACTCACAGAATCCAGCAACACCTTGTCGTTGTCCCGTAAAATGTCCGACGGCAGAGCGTGCTGAAGAAACTGATCGACCTGGTTTCGAGATACCCGAATGGGTCCAGACGACCCCGGGACCCGAAGAAGAAAACGATCTTTGACCGGAGATTCTGAAAGTTGTCGCTGAGTTTCCGTCACCCAGTCATTCGGTGACAATGTTCGTAAGACTTTACGTTGCGCGTCGTCGCGAGTTTCCCACCATGTATACAGCAGCCTCAACCGGCGATCGAGATCCACATCTCCGATGACAGCATTATGAATTGTCATGATGTGCTGCTGCTCTTCGGGTCGGTTTCGTAAACGATCAAAGGTTGCCCGGATCCGTCGCGCCTCAGAGTATTCCATATTTGCGAATCGATGTTGTGCGTCGAGCAGTTCTGCATCGCTTTGCACAAACTGAGATGCCGCCAGAAGCGTCAGGGCAACCCCTGCCGTCACTGCTAAACTGGCGACGAATACACGGGACGTCCTCAGAGACATTACTGCTCCTCCTGCGGCAACGATTCCACAGCATGCGGGAACTTCAATTCCCGAAGCAGTTCAACGTCGGGTACGATCGAATATTGAGGATACCGGTCCAGAACATCAATTTGTTTCAGCAGTTGAGCAGCCTGAGTGGATTCCGCGGATGCTCCGCCGAGTGCGTTGATTCCCAACCCGCACAGTGTCCCGATAACTCCAATTCCAAACCAGGTCAGGGCATAGCTGTTGAGCCACGATGCAACAAACCTGCTGACCAGTGCTGGAACACGCTGCCGCGAATCTGTACCGGTCGCAGCAATTGTTTTCATCGTCTGAACTGAAAACTCGTCACTGGCCTCAACGGGCCCCAGGGCATCAAGCATTCCCCAGGTCCGATCCAGTTCATCGGCCAACTGCCGCAATTTGGGATCTTTACTGAGGCGTTTTTCGACTCCGGCAGCCTGTTCGTCGTCCAGTTCGCCGTCAAGGTAGGCAACCAGTTGTTCGATCGCATTCGGTTTGCGGGGCACATCGGTCACGAGAATGATTCAGCAAAGGTACAGGCCAATTGATTGAGTGTTGAACGTCGAACAGTCTACCTCAGTTGCAGAGGAACCGGCCACTCTCCGCAGTGAATCCGTTCGTTGAATAATGTGAGAACAAAAAATATTCTGATCCTGTTGCGGACGGCAAACAGCCTGCACGCCGCAGGATTTATCAACTCGCAGCACAAAGCTCCGCCCTGTATTCACTCGTCAGGGTCAGTCTGTGACATCAATCTCAGATTAACCGATAAGTCCATCGTGAACATAAGCACCGGTGACATCCGAATCGGTCATATTCTCCTCGCGTCCCAGGTGCAAATGGCTCACTCGCGTGTGGTCGAGCCCCATTTGATGCGCGAACGTGGCGAACAAATCCGGTACTGTCACCGGGTTCTCGTCGGCAGCGTAGCCAACATCGTCCGTGCTGCCGTAGACATGACCTGACCTGAATCCTCCACCGGCAATCCAGCAACTGCCGGCATTTTTGTTGTGATCACGTCCGTCACGCCCGTTACCCCCGTCCCCCTGCGCCACCGGCATCCGACCGAATTCTCCTGCCCAAAACACAATGGTACTGTCCAGCAGACCACGGTTCCTGAGATCCTGTATGAGCGCCGCCGATGGCGCGTCACCCGCACTCATCGTTTTTAAACCGGAGTTCAATTTGTTGTGATGATCCCAGGGCTGTCCCCGCCCCACAAAGACCTGCACAAAACGGACACCAGCCTCCACCAGTCGCCGAGCCATCAGGCAACGCGTGCCATAACTCGCAGTATGAGGCTGATCCAGACCGTAAAGGCGCTGGGTTGCCTGGGACTCGCTGGAAATATCCACAACGTTCGTCGCACTAAGCTGCATTCGGGCTGCCAGCTCATAGTTGCGAATGCGTGCATCAAGGTCTGATTCTCGCGGATACTTCTGCAGATGTGCCTCGTTTAGTCGTTCGAGCAATGCTAATCGCTGGCGCTGCATGCCATCCGGCAGCGGAACGGATGGCTGAAGATTGTGAACCGGCATCCCGCTCGAATGGAACTCAGTACTGGAGTAGACGGAAGGCAGCCAGCCGCTTCGGACCATCAACATGCCACTGGTGGCGTATCCAATTGGGTCGCGTAACACCACATAGGCCGGAAGGTCCTGATTCTCCGTTCCCAGGGCGTAGCTGAACCACGCTCCAAGTGACGGATGGCCAATAAACATCTTACCGGTTCCCAGATTGACAATGGCCTCGGTATGGTTGTTGTGGACGCTGACCATCGAACGTACCAAACAAATATCGTCCGCGATTTCACTGTAGTGCGGGATCAGTTCGGAAAGCTCCATTCCACACTCGCCATGCCGCTGGAACCGAAACGGCGTGCCAAGCAGCTTGTTAGCCTGACTCTGCATCTGAAAGTCATGAATGTCGATTTCAAACACCTGTCCATCGCGGCGGTTGAGTTCCGGTTTGGAGTCGAACAGATCCATCT
This sequence comes from Fuerstiella sp., assembly GCA_022447185.1. Lineage (GTDB taxonomy): Bacteria > Planctomycetota > Planctomycetia > Planctomycetales > Planctomycetaceae > S139-18. Next base: position 37,448 of record JAKVAY010000063.1, on the reverse strand, counting down.
GGCTGGGACCACCGGTCTGGACGAGCTGAATAAACGATGTCGCGCGCGGCGGGAAATGAGGCGATTTGCGTCGCAGGTCGAAAGGTTCGCGATCATGCTGTGATCCATCGGATTGCTGGTCCGAGGAATGAGCCGCCCGGGCATTGCTCCCATCCAGGAACGGTAAAGACAACAGCCCAAATCCCATACCGGTTCGGCTGAGAATCTCGCGACGAGTAAGCATACAGGGGGAAAATGGATTCATACGAACTCCCGTGCAATTCCAGATCGATCCACACTGAAACCTGCTTCGAGGCAAAATTTTCTGTCATTCGATGTACAGAAACTGGCTCGAATTGAGCAGGACGTGACACAAACCGGACAGAGCGTTGCGATCCGGATCTCCTACTGCAACTTCGGAGGTTCGGTACCCTTCCATATGTTCATGAAGGAACTCTTTGCTCCATTCGAATTCCTGCTGAGTCGGGGAGCGAACTAAAATCAGTCGGTACGTGAGATCGATCGCCTCACCAATATCACGAGGATCGGCTGCGAAAACCCGTCTGGCAACGGCATCGGCCTGTTCCATTACGAAATCGTCGTTCAACATAGTCAGGGACTGCAGTACGCCGGCTGAGTGGTTTCGCTGGTGGCAATTCGTGGCCATCATCGGATGGTCAAAAACCGAAAAGAACGTGAGACTGTAGTTTCGCCGACAGAGCAGATAGACGCTTCGGCGAAACGGGCTCGAATTTGCCGGCAGGTCTTCCGTGGCTACTACAAATTCTTCACCTGGCAAGACCTTCTGAGGAAGCGGTGGCCCGCCCATCGAAAGATCAAGCTTATCACTTGCGCACAGGATCGTGTCACGAATGATTTCCGATTCCAGTCGACGCAGACGCATCCGCCACAGCAGTTTATTCGTCGGATCAGTTTTGTACGCCACGACTTCAGGCACTTCAAAATGAGGCGGTCGGAATGATGCCTGGCGGTAAACAGTGGATGACATCAACACTCGAATTATCGGCTTGATCCGCCAATCGCCACGGACGAACTCCTGCGCCAGCCAGTCGATCAGTTCGGGGTGAGTTGGTGGTGTTCCGCCCATACCCAAATTGCCTGGTGTGTCCACAATTCCCCGACCAAAAAGGTGCTGCCAGATTCGATTGACCATCACTCGAGCGGCCAGTGCGGCTGCGGCAGAATCCGGTCTCGTCACCCATTCTGCCAGAGACAGACGCCGACCACTCGTTTCACCCTGGACTCGTGAAGATTTTTCGCCCGACAGGACCTGGTCCGACTGTGAAAGCACTGTTAGAAAACCAGGCGACACTTCCTCGCCCTTTTCTTCATAGCTGCCTCCTTCGTATATGTGTCGCTTCTGCGGTGGACCTGTATCATACATCGCCTGAATCACTCCCCAGGTCCGTCGCTGGCCCTGAAGCTGAGTCATTTGATCATTGAGATCCGAGACAGTAACCCTGTCTTCCGCGGTGAGTTCTTCCTGAACTTCCTCCTGTGTCGGCTGGACATTCGCCTCGAAAATTCTGGCCAGTTTTCGCTGGGTTTCATTGCGCTGCCCGGCAGGCGTCAGGAGCGCCTGTTTGACGTCCTCGCGCATCTCTTCGGGAACCTGAACGAGTTTACGATCGAGAATGCGTTGCTCGAGAGGCCTGACAATCGCTGTTTTCTTCTGTTCCAGAGCTGAAACACGACGGTCAAGTTCGGCATTTTCCTCCTGCCATCGGGCTTTGCGTTGAGGAGAGATGTCGGCCAGATCCCGTTCCGGCAGCGGGACCCAGCGATCGGGGTTGTAAGCCGGCGTCAGCAGGGACATCAACTGGTAGTAATCACGATGGGGAATTGGATCGAATTTGTGACTGTGACACTGGGCACACTGCAGTGTGATCCCCAGCAGACTGGTCCCCAGCATTTGCAGCGTGTCGTAAATCGTTGCGTGGCGATTGGACGGAATGTCGAGCACCGCCTGGTTGGTATCGTCGATCGCAAGCCGCAGAAACCCGGTTGCCACCAGCAACTCTTTGATTTCCGGCGTAAACGCTTCCGTGGTGCGCCAATCAACCAATTCGTCTCCAGCCAGCTGCTCGGTCAAAAAGCGGTCGTACGGTTTGTCCTCGTTGAACGCCCGGATAACGTAATCGCGGTACTTCCATTTACCTGGTGAGATCCGGATTGCCGTCGCATTCTCGTCAGAACCTAGAATGTCGACAAACCCGGCGACGTCCAGCCAGTGCCGTCCCCAACGTTCGCCGAACTGCGGCGAACTCAGCAGGCGATCGATCAACTGATCAAAAACGGCGTCTGTGTCGTCTGTATCCAGCTGGACGAGTAAAGCATCAACTTCTGTCGGAGACGGAAGAAGCCCGGTCAGATCAAGATAGACCCTGCGCAGCAATGTGCTGGGGTCGGCATCAGGTGAAAAGCTCAGACCCTCGTTTTCAAGTCGTCGCAGAACAAAATTGTCAACCGGAGTTCTGACCCGATCAACATTTGCAGCCTGTGGAACCTGAATAGTGGACAAACGCTGAAATGACCAGAATTGCCGGTCTGCAGCAGTCACTTCATCCGAGTAGCGAATACCGGGTGCGATGTCCGAAGTTTCGGCCGGCAATCGTACGATTATCCCGGCAAAGAAACTCGCTGAAATCGACACTGCTGCAACAGATCTCCAAATCCTCTTGTTCATGGTTTTTGCCCGGCACACCAAAAATTTGCCACGAGTTTCACGATCAAAAACATGGTCCCGTCTCAACACAGCTGCCACAAACGATCGGCTCACGAGCGTGCCATCAACTCTGGTGCCTGTATGGACAACTCGTGCTGTTCCCACAAGCTCAGCTGCTCAACATTTCGCGACACGATCAGCACTCAGCGATGTTAAGTGAGTTCGGCAATTGGCTCGCCGTAAGGCAGGATGTGCATCGGTCGACCACTGTAGTCGGGGAATGTGCTGGTATAATCCACACCGAGATGTCGAAAAACGGTGGCCCACAGATCGTTGGGGGTCATGGCGCGTTGAACCGGTTCCTCACCCAGACTGTTGGTGGACCCAATGATTTGCCCTGTCCTCATGCCCCCGCCGGAAACCAAAACACTCATCGCAGCGGGCCAGTGATCACGCCCAGGCTGATTGACTTTGGTCTGAGTTCCTGGACGGACCGTGATCCGCGGCGTGCGACCGAATTCACCGGTAACCACCAGCAACACTTTCCGGTCGAGTCCGCGGTCGTACAGGTCTTCGATCATGGCTGTGACCGTGCGGTCGTAGATGGGGAAGCGAATTTCAGCATCTTTGAACAGGTGACAATTCACCGCGTGAGAATCCCAGTTGTAGACCCCGTATTTGGGCATCAAAACACCGGACTGATACGGATTCTCCATGACAACGGTGACCCACGGCACACCGCGTTCGACCAGGCGTCTCGCCAGGATGGCACGCTGCCCCCATCCATGCCGACCAAATCGCTCACGGACTTCCGGAGCTTCCTGAGTAATATCAAACGCACTGCGGACGTCAGGGGAGGTCAGCATATCCACGGCCCGCTGATTGAATACGTCCATACTCTGTCTCATGGCCACGTTGTCCAGTTCGCGACGCATGCCGTCAAATCCGTTCAGCAGTGCCACGCGATCTTCCAGACGATCGGACATCGACTTGTCAACACCCACATTCTGCACTGCAAAGTCGTCACGACTTGGATCCGCTGAAATCCGGAACGGGTGTGTGTGCGCACCAAGATACGCCGAGCCAAAACTGAACGTGTCGATACTGTTCACACGACTGCTTCCCAGCACAATATAATTTGGCAGCCCTCGTGTATCACGGTGTCCTTTGAGGGCTAACGAAGCCATCGATCCCACACAGGGTTTGTCATTGACAAATCCTGTTGGTGTTAAAGGATCGCGCCCCGTCATAAATCGCTTGTGCCCGCCACCATGGTCTGCAAAATCATGGCGAATGGAGCGAATGATGTTGTAGCGGTCCGCAACCTGCGTGTGCATTGGCAACAGTTCGCAGACATCCATCCCGGGAACATTTGTCTCAATCGGAGAAAACACACCCCGGTAATCACTCGGGGCATCCGGCTTCATATCGTACGTTTCCATGTGCGGAGGACCGCCTGCCAGCCACACGAAAATCACCGCAGTATCCTGCGGACTGTGGTTGCCGGAAGCTGCAGCATCACGGGCACGCAACAAATCGGCCAGACCGGCACCACTTCCTGCTACAGCGCCAAATTCCAGAAAATTGCGACGCGATATCGGACCAGAACAATTATGAACGTTTGAGTTGTTTGGCTCTGACATTACATATACCTGCAACTGAAATACGATGGAGCTCCAGGAACTGTCAGGAACACTGTCCCGTGTGCCGTGACAGGAACGTTGTCAACGATCGCTCGTCACACCGAAAAATCAACACCACGTGCAGAACCCATACGGTTGTCTTCGTCGCATTCTACGACCCACGAACACCGTATTTATTCCGATTCAGAACGATCCGGCAAACACGAATCGTCGAACAAACAGAAGACGCTATTATGAGAAAAAAGCAGTCAAATTGCCAATGTTTCTCGCTGGATCCGTCGGTGACTGAATTCACATTGACCAGTGATCCATAATTTCGTGTGCCGTACACAAGGCGGCATACGAAACGAACCTGTCAGTAGAACGAACAGTCACCCGTGTATTCCGTCCGGAGTGTTCCCGCTATTCAGGGCCCTGAGTCCTCGCAAACGTGTGTTGGTCAGCTGCCACGATCTTCCGTTGCAACTGAAAACACCTGCATATGACCCTGCTTGTCCTTAACGACGAGTATGCCATTGCCCATCGCGAGATGCGGATACGAGTCGTCCCTGGCATGTCCGATGCCCTCGAGCTTCTCCGATCGATAAAGCTGATCGTACGTGCCGGATGCAGCGTCAAGCAGCTGGAGTCGTCCGAGCCCAAAAGTGACCAGCTTCCCGTCACCGGTAACAATCAATGAGCCAAAGCCGAATCGTCCTCCCTTCCACAAAGTCCTGTCAGATGCTTCCAGATCGAGACACTTCAGAGTGGTATCGATCGCATAGATACGACCCTGCCAGACAGCAGGACTGGAAACCCGGCTGCCGATGAGCCGTGAATTGAATTCTTCGGTCAACCCGTCGAGTTTTACCTTCAGAAGCGCACATCGATTCTGATCGTAGGCAGACGTAATAAAAACCCGATCGTCGAGTACGATGGGTGTTGCAATGTTACAGCTGTGATCCGTTTTCCAGTCGTACCGACCAATGGTCCGTCCCGCATGATCGCCGTCAATCCGCATGACGACCAGATGCTCTTCCGTGAATGTTGCAAGACATGGCTTGCCTGAAACGGTAAACACGGCAGACGGGCCACTGGTTTGGCCCTGACAGTCCTGGCATTCCGAGCTCCAGGCATGCCTGCCTGTGTGCTTGTCGAACGCGACCACAGTACCGCGCTCGCCACCAACTTCCAGAATTAACAAATCGCCGTGAATCAGCGGGGATGTCACAAAGCCACAACTGTAGGTCCCGGGACGTGTCGGCGGGTTGTAATCATCGTACAGGTTTCGTTCCCATGACAGTTTTCCATTTTCCCGCGTATCCCGACAATGCAGATCTCCATCGGAACCAAGCGTGTACAGCAGACCGGTAGACCGATCCAGAATGGGTGTGGAACTGGGCCCGCTGTAATGACTCTTGCTGCCTTTATAGTCTCGGGCATGTTCCGGTGATTCGTATGATTCAGACCAGACAAGTCGACCGTTGCGCGCGTTATAGCACTGCACAGTATCGTCTCCGTTTGCCCAACCCATGACATAGACGCGGCTGCCCGCGATGATCGGCGAACTTGTGCCCTTACCTGTATCCTGCTGCCATAGCTTTTGAGGTGGCCACTCGTCCGGCCAGCCGGATTCCTCAGTCGTGAAACCGTTGCGATGTTCGCCAAGCCATCCAGGCCAGTCGGCAGCCACAACAACAACATTGATTTGCAGCAGCAGGCAGCAAACGATACCCGGAACAAACAATCTGTTTCGCAAAGTCATGAAGTGATGGTCCTGTGCGGGGGAGGCAGTTCCACGTGACGTGAGAGGACATTTTTTCGACGACAGCTCGACGACTCGGTCCCCGAACCAAACAGCGCATGCTTCAGGATATGGTGCGCCCGTCATATTGACGAAGCTGATTCCGGCACCAGTCCACACTCGCAATTCCATTCCTGACGATCGTTCGCGCAGAACAATCGTCAACGTCGGGCCAGGGAGGCGATCAATCAACAGGCTCAGCTTACCGACCATACGACGGAAGCCGCAACCGGAACGACACTCGCTGCGCGGTATTCCACCGGCCAGGCCCGAGCCACCTTCGGCTGGCCTGTAGTCGAACTACTGTGGATAGCGTCCGCTGATTGACTTCTGTGATCTTTGGCGAGACCATAGAATTCATGATTTCGACACTTGAAAAAATTCCGGCAGCAGAATTCCGCATTGAAGACGTCAGACCCGGAACCAAAGTACGACTCGAACTCATCGTCGACAGCCTGCCCGACGGCCAGCCGTTAGTGTTTTCAACAGTGATCGTCCGGGGCAGTCATCCCGGGAAGACACTGCTGACAACCGGAGGCGTCCATGGCGATGAATACGAAGGACCGGTCGCGATTCAGGACGTATTTGAAGAACTGGATCCACAGTCACTCCATGGAACATTCGCCGCGATTCCGATTCTCAACACTCCGGCGTATACAGCCGCCACACGTGAGGGAGGCTGGGACCATCAGAATCTGGCGAGGATCTTCCCTGGTAATCCGACAGGAACGATGAGTGAACGCATTGCCAACGCCTTTGCGACTTACATCCTCGGTCAATCGGATTTTTATGCCGACCTCCACGCCGGCGGAAATGCGTATCAGATACAGCGATTTGCCGGCTACCAGATCCTGGATTCGGAGTTGAACCGGCTGCAACGCGCGGCCGCCATCGCCTGGGGATTCGACCTGGTCTGGGGAACAGCGGCGCTGCCGGGACGATCACTGTCTGCTGCCAGAGAATGCGGTGTACCGGCGATTTATGTCGAGATGCCAGGCGAAGGCCGTTGTCGGCCGGAGGATCGGGAGATGGCCCGACAAGGGCTTCGAAATCTCCTGTCGTTTCTCACAATGTTGCCTGGTGATTTTCCCACAACTCCACCGGAATACTGCTTCGAAACAAACAGCGAAGGAGCAGGACATCTGCAGATCGACCATCCGAGTCCGGCGTCCGGGTTGTTCGTCCCGGCCGTGACAGTCTGGGATTCTGTCGAAAAGGGACAGACACTGGGCGAGATCCGCCATCCAAATGGGTCCGTCCTTGCAAAAATTCCGAGCCAACGTGCCGGACGGGTCCTGTTTCTGCGGACCCTTCCGAGAGTTTTCGCAGGTGACTTTCTCGTATTCGTGCTGGAACTCCCGGCGCGGTGACGTTCCGTCAACTTGCTGCTGAACACACTTCTATAAACTGTGAGACGATCAGCATGGACGACGTCGACTGCCTTGTCCTTGGCCTTGGCGCTATGGGAAGCGCAACTCTCTATCACCTTGCCCGAATGAAGCAGAGTGTCGTTGGTATCGAACAATTCGAGACTGGTCATGGATTCGGCAGCTCGCATGGACATTCTCGCGCATTCCGTGTGTTCTACCATGATCCGCTGTACACCGAACTGGCAGAAGCCACGTTGCCGTTGTGGCAGGAATTGCAGGAAGCATCGGGTGAGTCGCTGATTCATCTGTGTGGTTTTCTGGCGTATGGCGGAATCGAGAGCCCGTTGTTCGAACAGAACCTCACAGCCATTCGACGCAGTCGTGCCGAATTCGAACAGCTCACGCCGGAAGACGTTACCATGCAGTTTCCCGCTTTGCAGTTACCGAAACAAAGCATGGCATGCTTCACCCCGCGCGCCGGATTCCTCGATGCGTCACGATGTGTGATGGCACATCTTTCCGAAGCACAAAAATTCGGTGCTGCGGTGCATGAACAGGTTCGTGTCGAGAACATCGAATTCGCCGGTGACCGACCCGGCGTCGTGCGCACGTCGGTCGGCGACTTCCGGGCCGATCGTCTTGTGGTAACGGCAGGTCCGTGGACCGCAGACGTGTTGAACAAGCTTCGTCTTCCTCTGACTGTCACACGTCAGCAGAAATTCTATTTCCGTCCGGACGGTCCACTGTTACAGGGGCCGACGGACCTGCCGGTCTACGCCGACTACGACACACGATTCTACGGTTTCCCCATGCACGGCCCGGGTATCAAGGTCGCCGACGATTCACGTGGCGACACGACACATCCTGATCACATCGACCGCACGATTCAGCAGACAACACGCCAGTCGCTGAATAAATGGCTGAAGGCACTCATGCCGAAATATTCGTTTCAGTTCCACGAAGCCTCAACATGTATGTATACCGAAACGCCGGATCAGGATTTTCTGATTGGTCGCCATCCACACCACCCGAATGTCCTGGTGGGTGGCGGCTTCTCGGGGCACGGTTTCAAATTTTCAACGCTGATCGGCCTGATCCTGGCGCAACTTGTGGTCGAAGAATCAACCCCCTGGCCAATTGAACGATTCGCACTCGATCGATTCGATTGACCGCTTCAGTCGGACACTGCGTTCGAAAATGGGGATTCAACATACAGTCCGGTTTTGCTTCGCAACAACAGCATAGTCCCGCCCGACATAACTGCCTCGCCGTACTGTCAACACGCGGGAGATGCGACCGATGTTCCCATACCGAGTTGCAGCGTCAGAATGACTGCCGGCACCACATCCTTCCACATCAACTTGCTCCTGAATCCAGGGTTGTATCGGGCTTCGATCATCAATCGATGGCCAGCCATGTATTGCTCTTTCGCGCGAGACGGTCAACAATTGTTCCCGGCCGACAGACGACGCCGATCCATCGAGCTCCTGGAGTTCGACAGGGAGCACAAACTCCTCCCAAACCGTCCGGAAGACCTGGGCCGGTCAGGCATTCATTCACAGTACATCCTCAAAATCGACGTGACGACCAATGAGCAAAGCAATTCGAATCCACGAAACGGGCGGACCTGAAGTTTTACGCTGGGAAGACGTTGAAGTGGCAAATCCGGCTGCCGGTGAGGTCCGTCTGCGCCAAACAGCGGTGGGACTCAACTTCATCGATACATACCACCGCACCGGGCTGTATCCCGTCGATTCGCTGCCGACTGCAATCGGCATGGAAGGAGCAGGTGTTGTAGAAGAAACCGGAGAAGATGTGCGCGACCTGGAGGTCGGCGACCGCGTCGCCTATGCCGGTGGACCAATCGGCAGCTACGCCGAAGAACGAATCATGCCCGCTGCGCGCCTCGTCAAACTGCCAAACGGCGTCGATGACCAACAGGGCGCCGCGTTGATGCTCAAGGGGCTCACCACACATTATCTGATCCGACGCTGCTATCCGGTCAAGTCAGGTGACACAATCCTGATACACGCCGCAGCGGGCGGAGTCGGGCTGCTGCTGTGTCAATGGGCAAAACACCTGGGCGCCACAGTCATCGGAACAGTCAGCACACCGGAAAAAGCAGAACTGGCCGGTTCACACGGCTGCGATCACCCGATCCTGTACGATGAAGAAAATTTTGTCGATCGAGTCCGCGAACTGACGAATGGCGAGGGTGTACCGGTTGTCTACGATTCGGTCGGCCGCGATACGTTTGACAGCTCCCTCAACTGTCTGCGGCCGCTCGGTTTAATGGTCACGTTCGGACAGTCGTCGGGTTCGGTCCCTCCTTTAGCTGTCCACGAACTGACATCTCACGGTTCGTTGTTTCTTACTCGCCCAACTCTGGCAACCTACACCGCGACCCGCCAACAGCTGACAACGAACGCCGATGAATTGTTTTCTGTTGTTGAGAACGGCGCCGTGAGGATCGAAATCAATCAGACATATGCGCTGCAGGAGGCGGCACAGGCTCATCGTGATCTGGAAAACCGAAAGACGACCGGCGCAACGGTGCTGCTTCCGTAAATCGGACAGAGAAGCAGATGATTTACCGGAGAAACAGGAATTCGCTGGTATTGAACAATACTCGGCAAACCTGCTGCAGTCCGTGAAGCTGTGCCAGCTGCATCATGTGCCGGCGCTCTCCATCGGACGGCCGCCGAGACAGTGCGATAAGGAAACTGTGGTCAATCTGCACTGCGGTCTCCGACCCCACTTCGTCTCGAACCCGTTGAGCAAAGAACTCTGCGTGACGGTTGGCAAAAGGGCTGTTCAGAAGACCGAGCGACTGCAGGGGTGTAATCGATCGGGTGCGTTGGGGTGTCATCTGACCGGCGTCCGGACAATCGAAGGTGCCAAAGATGTCGATTGCCTGCATGCGGATCTTGTGAGCGTAAATCATGCGACGCCAGCCGGATTCCTCGAACGTTTCCTTCGGAATGTAATCCGAAAGTCCGCCTCGCTGATTAAAAAAATCAAAGCCTGGGCCACCCATTGTCAGATTCAATCGTCCGCTGACACTTAATATGGTGTCACGAATTGCCTCTGCTTCCAAACGCCTTGGCGGAAATCTCCACAGCAGTCTCGCGTCCGCGTCAACACGTAACCCATCCCCCTGAGGGCGACTGGATTGTTGATACGTTTGCGACGTGACGATCTGCCGATGAAGCCGCTTAAGCGACCAGCCGTGTTCCACAAAGTCTGCAGCCAGCCAGTCCAGGAGCTCGGGGTGGGTCGGCTTTGATCCCATCCTGCCGAAGTCGGACGGAGAATCAACAAGTCCGGTACCGAAGTGATGCTGCCAGACTCGATTGACCATCACCCGAGCTGTCAATGGATGGTCGGGCCGGGTCACGTGTGCCGCGAGGGCCAGTCGCCGGTCCCGTTCAGATGTCTTTGTCGCGCTGACTGGAATGATGTGAGCGGCGGCACTGAGATCCGCACCGGCTGACATCACAGCACGTCGCAGGACTGTCGGCACCCCGGGTTCAACGATATCTACTCGCTGCATGGGGTCGCCCCGGCGCAGCAGCCAGGTGGCACTCGGTTCAGTCACGAAACGTGCAGCGTAAACCTGTGGTCCGGCAGACAGCGTGTTGAGCTGATGTTGTGTATCGCGAATGGTGCCAGTGAGTGAGGTGATCTGTTTCACCATGTCTGTGTCGAGTCCGCTTAGCCGTACGTTTTGGGCTTCGCGTGTGTCGTCGGAACGTGGCAGGCGATTGCGAGAATCGGCAACCACTGTCCATTCGTCAGAATTCAACGGCAGGATGTCGATATCGTAATCGGCCGGAAGGGTAGCGCCACGATGCCACGTCAAGCTGTCAATTCGAACGGGATGGGGAAAATCCACCTGAATCCATGCGGGACCCTGGGACGCTGAAATCCATGGGAACGCCTGGCGCTGATCAACCGAACCGTCGATGAGGTTGTCAAAATGGCGGGTTTGATTGGCAAGTGCAAAACTGGAGGCGGATGGTGTGCTGCCGCTGCTGGCCAGTGCAACATTCGTACGCTGACCGGACTGGTCACCTGCAGACCAGACTTCAAATTCATAAAGCGATGCCGGACCGCCGTTCCCGGTTGCATGGATTCGCATACGAATGGCTCTTGCATCGACAGCATCAAACGAATCCGTGTGCACATTCATCTGAGAATGTTCCAATTGATATCGGACTCGCAGCGACTCCAGCCGGGTCTGCAATTCCACCAGTTGCCGCTGCACTTCAGGAACCCGATTTGTCCATTCGTCGTTTTCTGTTCCTCTCCATCGTCGATCTCCGTACTCCAGCCCTGCGAACACGGCCTGCATCGCGTAATAGTCACGCTGCGTCAGCGGGTCAAACTTGTGACTGTGGCAGCGAGCACAATCCAGCGTGAGTCCAAGAATGCTTTGACTGACGGTTCGAATCACTTCGTCCAGTTCGTCCTGACGAGCCTGTCTCATGGCTTCCTCGTCTCGACCGATCTGGCCGGGCAGGTTCGCCGGTCCGGCCACCAGAAAACCAAGCGCTGCATCCTGTCCAACCGTGTCACCCGCGATTTGTTCAAAAAGAAATCTGTTGTAAGGCCTGTCTTCATTCAGCGCAGAGATCACCCAGTCACGATACGGCCAGGCGTTCGGTCGTGGAAAGTTCGTTTCGAATCCCACGGTTTCCGCCCAACGAACGACATCCAGCCAGTGCTGAGCCCACCGTTCTCCGTATCGTGGTGATTTCAGCAGTTCATCGACGACCCGGTCATACGCAGCACGCCCCTCAGATTCTGAGTTCACAAAGGTTTCAACACTGGCGGGCGAAGGTGGCAAACCTGTCAGGTCGAGTGTGACTCGACGAATCAGAGTGCGTCGAGTGGTTGCGACGGACGGTTGTAAACCCGATTCAGCCAGTCTGCGTCGAATAAATGCATCGATTGGATTCGCAGCTGATGGATCGTCGCCAGGCACCTCAAGCTTATGCAATGGCTGAAACGACCAGTGACCGAGTCCGACAGTCTGATCACTGCCCGACTGATCGTTGAATTCAGCTCCTTCGCGGATCCACCGCTCCAGAAGATCGATTTGCTCAGAAGACAGCAGATCTCCTTCTGGGGGCATCCGCTGGTCCGGTTTGTCACCACGGACCAGCTGCAGCAGGAAACTTTTGTTCGGATTTCCGGGAACGACCGCTGCTCGTCCATGATCACCGCCCCGCAACAGGTTGTCACGATCGTCAATACGCAGTCCGGATTCTCTCAGATCAGCTCCGTGACACTCACTGCAGTGTTTCGTCAGAACGGGCAGAACATCACGGTTGAAATCCACGTGATTGCTGTCGGCAAAAAGATTGCCTGTCGTCATGACCAGGACGACGATCAGATTCATAATTTCCGATCGCTTCATTTGGAATTCCCTATCTGCCACGGTACTCCGAAGCGTTCTCACACAGATCACCGGGCGAACTGTCACCCACAATGCTTTTTGACGTGCTGTTCCTGCGATACCCGACAGTTACAAACCAAGTTCTTCCAAATCAACTGCGCACTGCGCCCCCTGCACCGGAGATCATCATTATTACACGTCACACACAGACATGTCTCGGCATGCTGCAGCGAATCCGCGATGAACAGTCGCGCCGTGGCGTTCTTGCTCTGATGTTTTTGCTGCAGACTACTGTCCTGGCAGCTGAGTACACAAGCGAGGGCTAACAGCTTCATGACAATCGCTCCTGCAGGATCCGTCAGCACAGCTGCCACCCGATTCGATCATTAATCGATACACCGATCATCGGACGCGGGTCGTCTTCGGTTCACCTGTCATCAGTAACGATCCCGTGACTCTTTACAAAGCCTGCAGAAAAAGGACCATCACAACATTTGGGTCATTAATCGCCAACGTCATCAAGGCACAAAACACTCGAAGTCCAGTGATTGGATGACCGTCAGTGCAGGAGTAAGATGTGCGGTAATCGGCCCGACCAAAATTGTCGGGATCGATCGATCTTGTGCTCCTGCGCGGGACAGGCCGTATGACAGACTTCAATCGACGTTGTTTTTTGGCGACGGCCACTGCTCCGTTTGTACTTCGCAGGGTGCGAGCCGACGCGGACGCTACTATTCCAACCATCGGGTTTGCATTTGGCACCTACGGAATGAAGAGCCTGACGACGTCAGAGGCTTTGCGCGTTTGTGCTGAAATTGGCTACGACGGGGTCGAGCTTGCATTGATGCAGGGATGGCCGACGGAACCAAGCCTGCTGACGAAACAAAAGCGATCTGAAGTTCGACGGCAGCTGACAGATCTGCAACTGGCCGTACCGTCACTCCTGGAGGATCTGCGTTGTCTCGGGACCGATGAGCAACACAGTACAAATCTCGAAAAGCTGAAGCGTGCGACCCAGCTTGCTCATGACCTTTCTCCCTCGAGCCCGGCTTCCGTACAGTCCACCACAGGAGGCACCGTTGCTCAGTGGGAACAGTCAAAGGACCGGCTTGTTGAGCAACTTTCCGATTTTGCAGAAATCGGCGAGTCAACCGGAACTGTAATCTGTTTTAAACCACACGTGGCACAGGCGGTACACAATGCAGATCGCGCAATCTGGATTCATCGCCGGATTGGCAGTCGCTGGCTGAAGATTGTTTATGACTACAGCCATCTGTTCCTTGAGGGCCTGACTCTGGCCGGCAGCTTAAAGCAGTTACTGCCGATTGCACATCACCTCCAGATTAAGGACAGTCGCGGGACTCCGGACAAATACGAATATCTGCTTCCGGGGGATGGTGAGACCAACTACTCCGAACTGTTTTCGATTCTGAAGGACACTCAATTCAGTGGCTTCGTTGCGGTGGAAGTCAGCGCAATGGTACACAAAAAAACGGATTATGATCCGGTGGCAACAGCTCGGCTGTGCTACAGCCGATTTGCACCTCTGATGAACAATGTTGGTATCTGTCGACCCAAACCGTCAGCATGAAAAACTGACGATGATTGCGAGGACGTGTTTCTGCTTGAATATATCCAGCGAGGCCCGATTCAGCCAAAACGGTCATTGTCTGTAACATCCGCGTAACTCAGCAATCATTTGAAACCACCGTTGGCCACCAGTGGTATTGCTCGCTAAAATCAGCACTGTGCTTCTGCAGGTTTGTACGTCCTTCCGCCCATTCCGGAGATCTCTCGTGTCTCGTGTTCTCGATTTACTCGGGTTCTCCGTTGTCTGTATGGTCAGCACCTGTGCTGTCGCTGCAGACAATACAGGCGAGGGACGCAGTGCAAATCGTTCAGCCGATGATGAATACAGCGTTTCGGAACGGAACCACTGGTCATTCGTCGAACGATCGAATCCCCTGCCTCCCATGTTTGCGAGTGAATCTGACAGGAACTGGATTCGCAGCCCGATTGATGCATTTGTTCTGCGTCAGCTCAGAAAAACCGGACTCCGGCCGGCGCCGCCAGCTGACCGGAGAACCTTGATCCGTCGTATCTACTTCGACCTCACTGGACTTCCACCCACGGCGGACGCTGTGCAGCAATTTGTCCAGGATGATTCACCGGAGGCTTATGAGAACTTCGTCGACGAGTTACTCACCAGTCCCGAATATGGTGAAAGATGGGGACAACACTGGCTGGATGTGGTTCGATTCGCTGAAACAGAGGGCTTCGAATACGACCGCCATCACGCAGATGCCTGGAGGTTTCGAGACTATGTCGTTGATGCCTTCAACTCCGACAAACCCTACAACCAGTTCATCACAGAACAACTGGCCGGCGACGAACTGGAGTTCTCCCCCGATGACGAAATCGGCCGACGAACAGCACAGGTCGCCGCCGGATTTCACCGACTTGGCCCCATCCGCCGCAACGCCGGCAATCCGGAAGTCGCTTTCAGCCGCAACGAAGTCCTGACTGAAATGACTAATATTGTCGGGACAACATTTCTGGGATTAACGCTCGGTTGTGCGCGTTGTCACGATCATATGTACGATCCAATCCGCCAAAAGGACTACTACCAGTTGCAGGCATTCATGGCAGCAACGCATGACGTGGAAATTCCACTGGCAGACGAACAGACTCGGAATCGGTGGCAGGAAAAAACCAAGCAGGTTGAGGCCGAAATCGACCGCCTGACCACCGCGATCGAAACAGCCAGTGAGCAGGATCGCAGCAGGCTCAATGAACAACTGGAGAAATCGCGAGCTCAGCTGCCCGCGCGGCTCCCGGCGCTGTTCAGCGTGAAAAATGATTTTTCCAATCGCACCGCGATCCACTTACTCGAAGCCGGAGACGAGTTTAAAAAAGGTATTCCAGTAGGTATGCGAACCCTGGGAATTCTTAGCCGTGCCGGTGAATCTGCGAATCCGCCGGACCTGTCGAATCCCCGGCTGGGACTTGCCCGCTGGATCACGAACCCCACTCATCCCCTGCCCGCACGAGTGATGGTAAATCGCATCTGGCATTATCATTTTGGTCGAGGCATCGTCTCAACCGTGAATGACTTCGGGTTCAACGGAGACGAGCCCAGCCACCCGGAACTGCTCGACTATCTGGCAGAACGATTTGTCAGTAATGGATGGAGCGTCAAGTCCATCCATCGACTGATTTTGCTGAGCAACACTTATCAGCAATCCTCAATTCATCCGGCAGAACATCACGCAAAAACGATTGATGCACAAAATCGTCTGTTGTGGCGTTTTCGTCGACGACGTCTGGAGGCAGAAGAAATTCGAGACGCCATGCTGGCTGTCTCAAATCGTCTGAATCGTCAGATCGGCGGTCCTGGCATTATGGTTCCGGTCGAACAGGAAATGATCGATTTACTGTACAAACCGACACAATGGCAGGTCACGGAAGATGTCACTCAGCACGATCGTCGATCCATTTATCTGGTAGCCAAACGTAACCTGCGGTTGCCGTTTCTTGAAGTCTTCGATCAGCCTGATCTGCAGACCAGTTGTGGAACCCGGGTTGCCAGCACGCATGCTCCACAGGCCCTGGAGATGCTCAACGGCAAATTGTCCAATGAACTGGCATCGACCTTTGCCGAACGACTGCGGATTGAAGCCGGTGACGACATCGCTGACCGGATTCATCTGGCTTTTCTGATCACAACCGGATGTCCTCCCACCGAACAGCAGGAAACAGCGGCTGCAGAATTCCTGAAAGCTGAACCACTCCACGAATTTGCTTTGGCGATGTTCAGTCTGAACGGTTTTTTATACGTCGATTGACCTGAATTCGATACCGGGATATTTGCTGCGTCGACTTGAAGGATGTGTGTGTTGTTAAACGTGTCTGAGAACATGCTTGATTCCAGGCGTCGGGAATTCCTGCGCGATTCCTGTTGCGGATTAGGCTCGGTGGCGCTGGCGACGATGCTGGAAACGGAACGTGCGCAGGCAGAGACCAGAAGAACGAATCCGCTGTCCGCAAAGCCATCCCATTTTTCCCCCAGGGCAACTTCGGTCATT
Source organism: Fuerstiella sp. (assembly GCA_022447185.1). Classification (GTDB taxonomy): domain Bacteria; phylum Planctomycetota; class Planctomycetia; order Planctomycetales; family Planctomycetaceae; genus S139-18. The sequence continues at coordinate 20,501 of JAKVAY010000063.1, read as the reverse complement.
TTTTTGTTCATGTCCGGCGGGCCGAGTCAAATTGAAACGTTTGATCCCAAACCACTACTCAACAAACTTGACGGACAACCGCGACCGGCCGAATTTCAGGAGGCGAAATACCAGCGAATCAGAAAAGACGCAAAGCTGCTTGGTTCGAAGCGAAGATTCCGACAGCACGGTGACAGCGGAATCGATGTTTCGGATCTGTTCCCATACACCGCACACTGTGTCGATGACATCGCCGTACTGAGAGGTTGTTATGGAGACAAAGTCGTGCATTCCGCTGCACAGTATGAATTGTTCAGCGGACGGACATTTCCTGGTTTTCCCGCGATGGGATCGTGGGGACTGTATGGACTGGGATCGGAAAGCGAATCGCTGCCTGCTTACGTGGTGATGCCCGATCCCGATGGTGCACTCGAGGCCGGTCAACCGATGTACGCTAACGGTTTTTTACCGGCGACCTATCAACCAACGATGTTTGGCTCCGGTCAATCACCGGTGCGCAACCTCGAAATGCCACCAGGGGTCACCTCGTCGCAACGTCGTAAGACAGTGAATCTGATCCGCGAACTTAATCAGGCCAACGCAAATCCAGGCGACGATGAGTTAGCAGCACGGATTCGCGCGTATGACCTGGCGTTTCGCATGCAGACACAGGCACCTGAAATTTTCGATATTTCGGGTGAGACAAAGGAAACTCTGGAACTGTATGGTGTGGGTGTCGAACCGACGGACGACTACGGACGACGCTGTTTGCTGGCACGACGACTCGTGGAACAGGGAGTACGTTTTACTGTTGTCGTTTCGGGTGGCGGCCCTGGCAATCTGCAGTGGGACGCCCACAATGACATTGAGGAAAACCACCTGCGGATGGCCGCCCAGACCGATCAACCGGTAGCGGCTCTGCTTACAGATCTCCGCCGTCGCGGTCTGCTGGAAACCACGCTGATCCTGTGGGGAGGCGAATTCGGTCGGTCGCCTGAAGCGCAGGGGCGCAAAGGTCGCGATCACCACAACGTCGGATTCACCATGTGGATGGCGGGTGGTGGGATCAAAGGAGGTCAGGTGCTGGGAGCCACGGACGAAATTGGCATGCATGCTGTCGAGAACCGTTGCCATTTCCGCGACATCCACACAACGATTCTGCATCAACTGGGCCTGGAGCAGGAAGAACTCACCTATCTGCATGAAGGCCGTCAGGAACGTCTGACGTTGATTGAAGGTCGGGTCCTCGAGCAAATCCTCTGATCAGGACCATGCCGTCAGATCAGGAAAGTGCCGGCGAATGGAATCATGTCGTCGGCTGCCATCAGGCCGGCAGATGATTTGGTACGGCTCAACAGAAGTCTGAAGTCTTCTGTCTCACGTTTCTGATGATTTCGCCAGCGGCAGTATCAATCTGCGCCGACAGCGTGTGATCTTCATTTCTTTTTCATTCGAACGGTAACACGAGCCGTTTGCCCGGTGTACAACGCGGCGCGAGAGCTCCCCTGATCACCCAAACCTCCGCGACTGGCTCCAAAATAGTCCGGATGAGTGACAACAAAACTTGTCATGGCCGGGCTGCCCGCAGGACCGCCAGGAAGCGAGCTGATTTCCGCGACACCATCTGCACCGGTGAAGGAGACGAAATGACTCTTCCTGTCTCGCTCGATTCCCAGTTCGATTCGTCGCTGAATCGACAGGCTTACAGAACCGGACAGCAGACGTTGTCTGCTGTTTTCCCCGTGGCCGAAAACGTGTGACCGTCCATCAAATGATCCCTGATAGGGAATCAGCCGGACTCGAGCGCCTTCAACGGGAGCACCGCTGGTTTCAATCACGCTGACGCGACATGTGGTTGCCGGTTCCATTCGGATCGTGGGTTGAACCACGTCACGGTCCAGATGCACGACCTGTGGATAAACACGAGACCGCTGTAATCGAGATGCCTGCTCTTTCATGCCAACAGTCTCAAGTTCCTCCAGTGTTGGGTCGGAAGAAACCCAGCCGGTACAGGATGCGGTCAGCTGCAGAATCTCGCCGCGCGGCAACGAGTCAATCGTAAACGTTCCATCTTTACTGACGCTGGCCATGTCGTGCCATTCATTGCGACCGTTCACGACGAACACACTGACAATCCCGTCGCGAACCGGACGCGACACCTGATCGTCAAGTCGCCCTTCGACACGTGTTCCGGGATGGATTTCGACATTCCGCACAAAAATTCGTGATTGATTAGCGTATTTGCTGAGGTCGATTGCCTCGCTAAAACGTGCCGGCTCACCCGATCGAAGATGAATAATCCGCAGTATTCGGCGATTGACTGCCATGCCATCCGAAACAAGAACCCCGCTTTGCATGTGGTTCCAGCGATCAAGTTCCCCAGAACCACTCAAGATCACGAATAAGTCAGACCGCTGCGGCTGGCGTGTCAGACCGTCAATCACTGAGACCGCGATTCTCCGTCCTCTCTTCAGCCGGCAGTCAACATTGCGCTGGGCAACATCCGACTTAATGATCAGGGCAACGTAGTCTTCGTGGCTCACACCCCAGTGAATCGTCCTGATTCGGTGCTGACCGGCCAAGTCCGGAACACGAATCCTCGTTTTTCCGTCTTCGTCGGATTCCTGAATCGGGACAGGTCCCCAATGGACTTCATTCCAATCCTGCACACCGGCCTTTGACAGTAAAACCCAAGGAGAAACTCTGGCACCGGCCAGGGGACGACCATCCTCGTCACTCACAGTCACTTCAAAGGTGCGGAATTTAGGTACTGCAGCACGACCTCCTGGACGGATTGCTTCGGCGGTCGGGGTTGTAAAGCCCCACAATGCAATAGCAAAGAGCAACCGTAAACATACATGACAGATCATCGTTCGTCGCGCCATGCAGTGCAGTCCGCTCGTACAAATGCATGTCACACATGCGTGTACGACATGACGGATGCAACCATCAAAAGTGTGGCTGAAAAATACGATCAGTCGGTCCTGGGTCATTGCGATCATGTAACAAACCGGTTGCCGTGTTCCAGAATACTCTAACAAGGCAGTGCCTCAAACCATGCGAACCGACACTCGGAATAAACGCGCCACTCCCGCTGGTCGCTGAAGTGAACTCATCTGGAACAAGTTTACTGAAATCAGAAGTCCATTCGGTCATCTGATTTCCGCTTTCATCCTTCATCCCGGACATCCGGACTGGTCAGTCCTCGATTACTCCCGACAATGGATCATCTGACGCGGGAATCGTGAGATCACTGTGATCAGCCCCGGTCGTTTAGGTTTGTGCAGAATTATGTTCGTATCCAAAGTCCTTCAACTGGGATCAAAGATCACCGTCCTGCCTGTGATTCATGGCAGTGGCGACTTTGCCATCGAAGTGCGGCGGCTGATGCTCAATCATCAGTTCGACCATCTGGCGGTCCCTCTGCCACCGTCGTTTCAGAGCGAAGTCGAATCAGGAACGGAACAGCTGCCAGCCGTAAGCGCCGTCGTTCAGCCGACATCCAGACTGGATTTTGATGAGGACGACGAAGCTGATATCAATGGTGCCGCCACATATGTACCCATCGATCCGTGTCAACCCGTGATCACTGCTCTTCGGATTGCTGCTCAGGAACATATCCCTCGATCTTTCATTGACATCGAGGATGACGACTACCAGCCTGCAGCTGACACCCTGCCTGATGCCTATGCGCTGAAGCAGGTAACTGTGGAACGTTTCGCTGCCGCCGTTCTGCCGGCACTCGCTCCTCCACACGAGGGATCTCAGACGACACGTATCCACTGGATGGCCAACGAACTGCATCGTCTGACCAAATCGTATGATTCCATTCTGCTCGTTTGCGGGATGCGCGAGTGGCCGTGGATACGCGACGCTTTTCAGACCGTTGTTGATCGTCCGCCGGCCCCTCTTCAGCCATCACATCCGGCCCGGATTTATTCCGTTCAGCCTGAGAGTCTGTTGTTCATGCTGGGTGAGTTGCCATTTATCACCGGTCTGTACGAACAGGCGCGCAGAAATCTGGACGACGACGAAAATCTGTCGATCGATGGAGTCAAAACGCTGATGCTGGCGTCTCGGGACCGATATCAGCAGGAGTTCGGAACCCGAGCCCGTCCAATCACACCGCAATTGCTAAGCGTCTGCCTGAAGTACATTCGCAATCTGTCGCTGGTGGAACGGCGTTTCACTCCGGATCTCTATACTCTGGTCCTCGCAGCTCGGCAGACTGCCGGCGATCAATACGCAATTCATCTGGCTGAAACCGCTCGCGATTATCCGTTCGATACCACCACCGGAACGCCAACAGTGCAGTTTGGCGTGGATCGGATCCGGCTGCCGGACGGAGACGTCGTATCAGCCGTCAGTCGTCTGCCAGGTCATCCGATGGTATGGAGATCATGCCAGCTGAAAGCTCGTCCGGACAAACACAAAAAAGTGGAGTGGAAGAAGTCCTGGAACCCATTCGGACAATGCAGCTGGCCACCGGAAGACGTGGCGATTGAACGATTCCGAACACACGTTAAGGACGTCGCCCTGACGCTGCTGGGCAACGATCTGGCCCGCACAGAAAAATTCACTTCCAGTATTAAGGACGGACTCGACATTCGCGAGACTCTCCGCAACTGGCACACAGGAGAGCTCTACGTTCGAGAATACCCGCCGGCGCGTGGTGATCTGGACTGCGTGGTCATGCTGTTTGATTCCCCGGCGGACCCTCGCGACTACCCGTGGCGTATCACCTGGCAGGCAGAACATCACGACGAGTCCACGCTGTCGCTGTTCGCAACAGACTTCAATCAGGAGCATATTGGCCCTGGTATCGCCGTTGCTCGTTACGGTGGCTGTATGTTTCTGTTTCCACCGCGCCCGGTTCCTGATGTGTTTCGTGATCCGCAATTCGACTTCACCGATACACTGGAAGAACGTCTCATCGCAGCTGCTCTGCACTACAGCAACGAATCTCATATTGCCCTGTTGAGTCATTTGGCTCCTGGTGCAGGCTGGCGCAGGCTGGCCAAACGCAGCGGAAAGAAGATCATCCATGTTCCGCTGAATCGATTTGGATCTGCAACAGTCGACCGACTGAAAACAGTCCATGTGCTCAACGGGCAGCAGGTGCGCAGCTACGCGGCACAGTTCATTCGAGAACCCTGAAACGCAGGATTAAATCAAGACCGGCGTTCCACCGGGCACATCGAGTCCCACACCCGGCGGCCCATCGAAATTTTCCTCAACAAACCGATCCCATGTATCGCGTGTCTGTTTCGATACCAATCCTGACATCGACGCTTCACAGTTCTGACAGATCATCAATGGGGACTGTGTTTGTGGTCCCTGCTGCACAACCAGATTCTGTTCACTGCATAATCCGCCGATCGTGTAACGATGGCACTCGGCACGCAGTCGATTGCAAATGAGGCATTGCTCGACACATTTGCGCAGCACGTCATGCATCTCGGTCAATTCTTTGAACTCACTCTCTCGGCGTCTGAGATACTCCAGCAGAAAGGCCTGAACGGCTCGATTCGTTTCTTCGGAACACCGAGAACTCATATTCGCTCGACACGTATTACAAATCGCGAATTCAAAGACCGGTTCCGTCCCGACGTAGCACTTCTGCAGAAGATAGAACTCACAACCCTGCAGTTCACACTCGCAGTCGACGCATTGAGAAAACGGCGCTTCGGCGTACTCTGACCAGAACAGCGTGGGAACCGGAGTGAACCAGACGTGGGGAGGAATCATAGTGTGGCAGAGTTCCAGAGGGACGAGATGCTCAGAACAAAAGTCTCAGTGTATCGTCGTCAGACGCGACCCGTACAATTCCGATGGCGCCGGTCTCAGATTTCTCGGGACGTTTCAGGAAACCTCGTCAGGAAGGCTTCGAACATTCGGAACAGAAGTCAACAGGCAGAGTGGTTTCGCAAGGCGTGGGAGAAAACAGGAAAAACGTCAACCATCGCAAATCGTGTGTTCGTTTTCCCAAACGGGAAAACAGCGAAAAAGAAAAGTGAGTCATGATCAATGCACTCTGCGCTCCTGTTCGAAAGGTACCGGCAGCATGGCTGTCCGCAGTGAATGCTTCACCACGGAAGCAACTTCAGCGATAATGGTTCTCCGCAGACCATTTTCCGAACCGGGAGGTCTCTTTGTTATGTTGAAGTTGTCTGTCGCTGTTTTGACGGTTTTCGTCCTGTGTCTGGTAACCGATGTGTCTGGTGAGGAGCCACACAAACCAGTCCCGCTGATCTTTGATACCGATATCGGCAACGATTACGACGATGTCCTGGCACTCGGCATGGTCCATGCGCTGCAGTCTCGAGGCGAATGCCGACTGTTGGCGGTCACCATCACCAAAGATCACAACCTGGCAGCCCCGTTTGTTGACAGCGTCAACACATTCTACGGTCGCGGCAACATCCCCGTGGGTGTCTGTCACAGCGGGATCACGAATGACCAAGGGACATTCAATGGCCTTGCCAACCGGACGGACGAAGGTCGTCTGCGCTATCCACACGATTTGCAGTCCGGCAGGGATGCACCGGATGCCGTGGATGTCCTTCGCAGCGCGCTGGCAGCAGCGGACGACGGTTCCGTCGTAATCGTACAGGTTGGATTTTCCACAAACCTCGCCAGACTGTTGTCGTCGCCAGGAGATTCTTTCAGTGCACAAAATGGCACTGAACTGGTTCGGAAAAAAGTACGTCTTCTGTCAATCATGGCCGGAGCATTTCGGCAAATCCCGGAAAAGGACGGCAGACTGCTGGACCACCGGGAATACAATGTTGTGACAGATCTTCCGGCCGCGATGCGACTCAGTAAATCCTGGCCGGCGCCAATTGTGTGGAGCGGCTTCGAAATCGGCCTGAATCTGCCATATCCGTATCAATGTATTCTGGAAGACTACCGGTACGCCACACACCATCCACTGGCAGAAGCCTGTCGTGCTTACAGTCCGCATCCTCATGACCGGCCCACCTGGGACCTCACATCGGTACTGTATGCCGTGCGTCCGGAACACGACTATTTCGATCTCAGTGAGCCAGGACGTGTGAGGGTTCAAAACGACGGCCTGACAACATTCGAACCAGCCAATGGCGGTCGAGATCGATATTTGATCATTCGTCAGGACCAGAAGGCCCGCACGATTGAGGCCCTGACCCATCTTGCCAGTCAGCCACCACAGACCGGCTCATCCGGAATCCAATTCTCTTCGCCCTCGCCTTAGATGACTTCAACCAGCCCGAAAATCGTTGTGATTGGCTCCATCAATATGGACCTGGTGGTGCGCTGCGATTCTCTGCCGCGTCCCGGTGAGACTATCCTCGCTAAATCTTCTGAGGAGGTCTGCGGAGGCAAGGGAGCAAATCAGGCGGTGGCAGCCGCTCGCGCCGGGGGCCACGTTACCATGATTGGCCGCGTGGGAGACGACGTTTTCGCAAATCGTCTGCTCACGAATCTGACCGATGAACAGATTTGCTGCGAGGCCGTTCAGACGACAACCAACTGCCCCAGCGGCATGGCGATCGTGGCCGTCGAACAAAGTGGTCAGAACTCCATCATGGTGGTGCCCGGTGCAAACGCCCGGCTGGGCGCGCATGATGTTCGGGCTTTCCGAAATGTCATTGCCGCCGCTGACGTCGTCCTGCTGCAGCTTGAAATCCCAATGGACACCGTTGCGATGGCCATTCAGACAGCCCGTGAAACAGGCGTGCGTATGATTCTCGATCCGGCTCCGGTCCCCCATAAATTCCCCGACGATCTATTCAACGTCGATGTCCTGTGTCCCAATGAATCAGAAGCTGCGATGCTGTCCGGATGCCCGGTGGAAACAATTGAAGAAGCTGCGGTGGCTGCTGACAAACTTCATCAACAGAGTCTTCGACAAGTTGTCGTTACGCTGGGTGACTGTGGTGCAATGGTATCCGACGGTGACTCACCGAGTCTGATCAATCCTTTTGAGGTGACTGCTGTCGATACAACCGCAGCCGGTGATGCGTTTGCCGGAGCATTGGCTGTCCGCTGGGCAGAGGGTGCTGATTTTCGGAACGCGGTTCATTTTGCGAATGCGGCCGGAGCACTGGCAGCTTCACGTGAAGGTGCTCAGCCAGGCATGCCGACCAGAGCCGAAATCGACGCGATTCTGAAGAAATGACGACGCAAATTCACCGGTTTCAGTATGGCCAGTCACTCGAATATTGCATCATCGTTCAGGTGCGCAGCGTGACCCGCAACGACGCTGTCTTCCCCTGAGACAGTCGGCCGCCCCTTGACAGCTGCCTGAGCACCAATTACAGCGGTACTGTCGGTAATCGCTGCTCGTGGGGGAACAATGTGGCTTTCAGCTGAACTGACCGGCAATTTGATCCCCTTTGAGGACAGGAACCGGTTGCCTGCCGACCGGACATCTCCGGTTTAAGCGAGCGTCCGGCGGCAGCAGGAATCTGCTGCAACTGCCGGATGCAACGTTGACTGCTTTCAGCCCGAATCACGCAGGTCCCTCATGGTCACCGAATCCCTGGCGCGCTGGCAGGACCTGGTCGTGATTGCCATCAATCTTGGCATCATGGTCATCATCGGAGTCTACTGCGCGCGCCGGACTCGATCCGCTGACAGCTATTTTCTTGCCGACCGAAAAATGCCCGGATGGGTCGTCGGATTTTCAATCATGGCGACCACCATCAGTTCGATGACGTTCCTGGCCATCCCCGGAGCAACGTTTAAGGACGACTGGCGGTTCGTCCCGGCCAGCGTGCTGTATGTGATTCCGGCGGTGATCACGTACCGGATATTTATGCCCTTCTTTCGCCGCGGGCATATCCGCACGGCCTACGAATACCTGGAACGACGTTTCGGCTCGTGGGCGCGGCTTTACGGTGCAACGGCCTTCCTCTTTTATCACGGGTTTGGCACCGGGATTATTCTCTACGCGGTGAGCCTGCCTTTCCAGAGAATGAGCGGCTTCGAACTGACGCACGTTATTTGCGGGCTGGGCGTTATCGTCGCCATTTACACAATCGCCGGAGGCCTGCAGGCGGTGATTTACACGGATTGCCTGCAGGGTTTCGCACTCATTGCCGGGGGACTGATCTGCACACCGATCATCGCCAATATGATTCCCGGCGGGCTCAGCCAGATATTCAGCGAAGCCTGGGCCGACGGAAAGCTGGCTGTCGGCAGTACGTCTTTTCGCTTCGACGAAAAGACGGTGTGGGTGATCATCCTGACGTATCAGTTTTCGTTTCTGCAGTTCCTGTGTACCGACCAGACCATGGTCCAGCGGTATCTTGCCGTGAAGACCGATCACGAAGCGCGGCGCGGATTCCTGCTGGGAGCCGCCATGTCGATCCCGGCGTGGGTCTACTTCAGCTTCGTGGGGACAGCCCTCTACGTTTTTTACAAGCACTTTCCCACCGACGCGCTCAACGGCGCCAAACCGGAAGAAGTCTTTCCCTATTTCATTCTCACTCAAATACCGGCCGGGGTCGCCGGATTTGTGCTGACGGGAATGCTGGCGGCCGCCATGTCAACTCTCGATTCCAACATCAACGCTTCGGCGGCAATACTCACCAACGACATTTACCGACCATTTCGGCGCTCCCAGCCAGACTCGCGGCACTTACTCCTGGCTGGCCGGCTGTTCTCCATCCTGTTTTCGATCATTATGGTCACAGTGGCGCTGACCATTCACTTTATGCGAACCGAGACCCTGATGAATGTCCAAACGCTCGTCTATCCGATCGTGACAGCGGGCCTGTTAAGCCTCTTCCTGCTGGGATTCCTGACAGTCCGCGTCGGCTCCACAGCCGCCTTGGTTGCCACAGTGTCTGCGGTCCTGCTGGTCGCTGTGTGGACGGTTCTGACAACCGAATGGGGCACCCGTACATTCCCCAACATTGCCGAACAACTTCCCGATGCGTTCTGGATTGGCGTGCTGCCGCACTTGTTCCTGCTTGCGTCTGGCTACGGGCTAAGCTGGATCGTACCCCGCCGGTCTGCCACAAGCCTCCAGGACCTGACGATCTGGACGAGGGTGCCGGCCAAAACCAGTACTGAATCCTGATTCCGTCTTTGATTCGCAGGGCAACCGCGGGCTTCAGATGGCCTGTAGCTCAAGATCGTGAATCAGAATTTCCTCGCGACCTTCACGGTTGGCTTTGGCAAGCACCTCTCCGTCGGCCGAATACACAACGCACCCACCCGTTGTGTAGTTCACCCAGGACATGCCGATGCGGTTCGTCACCAGCATAGGCGCACTAATGGCGCGAACGTCCTGACCGAGGACATCGAATTCAGGGAGTGCTCGCCGATTGTTGGGATAGAAGACAACATCCGGTTTCATGAGCCTGACACGTTCGAGGCAGCGTGGGGACTCTCCGTCAGCGCAAATGAAGCAGGTGGCCCGAACGCCGTCGAACTCGAACAGGTCCGGCCCCGTACCCGGATCGTACCGTGCCCACTCGTTTCTATATCCTCTGTCATCCGGTTCCAGCCAGAGCCATGACTTGCGGTAGCAGTAGATAAACCCGGCCGGCCCCACAAAAACCTGGGACATGAAGTACCGTTCACCATCGGTCTCAGAAAGCCCAAAGTTGATGTAGCAGTCAAGCTCTGCTGCCAGATCCATCATGGACTCTGTGGAGCGACCGTCCGGCAGATGTTCGGCGAAAGCGGCCAGTTGCGGAGTATAATCACTGATCGTCCCTTCGTGGAACATAATCCAGCGAGCCTTTCTGCGCGCGGCTTCGCGTGCGAGGGCTGCCATTTTATCGAGGTTTGTTTCCACCGCTTCCGGCGTGGCGTCGAACTGAATCAGGGCAACGCGAATCTGGTTCATCCAACAGTTTCCGTCCAATCTGGGGAGATTAAAAGCACACGCAGGCTTTGTACGACAAATCGAGCAGTCGAGATCTGGCCATTGGATCAAATGTGCTTCGGGCTGAACGCACAACCCGAATGTAATAACAGCAGTATCAACATTGCTGCACCGCGACAGGGAGACCTGTGCCGACTCAACTCTCCAGAGCCTTTTCAATGGCTCTGCGCAGTTTGCCTGACGAAGGAAAGGTGAATGCCCCGAAGCGAGCCAAAGGTGTGCCGTCTCGCCCCACGAGAATTTTGGTGAAGTTCCAGTTCACCCGACCTCTGGTGGGAGAGTCTTTCCCGAGCAGCGTCTCGTACACAGGATGCCGATCGGGGCCGTTCACCGAAATCTTTGAAAACACAGGAAAAGAAACCACGTATTTACTGGCGCAAAACGCTTTGATCTCCTTTTCGGTTCCTGGTTCCTGTCCTCCGAACTGGTTACACGGAAAACCGCAAACCACCAGGCCATGGTCACGATATCTTTGGTAAAGGTTTTCCAACCCCTTGTATTGGCACGTAAATCCACAACGAGAGGCCACGTTCACAATGAGCAGGACATTTCCTTTGTAATTGCTCAGAGACGTTTCATGACCGTCGATGTCGATGATTGCGTGATCATAAATGGAAGTTGAGCAAAGGTGGGAACTGGTTGCCATAGCGATCACGACAATGAGAGCTGCCGTTTTTCCGTGCTGTATTTTTTCAGGAATCACAACTCAGAGAGACTAACATGCGTGATCATCTCTCAGACGTCATGTCTGCTTATTACAGTCTTATTACAGTCAGGATTCAATACGTGAGCTAATACTCCTCAAGTCCTTCGCAGGGGTCCTGAACGACCTCAATCTATGCGCTACTTCCTTGACGTCACCACGCAATGGCCCTCGCGTCAGCTGTACAAGTGACCAGTGCCAGGGATAACGCCGCCGCGCAGCCACCTCGAACGACGACACCGGTCGCAATGAAATTCGTCGCGGTGACGGTTCGGTAGTGTGCTCTCTGTCGAAGCGACGATTCCGTCGGTTCAGAACCGCCGACCCTCGAAGACTAGGACCAGAGGCCCCGCTCACGGTTGCCGTTGACGTCCGTTCCCTGGTAGTCGTATCCATCCGGCGTGTTGGTGGCGGAACCGGACTCCTGGTCGTAACCCGCACCCCCCTGGTAGGTGAGGTTACCGTCACGGTCGTGTTCCCAGGTCCCTTTGCTGACTACATTGCCACGACTATCTTTTCGCTCGTAGGTGCCGTGATTGTTTCCCAGGTCACCACAGAGTGTGATCGCACCTCCATTGGAATCCTGGTAGGTCTCGCAGTCCTGATCGGGCGCCTCCGGTCGGACCTGCGGTGGGGCCTGCGGAGTCACCGCCTGGAACTTGCCCACCGATTGCGCCCCCAGGTCACTTCCCATCACCATTTCAGCCAATTCAAAGGCTTCGTCTTCGCTGTATCCTGCATCCACTAGTTCAAACCACAGGTCAACGAGGTCCTCCCCTTCCTGGCCGCCGAGCCATGAGAGATCGATAAAATCCATGATTCCGACATCTGTTGCGGCGAACCGAATGATTGTCTCGCGGATGTCGTCAATACCACTTTCCGCAGTATTCACCGTCGGGAGACCGAAAACATTCTGTGCAGACGCTTTGCCGAAAAGCGCACCAGTGAACAGTACCAAGGTTAACATTGTTGTGAGGAAGCGTTTCATGATTGGTTTCTCTCTGGAGGGGAAGATGACGGTGTTGCCAGGGATGAACCGGCGTACCGCATCAGAGAGTTGCCAAATTTCAAAAAAACAACCGGAACAGATCCTTTGCGTCAAAACAACACAGGTCGCGCAAATTAGTACAGCAAACTGCGGCACTTCAATTCTGCAGTTCATCGCTTTGCGTCGGTCTGTCTAACGGCATAGCCAAAGTCATGACACAACATACGGGCCGGCCGGATGACTGAACCTGAAAACCAGTTCGGGACACACAAAGCACCACCGTGGTTCAGACACACCGAGAACATCGCCACGGCCCATTATGGGATGATTACGAACGATGCTGTATTGAGACAACGGATGTGATCCCTGTTACCAAAGAGATCTGCCCTTGCGACTCTCTCCACTGTGTCTGCTTCTTATTTCGGATGTCGCTGATATCCTCTTGTTGAACATCACGAACCGCTTCCCGATTAAAATCGATCTAATCTCCACAGAGACCACATGAATAGCATCTGTATTGACCTCGACTGGAGTACGACCCTTTTTCGTAACTGACGTCGTAGTTAAACACCCTTGACGTTTCCTGGTCACTTTCCAGGACCATTTCAATCATTTGAAAGGCTTCGTCTTCGGTGTATCCGGCATCCACTAGTTCAAACCACAGGCCCACGAGGTCCTCCCCTTCCTGGCCGCCAAGCTCCGGATAAGACAGATGCGGAAGAGCGTGGGGAGTACCTTCGACGAATGGTCGAAAAGCATCCTTCGTAACATCGTAGTCATTACAGTCCTGCCACAGAGCCCAGACGTAGTCAACGAAACAATGGTGAAGGTTCGGATGGTCCTCGCCAGTATTCGGCGAGTACAAACCTGCGTACAACTCTTCACTGACACCAGGTTGGGCTGCGGACACATTGTCGGCAGACAATGCAGTGATCAGAATCAGGGTCAGGATTGCGATGAAGCGTTTCATGGGGTTTCTCTCTGAAGCGGAGGAAGTTTACGTTCTCAGGAATGAACCTGCCTGCCGCATCAGCGAGTCGCCGAATTTCGAAAACAATCACCGGATCGGCTACTTTGCATTAAAACAACACGGCTCGTGCAAAATGTTGCAGCAAAATGCCGCATGAAACTACGATGAAAACCCTCACCAGGAACTCTGATTCATTCAGTTATGACCGGTTTTTCCGGTATCCTCTGCCGCGTGAAAGCAATGTTTTCTTTCACAGCTTTGCTGATTCCCATCAACTTGATGGCTGGCTGGGTGATCGGCAAAGGCGCTGCTGACACTGTCGACACAACCGTCGCACCGGTTGGGGGACGGATACTTTATTCAGTCCTGATTGCATGGATCGGTGTCGTCTGCTGGCGCGAACTTATACCCAAGGTGTTGAACCACCCGCACGAATCCCGACTGAATCGGGCATGGACCGCACTGGGTGTCACTTTTTTTTGATCGTGTTTCTGGCGATTGCCCTGTACTGGGCGGTCACCGGAAAAATTACGAGCGACACACGTCGGTTCGTTTTTTGACAGCAACCCGGAAGTCGGATGCAGAAAACGCCGTCAGTCACTGCGCCGGCTGTTACACGGGTGTGCACGGATCCCGGTAAGTTCACGAACAAAGAATGATCAAGATGGCTGGTTTCAGTCATCTCAGTCGACAGAGTACGACCCGGGAATAACAGAAAACGCTGCCAGCATCCATAATCCCACGATGCAAAGACCGACCAAAAGACTAACACGATTCTTCAGCGCAAAGACAATGGGGTCTTCATTCAGCAGACCTCGAGTGGCAGAAACCCAGATATGACTGATCCAAAAGAGAGCCACTGGACAGACCAGCCATAACACAGACGGCCGGGAGTACTGGGACTGGATACGAGGATCGGCGGCATACAGAGCAAACACAAGGACAGCAATGTAGCCGCTGATCATGCCAAACTGACGCACGAGATCCAGGTCACTCACAACGTACCCTCGTCCCTGAGCGCGAATTTTGGATTCGCTCTGAAGGCGAAGCAGTTCAGCATGTCGTTTGGCAAAAGCCAGCGAGGTAAACAGAAACACAGACAACGTCAGCAGCCAGTCTGAAACAGCGATATCAGTCGCAACACCACCGGCAACAATGCGCAGCGTGTAGAGAGCACTTAGAAAAATCACATCCGCCACTGCAACTTTCTTAAGGCCTGCGGAATAGATCACCGCAAAGACCAGATACAACGCCATGATTGCTGAGAACAGAGGGTTCAGCAGCAGTGCAGCTAAACTGAATCCACAAATCAGCAGGCCTGCGGAAAGCACAGGCCCATACCGCAGAGGCAGCGTTCCCGCTGCAAATGGTCGACGACATTTGACCGGATGACATCGATCTTCAGCAAGATCCAAAAGATCGTTCACAACGTAGAGACCTGATGCAATCAGGCTCATCATCAGAAAGGCAAAGACAGCATTCAGTACCTGAGAAAACTGTGGTGCATTATGCGCAGCGATCAGCGGAACAAACAAAAGAGAGTTTTTCACCCACTGCCACGGTCGCAATGCTTTAAGAATTTCTCGACTGGTGTTTTTTGTTCGCGGAAGAACGTGCACCTGAGCCAGTCCTGCCCCTCGGACCCGCCGGACCAGCCGGGATGCTGACGACACAACATACGCGACATCCGCAGCTTTCCAGATGGCAATATCGTCCGGGGAATCACCCGCATAACTGAAAGTCCTGTAGCCATTGTCGCGACACAACTTTCGAATTGCTGTGAGCTTTTCGGCTCCTTTAAGATTTGTTTTGCCGTCACTGGCCAGGACTGCATCAAACAACGAGGACACACCTGCGATCTGATCAGCCCAGATCCGATCAGTGGCAGTCGCCAGGATGACAGGACAACCGAGAGATCGGTGTTCATGAATCAGCGCAACAATCTCTTCGTTCAAAGGAAGATGATCAAAATCAGGCTGCCAAATTTCCGCCAGCGTTCGCTTGCAGGCGGCGTATCCCTCTGGCAACTGTGTGAACAGGTAAAAGAGTCGTCCGGGATGACGCTGAACAGCAGAGAGCAGACCTTCGGCAAAGACGTCTGTAAACACAAAGGTCCCGTCAAGATCAACAAACAGCGCGTCGGTCGGGGGCGTCCGGACTGACGGGGCATCCGCCGAGCGAAATAAAGCAGGATCGGAAGGTGTCTCAAACGTGGATGAAATCTAAAACCTCTGCCGAAAAATGGCTGCATCCAAAGGACTGGCCAGCCCCGAGCGCGCCATTTTCGGGGAGGGATCCGTGTTATGAATGTTTCTCACAAGTATTGCTTGTATCTCAGCATCGCAAAAATAGTCTGCGTCGTTAATGCTTTACAGTGGTAACTTCTGTTCTGAAGACGGAAGCTGACAGTTGAACTGTGTATGACTTCACATCGTTGTAATGGTTGTAATGGTTAATTTTGGTCGTCTGTCCACGCTGCCCGAACGTTTAACGGTTACCACCGTCCGAACAGCCACCCTCTTTTTTGTTGTGTTGCTGCTGACGTGTCCGTGTTTATTTTCAGGATTTCAGCTCGATGATTTCCCACAGAATCTGATTCTTCAGGGCGATTTCGACTGGGCACCTTCCGCTCAGCCATTCTCTGACCTGTTCTGCTTTGCGGAAGGATCAGAAGATCCGAACTTCGAACGGATCAATCAGGGACTGTTGCCGTGGTGGAGCTACTCACAATTGCGGGTACGCTTTTTGCGGCCGATCTCAGTCCTGACCCATTGGTGTGATCATCAACTGTGGCCCGACACCCCGGCAGCAATGCACGTTCACAGCCTGTGCTGGTACCTGTTCACAATCTCTCTTTGTTACATGTTGTACCGCCGGTTCACCACCAGTCTGTGGGCCGCTGTTCTTGCAGTGGTCATGTTTGCCGTGGACGACGTTCATGCAGTCACCGTTACCTGGATAGCAAACCGTAATCATTTCATCGCATGTGTTCTGGTACTGGCTGCATTTTTCTGCCACATGCGATGGAGAGTAGAAGGACGTCCCTTTTACGGCTGCCTGTCGGCTGCTGTATTTTTAATTGCGTTGCTGGCAGGCGAAGCAGCCGTAGCCTTTGGTGCTTTCGTGGTTGCGTGGGCCGTTGCCTGGGAAACTGATTACGGACCATGGCGCCGTCTCTTCGGAATCCTGCCATCTTTGCTGACAGGATTTGTATGGCTGACGTTCTATCGTCTCTGCGAGTACGGCTCCCATGGATCGGGAGGGTACGTTGACCCGGCCGGTGAGCCAGGTCAGTTTTTTCTGGCCTGTTGTGAAAGGCTCCCGACGTTTCTTTCAACGCTGTCGGGAGCTTCGTCCTCTGATCTCAGGTTTACTTTTTACGACGGGATGGCACCCAATCTTTTGCTTGGTTACGAGATTGTGACAACAGCTTTGGGTGCTGTTGTTGTCATCCCGTTTCTGCGTCAGGATCGAGCTGCCCGATTCTGGTCGGTCGCTTTGATCATCTCTTTACTCCCATTATGTGCGGCCTTTCCCAGCGATCGAGTTTTGCTGCTGGCCAGCGTGTCCAGCCATGGTCTGATTGCACGAGTGATTGAACTCATCTTCGACATTAAAGTGTTTGCGAATCCTGTAATTTCTGATCGGGGTATCGAAGGAGCCGACACACAGGCCCCGGTCACAGACATCGAATCACGGACCGCATCCACAGTCGTCCCAAAAGCAACAACGACGACCGTAATGCCGAACAGTGTTGTGTGGCGGCGTACAGCGTACCTGGTCACCGGATTCTGGCTCTTTGTACATTTACCATTGTCTGCCTGCCTGATGCCGCTTCGCTGCAGTCAGTTCGCGGAACACAGTCGTCAAATCCGGGCAGGCGCTCACAGTCAGTGTCTGCGCCATTCTCAGCTGGAAGAGCAGAACGTGATTCTGATCAACCCTCCGGATCCCTTCTTTCTTTGGCATTTCACTGCGATTCGGCGTCATAGTGGCCTGACTCCTCCACGACATACCTGGAGTCTGGGAACAGGATTCACGGGTCTCACTCTGCGCCGTGTTGATGAATTCACACTGGAGGTGGAAGTGGCCGGAAATCTGCTGAGCCAACCCGCAGCAGGATTCTTTCGACATGCGAACAAACCGCTGCATGAAGGCTGGACACGAAAACTTTCCGGTGTCGTTTACACAGTCACAGAAATCTCTTCCGACGGAAATCCGAAGAAGTTCCGGGTCCGTTGCGACAGATCGGTCGACTCCGGTGAATACCTGTGGCTGCGCTGGGAAAACAGAGAATTTGTTCCCTGGGCGCCGCCTGCAAATGGTAACAGGATCTTTATTCCACCCGTGTCCCACAAAAATTCTTAGGCAACAGAATCCGTTCTCCAGCCCCGGGCCCGAAAGGAACGGTGACCGAACTCAGGGAGACAATCTTTCTTTTGCATTCTGAAAAGGAAATACTTCCTGTTAACACGGCAGTAGCAAATTGATGTTTTGGCTGCCGGTGTGACAGTCCGTGTGACCACTGCAGGTGCCAACAGATTTCCAACTCTGTCACATTCCGACGTCGTCAGTCACAGCGTCGTTGCGCCGGCAGAACGACCCGCTACCGCGCATTTTTGTAACGGCGAACACAACACGTTCACCGAATTGATTCGCTTTCACTTTATCTCGAGTCAGGCTCGCAGAAATCTGCCGTGCAACTGTCCAACCCACCTTTTGATATGGTCATCCGTGCCGGTCGTATCGTCTGTCCGCAATCCGGCATCGACGGTCCCGGACATGTGGCGGTCCGTGGTGATCTGATTGTTGGTGTCGAACAATCAGACACACCCAACCTCGATCCGGCCACCGCCAGTCGTTCCTTCGACTTCCCGGACGGAATCGTACTTCCCGGCCTCATCGACCTGCACGCGCACCCGGCGAACTCCGGCTCAGTTTTTGGCGTTTCACCGGACCAGCACATCGTCCCGTATGGAACCACAACTGTGTTGTCTCAGGGAGACGCAGGAGCGTCCACGATCGAACAATACATCGACGAGACAGTCATCGCCTCAAAAACCAGGGTCCTGCTGGCCATCAATCTGTCGCGAATCGGCGAATCAACATCACGGGGCTGCTTTGAAAATCTGAACGATGCCGACGTTGACGCCTGTGTCCATGCAATTGACCGATATCGCGAATTCATTCCCGCTGTGGCCGTGAACGTGAGCCATTACGCCTGCGGTGATACCGACCCTCGCGAAGTGATGAGCCGCGGGATTGAAGCGGCCGAGCGAGCCGGACTTCCGCTGCTGTTCGGCATGCGTCGTCCGGAAGACTGGCCGCTGGAACAGCAGCTTAGCGGACTGCGGACGGGCGACATCGTAACGTACTGTTTTCGCAGCCAGCCTCACTGCATCGTGCAGAACGGCAAGGTGTTACCGTGTGTCCATGAGGCTCGCGAGCGTGGAATTCTGTTCGACGTCGGACACGCCACTGAAGCCTTTGACTTTGATGTGGCTCAGGCAGCCATCGCAGACGATTTCCTGCCGAATACCATCTCGACAGATCTGCAACATTTCCATATCGGTCAGACGACGCGACATGATCTGCCGCTGGTGATGTCTGAACTGCTTGCCGCAGGCATGCCGGAGCACAAAGTGTTTGCTGCCGTCACCAGTACACCGGCCCGTCTGCTGAAACTCAACAACTCCGGAGTACTGCGAACCAATGCTGCGGCGGACCTTACCGTGCTTCAGGACAGTCACACCGGACAATTCGGCAAGGTCAACCGGCAATCCTGCTCCGGCACACTCTGGACTGCAGCACTTGTGGTCAAAAACGGACGCCTGATCAGACAGCCATCAGTAAGCTGTCCCGACAGCACATGAAATTTTCCAGGACTCAAAAGACATGGATCATTGAAATACGTTGCCCACGATGTGGACAACGCAGCACGTTTCCTGCCGGGGAGATCGAGTGCCCGAACTGTTGGTTGACATTTCGCATTGAATTGCTGCCTGACGAATCAGAATCAACGTAGCAGAAAAGCCCACATGGACGTCCGGCCTCTGCGTTGAACAATAAAATCACGGTCAACGGACAGCCGATCGTCAACGAGTCTTCTTTTTGAGTCTGTAGATGGCCTGTCCTGCAGCCGCCAGTATCCCGCCCACGGTGCCGCATGCGATTTTGAAATATGTATTCCCTAACCAGCCATAACCGTGTGACAGATTTTTGAATACCTGAATGCTTTGCGTAAGACTGGTAACACTCATCAACAGGCCGAACAGAATTCCGACCCACACAACACGGCTCCAGGTGTCGCGCCGACATTGGGAGCGAACGCCGTAGATGCTGCCGATAAGACCCGCAATTGCTCCAAGCGGAACCCCAAAAAACAGCCCCCCAAACCAGAGACTCATCGTCGTTCCTGTAGGATCCGTGCGGGAAGTGATCAGGAAACTGTAAATCATCACCCAGACCGTGATGACTCCCAACAACGTGCCTACAGCGACCGAGCCAACCACGATCAGAACGTTCTGTAGAATCCACATGAGTTGCCTGTTCCTTCACGTACAGCAGTTCACGGGCACTCAACCTTCCAACATAGTACTCATTACCCCCCTGCAGGACTATTCATGGAACAGATTCCTTGATCGAAAAATGAATCGACTGACGGAAGACGTTCGAGAAAAACGACAGGACCACCTGCGAGCAGCTCGACAGGCCCGCACCGGAAAGAGAGCAGAGACGGCCGGCACTACGCAACCTGTACCGGCTCTTCCGATTCGACCTTCAGTTCAAAGGTTTCGGTGTAGTCGGGCCAGCTCACAGCGGCGACACAGACTTCAAGCAACCAGCTGATTTGGTTGTACCTCGCATAATTTGTGTCCACAGCGTCTTCGGGAATGTGCAGATCCAGCGTGGCATCAATCGGGTGATGGGAATCAACCTGGATGTCGCGGGCAACCTCATGTTCGGATTCGTACAGGTCGTC
>JAKVAY010000062.1 GCA_022447185.1 Fuerstiella sp. | reverse complement strand
TGTGGCGAGGATATGATAATCGCTGGTGTCGAGGTGGCCTGATCCGATCGAATTTGGTCAGGGCGCCATGTGCGTTTCCAGCTGTCGGCTGTGTAAAGTCTGGATGTGCGATTACGGGAAACCGTCATTGACCGTACTTTTCGACAGTTTCACTACGGCGGTCGACCTGTTCTTCGACCGGAAAAATAATCAGCTCATCGTTCCTGACATGCTTGAGGTAACATTGACGTTCCTGCGATCCGACTGAAAGATGATAGACAATCCGGACAGTCATGGTCTGACGGGGGTCAAAGTTAGCTCGCTCACATCAGGATCACACTGATGGTTGACGCACAACCCGAACCGGAAAAACGCTCAAAGCTGCCGATCGTTTGTCTCGTGCTCGTCATACTTTGTCTTGCTGGTGGATACAGTCTGCACCGCCTCAATGAACAAATCCGTAATGCCTATGTGGTCGGGTGGGTCGCTGAGATGGTCGTGGAACACTTGAAAGCTAACAACAATCAATTGCCGAAAAACTGGGATGATCTTCGGGACGATTATCGAACCCGTATCGAACGGGTCCGTCAGTAACCGTGGTCCTTCGACGAGTTGTCAGATCGCACAAAAATCGATTGGCAAGCAATTCCGAGTGCGTTGCTGGCCGAGTCAACAGGCCATCAGGTCGCGAAATTCCGTGTCATCACGCTGACCGATGGTGCTGAGAGTCACTGGGAAAAAAGTGAACCCAATCAAATTGTCCTGGATTACCTGCGTTCGCAGATTTCGAGTCAGGTCAGGATGCCCTGAGCAACCGTTCCTTTGACGTCGGTCAGGCGAAAGTCACGACCGGAGTGACGGAAGGTGAGACGTTCGTGGTTGAGGCCCATCAGGTGCAGAATCGTGGCGTGCAGGTCGTGAACGTGCATGCGGTTTTCGATGGCACGCATGCCGAACTCGTCGGTGGCTCCCCAGGTCATGCCGCCTTTGACCCCTCCGCCGGCCAGCCACACCGTAAATCCGTAATGGTTGTGGTCACGTCCAGGTTTTTTTGCGGTAACGTCTGTGGTTGGTGTGCGTCCGAATTCTCCGCCCCACAGGACAAGAGTTTCGTCCAGCAGACCTCGCTGTTTGAGGTCGGTCAGCAATGCCGCAATCGGTCGGTCACACTCAAAGGCTCTTGGCCGGTGATCGTGGATATTGGAGTGATCGTCCCAGGGAACATCCGGGGCCATCGCAAGCTGAACGACCCGGACACCTCGTTCCAGCAGCCGTCTGGCGATCAGAGCGCCTTCGGCAAATCCCCCGCATTTACGTCCGCCTGCAACAAATGACGTGGGTTCCGGACCAATTCCGTACAGATCGAGCGTGGACCGGGATTCCCGAGAAATATCAAAGGCGTCCGGTGCGGCGAACTGCATTCGAAAGGCCAGTTCCAGTGATTCGATACGGGTTTCAAGTGCCTGGTTGCGTTCGGTGCGTTCCAGATGCAGTTGATTCATTCGCTGCAGCAGGCCGAGCTGCTGACGTTGTTGTGATGGCGAAAGGTGAAGATTACGAAGATTTGGCAGAACCTGATCGGGTTTCATTTGCCAGGTATCCACGAACGTGCCGGCACAGGAACCAGGCAGAAAACTGTTGCTCCAGCCGGTGGGACCGGGACGAGGATGACCGTTATGGCACAACACAACGAAACCAGGCAGGTTTGCATTTTCGGTGCCCAGTCCCCAGGTGATCCATGAGCCCATGCTGGGGCGATTTGGCTGATTCGCACCGATGTCCATCATCATCAGGCCGGAGACGTGTTCCGGGATATCTGTGTGCATGGACTGGATGACACACAATTCGTCGACGTGACGAGCGACATGCGGAAACAATTCGCTGACCCACAATCCCGATTCACCATGTCGGGTAAAACGGAAGGGCGATTTGAGGATACCCGTTGTTTTACGCTGTGTGCGCAAATCGACGGTTGCGGGTCGTTGTCCTTCGTACTTTGCCAGTGAAGGTTTATAGTCGAATGTATCCATTTGCGACGGGCCGCCATTCATCAGCAGATGGATGACTCGCTTCGCACGCGGTGCGAAATGTGCTGCCGGCGGATTCGAATTCAGACGTATGTCGACCGGCTGTTGATTCGCCGAAGATGATTCATCGGCAAGAACTGCATTCAATCCAAGCAGTCCGGTACCGCAACCGAATCTGGTCAGGAAGTCCCGACGGGATGTGGGTAAACTGATGCCCGGCACCGATAACGACCCCATTCGGTTATTTGGTGAGTCGGTTAGATCGACCGATGTTTCTCCGGAATCTGTTGCAGCGAAGTCTATGGCCGATATGCAGCCTCATTAGAAATCAACAGCACCTGACAGTATTGTTCCAGCCGAGACAATTCCGTCGACTTCTGCTGAGAGCTGTCGTTGATGAACGAGTCTGCTATTTTCAGTTCCTCAGCTGATGGATCGCGACCGAGCACCAGCAAAAACAGGTCGTGAATTGTATTCGAAAACTGAGACTGATTCAAAGAATCTGCGGTGTCTCCGGAAACTCGCGCGGCAAGAGCACGCGCACATCGAATCACAAATCCACTGTTCAGAGAAAATAACTGTTGTTGCGGTGTGGTGGTGGATGCACGACCACTGCTGCTGGTGCGAGGATTTGGAAAATCGAACATTCGCAGCAGTTCGTCAGAGGCGGATTTGTTATCACGACGGACGGCTCCGTAAACAGTTCGCCGATAACTGGTGAACAGGTCAGGATTGGCCGGACCGCCGAATTGTGTATCGAGTTCACCGGACACATACAGCAGACTGTCGCGATGAGCTTCAATGTCAAGACGGCGACGACTCATACGCCAGATCCATATGTTGCTGCTGTCCTTTTGCCGATTGTACGGGTTGACGTTTGTGCTCAGCTGGTAGGCAGATGACAGAAGAATTTCGCGATGGACGCTCCTGAGTGACCATCCCGTACGCTGCAAATGTCTCGCAAGCCAGTCCAGCAGTTCGGGGTGGCTGGGCCGGTCCCCAAGTACCCCGAAGTTACTGGCGGATGCGACAATTCCGCGACCGAAGTAGTGTTGCCAGATTCGATTAACGATGACCCGCGCTGTCAGGGGATTGTCGGGACTCACGATCGCCTGCGCCAGTTCCAGTCGTCCGCTGCCGTCTGTGAACGGTGGTGGATCGTCGCCGGCAATCACGGTAAGAAAGTGACGTGGTGCGATCTTACCTGGTTTCAGCAGATTACCCCGCAGAGCTACACGCATATCGCTGTTACCATTTTCAACCATCGCATGTGCCTGCGGAAAAATCTTCGGTGCGGATGCTTTTGTTTCATGCAGCTGCTGTCTGACTTCGGTGACGGTCTCTGTGTCATCTGCTTTTTCTGCAGTGGAAAGCGCTTCGTTGAGCCGGTCAATCTGTTCCTGGGCCTGCCGGTAACGGGTGACAACGTTTGCTGCAACCAGCGGGGCATCTTCAACATATTTCAGGTTGTGAAACACACCGGCAAGCGAGTAGTAATCTGTGGTGGGAACCGGATCGAACTTGTGATCATGACAACGCGCACAGGAAACGGTGAGCCCCAGTAAACCACGTGTGACGGTATCAACCCGGTCGTCGAGTGTCTCAGCTTTTGCCATCGCAATGCCTTCCGGGGTGTCGCCGTCGTCACCAAAGATCATCCCCAGAGCGAGGAACCCGGTTGCCACGGTGGCCTGTGGTCCATATTTATCGACAAGGACGTCTCCGGCTATCTGCTGCATCACAAAATGATCAAAAGGCATGTCATCGTTTGTGGCGTTGATGACCCAGTCCCGGTAACGCCATGCATGAGGCAGATCACGATAATAGTACTCGTCGCGCAGCTGGTCATCGGCGTATCGAGCAACGTCCAGCCAGTGTCGTCCCCAGCGTTCACCGAAATGCTTTGAGGCCAGCAGTCGGTCGATCAGCCTTGTCCAGGCATCCGGACTGTCGTCGTTGACAAACTGAGTCACCTCTTCGGGCCCGGGTGGCAGGCCCACAACGTCCAGGAAGACGCGACGAATCAGATCGCGTCGTGAGGCCCGATTCACCGGGAACAGATCGTTTTGTTCGAGCCGGTCCAGAATGAAACGGTCAACCGGTGTCTGTCCCCAGGTCTGATTCTGTACCTCAGGGGGAACGGGATCACCAATCGGCTGGAACGACCAGAATTGTCGTCCGGATTCCATATCAATTTTGCGCACTCCGGACGGAATGTCGTCCGTTCGAGGATCGGGGGCACCCATTTCGATCCATGCCCGCAGGATGTTGATCTGACGGCTGGACAGAGCGTTATCCGGGGGCATGGCCAGCTCGGGGTCCTGATACTGTACCGCTTTTATCAGACGACTTTCCGCGGGACGACCGGGAACGATGACTGTTCCTGAATCACCTCCACGCTGCCACGCGGTTCGTGAATCCAGTTGTAATCCTCCTTCGGCCGGATCCGACGCGGCGGAATGGCATTCGTAACAGTGTTTGACAAGTAACGGACGAACACGGGATTCGAAGAACTCAACGCCTGCGATTTCCTGAATCGGAGGATCGGCAGCTGTTTGCGCCAGACACCCCAGCCACATGGCAGTGAATACGATCTTTGGTGGTACTGTCTTCATTGATCGTCCAATGTCGCAGACCGCTACTGAGTGGTTGTTTTGTGGTTCCTGCGTTGCAAGCTGATGAGTCGACGACTTGGATAAAAGGAATTGTGTGGCGAGAATACCCAGAGGACGAGAAGCACGGGCACAGTCTCTACATGACTATCTGCCCCTGTCACGATTCCAGACTGAGACTGCCTGAGAGTATCGATCATCAGATCCGGATACACAACATCTTTGGGAAATGATCTCGGTTCGAGTGTCGGGATCGGGGGCGTCGGGAGTGTTTAACACCTTCATTTACTGAAAAGCTTTCAAATCGAAATCGTTTTGAAATCTGCGCCGCAGAATTTCGTCAAACGAGGTGTCGCAGGCAAATTTTCTTGGTTCAGTATATTTTGCGAGTGTCAGTCCCACGCTTTTACGACAGTAAGACAAATAATTTGCAGGCATCAGACCTGGTCTGCGGCGGACAGTTCTTCGGACATGGTCGAAACATCTGTTTTACGAATTTCGGAGTACATTTCGTGTGGAAGCATCCGGGATTGCGGAACAAAACGATCGCCGGGGATTGGATTGAAGACTCGGCATCGAGTTAGAATTATGGTTAGAAAGTTTTGTTTCACGTGCCGTATCTGAGACTGACAGTGAAACCTCACCTGAGCACTCAACAAATTTTCAGCCGGACATGCAGGATGCCCAACTCTCTCCATATCGCATGGACTATTTCAGTCGGAATGGTTTTGACCGTGGCCGGCTGTGCCGACATCAGTGTCCCATCAGAAAATACCTCAGAGAGTTCAGAGCCGGCGACGGTCCGGAAGGAAGAAGTGGGCACAACGATCACAAATTCGATCGGAATGAAGCTCACCCGCATTCCCGCAGGTGAGTATCTTATGGGATCGGCCGAAGCCGACGCCGGTGCTCGCGAAGACGAACAGCCGCAACATCGGGTCCGAATCAGTAAGCCGTTTTATATGGGTGTCTATGAAGTCACCCAGCCGGAATTCGAGAGGTTGATGGAGATCAATCCCAGTTCGTTCACGAGAAGCGGTCTGCTGAGTGATGCACCTGACGATCTGAAAGCTTCTCAGGTTCCGGTTGATGGTCTTACGTGGTATCAGGCCATTGAGTTCTGCCGGCGACTGTCAGACCTGCCTGCGGAAAAAACGGCCGGTCGTGTGTATCGGCTGCCCACGGAAGCGGAATGGGAATATGCCTGCCGTGCGGGGACGACCACAGTTTTTCATCTGGGTGAGACACTGTCTTCGACGCAGGCCAATTTCAATGGCGAACATCCGTTTGGAGATGCAGAAACCGGACCCTTTCTGAAACGCACCACGATCATTGGTTCGTATGAACCCAACGAGTTCGGTTTGTATGACATGCACGGTAATCTGCATGAGTGGTGTATGGACCGTTTTGACCGTGATTATTACCGGGTGTCACCTGTGACAGATCCACCCGGTCCGGAGCAGGGGACTTCCCGCGTGATTCGCGGCGGGGACTGGTACAGTGACGGTCGTGATTGCCGCAGTGCGTTTCGGTATGCGGATATTCCGGATGGTCGCTTCTACGCACTGGGGATGCGGGTCGTTTGCGAACTGACTTCGGAGGGGGCCACACTGAATCCGGTCATCGCAGCCTCCGGGCAGTCGGATGCAGATGTTTCGGCACGAGCCATGACAGCAAATCCTGCCGATGTGCCGCTGCCTGAAAGCGGTGTCGACTGGCCGCGCTGGCGGGGCCCCCTTGGCGACGGAACGTGGCAGGCTCCCCGGCTGCCTGTCGTATGGCCGGACGACGGACTGAAACGCGTTTGGCAGCGGGAACTTGGTGGTGGCTATGGAGGAATTGCTGTTGCAAACGGTTGTGCTTATGTCATGGATCGACAGTCCGAACCAGAAGACGTTGAACGAGTGTTGTGCTTCGATGCGGTGACAGGTGAACCGTTGTGGTCCCACGTGTATCCGGTCGACTACAGCGGCGTGAGTTACGATAACGGTCCGCGTACGACCCCGACCGTTTTTCAGGACCGAGTGTACACTCTGGGGGCAGTCGGACATTTGTGTTGTTTTGAGGCTGCCGACGGGACACTGGTGTGGTCGCGCGATCTTGTTGAAGAGGCTGGAGCTCGTGTGCCGCTGTGGGGACTCAGTGCGTCACCGCTGATCTATGAGGATCTGTTGATTGTGCATCCCGGCGCCGATCGGAACGGGTGCCTGATGGCCTTTGACCGGGAGACCGGCGAGGAACGCTGGAGGAGTCTGTCGGATTCTGCGGGTTACTCGACACCAATTCTGATTGAACAGCAGGGGAAACAACAGTTGGTCGCATGGACTCCCACAAACGTTCGGGGGCTGGTCCCCGATACTGGCGAACTGTTGTGGACGGTCCCGTTCGAAGTGGTCAATGGTTCGTCCGTTGCCTGTCCGATTTTTCAGGAAGGCTTAGTGGTGGTCTGCAGTTACTACGACGGCAGCAAGGCGATTCGCCCCGGTACAGACTCCCTGCCGGCAGAAGTGGCGTGGCACGACCGACGTAATCTGCGTGGTCTGATGATGCAGCCACTTTACCGTGACGGGTACGGGTACATGCTCGACAAGCGACACGGACTAACCTGTTTTGAACTTACCACCGGCACGAAGGTCTGGGACGACGACAATCGTCTGACTCCCAAGGGAAGGAATCCTCAGGCGACACTGGTCTGGCTGGGAGACGGGAATCGGGCGATCGTATTGAATTCCGATGGGGATCTGATCCTGGTTCGTCTGAACCCTCAGAGGTATCAGGAAGAGACTCGCACGAACATCATTGGCAGAACCTGGGCTCATCCGGCTTATGCCGGCAATTGCGTTTATGCTCGCAGTGATACAGAGATCATCTGTATCGTGCTGCCGACAGCAGACGACTGACAGCCCGGTCCTGTAACGGGGCCGAATCGTGTCGCCGCTCGACAATTCGACGGGACAACGGCGATCCTGACAGAAGCATTGAATCGGTTTCGTCGGTTCACATATGTTCTATGCGACTGTCGGAGACTGGCTGAGCAATTCACCGACGACCCGAGCCTGTGTGACTTTTGCGTCGGTCAGTGTTTCTTCGATGTTGTTGTGGCGGTATGACAGCTGATTCTGGTCCAGACCAACCTGGTGCAGGATTGTGGCCAGTAGATCCAGGACACTGACTTTATCGACAACGGAACGATGTCCCAGTTCGTCGGTTGCGCCGTGAATATGTCCTGATTTAAATCCACCTCCTGCAATCAACGCCGTGAAGGCATGCATGTTGTGGTCCCGTCCCGTGCCTCGCTGCGAAGTCGGCAGGCGTCCAAATTCTCCAATCCAGACGACGATTGTCTGGTCGAGCAGACCCCGCTGTTTGAGATCCGCGATCAGGGCTGCAGACGGCCGGTCGGTTGATGCACATTCCTGCGGCAGCCGTGAACGCAGATTGCCGTGGTGATCCCACGGATTGTGCGGTTTGTTCATGATCTGTACGAAGCGAACTCCTGCTTCGATCAGTCGACGAGCCATCAGACACTGTGTTGCGTATGCTTTGGTGACGGGATCATCAAGACCGTATTGCTCTCGTGTTTTTGCAGTTTCCTGCGACAGGTCCAGGTGTTTTTCGGCGGCTATCTGCATCCGCGCCGCCAGTTCATAATTTCGGATACGCGACTCAAGTTCCAGCGCCCGGGGATAACGCCGGCGGTATTTTTCATTTAGTCTGCCGATCAGGGAGAGATCATTGACGTCGGCCTCTTTGGGCATCGTGCGCGCGGAACGCAGATTAACCACGGGGGAACCGATCGGTCGGAACTCCGTACCGCCGTACAGAGCCGGAAGCCATCCGTTGTCCCACAACGCAGCACCCGCCGTGTTATGTCCGGCGATATCCGGAAGCACGACATAGGCGGGCAGATCCTGATTTTCCGTTCCGAGCGCATAGCTGACCCACGCGCCCAGAGTCGGACGCCCGAATTCCAGTTTGCCTGTGAAGAGAATCAGCGGAGCACCGGCGTGACACGGGTCGAAGGTGTGCATCGAACGAATCATGCACAGGTCGTCTGCCAGTCCGCCAAGGTGCGGCACCAGTTCGGAGAATTCTATTCCCGACTGGCCTCGTTTGGAGAAACGAAACGGGCTGGCCATCAGAGGTTCACGCGGTCGCCCCTGCAGACTGTTGATGGCAACGGTGGCACCGTGACGCTTCTGCAGATCGGGTTTCGGGTCAAACAGATCCATATGACTGGGCCCGCCGGACTGCATCAGGACCACGACATTCTTCGCACGTGCAGGGAAGTGTCCCTGCCTGGGCTGCAGACTGAGCGCAGGCCGCGAAGCTTCATCGCCTGCCAGCAGTCCGTCTTCTTTAAGCAGAGTCGCCAGTGCCAGCGTGCCAAATCCAGGACCACACTGTTCCAGAAAACTTCGCCGGGAAAAATCGATATTGTTGTTCATAGGAGGAGTCACTCGATGTAGAGGAACTCAGTTGAATTGAACAGGACGCGACCGAGGTGCATGAGTGCTTTTTGAGTCGCCGGTTCGGCGTTTGTCGGCTCCGAACCGCTTTGCGATTCCGTTTTGTACAGTTGCAACTGTTGATTCAGCAGCTGTTTGCTCCACTCGCGTTCTTCAGATTGGGGCGAACGGCCCAGAGCAAGGAGAAATGCCGTGTTGATCTGCAGTTCGAGGGAGTTTCCTGCAAGTTGATACACACGTTTGCCAAACTGTTCTGCAAGATCCAGGGCAAGATCGTCGTTCAGCAGAGTCAGTGACTGAAGTGCAACGGCGGAAGAGGCGCGTCGACAAGTCGGCCCCGCAACACTGGGCTGGTCAAAGACGGTCATCAGTGTCAGGTGGTAAACCCGCCGCTGAAACAAATACACACTTCGTCGCCATCCTGCCGTTGGTGACGGAAACTTCTCCACATCGAACGCGGCCAGTCCGTCTTTCCTGTACCGAAGCGGTACGGGTGGTCCTCCTGCGGTGGCGTCAAACACTCCGGCTGCAATAAGCATGGAATCACGAATCGCCTCTGATTCGAGTCGTCGTAAGCGGCTGTGCCACAAAAGACGGTTGTCCGGATCGACATCCAGAGGATTGACATAGCTGCCCTGAGTGGTTGGAGGCTGTATGTCCGGTCGTGATGTCTGGCGGTAAACAGAGGATGTAACGATCTGTCGAATGACAGGTTTTGTCTGCCAGTCCCCATCCACAAATTCGGCCGCCAGCCATTCCAGCAGTTCGGGATGTGTGGGCCGGGAACCCGACATTCCAAGGTTTTCTGATGAGGCCACAAGGCCGACCCCGGTCAGGTGCTGCCAGATACGGTTCACGAAAACGCGTGAGATGAGTCCCGCAGCCGGTGTTGTGGGTTCCGTGAGCCACCGGGCCAGTGCTGTTCTGCGTCCGCTGCTGGCCTTCAGCCGTTTGAATTCGGGCTTCCGGCCCGGTTCCGCCAGAACGCTCAAAAAACCGGGAGTGACTTCTCTTCCGCGACGTGTGTAATCGCCGCGTTTCAGCAGGTAGGCTGCCGGTGGCTGACCCACATCGTAGACCGCCTGAATCCAGCCGTGTGTGCGGAGTCGGGTTTTTAATTCCGTACTTTTCGTTTTGAGATCTGCGATCGTCTTCTTCTCGGCATCGCTCAGTGCCAATTCCAGTGCCTCCTCTGTGACACTGAGCTGTTCCGTGTATTGCTGAACAAGGGTTTGCTGTTCAGGTGTCCGAGCCTGGACTTCGATTTCAAATGCAGCACGCACCGCCTTCCGTACCTTTACAGGAATGCGACCGAAGTTTTGTTCCCGAAGGCATTTTCGACACGCATCACGGAGTTCAGTCACCTGGCGAGTCAGTTCCTCCGTCTGTTTGTTGATTTTCGCATTGTGTGCATCAATCTGTCGTTTTTCGGCCGCCGACAGGGCCGGCAGTGCCCGTTCTTCCGGCGACTTCCAGTCCTGAATGTTGAAGGCCGGTGTAATCAGCGACAATATCCGATAATAGTCTTCCTGCGGAATTGGCTCGTGTTTATGACTGTGGCATCTTGCGCAGCGAAGAGTCAGTCCCAGTACACTGGTTCCGAAGGTCTGCATGGTGTCGTGGAGCAGCGACCACTTGTAAACGAGTTCTTTAGCGGCACCGCTTCGGTCTTCACTGTTTCGCCAAAAACCGGTGGCGGCCAGGGTGCTGATCACATTTGCGTCAAAGGATGCATCCTCACGCCAGTCAACAAGTTCGTCTCCGGCAATTTGCTCCTTCAGGAATTCGTCGTACGGTTTATCCTCGTTGAGCGAATCAATCACGTAGTCGCGATACCGCCAGCGCCCCTTGATGAAACCCGGAATAAAGTTGGTGTCTCCATCGTAAGACACAGTGTCGGTGTATCCCACGGTGTCCAGCCAGTGCCTCGCCCAGCGTTCACCAAAATGTTTAGAGGCCAGCAGGCGGTCCACCAGTCTCTCGTATGCGTTTGGTTCTGTATCGCTGAGAAAGGCATCCAGTTGTGCGGGAGTCGGGGGGAGTCCCAGCAGGTCGAAGTAAAGTCGTCGCACAAGGCGGCGGGGTTCCGATTCACCAGAAACAGCCAGATGGTGGCGCTGGAGATGTTCCATGATGAATGAGTCGATCGGGGTCTGCGGCAGTCCATTCACTTCCGGTACGGGGGGGCGTTTCAGTCGTTGGAACGACCAGAACTCACGGTCGGAACTGCTGATGACAGATGTTGCTGATTCAGGTGAGTCGGATCGGGTCTGATCGTCAGCAGGCACACCGGCTGCGATCCAGTCGTGGATCAGAGTGACTTCCGCGGCCGTTAACTTTGGCTCGTTTTCGGGGGGCATTTCGTCATCGTGGATTCGCCGGAGCAGCAAACTTTCGTCAGGCCGGCCTTCTGTTACCACGTTGCCACTGGCGCCGCCTCTGCGAATGGCTCCCATGGAGCTGAGATCGAGCTCGCCGGCGCGTTTTTTGCCGCCGTGACACCGAACACACTTTGTATCGAGGATTGGTACGATGTCTCGTTCGAAACGAGGTTCCTCTGCGGTGACAGCTGCAGGAACAGCAAACAGCAGAAAATACAATCCGAAAACAATCAGTGTTCCGTCAATCTGGATTTGTCGATTACGATCGTCCATCACCGAACGCTCCCGCTTGTGACCCGAGTCATCCTGATGACTGATGATGGGTCAGCGCGAATTTCGGTCTTCCGTTCCTGTGCTGGCGGCATCGGCCTGGCAGTCTGTCTGATATCTGTAAGAACGTGTGCGAAGGCGCACATTGAGATGGTTATCAAACATTCCACAGGTCGCAGCATGGTCTGTCAAGTACGGATGGTGTCTCAGAGACCGCTGGACGTGTTCCGTGTTGGGATATCTGTTGCGATTGACCATTCTGTATGAATGACTGAGTGTGGCGGGGCATTCATCCTGCTCATGTTGTGTGGCAGCGGAGCAGGTGATTGCCTGACATCTCACCTGTGGTCCCGCAGCCAGTTCGTTCGAAGTGCGTGGTTGATGCCGTTAGTGTTCGGTAACACGGCCGGTGTCGGAGATTGTCCGGACACCGGTGTGCCGCAGGAGTTATGGATGATCATAGAAGAGGTGAGATCAGTCCGCCTGGACAGATCCACACATAACCCAGATCGTCCTGCCGTCGGATTCGTGTTTTTTCAGCAGACTGAGTTCGCCGGTTGTCTGGTCAATTCGATAGGCAAATAACTCCCTGGTCTGCTGTCCGCCGGCAAAGAGAAAGTTGCCTGTTCTGTCAATACAAAACGATCTTGGAAGCTCCACTGTTGCGATGTGGCCAATCAGTTTCATTCGGCCGGTTGTTTCATCGAGGGCAAATCCCGCCATTGTATCCTGCTGAGGGTCTCCTTCGCCGCGCTGAGTCACGTCACGATTGGAAACGTAGGCGAACCGACCGTCAGGAGTGATGTGAATGTCGGCTCCGGCACTTTGCCCGTCGAATCCGGGAGGAAGTGACGACAAAGTCTGCACAAGTTTGAGTGTGCCGGTTTTGGGATCGAACTTCCATGCAGAAATCCCTCCTCCGTTTTCATTCGCTGTGTAGGCCATGTTCAGTCGGGGATGATGAGCGTAGTGTCGAGGTTCATGATACAAATGGTTTTCATCGGGGCCTTTGACATGCGGCGGGGTGTTGGGTGTCAGGACGCCGGAGTTCGAATCAAGTCGAAACTGATCAACCCGGTTTGGTCTCGTATGAGGTACAAACACAAACTGACCTGACGGATCCAGTTCAATGCAGTGCGCAGTCCTCGCGGTCATTCTGTGATCCAGCAGCTGTTCTGTGCAGACGCCATTGGTGATACGATAAACCGTGACTTCACCTGCCCCGTAATGAGCTGCCAGCAGACATCGTCCGTCCTGGCTGCAGCAGATATAAGGGGACCCCCCCATGACGGCGGCCGTTCCCTTCAGGGTCAATGAACCGTGTTGATCACGTGCGACTGTCGCGGCGGCCGCACCGCCGTTTTCAAGCCCCGACAGCAGGACGTAAATCATGGATTCATCGGGGGAATACGTCATCGCGCCCGGAGTGCCTTCCATGTCAAACTGGAAACGTCGTGTCAGTTCACCACTGTCGTTACTGATGTCATAGGCAACGATGGCCTTCTGCTGCTGTGACGCCAGGTACAGTAACTGTTTGTCGCCCGCGCGGGTGACAGAGCAGCTCATGATGACCACTGGAATCAGAATCATTTTGAGGTACTTCATCTTGCTTCGCCGTTTCCTTAAATTGATGAATCTACGGATCGTGGACGCGAGTCAGGCGGTGACTTTGACATCGTTGAGCATTCACGTTATCTCCAGCGTACGGATTCAATGACGAAGACGCGAACCGCAGCGAACATTGGCAGCCGTTTCAGACAGTCAAGTCCCTGAACCGACACAGCCTTTTTTGTTTTTCGGAATCCGCCGATGGATCCAACGCAGCCACTCAATGCACGCGCTGTCCTGCTCATCCTGCTGACGGTTGTGTTATGGGCCGGAACACCGGTGGCGATTCGTTACTCGACCGATTTGTTGCGGCCGATGACGGTGTCCGGACTGAGGTTTTTTCTGGCCGGAATTTTTATGCTGGTCTGGGTGACGGTCCATAGAACGTCAGTACACCTTCGGGCTGATCAGTGGAGACTGCCATTCATTGGTGGAATTCTTTTGTTCTTTCAGATCGGCACATTCACTGCAGGAGTGTCTCTGTCCAATGCGTCGCATGGTTCCATTTTCGTGAACACTTTCATTTTCTGGATTGTCGCCATCGAGCACTTTGTGACCCGAGTACAGCGAATCACTCGCCTGCGATTCGTTGGTCTGCTAATGGCAGCTGTCGGTGTGACTCTGATCCTGTTTCCTGAGTCCGATCACACTGTTGATCTGCTGGAGCCGGCCTCGCTGAATGGAGATCTGTTACTGTTGCTCAGTGCACTTATTCTGGCAATCAAGCTGACCTACACCAAACACGCGGTACGCGATCTCCATCCGGACTCGTTCATATTCTGGCACGGAGTAATCGGAACATTATTGATGCTTGGATGGGCATTTCTATTTGAGGGCTTTAGGCCCGGCGTATTGCTGCAGTTTGATGATTCACGAACTCAGAATGCAGTCTGGTCACTGCTGTATCAGGGATTCGCTGTTGCGGGACTGTGCTTTGCCATTCAGGCTCGACTTCTGAAGAAGCATTCAGCGTCGTCGGTTGCTGTCTTTAGTTTTGCAACCCCGTTGTTTGGAATTCTGTTCGCTGTTCTGTTTCGCGGCGATCCGCTTTCACCGTGGTTGTTTGCTTCCGGAATCACTGTCGCCACGGGGATTGTGCTGGTGAACCTCCGGTTCGCCAGCAATATCTGACATCTCACAGTCATTCCAGGGTGAAGTCTGTGTTGATCAGACGCACAGAAAACAGACATGCAGTATCCCTGTCGAACGACCGTGAAACACGATTTGGAATTCGTATCTCGTGGGTCAACAGGATTATTCGGCGGATGGCTGGTTCAACGAAGCGAGAAATGCCAGCAGGTCGGCGGCCTGCTGCGGTGTGAGGTCACGGAGCATTCCGTCCGGCATCAGTGACGTTTGCTGTGGAACCAGTTCATCCACATCCTCAGCGGCCACACGGACCTCGACTGATTTTCCGTCCCTCAGAATTTTCAAAACCACAGACTGTTCGGATTTTTCCGCAAGAATTCCTGTATAGCTTTTGCCCTGCGAGGTCACCAGAACGTGTGTTCTGTATTTCGGATCGATTCTCCGAGACGGAGCAATCAGCTCTTCCAGAATTTCGTGTCGTTTGTACTTCCGACCAATGTGACTGAGATCCGGTCCAAGGGTTCCGCCTTTCTCTTCCAGTTGGTGGCAGTGAGTGCACTGCAACGCGGTTGCCGTGAAGAAAAAGTGCCGTCCGTGTGCTGCGTCACCCGTCAACGCAAGGATCTCGGCTGCGTCGATCATATTCCCGAGCCGTCTAACACGTTTGTTTTCCGGCAGGAATCGCTCGAAAAGATCACGTACATTGGTGTCCGAATGTGCAGCACCCTGCGCAATCACCTGTTGGCGGACGCCATCGGACATTGATTGTTGCTGAACGAGTCGGGCGAGCTTCAAAGCCGTCCGGCTTGAGGACAGTAGTTCGGCGATTTCCTCAGCCTGTTGGTCCGCTGCTAATTGTTCTGCTCGCCGTAGTTGTGCAGTCATGGAACGCATTTCCACTTCTACTGTGTTTCTTCGGGCAGCAGAGTTTTTAATACGATCCAATCTGATCAGTTCGTTTTTAACTTGTTGTCGAATGGTTTCTTCGGCATCCGGTTCTTCCACTGTTGGTGGTCGATTTGCTGCTGTGCGTTTTGCATCGTTTGAGATATCTGGAAGGTTCGTAATCCAGTTATGGATCAGGTCCAGTCCCTGCTCATCATGCAGATTCGAGCCAGTATGTGGCATTCGGCCACGACCCCATTTGGCGAGGCGATAAAACAACACGGATGCGTAAGGGTCACCGGGAACGACGATTCGTGCGCCGGACAGACCAAACGTGCCATGCATGGCCGCGGTTGTGAATCCGGTGTCCTCAAGTGTCTGATGGTATTTCATGTCCATTTTTGCATTGCCTCCACCATCAGCAACGTGGCAACCGGCGCAGTTGACGTGCAGGTAGGCACGAGCTCGGGCGTCCAGATCCGCCGTTGGATCGTACGCGTCCGGTATTGCCTCGAATTTTTGTGGAGATTTGTTCAGTGGCTCTGCAAACAGACCAATGTGGTTCAATGTTCGCAGTTGGTTGTCAGTGGCATCGGGATAATCGTGGTCACGGTTCATCTGCACCGTCCGCGGTCCCAGTACAAACCCGGCCGCTCGTGAGTGGCAGACCATGCACTCATTTCGACTCGGAATATGCCACGTTTGCCGGCGTTTTCCTCCAGACGCCAGTGAGTCGATGATTGTCAAAGGAATGTCCTTGCCGTTGGCGTCGACGAGCGTCGCATCCGTCTGTTGGTCGTTCCAGAGATAGGAATAGCCAAGCCAGAATTCCTCCTTCTCGGGCTGTTTGATCATGACCCGGGTTTCGAGCCGACGTTTCGATGCGGGATTTCCGGACTCCATTTCGAGTGAGATGGTTTCAACGTTCACTGCACCATTTGGAAATATCCATGTTTGAGCGTCTTTACTTTTTTCAACGAATCCGATTTTTGTGTCGCCAGGAATTGCGATAAACCGTTCCTTGGTTGCGCCATCGATCCATTGTGGCGTGTTTACCGAATAACCAATGATTCCTGATGCCATCTGATGGTTGCCGACCGAGGCAAACAGACCTGTCTCGCTGAGTTTGCGAGGAAACCGCGTGCTTTCGACGGCGTGCACAGCGCGTGTGAGTTCATAGATCGAAGAAGTCAGGTAGTCGAGCATATAGATCTCTCCTGTCCGACTCATTCCAAAACTGGAGACCTGCAGGGGCGTGCTGGCCAGTACCTCATGGTCCGTCACCTGTCGACCGTCGAAACGAACCCCCCAAAGCATTCCGTATTGGTAGTCACCATAGAAATAGGTGCCGTTGAGTTCCGGGAATTTTTCACCGTAATAAACGTAGCCACCGGTAATCGATCGGCACTCGACATGGTGATGTTCGACAACAGGTGGCAGAATCGGACCAGGTCCGATTTGTTGATTCGGATGGAATGGATGGGATCCCTCCTGGACACTCCAGCCGTAGTTGCCGCCTCGCTGCACAAGCCAGATCATCTCCCATAAATCCTGGCCAACATCACCCACCCACAGGGCACCTGTCTTTGAATCGAAGCTCATCCGCCACGGGTTGCGGAAACCGAACGCCCAGATTTCCGGACGGGCCCCGGGATAGTTGATAAACGGGTTATCGGGAGGGATCGAATACGCTTTACCTTCGGCAGGATGATCCACATCGAGTCGCATGATGACCGCCAGCAGATCGTTTACTCCCTGACCGGTTTTCTTTTGGTCGGACCCCGAGGTGCCGTCTCCGGTTGAAACATATAAGTATCCATCCGGACCGATAATAGCTTCACCGCCATTATGACCACCGGATGGCCATTCGATAATGATTTTTTCACTCTCCGGGAGGCAGCGGCGAGAGGTTGTGCCTACTGCCTGATATCGTGAAACGCGACTCCTTCTGTGTGGTGCCAGCTCTTCCGGCTGGGAGCCTTGCGTGCCTCGATTTTCTATCTCTTGTTCGGGATGTTCTGCTACTGAGTCGGTGCTTTCAAATTTGTCGTTGTCTGACTTGTTGTTTTCGGTACTGTCTCCACTATTCCCGTTGTTGGTTGACAGGACCGGCCGGTCACCCGGTTTTATTTCATCGGGTTGTTTTCCGTTTGGGCTGTGTGTGAAAACGAAACCGTTTTGTTCGTAGTTAGGGTGAAAAGAGAATGCATACAGATTGCGGCCAGTGTCGAGGAAGAGTTCACGCGAATCTGCGTCGGCCGTATCTTTAGTGAAGGCATAGATCCGGCCACTGTTTTCCGCAACCATAAATCGGTCGGTGCCGGGCTCCTGTGCGATACAAACCGGGTTTTCAAATGTCAGATTGGGGAATGCGCGTCTGACGGTGTATGGTGGTGGTGGTTCGGGGGTGCCAACAAAACGCGAAGTGGTCCACGGATCCCGGTCTCCAAGACCGAACGGTTTCGAGTTCACGTCTGCCGTCTCTGGTTGTTGATCACCCGCTATGATCTGGCAGGACAGCGTCACCATGACCAGAACATTCAGCAGGGACTGTGCTCGCATCAGGACTTCCTGTTGGCTGGAACAGCTTGTACAGACGGTGAGACCGTTCGAATCAGGTTGCAGAGGATTGACCCTGAGTGATCCACTCTACTGCGTTTTTGGGCACAATGTTGGCCTTATGTTGCCACGTTGACGTCATTTGACCACCGATCCGACGGCTATCCGTAAGGACATGGAAATTCTCGTTCGAGGTTCCTTCGGCGTTATTAAATATCCAGCCTGTTTGGCTGCAAGATCCACTTTTTTGAACCAGCGATAGCTGGACTTGCGGTATTTATGCAGATTGGTCACTGCGATTGAAACGGAAGAACACAGGGAACGCACCGTCAACAGGTTCAGACCATAGGTGTTTCTGTCAGCTGGTTCGAGCAATCAGTGCGCCGTAACAACTCGGTGCGCGGTATTAATTCTGTGTTTGGTGTTGTACAGCACGATTGAATTGCGGTGCGGCAGGACCGGATCAAAACGTCTCCGAATCTGATCGCGGCCACGCCGCATGACAGCGTGCAGGTTGTACTTCCCTGAACGCTGAAAGTACATTGGTGAACCAGAGAAATGAATGAGTATGGGCAGCCGTTATCAGCGGATTGCGTTAATATCGAATGGTTTCGAACGAATTAGTCCTTTGAGGTGACAGAAACGCATATGTCAGAAATGGCAAACTACGATGCGACTGACGATGGCGAATCATTGCCGAGTCTGCCAAAGGCGTTGACATCGCGAAGTCCGCTGTCGTGGCTCACGTTGTTCGGTCCGGGAGCCGTCGTTGCGAGTGTTACGATCGGCACGGGCGAACTCATTTTCTCCACCCGCGGGGGAGTGCTGTTCGGTTACAACATTCTGTTTCTGTTTCTGTTTATCTCAATGTTGAAATGGGTCCTGGTATTCGGGACTTCTAAACATCTTCTTCTGACGGGTGTCCATCCTTTTCGACGCATGATGGATTTGCCGGGGCCTCGCGGATGGCTCCCGATGATGCTGTTACTGATGATCTGCGTCGTGCAGCCGACCTGGATGAGTTTTCACAGCAGCACACTTGGGAACTATGTGGCGCTGCTCACTGGTACGACCGACAGCCTTTTCGGTGGTGCACAATTTATGTGGGCCCTTCTGCTGGTGGGGCTGGTGGTTGCGCTCTGCTTTAGTGGTGGTTATACGTTCATGGAACGTATCCAGATCGTTGTGGTCGTCGCATTAATGGTTGCGGCGATTGTCTCTTTAGTGATGTACGATCCAGACTATTTTGAAATGATGCGAGGATTCGTCACTCCCCAGTTTGGTGACTACCCGCCATGGATCAAAGACAAATATCACACGGTTTGGAATACTCCAAAATGGGTTGAGCTGACGACCTATGTCGGGGTCATTGGGGGAGCGGCGTTCGATTACATGGCCTACACAACATGGCTGAGAGAAAAACGATGGGGCTATGCCGGTTCGACCCCTCCAACCGCCGGTGAACTGCAGAACATTGCGAATGATCCAAGCCATCCGGCCAGGAGATGGCTGAAAGCACCAGTCATCGACTGTGGCATTAGTTTCGGCCTGATCGTGGCGTTCAGTGCGGTGTTTGTGGCATCGGGTGTGGAGTTGCTTGGCCCGGGTAAAGAGATTCCTGATAGTGGCGATATGCTCGGGCAACAGTCCAGAATTCTCACCGATGTTCATCCCTGGTTGTATCCACTCTATGTGAGTGGAGCGATTCTCACAATGTTTGGAACGCTGTACGGGACGATCGAGATCGGGGTCGCGGTCGTGACAGAGATTCT
The DNA here is from genome assembly GCA_022447185.1 of Fuerstiella sp. Taxonomy (GTDB): domain Bacteria; phylum Planctomycetota; class Planctomycetia; order Planctomycetales; family Planctomycetaceae; genus S139-18. The sequence goes on along the minus strand of JAKVAY010000062.1, from coordinate 26,299 downwards.
TCGCTCTTTCAATCCGGACTGGGTCAAGACGCGTCGTCAGTCAATTGCCAGAGTCGTGCTGATATGGCATGCCGTTTTTTCGGCCTTCGTGATTCTGCTGATGTTTAATCATGTGTTTTCTGTCGGCAGGGAAAATGCCAACAACGTGACCGGACAACAAACCGTGCAGTTGCATTCTGATACCAACGACATATCGGACCGTTCCAACAGCGAGACGGACCAGAGATTGCGCCGGAAAACCGAATCTGCATCACGGAGTCCAAAGGAGGTGATTCTGGTCGTGTTACGCCCTGTGAATCTGTTCACGGGTGTGCTTGCGTGTGGAATTTTTTGCCTTGTGAATCTGTGGATCGAAATGAACCACGTGCCGGCAGCGTTGAGATCATCTGTCCTGATACGGGCACTGTACGTCAGTGCCGGATTGTTGTTTTTTGGCCTGGGGCTGAAAGGTTACTGGGATAATCACGATCCGGACGGTGGGGTATTGCAGTCCAGGTGGTTTTCGATGTCAGGAATTGTGGCAGTTACTGTGCTCAGCGTTATCGTGGTCAGGCCGTTTCGCGAATGGATGGAAAACAAGCGTGGTTAGTTGAACGCTTACCGGCAATACAGCCGGCATCTATATCAGGAATAAAGGATCAGGGAACATGGCTCAGAGCGTTCAGCAGATTGATTACGGTATGTTCATTATGCCGTTTCATACGCCCGAAAAGTCACTCTCTCAGGGTTACGATGAAGACCTTGAACTAATCATTCTTGCCGAGGAACTGGGCTTCAGTGAGTTCTGGATCGGCGAGCATCACACGATGAAATATGAAACGATTGTGATGCCTGAGATTTTTATTGCACGGGCGCTTGGTGAAACCAGTCAGATTCGTATGGGGCCTGCCCCTCTGTGCCTGAATCAGCATCATCCGGCGATGGTCGCCGGCCGCCTGGCGATGCTGGACCATCTTTCGAAGGGACGACTCAATCTTTGTATGGGAAACGGCAGTGTAACTGCTGACCATGAACTGTTTGGAATCGATCCCAAAGATGGCGGACGGATGGCACTTGAGGCAATTGATGTGATCCTTGATCTGTGGTCGCATGGTCCGCCATATGAACACAATGGCGAATTCTGGCAATTCAAACTGGAAGACACGGTCGATGCGGAATCCCTGATTGGGTACATCCATCCGCCGTTTCAGAAACCCCATCCGCCGATCGCGATGCCTGGAACGAGTCGTAATTCGTACAGTATGACGGTGGCCGGGCAACGAGGTTTTCAGCCCTTTGCTCATTGTCTTGTGACCGGTAACGTCGTTGCCGATCAGTGGAATACTTATGCTGCCGGAGCAAACGGAGTCGGAAGGACACCGAGCCGCACGGAGTTCAAAGTTGCGAGATCCATTCTGTTGGCCGATACCACAAAGGAGGCGGTTGAACTTGCCCGGACAAATTCACTGGGAAGAAATTATGAATATATCGGCGGGCTTTTTGACAAAGGCCTGGGTCGTCAGATCTACAAACGTGATCTGGATATGCCTGATTCTGAATGCAATCTGGACTTTTTGATGACGGAGCAGATTATTGCCGGTGATGTGGATGAGGTTTTGCGGCGGTTACTGATACTGGTGGAAGAAACTGGTGAGTTTGGGACATTGATTCTCATGAGTTATGACTGGGATGACAGGGACGTCTGGATTCGCAGCATGGAATTGTTCGCCAAAGAACTTATGCCCGCGCTGAACAAAGCTGTCTGCGGGAGTGTCGTCGGGGAATCAGCATCACTGGGGTCAGTATGAGTCAGCTCTATCGGTCAGAGAACGTTTCCCGTGCCGGACTGGCGTTGTTTGCAGCCGCCGGTGTTGATGAAGCTAAGTCTCAGGCAACAGTTGGGGCACTGGTCACCAGCAGCCTGATGGGGCATGACTCGCATGGAGTGATGCGAATTCCCGAATATCTGGGATTCGTGGCCGATGGTTCGATTGATATTGATGCGCCGGTATCAGTTCAGCAGACCGGACCGACAACAGCCGTTGTCGACTGCGGTCAGGGGTTCGGTGCGGTCGGAGCTGAACGCGCCGTGAACGAGGCTGTCCGCATGGCGCGTGAGCAGCGGACGGCCTGCGTGATTACAAAACGTTGCAATCATATCGGACGCATCGGCGCATGGGTGCAACTTGCTGCTGACAGTGGAATGATTGCGCTGTCGACATGCAACTCGCCGGTTTACGGACACTTTGTTCTTCCGTTTGGCGGTCGTGAGGGTCGACTGGCAACCAATCCCATTGCGTGGGCGGCCCCGACAGGTGGGGATCCGATTGTGGCCGACTTTTCCACATCGGTTGCGCCGGAAGGGAAAATCCGATTCCATCGTAATGAGGGTAAATCAGTTCCCGAAGGATGGATTTTGGACGCTGATGGGAACCCCACCAATGATCCCAATGTGTTTTATGGGCCACCACGTGGAGGGATTCTGCCGCTGGGAGCCGAAGTCGGGCACAAGGGATTCGCGCTCAGCCTTTTGGTCGAAGTTCTTGGCAGCGCACTTGCCGGGATCAGTTGTCAGGACACGGAGGTGTTTGGCAACGGAGTCTGTTTCATCGTCATCGATCCTTCTGCGTTTTGTCCGATAGATACATTTAAGCAACTGATGGATGAGACCGTGGCCTACATGAAGTCATCACCACCGGCACCCGGTTTCGATGAAGTGCTGGTACCCGGGGAAATCGAATTTCGCGCACGGAGAAAACGTGAGACCCGCGGTATACCGGTGGACGAGAGGACTCTGAAGGCATTTTATACACACGCGGATCGCCTGAATGTCGACCTCGCTGAGTTTCTGGATGGGGGAGTAACGTAATGACCCAGGCGACACCACTGCGGCTTGGAATGTTCGTGATGCCGATTCACGATCCTGGTAAGCCGTTAGCGCAATGTATCGATGAAGATCTTGAACTGGCTGTGAAGTGTGAGGAGCTTGGCTTTGACGATTTCTGGGTGGGGGAACATCATTCGTCCTCGATTGAGAATATCGTCATGCCGGAAATATTTCTCGGAAAGGTACTTGGCCTGACGGATCGAATTCGGATCGGTCCGGCACCGGTTTGCCTGCAGTATCACCATCCCATGCATGTGGCCGGACGGCTCGCGTTTTTGGATCACATGTCACATGGACGCCTGAACGTCTGTTTTGGGCCGGGTGCGATCCCCACGGATATGGAGGTCTTCGGATCGGCCCCGAGCGAAATGGGAGCCCGAGTGTCCGAGTCCATTGATATGATCATGCGACTATGGAACGAAGATTTACCAATTGACATCGAAGGTCGGTTCTGGAACGTCAGGATGAAGGACAACCTTTATCCTGATCTGGGGGTTGGGCATTTGCACAAACCATTTCAGCTTCCGCACCCAACGATTTATGTTCCCAGTATCAGCCGTACGTCGGTTGGACTGCAAAAAGCGGCGGAACGGGGATTTCGGTTTATCAGTCACCATATGCTTCACAGCGACTGTCTGCAGGGACAGTGGCAGACCTATGCTGAGGCGGCTGCGTGCGCTGATCGAACGGCCGATCCTTCCGACTGGGCGGTCGCAAGAAATGTGTTCGTTGCAGATTCGACGGACGACGCGCAGCGGTTGGCAAAAAGTAATTCTCTTGGATCGTGCATTCAGTACATTCTCGACCTGACCCAGGCAACGGCACCGACTGGGGTTGCCATGTGGAAACGCGATGAACAGCAGACTGATTCCGATTGTACACTCGATTACTTCATGGACGATGTGATCATTTCCGGAGATCCGGAACACGTGACGGGGCAGTTGCTTGGGTTGCGCGAACAAGTTGGCCCGTTCGGCACATTGATTCTGACCGCTCATGACTGGGATGATCGGAATCAATGGATTCACAGTCTCGAATTGTTTGCGCAGGAGGTTGTTCCGGCGTTCAACCGGGCCATCGGTGCCGAATAGATGTCGACATCCGATGGCGCTGTCAGGTTTACGGAATTTTATCGTCAACCGTTATGTCTGTTGGGCACTCGGTTTGACACCAGGCATCTGACCTTGTCGCTGCCTAATTAGTGTTGTTGCCTGTCGGTCTTGTGTTAAACACAGCAATACAGGGTTTTCCGGGCCCGGAGTCCTTAACGGAGTCGGCAGGGCCGGTTAGCCTGTGTCAGATTGTGGATTTTGCCAGCCAATGGCAGACCGTGATCAATGTTTCCTGGAACAGCCGGCACGTTACGTCAAAGAAAGTGAATTCAACAGCAATGATTAGTACAAACATCAATCGGATGCGCGAAAAACTCCGCGCCGGACAAACCGTACTTGGTGCAGGCATTACACATACCGATCCCACCGTGACCGAGGCACTTGCTCCCAGTGTCGACTTTTTCTGGTTTGACATGGAGCACAATCCGGCTACGACGGAGTCAATGCTCGGACATCTGATTGCGGCACGGGCGGGTGGTGCTCCTTCAATTGTTCGCATTCCGAGCAATGACGTCGGATGGGTGAAGCGTGTGCTTGACTCCGGAGCTGAGGGAATCATTCTGCCCAGAGCATACTCAGCACAGGATGCTGCAAAATTTGTTTCTGCATGCCGCTATCCTCCAATGGGTACTCGTGGATTTGGACCGCGCCGACCGATGCAGTATGGGCGACTACAGCAGCAGGAATATCTTCAACAGGCAAATCGAGACGTGTTTGTGACCATCCAGGTGGAAACCATCGAACTGGTGCAGGAATTGGACGAGGTTTTGAAGATCGAAGGACTCGACTCACTGGTACTCGGGCCTCAGGACCTGTCAGGTTCGATGGGCCGACTGGGCGAGACGACGCATCCCGAAGTTGTCGATGTCATGACAACCGTTGCATCGAAAGCAAGGGCGGCCGGAAAGTTCATCGGATCAGGACTGGATGCGGACCCGGATTTTGCAAAATTGCTGATCGACTGTGGCGTACAGTGGTTGCAGGCAGGAAACGATTTCCAATTCATGATCAACGGTTGTGAATCTGCGTATTCACAAATCCGTGAGGCGGTTTCCTGAACCCGCCGGGGAAGGGCTGAGCCACGACGATTCGTCGTGACTCAGTCTCTCACAGAACCGTACGTGCAGGGCCATATGCGGCTCCAGTATGATCGTGCGGAATAGCGTCGGGAAAGGTGCTTCCTGTATCGACCGTGGCAGGCACCATGTTTAGAGAAAGTTTGTGCGACGGACTTATGTTACGTGCCTGTTCGTGCTTGAACAGAACAATCCTGGATGTCATTCGGTTGTGTTAAATCAGGTCGAGAATTTGGAAATGGCCTCGTGTGGAATATCGTGCGCGACCTGGCAGTGAAGTCGATCGACTGCTCACATCGGATATCTTCTGCAAGATGTCGGAGAGAGTGAACGTCTGATGTGGTGAGACAAATGGTGATTTGATTGATTTTGGTTGATCGGACTTTGTGGTTCATTCACCCGGCAGATTCCTTCAGTGTTCCGGCCCCCAGAGAAATCATGGCGTGTGCCGTCGTGAAAATTGCTACACCGGTGGTACGGCAACGACAGGTTCACAGATATTCCACTCGGTACGACACGACCGTTCCATTGATCGTCTGAGACGTACAATTTCGTTTGTATCGTCGATTGAAATATCATGCCAGCACAGCGATTGCCCTTCGGGCACATGACGTGTCAGCTTCACACCGCTTGCGAGTCCGATCGGCAATCCATGTAATTGCAGACTGTCACAGGCCGGCATCAACCTGCCGCGGACAGTGAAGCCTCCTTCGCCGTCCAGAACCTCACCAGCCGACAGGTCTCGCTTGGCAGTGGCTACGACATCGGCTCGAAAATTTGTCACGCAGCCAGTGGGCTCATTCCGCAGTACGGCGGAGAGGATCGAAATATTCAATTCCAGGCCAATGAGGTGATACGGTTTGTACATTGCGGCATAACGCCCGGTGTCGTCGGTTATCAGGCCGTATTGTCGGAAACATTCAGCCGCATAGTCGTTGGGAGCTTCCAGTACCACGTAGACGCCCCATCGCAGATCGCGGTGCACTGGACGACCGTCTCGTTCCAGCGATGAGATCACTTCTACCTGCCCCTTGTGGTGTAACTGTCCGCCCGTATCGCGGGGTCTCATCACATGAGGTAAATCATCAGTTCCACAGGGAGGGAATATGAGGCCGTATGGTGCAGACGTTAATCCGGTGGCATCGGCAATCGCTGCCATTTCGATTGCCGATTTGGTTCCGTCGAGAAAAGAGTTGAACATCTGCGAATTCATTCGAGCAGAGGTGGCCTGTTCTGCTGTGATGCCGTAGTGATCCCAGACCGTATCCGGAGTCGAGGTATGATACGAAGGCAAATACTTTGTGCCCTTTCCCGCCGCCACAACTTCAAATCCACAGGCTCGTGCCCAATCCACCAGTTCACAAGTCAGGGCCGGTTGGTCGCCATAGGCCATTGAATAAACGATTCCGGCTGATTTGGCTTTTCTGGCAAGTAACGGTCCTGCCAGAACGTCCGCCTCAACGTTGACCATGATGATATGTTTGCCCTCATTCACGGCGGCTTGTGCGTGTGCGACGCCCGCCGTCGGATGTCCGGTGGCTTCAATGACGACATCGACAGTATCGGCCGCTACAAGCACCATGCCATCTTCGACAAACCGTGTGCGGGAAACTTGTTCCGCATTCCACCCGGCCGCACCGCAGGTCACTCGAGCCTGCTGTGGATCGAGATCGGCAATCACTGTCACTTCCAGGCCGGCGGTTGACGGTACCTGAGACAAAAACATTGAACCAAATTTACCAGCACCAATCAGACCCACTCGAATTGGTCCCTCTGATTCCAGTCGCTGCTGCAGAAGTTGCGTCAGGTTCATCAGTGGCTACTCTTGAGTCGGACAGGAAGGTGACGGCATATCCAGCAGACAGTCATCGGCCAGCGGTTCAATTGGAGTGAAGTCCCGTTGAGCGATCCATTCTTCGCGTTGAAACCGACGAATGTGATTGCTCACTTCACACAAACTGAGATAGACAATACAGCGGTGCCAGGGACTGATATTGGACGGACTTGCATGGACCAGATTACTGTGGAACATGATGACGGAACCGGGAGGGCCTGTGGGGACATTGATCCCACCTTCGTCGGCCAGTTGCTTCACCGTCGCTCGGTCAAGAGTCCACAGAGGATAGCTGGTGGTCTGCAGATCGTGACCTGCCTCAAAAACGCCGCGCCGATGGCTCCTGGGAATAAACATAAGCGGGCCATTGGCAGCCGTTACCGGATCGAGAAACACCGCAATGTTCATTGCTCGGGGTTCCGGCATGTCATCATCACGCTGCCAGGTGCCGTAATCCTGATGCCACTGCCAAACGTCACCGTCAAACGCAGCCTTGGCGTTGACTTTGTACTGGTGCATGTAGACCTGGCCAGCCAGGAGCTGCATCACGGGGTTGATCAGCCGCGGATGTCTTCCGAGCCGCCGAAATCCATCGCTGTACTTATGAGCCGCAAATGCAGTACGGGCAGCTCCATTTGACTCTCGCCACACTTCCTTGCGATCGAGTTCATAGATGCGTTCGGCCTCTGTTCGCAACAGCGCCGCTTCCTCACGCGTGAACTGTTCGGGCAAAAATAAAAGACCACTGTCGTTGAATTCGGTGATCTGTGCGTCGGTAAGCTGCATGACTCCGGTTTCCAAAATCAGACCGCGGTGCCGAGTCAGTACGCGTTTGGTGCAAAACGAATGTGGAAGAAAACCGGCTCATGGTCAACAGCAACAGCCAGTACAACAGCAAATCACTCGTAATGGCCACGACTCGTTCACCGGAGACTGAGGAACGATCTCCGTGTTCGCGAAGCGAGTGCGGCGAACCAATATCTTCCTCTCCTGTCAGTACCGATCGACAGACGCGCCGATCTATCCAGTGAGTTCGGGCATGGGCATGTGTCCATCGACGAGATACTGAGGGCGGCCTGCCAGATCCGTCAGTTGCGTTGTTGCGACATCGATACCCAGCTGTCTGTAAAGCGAAGCGAACACTTCCTGAAAATGAACGGGGCGTGTGAATGGCTCTTCGCCCCAGCGGGTTGTTGATCCGATGACCTGTCCTGTCTTCAACCCACCACCGGCAAGTAACCCGCCTCCCACTTTCGGCCAGTGATCACGACCGGCGTTTGCATTGATTTTCGGAGTTCGACCGAACTCGCCCCAGACGACGACGGCAGTCTCATCCAGCAAACCCCGCTCGGACAGATCTTCAATTAGTGTAGAAAGACCCAGATCGAACAGTGGCAGAGCTCCGCGGGCCTCGTTGAAGTTATCTTTGTGCCAGTCCCAGTTGTAATCACCCTGCAGCATCCGACCGAACGGCCAGCGACTGAATGAAAGTGTCACGCAGCGGGCGCCTGCCTCAATGACTCGTCGTGCTAGGAGAAACTGATCCAGATGGGTTTTACCTTCACGTTCGCCGGAATAGGTGCGGTCCAGACCATAGCGCGCCCTTGTCGCTGCGTCTTCGCGACTTAAGTCAAGTGCTTCGGCCAGCCGTGGAGTGGTCAGCACATCAAACGCCCGTCTATTGAATTCATCAAGGCTGCCTGAGAAACCTCGCTGATCGATCTTCCGGCGTAATTGATCGAAACTGGACAGCAGGGCCCTCCGATTCGACAGCCGATCCAGGCTTGCGCCGTTGAGTACAAGATTTCCACGTTCCACTGCCTTCGCTTTGAATCCGGCGTGGCCGGCACCGAGGAACCCTGGCTGTCCGGGATCAGTTCGAATGATGAACCGAGCGTCAGGGTCAACCGGTATCAGGTCGACACAGGCGGGGACACCGCTGACTTTCGGGCCAAATTGTTTGGAGAGCACAGCGCCCAGCGAAGGCCAGTCACCGGGGGGGAATCCAGGCTCAATGGGTGAGGACGGCATTGGCGGATGAGATCTCCATCCTGTCGAACACCAATGAGTGTTGTGGTCGTCCTTAAAGCCCATCAGTGAACGCAGAAAAGTGAGCTTGTCAGCGTTGCGTGCAAGACGCGGCAAAAGTTCACAGATGTCTACGCCCGGAACATTCGTTGAGATCGGCTGAAACTCTCCACGAATTTCCGACGGAGCCTCCGGTTTCAAATCGTACATGTCCAGATGTGAGGGGCCGCCCGGCAGCAGCACCATAATGATACTCTTGGCCTTTGCGTTTGTAGCTCCTGCCGACTCTGCCCGCAGGATCTCAGGCAGAGCCATGCCGCCGAGTCCCAACGAGCCGACCTGCATCCATGTTCGTCTGGAGACGCCGTCACAATAACGTGATTTTGGACCTGCAATTTTCAGCATCGTCGTATGCCTTGCTGTCGTAGGCGGTTTCGGAGCCTTCCTCTGGACACTCGGAAACCGCGTTTACGATAAGCAGATGACTGTCTGTAATGAATGCAACCGGGAACCATACGGAATCATATCCTGTTGACTGTCAATTCCCAAATGTTTCCGTTGGGTTCTTTAACAGGCGGAAAAACCCTGTGGTTACGGAAAAACATCGGGAAAAGATCGGCGAGAAACTCAAATCAACGTCTGACGCTATAGTTAACGAGTTGCGTCGATATTGTCGGACATTTCGAAGCATCATGGCCGATGCATGCCGATTGTCTTACGTGGTAATCACTCGAAACAAAAAATTAACGATTGTTGCGGAACGGCAGGACGACCGCATCATTGTGATTGACATGATTCGTGTGCACATATCTCCTGTGGTGCTTCGTCATGCTCTATCGCTAATAGCACATGCGGGATTTTTGCTTCCGTAGTCCCTCGGTAAAAATCGATCGAACATATCTGGTTGAAAGTGACATCAGTTCTCGCAGCAATGTCAGGTCATGCGAAGCAGAAATTCGTCAATGCGGTCGGAAAAGCTCTCGGTGCCGTCACACAGACCGATATTCGAGATTTGATTACCTGATGTGAATCGTGAACTTGTAGTGGTAAAGAGCTCCAACGCTCTGCCAGCGTCGCGTTGTCACGGGAAACGTGGCGAAGCCTGTGGTACACGAGCAGTCAAAAAAGACCTTGGAAGAAACACTAGTCCGCGAGGCCGTACCGTACAATGCACCAGAGTGCTGAGAATCCATCGCGCCAGCCGATTTTTTTGCCTTCCGCGTAGGTCCGTCCTGAATAGCTGACAGACATTTCAAAGATGCGGTACCTTCCCCGCGCCAGACGAGCCGTTACTTCGGGTTCGAAACCAAATCGGTTTTGTTTCAGTTGTGGCACCAGGTCGCCAATGACCGATCTTCTGAAGACTTTGTAGCAGGTTTCCATGTCCGTCAGATTGAGGTTGGTGAACCAGTTTGACATCATCGTCAGAAAACGGTTGCCTGCGTAGTGCCAGTAGTACAGGACGCGGTGTGCCTGATCGCCCAGAAAACGACTTCCGTACACCACGTCAGCCCGATCCTCAATAATCGGGCGCAGGAGACGAGGATACTCTGCTGGATCGTACTCCAGATCTGCATCCTGAATGATGACAATATCACCGGACACATTGGCAAACCCGGTCCGAAGCGCTGCACCCTTTCCCTGATTGATGTCGTGGTACAACGTGCGAATTTGGTTAAAGTCGTCATCTGTCGCCTCTTCTTCGAGACCCTTCATGACTTCCCGTGATCTGTCACCACTGCAATCATCTACCATGACGATTTCTTTGCGTACCGGCACCTCGCGTACACGTTCGACCAGGTTTCTCAGAGTTTCTTCTTCGTTGTAGACCGGAATCACAACTGACAGCCTCAGATCATCCGGAATTACGTAGAATCCGACATGGCGACAGGCAGCTTCGCCCATATGCTGCTTTTGGGCCTCAAACCATTCGAAAGACCAGGGACGCAGCTGGTCCGGATTTTTGGGTTGGTTCATAGTCGAGTTCCTGGGGTCAGCAACAACTGTGTCTGTACTGCATCGTCATCCACCGTAGTATTTCTGCATGCCAACATGCTTTCGGAGAGAGAGAACCAGCTTCTCTGCCTCCTCGTGGCCGTTTGTAACATACAATCGTGAATCAACTGCTGTCGGCAGATCTCCGATCATTCGAGGACTCACACTGACTACGTCTACGACATCTGTGGCGTCGAATGTCGGACATTTTTTGGTTGTTACGAGATCTTCCTGCCGGGACGAAGCGGATGAATGGAGCCAAACGCCGGCACGTTTGCCGTGAAGCCGGGACCGCAGTCGCATTGCCAGACGCCCCATCGTGAATCGTGCATTGATGTCGTGACACAGCCGAAGCGCCAGCCGTCGATCCGGAAGCATGACCTGCATACAGTCGATTCCCAGCGGCCCGAAGTAACCAAGTTCCGATGCCCGGCGCCCAATCAACATCGCATGGTCAACTGCGGGGCACCATAACGGGTCCAGGTGATCCGAAAGCATGCTGCCAAGATAACGCCCACGGGCATCCGTGATGAGTTCTGTGGTGCCCAGTAGATGCACACGTGATTCCTTTGATGCGGGTGATGAGATCTCCAGCTGGATTCCACATTCCCGAAGGACGGGCAACCACGGTTCCAGGTAGACGTAGCCCGTCCGATCCAGCTGTTTGCGCAGCCAGTCCCGCTGGTGTTTGTTGATGTCGCTCGAGTTTCCAGTGATCCGACACCGTCCCGAGGCGCTCCAGGCAGATTTGGCGATCCATCGGTTGATACCCTGGTGTGACAGCGTTTTTACGGCGTCCTGCAGTACGGAAATGTCATCGCATATGCGGCCGAAACCACTGTCGAATAATATGCCTTGGGCTTCACCAGTTGTCGTGTCGAAATCGGCCAGGAATTTTCGGCTGTTTACCATCAGAACAGATTCAGTGGATGGAACGGGATCAAGTGATCCGATTGAGTTCGCTAACTGTCGTGCAGGCGTGTCCCAGCCCCAGGGAGTCACAGTTGCACTGGCAGACGTTATGCCGATTTGCTCTGAAATCTGATCAGGTGTAATGTAACGTATGTCGGCCAGTGGTTCGGGAATCTCTGATGGTATCCCGCTCAGTGCAACGACAACAAAGTCCCCGTGTGTGCCAATCAAACCGGTCAGCGGTGCGAGCGAATCCATTACTCGTTTCAATGAGGCATTTATTCTGACATTGTGACCGGAAAGCGTGTCGTCGAAGAGGAGATTGGGAAGAATGAGACGCAAAAGATCACCAGCAATGTTGTGTGAGGGCAGTGCTTCCCGAACTCAGAGGTTGCCGAATGATGGGAGTGCTGTTGAAGCCCTGCGATGATAATGGCTGAAATTGTGATTCGAGCATATCACCGGATAGTTTTGTGCACACAATAGTACGACACCGTAAGACAATAAATTGAATCTTGCAGATACAGTCTGCTGGAGGCGAAACCGGGTGTCACTGGAGGTACGAATGAAGGTCGTATGGACACTATCCCTGACGTCGTTTGTGATGCTGTTGGCCGTTGGATGTCAGAAAGCATCCGAGCAGGCAGCCGTCGATGAATCAGTCGATGAATCAGTCGATGAATCAGTCGATGAATCACGCTCACCATTGCTCCGGGCAAAAGACGTGTTGTCTGAAGTGTTTGCACCAGGCAGCGACGCGCCTGCAATCGATCTGGCAACTGTTGTCCATGGTCCCGACGTCAAATCGTTTTCCGGTGACCACGTGATCGTTATGGAGTTCTGGGCGACGTGGTGTCGTCCCTGCGTCCGTAACATGCCTCATCTTAGTGCTTTACAACAGCAGTACGGTCCGGAAGTTCAATTCATCGGTGTAACCGATGAGGATGAGGCCACCGTTGAAGCGTTCCTGGACTCTGGCACTAAGGATGGTGGAAATTGGAACCAAATTCTTTCCTATTCCATTGCCCTGGACCGTGATCAGCAAACGTACAGGAATTTCATGGAGGCAGCTCATCTGAGAGTCATTCCGTGTGCATTTATTATCGACAGGAATCGCAAAGTCGCCTGGATCGGTCATCCCGCCTTCATCGATCGACCGCTGGCAGAAATTGTTGGTGGTGGATGGGATCTCAGTAAGGCCCGCAGACAGTTCCTCGCCAGGACAGATGAAGAGACTGTCGAGATGTTGCAAAAACCGAAAGCTGTCACACCAACATTGATTCCAGGTATGCCGGCTCCTCCGCTTCGGCTCACATCAGTGGTTCATGGAACGCCGTTTGACGGTGAATTTGTCGAAGGCACAACGTACGTTCTGCACTTCTGGAGGACATGGAGCAGGCCATGTCTGGCAAGCCTGAACCAGTTGAGCTCAGTTCACCAGATGTACGGAGATCAGGTGCACCTGGTAGGGATTGCTGCGGAGCCTTCCGAAACTGTCATCCCAATTGTTGCCAAGTATGGGCGACAAAGACAGTGGGCTGGTCGCGTTCAAAGTCGAGTTCAAACTGGGGAGTCAGGAGAGGCGATGTATACAGTTGCTCTGGATGCAGAGCGTTTAACCACATCCAGATACATGGAATCAGCCGGGCAGAATCGATTGCCATGTGTATTCGTCATCAATCAGACCGGTCACGTTGCGTGGATTGGCCATCCATCGGAAATTGGGAAGCCTCTGGCACAAGTCGTTGCAGAGGAGTATGACATTGAACAGGCTGCGCGCCTGTTTCAGACAGGATGCGAATTACGAGCTGCCATTGCCCAGAATAACATTGAGGCCACTCTGGGTCTTTTATCGGAAACTGCAAATAGTCAGGCTGACAGTCAAAAATTCAGAATTATGCAGTTGGAACTTCTGCTGAGTTTAGGCAGGCAGGCTGAGTACAACGAAATTGCGGCAGATCTTGTTGAATCGAATCTCAAAAATACGGAACTACTTAACCGTATTGCCTGGGAACTTGCCGTACAGATGTCCGGTGACATGCGGGATCTCGATCTGGCTATGAAAGCAGCAGAGCTGGCAAATGAGGGTTCGGGATATGTCAATGCGATGTATCTCGACACTCTGGCTCGAGTTCATTACGAACAGGGGGATCTTGAACAAGCGCTCATTTGGCAGAAAAAGGCCGTCCACGTGGGCAGCGGAGGCGTGCATATGCGTGTCATTAATGACGCCCTTGAGCTGTACCAGCGTAAGTTATCGGAATCGAATACCGAAGCAGAGAATTCAGGCAGCGATCAGGTGACAACGACAGACGAATCGGTCTGACACGGGACCGATAATTGACCTGCCTTATATGGTTTTCCTGCAATCAGACGGTCGATTTCCAGCTGCGGAAGAAATCTAAATATCTCAATTCATCGAGTTTGATCTCCACGATTCCGGTTGACACCAGTGCCATCATGGTTGTTGTGTTGCGAAGGACATCTAGAATGTGTTCCGCAAACGCACTCAGTCGCGTGATGGCATATTACGTATCGATGTGCAGGTCACAGATTCAACTGAACACCCAGATCGGGTTACGATCGCAGGAGTCAAATTGATGCCGCATTCACTTCCGGAACTTCCCTACGCCTATGACGCGCTCGAACCACATTTCGACGCCCAAACGATGGAAATCCACCATACGAAGCATCACCAGGCCTACATCACCAAAGCAAATGCGGCGCTGGAAGGCTCCGACCTGGCTGATAAATGTATCATCGAACTGATGAAGGAACTTTCGAGCATTCCGTCTGCTATTCAGGGGGCCGTGCGAAACAACGGGGGAGGGCATGCCAACCACTCTTTGTTCTGGACAGTGCTTTCTCCGGATGGCGGGGGTGACCCTTCCGGAAAACTGGCTGATGCTGTCAACGGTGCTTTTGGCAGCGCCGATTCTATGCGTGAAGAATTCAACAATGCTGCTGCGACCCGGTTTGGCAGTGGCTGGGCATGGATTAGTGTTGCCTCAGATGGCAAGCTGGTGATCGAAAGTACGGCTAATCAGGATACACCACTTTCGCAGGGACGAACTCCGATTCTTGGACTGGACGTTTGGGAGCATGCCTATTACCTCAATTATCAAAACCGTCGCCCCGACTACATCGCTGCATTCTGGAACGTGGTAAACTGGGAGGAAGTCGCCCGTCGATATGAACAGGCGACCGCCTGACGAAGTACTTCCAAAGCCAAATTTTCTTAAAACACTTCCGTTGCTGTCTACGACGGAAGTGCTTTGTGAATATGTTTCTTGTGTGCCGCCTCGGTCCGGCTTATTTTGTGTGATATTGACGGGCGGATTTAGTAATCCAGTTGTCGCCCCGCAATTGTCACGGTTTCCAGGAGCCTGCCGGATGCAAAACTCGAATCGCGTTGTTCTGGTGGGACTGATGATCTGCACCCTGGGCGGTTGGTATGGAGGTGAAGAATTCTTCACCCACGCCAGTGCGGAGACCGTTGCGGGGAAGCCGAACTCCGCCAAGAGAGTTGCGCCTGGCACCATGAGGCCGCAAGCAGGGAAATATTCTGCCGGGCCTTCTGATCAGAACAGGCGACGCCGATTCTTTGGATTCTCGATTCCCAATCTGGATTTGTTCGCTGGTGTGTTTCCTGGACTGCGGACCGGACCAGCCTATTCACACTGGCAGGATCAGCACTTTGAGATGGCGGTGCGGATGCGCAGCCCGATAATTCCCGAAGCGATCAACGCACGGGCCGCGTCAGCTGAAGATCAACTCAGGCTTGTCGCGCTACTGAAGAAGCTGCTCGACGTCTCATTGGAACCACCCCTTATTAATGAAGCAGTTCCGACACCCGGTACGCAACAAGTGAATGTCGGGTTAGGTACCCCCAGAGGCAAACGTGGACGGCACATAAACGATGAAGACGATGATGTCGATGACGATGACAGCAATGCTGTGCCACGTGCATCGACTGGCATGGCGCCGAGTGTACCGATACAAAAATATCCCTGGGGCAATAACCCGAATGGTCCTGGTGCTGAAGAGGAAGTGCCTGCGGCACCCGTTGCGAAACCTTCATCATCGCGGCGTGGTCGCCGGCGCAGCACTGTTAATGACGAAGTTGGCCAAGAGAGGATGCCAGTGATTGCAAAACGCGTATTCAGGCCTCGTCTCAGCAATCGGCAGGTATTTCAGGCGATCGTGCGGGGACTTGTGGCCTGTGGTTCAGAAGACGCCGAAAAGATTATCCATTCAGTCGTGAAGGGCCAACAAAAAACATCGTTGAATCTGAAGCAGGCGTCAGTCGTTGTTTTTGAAGAAGTTTTTGGGGCCCGGTCGATCAATTCAGACATGGCAGAGAGGCTGGCCGTTGCCATTGTGGATCACGGTGACCACGATTTTCCATCTATGGAACTTCTCTTGGCGCTGGGAAGTCGCGTTGCACGTGCTGATCTGCACCTCAAGGACGCAGCGGTTGATTTAAGTACGACCTCCGGTACGCAACAAGTGAATGCCGGGTTAGGCACCCCCAGAGGAAAACGGGGACGGCACATCAACGATGAAGACGATGATGTCGATGACGATGATAGCGGTGCTGCACCGACAGGCTATAGGCCGGGGGCTCCGACAGGCATGGCACCGGGATCACCGACAGGCATGGCACCGGGATCACCGACAGGCATGGCACCGGGATCACCGACAGGCATGGCACCGACAGCGCGATATGCAACAGGCGCTCAGGCTGGTGGTGCTTCCTCCGTTGCAAACGTCGTGTCATCACCGTCGACACATACGGGAATTCAACTTGCTCCCGGTGCCATAGAAGGTCTGACACCGATATTTCGTCACAGGACTCTGATTACGGCTGTGAAGAACCGATTGAACGTTGTCAGAGATCTGTCAGCGGGTCAGTCGGTCTTGTCGCTTGCCAGTGTGTTACCCAGTCCGACGTTGCGGCATTCAACATTTCAACTGTTCCAGGAGCACCACGATGAAGGCGCAGACGTTTTGCTAAGTTCCGGGTTCTATGGAATGCATGCACGGGATCCGGGACATTTACTGGTCCTGAAGTCGCTGCCGCGTCTGAGGAAACCACCTTCAGGAAAAAGGAAGACACAGGCACCTGATCCGGCGCATGTATCGTGGGTATACGCGACATGGGACATGGTTCGTGTTTTGCGTGATCAGTTGAACGAATCTGCATTTGACCCACAGATTGCCTGGGAAGGCGCACTGAATCCGGAGCCTTACAGGAATGCCAGGCTGGAGGTCGCGACCGAGGTGGTGATCAGGGATGAAGCAGAAGACAGCCAGAACACTTTGGGTGAAACTCGCGTCTACTATACAAGGTCAACGCTCACACCCAGGGACGACCGCGAAAGGAAGGCAATCAGTGATCACTATCTTCGAGCTGCCCGTGCTATCCGTCGTGAAATACCCGAAGAAGATGTTTTGTGGTTCGACGGAGTTCGTACTAATTCGGACGGACTTCGCACCTCGTTTGATGTGACCATCAGTAGTAGACAGGCTTCCGTAAGTCGAGCAACCAGTGGAGGAATGAGACAGCCGACCGGTGGCGCCGGATATCGCAGGACCAATTCTCAAAACCGTTCCGGACAGACGTTTACAGTGGAATCCATAGCAGTCGTGGCAGCCGATCCACGGAACCCAGTGAATGTGGAAAAAATAGCGCAGTCCGATTAACCTTTTGGGAGATCCGAAATGATTGAAAATAATGTCCATCGGAATGGGTTTACCACACTGTAGATTTTCCGAAATCAGTCATTTTTTTGCGCTCTCCCGGCAGCTACAATTTTAGGGATGTACGTCACACAGAGCATCTTGAGTCTTTCACTGTCGCTCGGACAGCTATGGGGTGTCCGTGTTCGTCTCCACCTGCTGATGTTTGTGGTGATCGCCGCCGTTACCTGGCGTCTGGGCAGTGTGCCGCTGGGACTGTTGGCTGGTACGGTTCTACTGCTGAGTGTTATGTTGCATCAGTTGGCGCAGGTCTGCGTCGCGCACGTGACAGGTAACAAAGTTGCCGACGTGATGTTGTGGCCACTTGGAGGTATAACAAGCCAGGCTCATGGAGCGGGCCTTGCCGTCCAGACACAGGTTCAAATGGCCGGTCCGGTCGTCAATCTTGCGATTGCATTGGTCTGCCTGGTGCAGCTTCAGTACATGGAAATCGAGGTAGAACTGTTTAATGTATTTTCCGGGACGGAAATGCTGCTGTCACAGGCCTCGGGTTCACTGGCCGTGACAGTCACACAAATGACCTGTTTTGCTAATGTGTTGCTGCTGTGTGTGAATCTTTTGCCGGTGGTCCCTTTTGATGTCGGACGGCTTCTCCGTTCGTTTCTGTCGGAGCGGTATGAATCAGTTGAAGTCAACGATGTCATGCTGAAGCTGGGACTTGTCATCAGCCTCCTTGGCCTGATGACGGGTTTCATTTTTGATCAGAGTGCCGTCGTTGCTTTGGCCAGTTTCGTGATCATTACGCATCTGCATGAGATTGGCCTGCGATCCACACAGGCGGGCTACCTTCGATCTGATTTCGATCAGGATGACTATGATGAGGTTTCTGGACTGGGGGCAGAAATGGAAGAATTCGAATCATTTTCCGGTAACAGCGAAGACGCGGATACAGACGAACTGATTGCCCAATCCAGCATGATGGCCCGCCGGACAGCTCGAAAGGAATCTGAGCGGCAACGTCAGGAAGCAGCAGAATGTGAAAAAGAAGAAAAACAGGTGGATGCGATTCTCGAACGCATTCACCGTGATGGCGAGGAGTCGCTGAACTCGGCGGAATTACAGCTTCTCCGCAAGGTGAGTTATCGTTATCGAAAACAAATCGGTTCACGCGAGCGGAATACCGAAACCGGACGCTGAGCGATGCCTAAAACAGGTTTCCGGAACCTGCATCGGGTGATTCTGAAGGTATTCGATCGGTTGTCGCTGTTGCATCGAATGTTTCGACTTCCACTCCGTCTTCATCAATACGCCGAACGATTTCAATTCGTCGGGCTGCGTCTTCCAGTTGACGGTCACAGGCTTTCAGCAGGCGTGTGCCACGCTCAAATCTTTCCAGCGCGTCGTTCAACGGTTGCTGACCGGATTCAAGCTCATTGACAATTCCGTTCAGCTCGTCCATAGCCGATTCCAGTGACGCTGTATTTTCTTCCGGAGGATTTCCAGCCTTTTTTCTTCGTGGTGGCATTGAGTAAATATTCTGCTTGAGTCTGTCAATTACGAGTGATCGTGGTCGTGACGAACACGTACCTGTAGTGCTCCCAGCATTCGGGTGATCCGTTCTTCTTTTTGACTGATGAACATCACGTTTTCAAGCACGATGGCGCGACGTTCCTGGCTGGGATGTACGATCAATCGACCGGACCGCAGCAGCAGATACTCGAAAACGTCATTGATTTCTTTATCGATTCGCAGGTTGGGTGCTGAAAAACGTTCCAAGTCGCTGAGAAACCCGTGATGGTGCAGCAACTCGTTGCCACGGACTTCCCAATAATCAAAACGACGACTCACCATCACGCACATGAACAGGAAAATGATGATAAACGTAAAGATCACGTAAAAGGCGGCATTAGCTCGAGGTGTAATTCTCGCAAGTTGTTTTGTGATCCAGGGAGCGATATCCGAATTGAGATGAAACATTGCCCAAAGCCCCATGCCGATTGCGACCATGGCAAAAAACCAGGTCAGGGATGTGGTCCTGGGGAAGTCAAAGCTGATCACGACAAGATTGACGGCTAAAACGATGAGAAAAATTCGAGCCGGCAGCGTTGCATAACCGGCGACAGGGTCGTTGCCTTTCGCCCACATGTAAATCGCACCGAAAATTGCTGCAAACACCGTTGGATACAGAAAGATGATTTTGGGATAACTGACCAGAAATACCGGTTCAGGATCCGTATTGGTTGCGACACGCATGTTTCCGGGATCAGAACTGGTTTCGTTGCCGGATGTGTGCTCATCAGCCATGAATCGTCTTTCAGTTCTGAGGCACTGCCGTTTGAGACGTTTTTCCGTCAGTAGGCAATAGAGTTTGGCCACGCTGCACGCAGATTAACAATCACAGAAGTGACACGCCAGAGAGCAAACGTCTGGTCAGTTGCAATGGATCAGTGAAATCCAAGACTGTACGATACGTCATGCCCGCTCTATCGGAAATGGCAGGCATTCGTCGATGGATTTGCGTCCGGTGAGTACCATCAGGAGTCGGTCAAACCCCAAAGCCACTCCCGAACAGCGTGGCAGACCCGATTCCATCGCTGACATCAGTCCCGGGGCACCGGGCAGCGGCACGGAATTGAGTTGGCTGCGGCGGGCCTGTGCGCGTACATCCCGTTGAAACAGTTCTTCGGGATTCGTGAGCTCCTGGTATCCGTTGCAGATTTCGGTTCCTGCAATGTAGAGCTCGAAACGTCGGGCCACACGCGGATCATCCAAAGATGTTTGCGCCAGAGCCGCCTGCGAACTCGGATAGTCGATCAGGAATTCCGGACCGCGCAATCCCAGCTTCGGCTCGATTTCAGCAGCAAGCAGGAGATTCAGCAGATCATCCCGATCATCCGACACTGAAGAAACCAGATGATTGCGGGCGGCGCATTTCCGGAGCTGACTGATCGAGGCAGTCAATACATCAAGGTCAAGGAATGTGGCAAACGCCTGTTGGTAGGTCGTGACTGTGAACTTATCCGGGTTGAGCTGTTCTGCGAACTGTTCCGAAACGTTGCTGGCTGCCGTCCGAACCAACTGTTCCGTGAGCATGATCTGGTCCTGCCACGACGTATCCAGACCGTACCACTCAACGATCGTGAATTCAGGATTATGCAGGACTCCCTGTTCCGCTGAACGGAACGATCTGGTGATCTGAAAGATACTGCCACTGCCAGCCGCCAGCAAGCGCTTCATTGAGGCTTCCGGTGACGTCTGCAGAAACATTCTGTTTCCGGTCACCGGGAGTTCGAACGGATCCAGATTCACATCGATCACGATATCATGTGAAAGCAAAGGTGTATCGACTTCCATGTAGTCGTGTTCCACGAAAAAATCGCGGAGGCACTGCTGCAGGCGGGCGCGAAGTTGCAGCATTTCGATCGAGCATCTTGGTTTCCAGTTGGTTGCGCCGAGTGACATCACGACTACTCCGTCACATGTCGAACGGCACAGGCAAGACGCTGCATCCCTTCTCGAATATTGGCTGGAGACTCAACGCCAAAACTCAGTCGCATCTGATTGCGAGGGCGGTCGTTCCACGACGTCGGATAGCACAACTCTCCTGGAACATAGATTACCTTGGCTGTCTGTGTAGCGTATTCAAATAATCGACTGTCGAAGCCCGTGTGGATCTCCGGAGAAAGAGTCATCCAGACGTAGAGCCCACCGGAAGGACGGATCCAATGGACATGCGGAATGTCAGAAAAGAATTCGGTCGCTGCTGCCAGCATCGCGTTTCGCTTAACCTCATAGCTGGCAACAACCTGTTTCAGATGAGCCGTGTAGGAGCCGGACTGCAGTACATCGGCGAGTAGATGCTGATTGAATCGTGCGGATCCGAAGTCTTCATTTCCTTTGAGGTCACATACTGGTTTAACCAAGTTTTTCGGCAGTACACTGAAACCCACTCGCAGTCCGGGTGAAAACGATTTGGAAAATGTCTGCGTCAGGATTACTGTTTCTCCGGCGCCATCGTACGACCAGAGGCTTGGCAGCACGGGACCCTCATAACGTAAGCCACGATAAGCGGCATCTTCCAGCAGGAACAGTGGCTGTTGCGGAGATGACCACTCCTGCACAATATGCACCAGACGCTGACGCCGGTCGGCAGAAATACTGATTCCAGACGGGTTGTCGTAGTAGCTCACTGCATAGACCAGCTTGATGCGGTGACGTCGGCCCTGATCTGTGAGATTCTGAAGAATGGATTCCAGTCCGTCCGGGTTCATTCCATTGTCATCTGTCGGAACAGGGATGATTTCTGCTCCCATACCGTCCAGAGCACTGAGAAAGACAAAATACGTGGGAGCTGCAACAAGACAGATGTCACCGGGGTCGAATAATGTCTGAGTCAGCAGGCACAGTAACTGTTGTGAACCGGTTGTCAGCACGATGCGGTCGAGTGGCAGATTGTTAATGTCCGGATTGTTTTCCAGAACCGCAAGGTGACTGCGAAAGACATCGCGCAGAGACTCGACACCGGGTGTTGTTCCGTATTGCAGTTTCGATCTGCCGGTTGCATTCGGTGTTAAAATACGTTTGGTCGCGTCGAGCACGAGTTGTGTCGGTAGTGTCGATTCGTCAACGAAACCGGCTGCCAGGGAGAGACAGTCCGAGTGTTGAAACGCGGCCTGCATCAGATAGCTGATCGCCTGGCCGGACGCTCGTTTTGCGACGGTGCTGAGTCCTGGAATATGCATCAACGGTACGTGCCTGGCAGGTGTCAGGTGAACTAACGGAAACGGAAATTACACCAATTGTCGGCGAGCCAGCACGAGCAGACGTCAATCGGAGTGCTGTCGCATATTTCACATTCGTTATTGACCTCGCGGAAGTGAAGAATGACTTGCAAAACAGACGTGATGTCGGAGCCGCAAAACGATCTTCGCCCTCACGCAGCACGGCCTTAACGAAATTCGAGGTGACGTTACCCGGTGCGACGGCACTCCGGTACTCGTTTCCAAAACCGAACTCCAATGAAACATGTGTTCATAAATAAGAATAATCAGTGTTCACTGACGGACGATATGCCAACAAGTTCGCCCTCCTGGGGACCATGCTGTGTCAGGGTCAGGATTTCCGGTCCGTCTTCAGTCATCAGGATCGTGTGTTCAAACTGAGCTGACAGGGAGCCATCCATCGTTCGCACGGTCCAGTTGTCGGACTTATCCACACGTGTTTTCCATCGCCCTGTATTCAGCATGGGTTCAATGGTGAAGCATGTGCCCGGAGCAAGCAGTTTCCTGCTGGATGCAAGGTCATAGAAGTGCGGGATTCCCGGATCCTGATGGAACTCGCGACCGATTCCGTGCCCCTGGTATTCACGCACGACCGAATAACCTGCTTTTTGGGCAAAAGTCTGAATCGCTCGCCCGATGTCTGAAACCCGGCAGCCAGGTGTGCACACACGGATACCCTTGAACAATGCTTCAAACGTAGTTTGCACAAGACGACGAGCAGTTTCGGACACCTGGCCAATCATGAACATCTCCGACTGATCACCGTACCAGCCATCAACGATCGTGGTGAGGTCGACGTTGACGATGTCACCTTCTTTCAGTGGTGCCTCATTTGGAATTCCGTGACACACGACCTCGTTTACACTCGTACAAATCGTATTTGGGTATCCATGATAGCCGAGGCACGCTGGGGTATGACCATGATCACGCGTATAGAGGTAGGCCATTTCATCCAGCTGAAGAGTGGTAATCCCCGGCACCATATGCGGTCGCAATGAGTCCATTAGACCGGCGTTGAACCGGCTTGCTGCGCGCAGCCCTTCGCGTTCTTCTTCACGCCGGTACAGAGGGATTGGTTTTGTGAGCCGAGTCAACGGGGGCTCCAGAGATTATTTGACGTCTGAGAATGCTTCTGTCTCAGCTGGATTATTGTGCCCCGTCGACCCTTGTCAAATGGCCGGCGTTGAAGACTCAACGGACGCAGGGTTTAGACTTATGAGATTTGCAGCCAGACGGTGATATTCATAAATTCCTTCGCTGTTCCGTTACAGTCCGTGCCCTCGGGCATTCTCTGTGAACCCAGGATTAGAGCTCAGGCTGTTCAACAAAATGCCAATCCGGTTTTCGAAGATTATGAGTGTGGCAGAGCAGTCCATCGATGGATTATGGCTGGCACTCTACCGAATCGGGCTGGGAGCCTGTCTGTTGTGGCAGATCTGGAAATTCTTCAGCACCGATCTGATTTACACGTTCTACATAGAGCCTCGGTATCATTTCACGTGGTTGGGGCTGGATTTTGTCAAACCGTGGCCAGGTCAGGGAATGTACGTCCATTTTGGCGTCCTTGCTGTGGCGGCGTCCTGTATTCTCGTTGGCTTCCACTATCGTCTTGCGGCGTTTGTGTTTTGCGCGGGATACACCTGGGTATTTCTCATTGACCAGTGCTGGTATCTGAATCATTACTATCTGCTTTGTCTGTTGAGCTTCCTGTCGATCTTCCTTCCGGCGAATCGGGAGTTGTCGATCGACGCCTTCAGAAAGCCTTCGCTTCGCCGTGAGTGGACCCCCAGATGGACACTGTGGGTCATGCGATATCAACTGGCAATACCGTATGTATTCGGCGGAATCGCCAAACTGAATTCGGACTGGCTTCACGGGGAACCGATGCGAAGCTGGCTGGCTGTTCGAACAGATTTTCCGGTCATTGGTGAGTACTTCACGGCCGAATGGTGCGTGCAGATCTTTGTTTTCGGCGGGATGCTGCTGGATCTCACTGTCATTCCGCTGCTTCTTTGGCGCCGCACCCGACTAGTCGCACTGCTATTCGTGATCAGCT
The DNA here is from genome assembly GCA_022447185.1 of Fuerstiella sp. Classification (GTDB taxonomy): domain Bacteria; phylum Planctomycetota; class Planctomycetia; order Planctomycetales; family Planctomycetaceae; genus S139-18. Next base: position 1,936 of record JAKVAY010000062.1, on the reverse strand, counting down.
TTCATTTACTGAACGCCAGACTCTTCACGATTGGTATCTTTCCATGGCTGATGATCTGGAGTACGTCGATGGTGTTCCTGCCACCTGAAGTTACTGGACGGCTTCGACGGCGCACGGCCAGGTTAGGGAATACCGTTGAAACGTCCACTTTGAAGTCCTCCGGCCTGAAGAGACTTTGCTGTGGGCTGCTGGGATGTTTCCTGTGCTGGCAGACGTTGATGCCATTACGACATCACTTCTATGGAAGTCATACAGCATTCACACGCGAAGGACATCAGTTTTCATGGAGGATGAAACTCAATACGCGCCGAATGGACACACAGTTTTCAGTGACGGACTCCGTCACGGGACTCCGGAGCTGGCTCCCCCTGCATGAGTGGATAACGTCGAACCAGGAACGCAAAGTGCGGGATGCCGATCATCTGCTGCAGCTTGCACGATGGATCGAACACGATATCCGGCAATCGGGTGGACCTGATCAGATCATTACAGTGGATGCGTGGGTGATGCTGAATGGACGCCCACCGAATCAGTTTGTCGACCCTCAACTGGATTTGTCTCAACTGTCTCGTACGTGGACACCCTCGGACTGGATTGTCCGGCAACCGACGCCATTGTCACTGAGTGAGCTTTTGCGGGAGGACTCCCAATGATGGCGTGTGGTATAAAGACTCTGTTGCGATGCGTGGCCGGAGATTTCTGCATTCTGTTGGTTATCGTTGCAGCCACCCTGGTGTTGCTGAATTTTCGAATTCACGATCGACAAATCGACAGAGCCAGGGGGCTTGTGGTCTATTCTCCGGTGGTCGACAAGTCGCTTGCGATACGTCTTTGTGATGAAATGGTGGCGGTGGGACTGTTCGACGGGGTGCCACACCTCCTGTATCTGGACTTCGTTGCCGGTGTTTACGATTTGTACGTCGTTGTTGCACCGGAAGTGCTCAATTCAGATGTGATTCAGCAGCGTCTTGCCGACGCCCTGCATGGCGTTTGCGTGAGCGTGTTCGATGACGAATCTGTGATCGTGCGTCTGGAAGATGAAGATTCTCAACAGCACGGCGTTCTGCTTGAATATACGCCGACAGCTCGATAAATCCTGTTTCGTAGTGCCGTCGGACCGGTTCAGTCCTGACGTGTGTCCGGGGCCAGATGTTCAGGCATGGATTCCATGAATCGGAATGAGCCGTCCAGGACTCCGCGACTGACAGCAACCTTTGTAGTGTCATCGTTGTTCCAGAGTTCCTTAAACCGGCGTTTCACGACACGCCGGCTGCCGCGACAGAACGCATCGGCCAGTTCAGCTGCCTCTTTTGCCTCTGAAGCCCCTCGTTTTTCCAGTGTGACTGCCCGGGAAATTGTTGCCGACATGGCGAATAACTCATTCACCACATCGACCAGACGAAACAGAAACATCTGACGGCGTTCCAGCTTCTCCCGGAACAGGGCCATTCCGTGGAAACTTTCTCTGGCCAGTTTTGCAGCAGATCGGTGGATGAACCGCAGATGTCCAGCCCATCGTCCGTAAGATCCGTACCGTGGCCATGTGCATATGCACTTCAACCATCGAGTCGTATACCAGCGGGCGTAAAATACACCGATGGCAGGCAGCGCCTTCAACCTGTCAATCGTGGTTGATTTTGGATCGATCATGGCCCCGGCCACTGACAGATGTTTGTCGACGGCTTCTCGTGCCATCAACAGATGCATAATCTCTGAGGATCCCTCGAAGATCAGGTTGATGCGAGAGTCCCGCATCATGCGTTCCACAGGAATCGGTGTCTCGCCACGATCACGAAGGCTCGTGGCCGTTTCGTAACCTCGGCCACCGCGAATCTGCATCGTGTCATCAATAATTTTCCACGCCTGAACAGTATTCCATTCCTTGCAGGCAGCACTCTCGAGGCGAAGATCCAGTTTCTTGTCGTTTGCCAGGCAA
>JAKVAY010000061.1 GCA_022447185.1 Fuerstiella sp. | reverse complement strand
AATGATTCATATCAACACCGACCTGTCACGGCCTTCGGTCGTGCGCCCGACACCTTGAGTCTGACCTCAAAGATGATCTGCAGGTGTCACCAGGTGTGAGTGAATCACTGCAAATCAACCTGCTGAGTTCGGAATTTCCGTCTTCACATCTGCCACCCTGCTCTGCAAATCCGCAACACCGGTTTTCGATACACATGGACCTGTGATGGTGCGACAGGAATTACAGCATCACCTGACGAAATCGATTAAGGATTTCGAAGTGTGCTGCTGTTGGACACGCATACAGATGGCGTCGGAAATCGCCACAGGTTTTTGCCGGAAGACAGCAGCATCCTGAGTCTTGTGTGGAGGGGGCCCGACAAACGAATTCGGATCACTCCGCCGAGATCGATTCGGTAATGACAATCGAACAATTTCTGCACAATCAAAATGAAAGACAAAAATATCAGGAGAACCTATAGAATTGAACAAATCTCAGTTCTTACTTTGCCGTGTTCAAGAACTGTTTGACGCAGGATGGGACAGCTGTTTATTGTCTGCTCCTGTGTACAGACTTTCGGGCCGTTTGACGGAAAAACATCGCAGATTACAGACCTGTGTTTGACAGGGGAAGAGTTCAGTGATGAGATCAAACAGCACCACCTCCATAACAACAACGGCTCGCAATACCCAGTCCCAAAAACTTCTCGAACGCGCCAAAAAGAGCCTGGCCGGCGGCGACAGCAGTACCATGCGCGTCCTGCCTTACCAGCTGCCACTCGTCGCCTCCTCCGGCAAAGGGTCACGCCTTAGGGATGCCGATGGCAATGAGTACATCGATCTCAATATGGCATATGGCCCTTTGATACTGGGCCACCGACCGCAATGCGTAATTGAGGCCGTGACCAAACAGATTTCTGAGTCGGGCAGTCAACTTGGCTTCCCGACCGAAATCACCACTCGCGTTGCGGAAAAAATCAAAACATTATTTCCTTCAATGGAACTGATGCGTTTTGCAAATTCAGGGACTGAAGCAATCGCGTCGGCAATACGACTGGCTCGTACGTTTACAGGCCGCAACCGCATTATCCTTTTCGAAGGTAATTATCACGGCTGGAGTGAGTCTGTTTTTCAGAAATATCACGCTCCTCTTACAGAATTGCCTGCTGAAGGATTTGGCCCGGCGATTCCGGGGACAAGTGGTATGCTGCCACTCGGACTCGATGCGATCTCGGTACGATGGAATGACCTTGCCACCTTTCAAAAGGTAATGGAGCTCTATGGTGACACGGTAGCTGGTGTAATCCTGGAACCAGTCATGGGCAATGCTGGTGTGATCCCACCTCAGCAGGGCTTCCTGAATGGGCTTCGGGAAGTCACACTCGATTACGGTTCCATGCTGATCTTTGACGAAGTGATTACAGGATTTCGTGTTGGACCGGGAGGTGCACAGGAAAAATACCTGGTCACGCCGGACATCACGATTGTGTCCAAGGCCTTTGGAGGCGGTTACCCGGTGGCTGCTTTCGGAGCCTCCCGCGAAATCATGGATGTGATCGTCAATGGGCCTCTCTTTCATGGCGGGGTCTATTCAGGAAACGCCGTCGTGATGGCTGCTGCCGAAGCAGTGCTGGACGAACTCCTCACGGGACAGGCGGCCATCTACAGCCATCTGAATCGGGTTACGGATTATTTGTGTCGCGGCCTCAGCGACATCATGGACCGAATGCAGGTGCCTCATATCACTCAACACATCGGTGCTGTGGCCTCACTATTCCTGACGACGAGTGAAGTGGAAAGCCTGAACGATTATCGTGACGTTCGAACGCACTGCGACTTTGAAAAATATATCGATTTTCAACAGGCGGCGCAGCAGCGAGGAGTGTTCTTTCATCCAAACCAGTTCGAACCGATGTTCCCATCCACGGCCCACTCAGTCAGTGACGTGGATGAGGCTCTCGATCGGATTGAGGATGCAGCACGATGCACACTCCAGACCTGGCAGTAAATCTGAGTCCTGATCCTATTCTGAATGCTGTCGACGCATATCGGGGATCCATCCTGGACCTGGACAACCAACGCACGGTTGAAGCGGATGAATTTGCAAGGGCTCGCGGCATCCTTGCCGGACGACTGCAGTATTCCGGACTGCACGCCGGGGATCGGGTGTTAATGGCTGTTGGAAACGGTCCGCAATTCATTGCGTTGCTTGTAGCCATACTTCAGTGCGGTGGTTCTCCCGTACTGACACATGCTCTGACACCGCCGGCAGAACTTAAGCGTACTGCGCTGAAATTCGGTGCAAAATTTGTAATTACTGACGCCTGGACGGAAGATGAGACAGGCGAGGTCCTGAAAAACGTCGTAACGGAATCGCCCAAAGACTGGCTCAACTATCTCATCGCTCAAATCGACGAGAGTGCCCCCGGCTTTGTCGGTTCGTACCCCGTTCTGCACGGTGTCCCTTTACACCAGACATCAGGGACCACTGGTGTCCCCAAACTGGCCGTGAGGCCAGGTGTTGCAGCAGTTGCTGAAGCAACGAATTATATCGGGGCAATCGGGATAGATCATTCAGATTCCATCATCGTTGTTTCGCCAATGAGTCATGCCTACGCATATGGAATGGGTGTGATGGTCCCGATCGTCAGCGGCGCAAACATCATTACAATGCGGAAATTCCAGCCCAAACTGCTGTTTCAGGCTTTTTCAGAAACTCGTGCAACCATACTGCCTGCGGTACCGGCGATGCTTGACATGCTTCTGTTTGGAGCCGGCGATCGACTGAAACATGCCCCCCCCAAAGTGTTCGCCGCAGGAGCCCCTCTGACAGAACGTACCGCCACCAATTTTCGAAGGCTCTCCGGAAGGGGCGTTCGGCCTTTGTATGGCACCACGGAAACAGGCGGCATCTCCGTGGGAATCACCGATCAGGACACTGCGGTAACCGGGTGTGTTGGCCCGGCTATGGGGGCTGTTGATATTCAGTCACGCAAACATCAGGAATCCTCCTTTAAAAAGACCGAACCACCTCACACACTCTGGGTGCGTTCTCCTTCGATGATGGCTGGCTACCTTGCACCAGACGGCATCAACACGTCCCCGGTTGCGGACGGTTGGTTTCAAACAGGTGACATGTGCCAAATAGACGTCAACCAAAGAATTCACCTGCAGGGAAGAATCGCCGAAGTCATCAACGTCGGCGGAATGAAAGTGGTCCCTGCAGAAGTAGAAGAGGTCATTACTCAGCTGCCCGACGTCGAAGAAGTCAAGGTCTATGCCGGAACTTCCTCATCCGGAATGCAATTCGTAAAAGCGGCCGTGGTGGCGTCAAAGAATCTTGAGGACAAAGCCATCCGAGCACACTGCAGCGATCAACTCATCTATTACAAGCGTCCCAGCGCCATTCGGCTGGTGGATGCGCTCCCCAAAACGCCGTCTGGCAAGGTGATTCTCGGTGAGCTGCCATGACGGTGCCCGTTGCTGTCGTGGGAATGGCCTGTCGTCTGCCCGGTGCCGAAACGCTTGATGAATACTGGGACCTGATCATCAACGGTCGCTCGGCCATTGGCCCTCTTCCCGACGACGTTCTTGATCAGTCGGTCTACTACCATCCGAAACCCGGCGTGGTCGGAAAGACCTGTTCCAAAATCGGAGGTAGTCTCAGACGCCGCTTTCCTGTTGGCTCGAGTTTTTCCCTCAACGAACAAACAGTGACTTCAGCAGACCTGACTCATGTGATTATGTGCGAGGTTGCTGCTGAAGCGTTCCGACATTCGGGCCAGACCCCACTCCGTCTGAGAGATCGCAACATCGGAGTTTATATTGGTCATGATCAGGGAAGCCCGGACCGCGGGCATCGGGCATTCGCAGCCTCAATCCCGCGAATCAAAAATTTTCTGCAGGAACCCGGAAAGCTTCCAACAACGCCACCGTCGGCGAACACTGAAATTATTCGCACCTTCGCAGAGCAGCTTCAACATCTGGTTCCAGCAATGGACACGCAGAACCGGGATCTGTCAGCCAATATGGTCGCCGGAACAATTCAACGGACATTCGGTCTGACCGGTACGTTTCAAGCTGTGAATGCAGCCTGCGCATCTTCACTGCAGGCACTGCTGCTGGCCTGCCGCGCTATACAGAATGGACATATTTCAACAGCGCTTGTCGGTGGCGCATCCTGGGGACGTATCGACGTTCTCGTCGAGTTTTCACGCGCCGGAGCCCTCAGTCCCACCGGATCACGGCCGTTCGATGCCGATGCAGATGGAGTCGTTTGCTCCGAAGGTTTTGCGGCCATCGTCGTCAAAAGACTCGATCAGGCAACTGCAGATGGCGACAAGGTACTTGCAGTGATTCGCGGACTCGGAATTTCTTCCGACGGAAAAGGGAAAGGGATCTGGGCTCCCAGTTCGGCCGGCCAAATGCAGGCGATCCAACGTGCCTGGAATCAGGCAGGGAACATTGAGAGCCTGCAGTATATTGAGGCACATGCGACGTCGACACCTGTCGGTGATCTGACTGAACTGGTTTCGTTAAACACAGTCCTGCATCAGGAAAAATACAACCACGTCGAAATACCAATTTCCAGCGTGAAAGCCAATATTGGACATACATTAGAAACCGCCGGGCTGGCTGGCCTCATCAAGACAGTTCTGTGTCTGCAAAACAGGACAATTCCGCCAGCGACGAACGTCACCACACCGACACCCGAATTTGACTGGGAACAGTCCTCTCTGTTTCTACCGTCAGTCGCGCACGCATGGCCCGCCCCCCGGAAGGGGCCCCTAAGACGAGCCGCCGTCAATTCCTTTGGCCTGGGCGGACTCAATGCACACGTCATTCTTGAAGAACCCGGCACCCCTGAATCCTGCGACGATCGTCCATACAAATCTTTATTGCGAACACCACTGAAGACAAGCCCGGCAGAATTGATTGCCGTGATTGGCTGCGGATGCCTGTTCCCGGATGTACAGCACATTCAGCATTTGCGACTCGGTCGAAAGACTCAGCCGGAAAATAAAACAAACTGGCCTCCTCAGTACAACTGGAAACGTCATAAAGTTCCGCCAAAACAGATTGCCCGAGCTGATCCGCTTCAGTTCCTCATGCTCGAAGCCGTTGATCAGGCCATCGATGATGCGGAACTCGATGAATCAATTTCGGTGGAACGCTGTACGGCTTTAATTGCGGGCAGCAGTTTCGGAGGCGATTTTGCCTCCGACATTCAGATTGGTTTGCGTGCAACACAAATCAGAGACACTCTTTCCAGGCTGCTGAATGAATACGGAATCGAAGCGTTCAACGAAATATCGAACCAATTTGTTACAGACCTGTTTGCGAGATGGCCGGCACTTCTGGATGACAGTGGAAGTTTTCATCACAGCACTCCGGCATCACGAATTGTTCGCACATATAATTTCTCGGGAGGCGCCTGTGCCGTCGACGGCGGACCAATGTCCGGGTTCGCTGCCATGTCTGCAGCGATTGATATGCTGCGGTCCGGCGATTGCGAAACGGCAATCTGTGTTGTGGGAGAACACTTTGAAACCAGACACGAATTTGAGAATCTAAGAAGTACAGACACTGGCGCGGTACAGCGATACCAAAGCAATGACGTCTGCCATCAATCCTTATCGACCGGAGCCGGGTGCCTCGTGCTCAAGAAACTTACGGATGCCGTCGATGACGGCAACCCTATACGCCAGGTCATTTCAGAAATCAGCGTGGTTCAGTCTAACGTTAATGCCACGACAGAATCCTGCCTGCAAATCAACAGTCTGCCATCAGGTATCCGCACGATTCTGAATGCGGTTCTGGATTTGCCGAATGGCATCAATCAAACAGAATCACATTCACTGACAGCATCCGGAAAGGGACTGACTTACCGGATTGATTTCGCACCGTCTGAATCGGATCCACCAGCATTTGGATGAGTCGACCGACGTCTGGTTACGCATTGCGCTCATGGTGTCCGCTGTATGCATTGACAGAGGATTCCGCCAGTACTTGCAACACAGCATCGAATTTCGATAATCGCTGCCCTAACTTGATCCCGATTCTGTTTCAGACGGCTGCGGTGCGGTCGACGCAACAGACACAGCGAACACGGGTATCAGAGAATACGATCTCAACACTCTCAGACACTCCGGAATGAATGGGTTTCCTGAAACTCAACACGTGTTTCGAGACGCAAACTGGATAGAGCTCAGTAATGACGAACATCGGAGAAAGTATGGCAGCCGGCAATTCGTTCCGCGGAATGATGCCCATTCTCCCTACGGCAATTATGCCAAATGGCGATGTGGATGAGACGAGCCAGCGCCGCCTGGTTCAGTACTCTCTTCAGTGTGGCGCCGTCGCGATCGGTCACTTCGGGTTTGCGTCCGAATTCCACAAAATATCTGATGACGACCGGCGACTTCTGACCAAAATCATCGTTGATGAAACGGCCGGTCGTGTTCCAACATTTATGGGAGTGACCGCGCAGGGACATAACGTGACGGTCCGGTATGCGGTGGAAGCTGAACAACTTGGCGCCGACATACTCATGGTCGCGCTCCCTCTTATCAATCTGCCAACACAACAGGAAGCTTTTGATCTTTTCCAGGCGATCTCGGATACAGTTTCCCTGCCCATCATCGTCCAGGATATCCCGGAGTCGGCCAATGTTCTATCACCCGAACTGGTCTGCCGCATGGCTCGGGAAATCGAAAATGTCAGATACGTCAAAGCAGAGGGAACAAACTTTATCCCGAAAACTGAAGAGGTGATGAAACTTGCCGATGGCGAACTGGAAGTCATTGGCGGGTCCGGTGGAAAACATATGATCCACCTGTTACGTCTGGGTGTCACCTCATTCATGACAGGGACCGAAGCACTCGACCTGCATGGCGCCGCAGTCAAAGCTTACCTCGACGGAAATGAAGATGAGGCCGCTGACATTTATTTTCAGCGTATCGCTCCCTACTTCGCGTTCTACGACGCCTATTCCGAGGAATTGCTGAAAGTCATGCTTCACGAAAGGGGGATCATCGATCACCCCGATGTGATTGCCCCTCGAGCAAAACTACCCATGAGCGAAATCGAGTGGCGAGAGTTCAACTGGGTGCTGGATCGCATCGGCTGGCGTAAGCAATGGCCGGAGATACCGTGAATACCGCCGACCTGATCGTCATCGTTCTGTATTTCGCCGGCGTGAGTGCGTTTGGGATTTACTTCGCCGGACGCAACAAATCGACCGAAGCCTATTTTCTGGGCAATCGATCCTTTCCGGGCTGGGCCATCGGAATATCGCTGGTTGGTACGTCCATCAGTTCTCAATCATTTCTGGCAACGCCCGGCGACTCCTTCAAAATCTCCTGGATTCGTTATGTCTTTGTCGTGAGTTTCCCTGTGGTCATCATCGTGGCCGCCTGGTTATTCCTGCCCTTTTACCGACGCACAAAAACGACCTCCGCGTTCGAATACCTTGAGAGACGTTTCGGCCCGAGCACACGATTGTACGGCGCAGCCGCATTTCTGTTCGCTCAGGTCATCCGTGTGGCTCTGGTGTTGTACCTGCTGGCCCTGGTGCTGCACGAACTGACCGGTATGGATTTATGGCTGTGTATCGTTATGAGCGGGGTGTTTGTTTCCTTCTACACTGTGGCGGGGGGCATTGAGGCGGTCGTGTGGACCGACGTCGTGCAAACAATCATCCTGGCGGCGGGCGGTGTGATCTGTCTTATCACCGTTGTGTCGCAGCTGCCCGGCGGGTTGGGAGAAATCATTTCCGTCGGGATGGCCGACAGCAAATTTCAATTCGCCGAGCTGATGGAAGACGGATCGCTGCGCCGAACTGGATGGACCTTTTCCATGAAGGACAAAACGGCGCTCATGGTCGTGTTTGTAGGGTTGACTCATTTCATGGCAGAGTATGCCTGCAACCAAAATGTGGTCCAGCGGTATTGCGCTTCGTCCAGCATCCGTGAGGCCCGGAAGGCCATGGCCTGGTGTTGTGTGGCCAGTATGATCATCTGGACGTTCTTCACGTTTTTGGGAACCGCGTTTTATGTATTCTTCAAGCGATTTCCAACTGTCGATACGCAGAACATGCTCAGTGGTGAGGCAGGGGCAAAGGCGGAACAGATTCTTCCATATTTCGTCATGAATCACCTGCCGGCCGGAATTTCAGGTCTGGTGCTGGCGGCCGTGCTGGCGGCAGCCATGTCTTCTCTCGACTCCAGCCTGAATGCCATTTCCACGGTGAGCATTGTCGACATCTATCGCCGACATCTGGTGAAAGGGCGTGACGACAGACACTACCTGCTGGCAGCACGTTACATCGCCATCTTTGCATCTGTACTTATGGTTGTCGGAGCACTCGTGCTTGCCTTCTCTGAGACCAGTACCATCAACGACACGAGTATCGCGTTGAGCGCCATTTTCTCCGGAGGCCTGCTGGGGCTCTACTTACTCGGTTTTCTGACCACACGCGGAGACGGACGCGCAGTCGGCGCTGCCATCGCATGCACGATAATCTGGACAGCGTACCTGACGCTGGCGAAAAACGAATTCTTACCCCCTGTTCTGCAGCCCGGCATCGACTCTTACTACACCGGGATTATCGGGCACTTTGTGATGTTTTGCATCGGTTATGCGGGCGGATGGTTATTGCCTCGGAAAACGCGTGATCTCACCAACCTCTCTGTCTGGACTCAGGAATCCACCCCCCTGGATTGATCTACGCAACCCGGCCAGGACATAAGCCGACCAGAAAAAACACTGTTAAAACGGCCGAGGTCACCGGTGATGATACACCCGGTGGCAATTTTCGAGAAGATCCGACGGCTACGTTCCGCGGATCGGCGCGAGCCGACGACAGGTTTTTAGCCAATGATGTGACACACATTCTCGAAGCAAGAGAACGCGTGAAGGCGACTTATGAATCGTATCCTCTCGAGTGACTGGCTGCGAAGTCGACCAGGACCGTTGAGCAACTACGGCAACGGAACGCTAAGCAGATCAAACAACAGGAATGCTTCGGTGGCTTGCCCGATTGATGCGAGACGGCACTGACTAACTAATTAATAGTATCCTGTTTCGTGGATCGGTCATGAATGATCTGAGTAACTGGCTGGTCCCAACCTGATCGCCCATTTTCGCCGATCGCCATTTCAATCATTTCAAAGGCTTCGTCATCGGTGTATCCGGCATCCACTAATTCAAACCACAGATCCACGAGCTCCGGACAGTCTAGGGGGGCCATGATGTTCGGACGGTCCTCGGGGCCGATGATTCCGGTTTCTGTGGCGGCTAAGGCGATGATGGCAATAATTCCGTCGACAGTGTCAGGTGAGTACCACGCATCTAAGCGGATGTCGTCCGCTTCGGCAGCAGAGAAATAACTGCGGCCGTTGGTGATGATGTAATCATCTTGAGTGACGTCCGCAGCAAACGCCTCGTCAGCACTCAGGGCAGCGGTCAAGGCCAGGGTCAGGATTGCGATGAATCGTTTCATGGGGTTTCTCTCTGAAGCGGAGGAAGGTGAGGTTCTCAGGAATGAACCTGCCTCCGCTTCAGAGAGTCGCCGAATTTCGAAAACAATCACCGGATCGGCGCTTTGCATTAAAACAACACGGCTCGTGCAAAATGTTGCAGCAAAATGCCACATGAAACCTGCTGTGAAGACAACACTCCCGATCCTGTCCTGCTGCGATTGGTCAGCTGTGGCGATCTCGAACACCTGACGCAGCCACAGAGTCAGACTCATCAAGCTCCGTCCGTCACACCCTCTTCTGAGCCGTCTCACGTTTGGCATGGAATGTGCTTAGGGGGCAAGCATTTATGGAACCAACAATAGCGGAGTATTTCATGAAGCCGTTTCGGAAAAATCCAGGTACGGCTGTTGTCATGGTGATTTTCACTTTTGGAACTTTGACAACAGTCTTTGCTCAACCCACACCAATCCCTGCGGCTGTCAGCCCCAGATCAATCGATCCGAAAAGAGAACTGGTCATCACAGACTTAAGCGTGATCGAGCATCCCAAATTGACGGATCCAACCAGCGACACTCCGTACTGGACATTTAAATACCTTATGGAGCAAATGTCCGTTAATCAGAACACATCTGAATTTGTTCAGGCATGGCTGGAACAATGGTTAGTCGATCAACCGGTTGGGTTTGGAAACTCTGCGGCAAGGCCGTCGATGCAGGAACGGGTAATCGGTCCATGGTTAGAGGCAAGCGGCGGCTCCGAACTTGATTTAAATCTGGCACCATTCAAGTTACTTGCGATTGTCAATCGCATGGATCTGCGGTCTTTTGATTGTGACGAGATCTTTTCCGCTGGTGAAGGTAGATTTGTGTTTGCTGTTTTGGATGAGAATGGCCGGCAGCTCGGAGGCGGCTTCACTGCTATTTTCGAATACAATCTCAAGGCGACTAATTTCAATGAGCTACAGGAATGGGCGTTGAAATGGCATGACCTCGGCCAATCCCCGATCGGCAGTGATAATTATATAAAGAAGCTTGCTACCATTACGCGAAAGTTCACTGATGCGTACCTGGATTTCTCGTCCACTCCAGCAGCTCGACCAACATTTAATTCGCACCTGAATCAGCTGCGGACAAATGAAATTGGTTTAGCCAGTCCGTGGGAACTCCGCGAATTTACGATAGATCCGCACTCAGACTCACTGCTGCAGACCCTCTCACGCTCACTGCTGCCAACGGCCTCGAGCTCACTGCTGCAAACCCCTGTAGCTCAAACCCCCGATTTTGAGTTCTTCAATGGCAGTCCATTAGGCCGTACCATTATGGGAGTCGTGGTGAATTCCGGCATGGAAATACCGCCACGCATCCTTGGCAGTGCCGCACCAACACCATTTGGAGAAGCCTGGGAACCCGAGAATGTCAGCTCTCAGTCCCGCCATGAATTTGCAGTGAATACGTGCAACGGATGTCACCGGATTGAAACCAACACTCCATTTGTTCACATCGGCATCCCATCAAACAATAACCTGCCAGCATCACTGGGGAATCCCGCGTTTCTCTCAGGGTTTATGACCGGGATCGATGTACAGGATCCGGTGGATCCGACCATTACCCGAACCTTCAACGACATCAAAAGACGTCGCCTGGATTTTGCGGAGCTACTATCCTATCTCGCACAAGGTCTGCCTGGTCCCTGCGATCAACCGATGCCTTTAAAACGCGTTCACTAATGTCGTATTGCTCGCATCCAAACTGACAGGAATTTTGATTTCCGCCAGTCTGCGAGCAAAAATTACTCATTCAAGTGTTGCGTGTGTGCCAAGGCGGCCACCCAACACCTGACGTTTCCGGGGTCCGTGCCCTACTCCTTACGACGCATATCATTTTCTCCGGCTGCACAGCGCGCAATTTTTTTCGATGCGGTTTGACTATGGTGACTACGGTGCAAACTTCAAGAAAAGACATTGCGCGTGCAGCATCGGGAATACGCGTGAGAACGGTACGCGGACCCGGGAATTCATTTGTTATTATTGGGCAGCAAGCATCGGACTCGCGACGGGCCAGTCTGTTGCGCTCACAAAGGGAATGACCAGGTTCGTCAGACGGTTGGCAGTACGGGCACACAGCAACCGCGAATCGGACAGCAGCGCATATCGAACCCGCTGCTCACCCACAGGTTTTGCAGGAAATAGAATAGAGTGCAGGGGGCACTTGCAGCCTGAAAGACATCAGAAAGATCCTGGACGCCGCATCGGGTACTCAGTGGCGGCTCCTGATTGCACTCTGGAGACTCGCTGGAATTCGAAAGATGGAAGTCAACTGACATGGAGCGACGTTCAGTGGGAGGCAGGAAAGCTCTGTGTGCATGCCAGTAAGACGGCACATCTTGAAGGCTGTGACGTCCACTACGTGCCGATCAGAGATATCCGGCAGCATCTGGGCCAAGCGGAGTTGTCAGGGGGATCCAAGAGTCTTCCTGCGAATGCTCCAATCGTGACAAGGTTTTCGCCAAGCAACTCGAACCTTGATAAACCGTTCCGCCAAATCATTGAAACTGCTGGACTTGTGCCGTGGCCGAAGCTCTTTCAAAACCTGCCGGCGAGTTGTGAGACGCAGTGGCTGAAGGACGGCGAACGTGCTGATCTGGTGGCCAACTGGATCGGCCACAGCGTCACAGTCCAGCGGAAAAACTACGTCCAGCATACCGCCGATGATGTGGACGCGTTCAACGCGAAACCGGCGTTCGAAGGTGGCACTCCGGGTGGCACAGTAGAGCCGCGAAATGCCACGAAACAGCCAAACATGGCACTCCAGGTGGCACACTCCAAAGGCAGGGAAAACACTGCTCGCCAGCGTTTTCAGGCGTCAAACGGGGGAGGGAAGACTAACCCGGCCAGGACTTGAACCTGAACTAACAGAACCAAAATCTGTTGTGCTACCAATTACACTACCGGGTTGAAATCCCGCGAGAACATTGCTGCCCCGGACCAAATCGAACGAACCGGCCTGGCCGAATCAATCGTTCCGCAGTTTGAGCCCCATCTCGGTCAGTTTGGCGCGGATCTCGTTCAATGACGTAACGCCGAAATTCCGGCTTGCCAGCAGCTCGTCCGGCGTCCGCTGAAGAATCTGACCAATCGTTTGAATCGCCAGTCGCGTCATACATTTTCGGGACCGAACCGAGAGGTTCAAATCGCTGATTGGCCTATTCATCATGGCCTGTTCCTCCGGCGATAAGTTCTGGTCCGTGAACGTTTCGCGCGAATGAACCTTATGCAGATGCTGTCCAATGTGCAGACCGTGAGCTGAAAGCAACTCGCGAATTTCCGTCAACGAGGTCTCACCAAAGTTCTTCCCGGCGAGCAGTTCCTGTTCGCTGATTTCTGTCAGATCACCGAGAGAATTAATATCCATCGCCGCCAGACAGTTGCGACTTCGTACCGAGAGTTCAAAGTCGGTGACAGGACGACCCAGCAGCTGCTTCATGCGAGCTTCCTGGCGTGCCTGCTCTTCGTTGACGTGCATATTGTGAGTGGCTTCGATGTCCTTCAGGTACAGTATCGCTCGCTCGTTCGTCGGATCAAACTCCAATATTCGCTGAAAACAAAAAGCCGCCATCTGGTAACGCTCGTGATCTTCATACAGCAGGCCCAGGTTCAGCAGAGCGCCAACGAAGTACGGTGGTCTGGAAAGACTGCGCTCGTACAGCTTAATAGACTCTTCGTCGTTGCCGCGAAGCGAGTTCTCAGCAGCCAGCCAGAACAACGCGCGCGCGTGATGTCCATCCATATCGACAGCACGCTCGAAGTATTCGACGGCTGTCAGGGCATCTCCGCGATCAGCCCAAATGCAGCCCATCTGGAACGAATACTCCGCACGGCTGGCAGCCGACGCCGCCACACTTCGAAGAATTTGTTCAGCCTCATCAATTCGACCCTGGGCACGAAGGCATCCGGCCTGCCGCAACGTAGCGTCAATATGATCGTAGCCTGCCTTTCCGGCTTCTTCGTATCGTCGGGCCGCATCCTCATGGCGTTCCATTGACGAAAGCGAGTGCGCATGATAGCAAATTGCCAGTCCGTCCTTCTGAATCCCGCTCAGAAATCGGTCCGCGTCTTCGTGACGTGCCAGCAAATAGGAAGCAAGTCCCAGACGTGCCAGCAGATCCTCGCTCGCGGACTCATCCACTCCTTGGCTGACTTCTGTCAGGGCCTGGCGAACATCAGAAATCTGAGGACCTGCGACAGCGTTCTGCAGATAGTCGACTGATTCCGGTGTCAGACTGCCACTACTCCTGAGAATCTCGGCAAAATTTATTGAGTTGACCACAGACACAGGCGTCAATTCCTTCCGTGTTTTGTGAACACGTCAAATTGTGATTTTCCAGCTTCCAGGGCCCGCCACCTACGTTTGTGCCAACCTGCTGGCCCAACGGGAGCCCGGAATTGCAAAACCAAGGAATTTACCGTCTCAGGCCGCTTGACACAAACCATCCCTCTGGATTCCGGTACGTGCGAATTACGAGGGCAGACGTCATCGCCCAATGATACGCAACAGAGTCGGAGCCGCTCACGCCAGGGGAGGATTCTGATATTCAGTCACTTTTACGGCAGGACCAACAAGCCCCCAACTAAGCAAAACACCAAAACCTCAGGAAAGGATTCGGTGTTTTGGCATCGTTAACAGGCGAAATCAGACAGACGTCAGCACCTCGACAGGTCTCCATACTGCCTGATCAATGTCTTCAAACCGGTGTTTTCCAAAATGTCCCGGTGTCCAGCTGGGAACCAACACAGGGTTGGTGACCGGTTCCATTCACCTGCACGAAAAAATCGATCGTGTGATGACTGCAAAAAACTGGCACTTCGCCGGCCGTGAATTGAATGCAGGCCCGGGCTCGAACCGGGCCTGTGCAGCAGGATTCCTGACCGCGCAAGCAACGCAGTCTAAACCACGACGCGTCGACCGGCCGTTTTCAGAACCACTACTCAAATGACCAAAGAGCGATGTCTTCGATCACCGTACCACGAACCGTGTATTAATAAGTCGGAACAGGATCTACAAAGGCTGTCGTGGTTCCAGGAGCGAATGCTGTCGGATACCCCGGACCAGCCGCACCACACGCACCACCCGGACACGATCCAGCGCCATACGGATATCCTGCTCCGTAACCACCACCACAGCAGCCGTGGCCAAGCAGGCAGCATCCTGTCATTGAGCACATCAACAACAGGCCGATACAGAACACAAGGAAACGATTCATCAGAGTGCCTCCATGCTGCCGCCGTGGATGTCGTGAGACCAGGCTGACAACGAGAACTGAGAGATTGAATGATCTGAGATAAATCACTGCGACCAGAGATAGTGACCCGAAGAGGTTCAAATCGCAGTTTCTATGACGCACTCAGCACATTCGTGAGGAGAGAGTTTTGAAGGGAGTCGATGACGTGATGCATCGCACAACCGAAAATTACGAAAACCGGCAAAATGCGTCAATACGTCTTTTCTGAACAAAAAATCAGCAGAAATGCTGCCGATTCGTCAAACCATCTCTGCGGATTCAAAGAAGACCGGAATGTTTTTCTAAACTTGACGCATCAGAGATCTCGCGACTGTTCACGACCGGTCAGTCTGGAGCAGCTACTCACGTCATCCTGCGGATTACGCGGAGAATGCAGACCAATCTGCTATTCTTCCAGGGGTCAACTCATGGCAAATGACTTCGTTCGATGATTTGGAGAAACCGGACGCACTATGACGTATTGGATTGCCGCTACTCTGCTTACAGCAATCAATGCAGTCAGTATTGCGCTGAATCTGTTGATGCTGCCTGGCAACTGGATCATGGTTGCCGCACTGTGCCTGTTTCTCCTGGTCGCCGGTGACACTCAGACAGGACCCAACTGGATCACAGTCCTGACCGTCGCCGGACTGGCAACGGTTGGTGAGATCATTGAGCTGATTGCCGGTTCCGCCAGAGCGGCCAAAGCCGGAGCCACGCGCCGCTCGATGCTGTTGTCACTGGCAGCATCATTTGCACTGGGTATTGTCGGAACATTCGTTGTTCCTGTTCCTGTGGTTGGAACGGCTCTCGGAGCGATTAGTGGCGCAGCACTCGGTGCTTTTGCCGGTGCCTGGCTGGGAGAGACCTGGGCCGGGACCAATTCCGGCCAGCGTGTCGAAATCAGTCAGGCTGCAATGGTCGGTCGCTTACTGGGCATAGTCATCAAACTGACAATCGGAGCCGCAATTTTCGTGATCCAGCTGGTGAGCCTGTGGTTGTAGTGCGTTTTAGTATTCGTCTACAAAATTGCCATTGCCACTTCATAGAACAGGACCACTCCCAGAACGTCGACAATTGCCGCGATCAAAGGATTCGACATGATCGCCGGGTCCATTCCAAATCGCCGGAACAGGATCGGCAACAGCGTACCGGCTCCCGTACCGATCAACACGATCAGCAATACGGTCACACCCACAACAAGCGACCTCCACAAATCCTGACTGGCTCCGGCCGAGGGCCACCAGCCCAGTCCGTACCCTGCGGCAACCACGAAAGCGTCCACCAGCGCAAGCGCTGCCCCCAGGGCCAGACCGATCATGAGTTCCCGCACAACCAGTCGACGGTCGACACGAAACTCAGTACCCGGAACCGCGGCGTCCGCGGGCTGCAGCGCGAACATGCGAATAAACAACGTTGCTGACTGGGAACCCGCATTTCCTCCGCTGGCCATCACAAGAGGCAGGAACAGAATGATGAGCATGGATGACAGGTCTTCAGGTGCATTCCGACTTCCGTGGGTCGTTGCCCTCTCGTACAGGCCCAGCATACCGGCTGTCATGATTGCGACGAGTGACAGCGCCAGCAGCCAGAATCCACGATTCCACAGAATCGTCAGGAAGGGTGCATCTTCGTAATCATCACGCAAAGGCTCCACCGCACTTTGACGATACGCGTCTTCCGTCGCTTCTTCCTGTACGACATCGATCGCGTCGTCATGTGTGACGATTCCCACCAGCCGGTCATCGTCATCGACGATGGGTAAAGCAATGAAGTTATATCGGGCAAGCTCCTGTGCTACATTTTCACGGTCCTCTCCGACGTTCATTCGGATGACGTCCGGCTCCATAATATTGGCAAGCTGTTCGTCTTCGCGGGCCAGAATCAGCTCACGCAATGACACCAGTCCGTTCAAACGCCGGCTTGCGCTGAGAATATAGATGTAGTAAATCGTTTCACTGTCCGGTGCCTGCTGGCGCAGTCGCAGAAGTGCTTCGCCCACCGTAATATCGACCGGAAGTGAGGCATACTCGGTGGTCATGATCGCGCCAGCAGTATTTTCGTCATACGACAACAATCGTCGTATATCGTTGCGTTCAGCCTGCGCGATCAGACGCAGGAGTTCCTCGACACGCTCTGCCGGCATTCGTGACAGCAGGTCGACACGATCGTCCGGCGACATTTCTTCCAGCAATTCTGAGAGCCTTCGCTGGTCCAGCTGTTTGACAAGTTCTTCCTGTCGCCGCAGTGCAACGTATTCAAAAATCTCAACACGATTGTGGAGTGTTGCATTGTCGAGTACCGCCCAGACTTCAGCGTCATACAGGTCTTCCAGAATTGAAGCCGCAACCGCCGGATGCATCACTTCAATGAGAGCAGCCATCCCGGCTTTGTCACGGTCTCGGACCATTTGCCGGATGTCCGGCTGAATGAGAGATTTGAAGTAGTCGACCATCGCGGATCTCTTCTCAACGACTAAGAAGCAGACTCACTGGCTGCAACGATATCGCTTTGCAAATCAGCACACTGTGCAACCAATGATTCGTCCATCACCGTCGGATCCTGCATGCGGGGATCAACCCGATCCGATTCAATCTCCGTACAAAGCAAAATCCCTGCTGAAATCAAATTCAGCAGGGACTCGCTACAAAGCCATTTTTTCGGCCGCGGCAGAAGGAAAATGAAACCATTTTCCTGTTCCGAAGCAGGGGATAGTCAGAATCAACGCTTGGAGAACTGGTAGCTTCTGCGAGCTTTCCGCAAACCGTACTTTTTGCGTTCCACCATGCGGCCGTCGCGTGTGAGAAATCCAGCTTCCGATAACTTGTGGTGCAGTGCCGGCTCCACAACTTCCAGGGCACGTGAAATCCCCAGCAGAACCGCGCCGGTCTGACCAGTGGTTCCACCACCCTTAACTCGAATAGAAACGTCAACCTTCCCCAGTTTGTCCGCCAGTTTCAACGGTGCCTGAACCATTTCACGGTCGCGTTCCACGCCAAAATATTGCTCAAGCGACCGACCGTTAATCAGAAACTCTCCGCTGCCCTGTTTGATGCGAACTCGCGCCACCGACGTTTTACGACGTCCGGTCCCCATTGCCACACCAAATCGATCGATCTTCCCGCGAAGAATCGGCACGTAGTCCGGATCCACTGAAGAGTCGGCAATGTCCGCAGTACCCAGTGTGATTTCAGGCAGTGCCGATTCACCTTCCGACGCGGCGGACACATCCGGTTCCTCCAGCACAGGCTCTTCAACTGCAGGAGTTTCCACGTCTTCAACCGGCGTGTCCGTGGAAGATTCGTTAATCTGAGCAGCAGCTTCGGCCGCATTATCCGCCGGTTCTTCTTCGGTTGGTGTGGAGTCTGAACTCATTGGGGGAGATCACTTGTGGTGAATTGGAAATGAATGCGATCTAAAAATTGTGCCACTGCAGACCTGCCTGCGGTCGCAGAGGCTTACCGGCTCTTCTTTTGTCTCGGCATCAAATGTTCAGGAAGCGGTCGGGCCTGCTGAGCCTGATGAGGATGCTCCGATCCTTTGTAGAGTTTGAGTTTCTTTAACATCCGGCGACCAAGCCGATTCTTGGGCAACATCCGCCGAACTGCTTCACGGAGGATGCGTTCAGGATGACGCTCCCAAATCTGAACAGCTGTACGAATCCGCTGGCCACTCGGGTATCCGCTGTAGGTTTGGTATTCTTTGCTCGCCATCTTGGTGGAATAGTACGGCACTTGGGGGTGTTCCGCTGCACTACCCGAGAAACGTACTCGCTCCACATTCGTGACGATAATTCCGTCTCCGCAGTCAACATGCGGTGTGTACGTGGCCTTGTGCTTTCCCATCAGCACGGTCGCCAGTTGTGTCGCGAGGCGACCCACAATCAAACCATCGGCGTCTACCGTAAACCATTCCCGGCCTTCAGGCGCCTGTTCTTTGGTGGACATCCACGTCTTAGCGAGCATTGGCATCGCTGGTATACTCTCTTTCTGACAATCATCCTCAACCAAGCTGGTTGCGAACGACATCCGGAACAATTGTCATCCACAGCTAATCAACACAAAATGCCGTGGCAGGAACAAAGGTTCAGTGGGCAAAAAAGTGACTGGACTGGCTTCTTTAGCGATTGACAAAGGGGCGAAAATTCGTGCACTTCGCCCAAATCCCCCCCTTGGTGAAGCCAGTCTGTCCCCGGACCGAGGACTGAAAGTTCCCTGTCCTCGGAGGGGTCTGCAGAGGAAGTACGGCAATTTAGCGACAAAAAGCTTCATAATCAATGCTGCCCCTGAGGATTTCAGTCTGTGACAAGGACGCAGAAAGGAATACCAGGTCGGAATTGTGATTCTCTGCGTGCGTTCAGGAATCCCACCTGCAACACTGTTCCGGTTCGTCCACGCCTACGGAAGAAACTAACCGAATCGAACCTGGGAATGCGAATTCTCCTGCTTGCCGATATTCACTCCAACTGGCCCGCACTTGCGGCCATCGATGAAGAATTCGATGCCTGTTTCTTCCTGGGTGACCTTGTGGACTACGCAACGGATCCGGTGCCCTGCGTGCAATGGATCCAGAGCCATGCGACACGCTGGATTCGTGGAAATCACGACCATTCTCTGGCGCAACGCGTGATCGTGCGGCCCTCTGGGACATTTCGCCGGATCTCGGCCGCCATGAGACCACACCATTTTCGCGTGATGTCAGATGAACAACTAACGTGGCTGGCCCGCATGCCCGTTACGGAACATGCCACCGTCGGTGGGCACCGCTACCTTTTGGTGCACGCCAGTCCACGAGATCCGCTGGATGAGTACGTGGGAGAATCAGCCGAACAGTGGAAGCTGCGACTGGCGCATATCGACGTCGACTTTGTTTGTGTGGGACACACTCATATACCAATGCAACTGGACATTGACGGTATGCAGGTCATTAATCCGGGCAGCGTCGGTCAACCCCGTGATGGAGATCCGCGCGCGGCCTACGCCACCATCGACGACGGCAAGGTCGAATTCCATCGGGTCGCCTACAACATCGATCAAACGGTGGAGCACATGCGAATGTCCGAAATTGATCCGAAGATCATCAAACAAACAGAACTGGTGCTGCGCAACGGCGGTACACCACCCAATACCTGAATCTGTCATTAGATACTCAAAAACGGCTTCCGCGATGCCGGGTGTAAAAACCGAACGAGAAGCTGTCCCAACCCTGCTGTCGCGGTCGTTATGCCATGTTACCGAGTTCGGGATCAGGCCGAATCTGTGTTGAAATTTGTCGGTCCCGCGATGCCCTGTCTCTGAAGTTTCGATGATGCTAAATGATCATGACTGGCAGAGACTGCCAATGTTACTCAGGAAAAACACATCACTCGGCTGCACCTTCTGTGGTATCTGATTCTTTCAGACGTTTCGCATTTCCAATTCTGTCCGACAAGCAGGAGAATCTGAACGTTGTCAAATAACGGACATGCAGGAATTCATGTGTGAGTGAAGAATCGATAACACGACGCGTGTGGTTTTCCGGACGAGTTCAGGGAGTCGGGTTTCGATGGACGGTTGAAAAAATTGCCGGGCATCTTCCGGTAACCGGGTTTGTCCGAAACCTCCGCGATGGCCGCGTCGAACTCACTGCCAGTGGAACAGCGACAATTCTGGAACGGCTACTGACTCAAATTTCCGATCATTTCACTTCGAATATCACTGCAGTGGAATCTGAACAGGTGGAGACACCCGAAAATTTTGTCGACTTTCGAATCCGCAGGTAAGTGACGCGAATCGCATTTGTATTACAAATATTTTTTGCAGCCCGTTTTCTTCAACAAGAACAGACCACCCGGCAAATTATTCGAAAGGCACATGGTTCCATGCCCCTTGATGTCGTCAAACTCACCATGGACCTCGTCGGTTACAACTCGGTGAGTGAACTGACCAACGTGCCGGTGACCCGCTATGTCGCCAAAGTCCTCAAATCGCTCGGATTCAAAGTCGAGGAACTGAGATACACCGATATGAACGGTGTGGAGAAGCTCTCGATCGTGGGCAAACTGGGAAAAGGAACCGGTGGACTCACGCTAATGAGTCACGACGACGTCGTGCCGGCCACCAACATCGAAGACTGGACGGGCAGTCCATTCAAGGGTCGCGTCAGTAAAGGAAGACTCTACGGACGTGGCTCTGCTGACATGAAAGGACCTCTGGCAGCATCAATATGCGCCGCAGCACAGTTCCGGGCGAAGGATCTGACAGCACCTGTGTATATTGTTGTTACCGCCGATGAGGAAATAAACGGACATGGCGCCTACGACGTTACCAGGCGGTCGAAACTTTTCAATGAAGCGAGAAAAGGCTGTGGAATTATCTGCGAACCGACAGGTTTACGCGTGGTCTACGCGCACAAAGGTGGCCTGGCGATCCGTATCGAGTCCAAAGGACGTGCCGCGCATACGAGCACACTGAAGGGCACCAACGCCAATCTCAAAATGATTCCCTTTCTCGCCGAGATGAAAAAAATCAACGATCTTGCGCTGACCTCCAGGCGTTACCGCAATGAGGAATTCAAGCCAGCCCACTCGGAATGGTCAATTGGTATCAACGATCACAATACTGCCACGAATATTTCCCCTGTACAAAGTGTCTGCCGCATCAGTTACCGTCTGATGCCGGGCGTCGACATCACGCCGCTGATCGAACGCACCAGGAAAAGCGCTCACAAACACGGACTCAAGTTCCAGTTACTGATTCGTACCGAAGGGCTTTACACATCACCCGACTCACTGCTCGTACGCACGGCGCTGAAAATCACCGGGAGCAGAAAGCCGACCACCGTACCGTACGGCACCGACGGCGTGGCTTTCCGCAAAAAAATGAAACAGCTGATCGTGTGTGGTCCCGGGAGTATCGCCCAGGCCCATACCGTTGATGAATGGATCGAACTGGATCAGCTCAACCGAGGAGTCGATGTCTACAGTCGATTTATCGATCAGTTTTGTGTCAACGGCCGGCTGTGAGACTCTGACTCGCGCATGACCCTGACCCGAAAATAACAGTCCGGATGTGGTCGGCAGGTGGAGTGTCTGGCGTCAGTACCATGGCAACACAGGTGCTGTGATCGTGCAAATATCATTCGGCCCTGCCGAGCGAATGACACAGCAATTCATTTCAATGAATCGGCGCAAAGATCCTCAGAATCGACCGCACAACCAATACGGTGTTTATTGAATCATCGGATTGCAAAGCTGTCGTAATGTTTGTGCGAACTCAAATTCCGCGGCAGCTACCTGTTTTTTTTGGCTGCAGTGAATCGTGCTGGCAGATGCCAACATGCCGTCTGAATTAACGAGGCACCGGTGACCCCATAAATGCAAGATCCGAAAATGATGTCATTTCGCCAACGTCACCTGGCATGAGTGTGATCGAAAGCGGGGTGATTCATTTTGCCATTCGTGAAAACTGGTCTGAGTCTGATGTTTTGGGACCTCTGTCACGGCCTGTTGAAATATACGAACGTCTGACTCACGCCTCAGCCTCTGTTTAAGTAATCTGCAAAAAGGCGCAGCAACCGGCTCATGCTTAAGTGACTGTCGAATCGATGCAAACTGGTGTGTCGTGGATTCTGATTTGAAGGAGATCAACGTGACCGATGACGCAGCCTGGAAAACGCTGGTATTCGACCCATCGATTCCGAAAGAAAAAACGCAGCTTGCCGAAAACCGGGCCGCCGCACGTTCTGTTCTGGGGTTACTGGCCCGCCGCCTTGCTTCGGCCGATTCAACGTTTAACTTTCCGGACATGTCCTGAGTGGCTAGTGCCACATTCCATCTCTAACAGCGTCCCTGATGCAGTAGACTCATCGAACACGAAAGCAGGTGCGTGAGTTGTGAAGATTCTTTTTCTCACAGGCTGGCATGGTAAACCGGACGGCGTAAAACCGACCTTCCTCCGACAGCATGGGCACGAAGTCATCGAACCGCCACTCGATGACGATGACTTTGCAACTGCCGTACGTAGCGCTCAACAGGCGTTCGACGAACATCAGCCTGATGTTGTCATTGGCTTATCCCGCGGGGGTGCTGTCGCCATCAACATGGACGTTAACCAGTCACCACTGGTTCTGATGTGTCCCGGATGGAAACGTTTTGGACATGCACAAATCACTGGCAAAAAAACGATCATTCTGCATTCACGATCCGACGATGTGGTCCCGTTTCCCTTCTCTGAAGAGCTTGTGAAAAACAGCGGTCTGTCTCCGAAGGCACTGATCGACGTCGGGAAGGACCATTTTCTGTCTGACACTCAAACACTGCAGGCGATGCTGGACGCGTGCGAACAACTGGTCCGCGAAACAGTACTGGCTGACGTCACCGTTTACTACCTGGAGATGTTTGCCAGACCATCACTGGACGTGCCACCACCACGAGGCGGTCTCACCGTACGGCACATGCCGGCACCGTCTGTGTCGTACTACCGGTCTCTCTATGATGCTGTAGGAAAGGAATACAAATGGCTGAGCCGACGGAAACTGACTGACGACGACCTGGCAGCCATCCTTGATGACCCGAACAATGAGCTCCATGTGCTGCACGTCGATGGAACGCCCGCCGGCTTTGCCGAGCTGGATCGTCGCCAAACATCCGAAGTGGAACTGACACAGTTTGGACTGATGTCCGGATTCATCGGACAGGGAATCGGAAGGTGGTTCCTGCAGTGGACGATCGACAAAGTATGGAGTATCCCCCCAACACGGTTCTGGCTGCACACATGCTCGCTGGACCACCCCGCGGCTCTACCCAATTACCAAAAGGCCGGATTCGTACAGTACAAAGTGGAACAGATTCGACAGGAACTGTGAGCTGACCACTGCAGCAACAGAACATAACCCATCAACAGTATTGAAGGCTGGAACCACCAATCCGTGCCGGATCGTTTTGAATGTGACAAACCTTCCATGTTCATCCCGACAACCACGATCCGGGACAATTCACGACTGAAGGGATGGTTCGCGACGCGCCATTTGGTGATTGTCCGGCGTTGCTGATCAACACATGGTCATTTTGATTTCGACCAGGGCAAAAGTCCTAAAACTCCCCGATGATTTCCCGACCTGCTCGAGTCCCAAGAGCATCATAAAGTGACCCGGCAATGTTTTGGCTGATTCCCCGGACCGAACCGTCACACAAAGCAAACTGGGCCATTCCATCGTGAGGCGCAGAGAGCCCTTTGTCATCACCACCCGGCTGATTTGGTCGGAACCGGGTTTCAAACAGCACCATATGTCCGTGGTCATCGGCAAGATCATTGACGTCTCGCACCGCTGCCGACCATGCCGTTTCGAAGACCGCGTGACCACCAATTGTGGCACCGCCAGGAATGGGACCATTGGTTCGCTCACCAATCGCCAGCGTGTTGGAAAGTCCGTCCGAAATGTCACGTATTCGGGTGCTGCTGTTTCGATAGAACACTCCCTGGCTTGTCAGTGGCGTGTCATCCAGATTGACGGTTGCATCAGACGGTCCCCAGTTCGCCGCGTAACTGGCTGAAGCGTATTGCTCCACAGGACTACTGTTCTCATCTCGCACGACGAAGGCGCTTGCAGAGTATTGATCGGAAGGACACAGAAAGACGGGAAGATGCATCTCTCGTGGACTAAGATTGCTCACATTCCAGACAGGAATCTCTGCATTAAACTGATCATAGAGTCCTGTCTGCTCAAGTTGCGGCAGCAGCATCGTTCCCCATGCCAGACCCGCATGATTGGCCTGCTCTTCAGCGGAACCGGACGGACCCAACTTATGAATGTATCCAGGTGGCAACATACCACAAGACGACTCGTAGTTGTGAATCGCCAAAGCGATCTGCTTCAGATTGTTCTTGCACGCCAAACGGCGTGCCGTTTCACGGGCCTGCTGCACAGCGGGAAGCACTAACGCTATCAGGACCGCAATGATGGCAATAACGACCAACAATTCGATTATGGTAAAGCCGTGTACAAGGCGTCGAATGGAACGCGACATGTTTTTCTCCAGAGATAAAGGGGCCTGTTGGCCGAGTTAGTTTGTTTGTTTTGAAACTCCACGAAACTCATCACAACATTCGCGGAAGAGCCGTTCTAAGTACATTCTCATCATCTTCGCATCGTCAAAACGACGATTGGCCATATGGCCTTCCAGTACCTTCAGTCCGTACAGCAATTCAGACAGGGTTTCCCGCATCCCGTCCGTCATGCTTTGCCCGCGTATCAGGCTGCTCGCGGGAAGTTTTTCCGCCTGCCGTCGCCACTGTGCGATTCGCCGCTGAAATTCGTCTGTATCTTCGGCGCGGACTGCGTCATACGCTTCTACCCGGATCAACTGCATCTCGTTAATGAGTGTCCCGGGATCCGGGTAAAATACGTACAGCCCAATGCTTGCCAGAACGCCCACTCCCACAGCGCTGATCAGTACCAGTTGTTTTGCTGTCAGAGTTGGGTCCCATGACGGTGCCGTCTTATCATCGGTGTCGTCACCCGGCTTGAGCATGTGCTCAACGCTGAATCGATCACCAGTCAGTCTCAACGTCAGTCCGACCGCAAAGATCAGACCCAGCAGGCCCAAACCCACAACTTCCGCGATACCTGCGGCTTCGTGCTTTTGAATCGATTCACGCACTTTCTTTACAACCCAGGTAAGCCCCGCTTCATCAGACGAAACTTTGGCAAGTCGAGTGAAAGAATCAAAGGCGTGAGTGTGATCTTCCATGGTTGCTTTGCCGTGAACAATGGTTCGATCAGCTGTGAATCCGATGACCAGTGTTGATCCGATCAGCAAGCTCACAAACAGCATCAGCGATCGAAATCCGTAATCGCGACGCAACCAGTTTGCGACTCCTACATTGGCGCCTGCCCCCAACACTATCAGGGCAAATGCCGCGCCCAGTGAATAACCATCACGAACGATATGCCCAAAATGCATCATGACGTCGGTGGGCGTGACGTAGACAGGAATGGCCACCAGTCCCATAATGACAGGCGCAAAAATATTGTCTCTGGTCATACCTGTCTGCAAAACACCGTGTGGCAGGAACGCACCCAGAAAACCAACGGCCAGCAACGCCAGCCCGTAATCAACCATGACGGGGCCAAACAGTGACCGAGCAGCTGTGTCACCAACAACGGCCACGCGGTGCAGGCTGTGTCGCGGTGCCTGTTCCAGGCTGTCCGGGACCACGTCTTTTTCACCCGCGACACACCAGTTCCAGATCATCCCAATACCCGTCGACACGACAAACGTGCCGATTGCGAAATAGATCAGGGTCACTGGTTCGATATGACTCAATCCGTAGATAATCGATACCGGATTGAGAACAGGGGCGACCAATACGAAACTCAACACAGTTCCACTGGGAATGCCCGCTCGACGCAATTCTCTGGCAACCGGCAAAGCGCCCAGTGAACAAATTGGCAGCAGGACACCAACTCCCCATGCACGAAACGGACCACTCCAGTGCCCCACCCCCAGAATTTTTCGCACCCGGGCCGTGCCCACCATGCCGCGCAGAATGCCGGCCGCCAGCACACCAGCCATTAGAAACGGCGCGGCCGCAACCATGGCATAGGCAATTCGCAGAATGCCACTCCAAAAGGTCGTGTTGAAATCAGAAAAAAATCCGATGTATCCGACGCCATCCGCCAGCAGAATCTCATTCGCCATCCTGAGACTCCTCCGAGGTGACTTCCGTAGTGGCCTCACCTTCAGCAACTGATTCACGGGTGATCTTGAAACTGAAATTTTGCCGTTGTCCACCCAATTCAATTTTGGGGATGGCCACAGAAAATTCTGAATCGTTCTCGAGATTTTTTGGCAGCTCCATAACAAATTCTGCACACTCGCCTTCATTCACTGCGATGAACATCCGATTCCGACTCGTCCACTCCCTGCCCTTGACGCTTAGCAGTGCTTCGATTTCTGATTCCTTGATACGGTAGTCAGCAGTTTCTCCGTCTTTGGTTTCTATCTGCAGAAAACAGCGCACTGTATTATCGATCAGAGGCAGAATCTCAGCATGAAAGTGCGTTGCTCCATCTTTGTGATGAGCATGTCCGATGGAGACAATGCGTCCGCCGTGAAGCGGTTTGCCGTGTCGGTGACCGTGGGAGTGGTCATGAGAATGCGAACCCTGAAGATCCTCTCCGTGATCGTGCTCATGATCATCAGTTGCCCCATGCCGGTGCTGATGATCATGAGTGAAGTCTTCGTGCATGTCCGTGGTAATGGGAGCTTCGGGATCAGAACAACCCGACAGAAGCGCCACCGACAGAACGAAAGCCATTACGAATACTTTGTTCATGGTTGTTATTTCTCGGAATAGGTAGGAACCGTCACTACGTCAAGAACTTCCTGGGTTACGCGATTTGCTTCACGGATTTCCAATCCAAGACGAACACCCAGAACAGGATCGATAACATCCAGGACATCATCAGGAGTAACAAAATCTCGTCCGGACAAAAATGCGCGAGCCTGAGCTGCTCGTTGCAGCGTTAGAAGTCCTCGAGGACTCAAACCAAGAGCGATGCTCATGTGTCGACGTGTTTCGGTCGCAATTCGAACAAGGTAATCCTGCACGGTCGTCGTAACCGCAATACCGCTAACACGACTTTGAAGCTGCCGAAGCTGTCCCGGGTTCAGGCAGGGAGCCTTGTCTGCTTGACTCCCTTCGTCAGGTGAGACGGCCTCCTGCAGCATACGAACCTCATCGTCTGTTGCCGGATAGCCAACACTGAGTTTCATTGCAAAACGGTCGAGCTGCGCCTCGGGCAGCGGATACGTTCCATGTTGATCAATGGGGTTCTGCGTCGCGATCACGAAGAACTCTTCGCTCAAGTCAAAACGTTGTGTATCGACCGTGACCTGACGCTCGGCCATCGCTTCCAGCAACGCACTCTGAGTTCGCGGAGTGGCACGGTTGATTTCGTCCGCCAGCAGGACTTCGGCAAACACAGGCCCCTTACGAAACTCAAACTCGTGTGACTTCTGGTTAAAGATGTTGAACCCGGTGATATCGCTGGGAAGCAGGTCAGGCGTGCATTGAGCCCGTGCAAAATGCCCACCAATGGACTCTGCCAGTGATTTGGCCAGAGTTGTTTTTCCCAGACCAGGTTTGTCTTCCAGTAACAAATGACCGCGTGACAGGAGACACACCAGCACCATTTCGATCACATCGGCCTTGCCTTTGAGTGAGGTGTTCAATCGCCGGCGTATACCTTCAACGAGCACCAGGTCCGGGTCAGTTTTGGGTTTTTCTGCAAGATTTGTAATCATCTTCGTATCGTCTGCCTGATTTTAGACCGCGGAACTCTTGTCAGAGGTTGCCGCGGAACTGTTAAGGAGTTTTCGTAATTCGCTGTAACTCAATTGCGTTGCCAGATCTTCAAGCTCTTTTGTGTCAATACTGTGGCGAATGGTTCGACGATATTTCGCCTCATCGGCCAGGTCGACAACACGCGTCAGGTTCTGTCGCACGGGTGCCAGAACCGGCTGACAGGACCAGCGTCTTAGCGTCGTGCCGGTTTTGCGAGTCATGCCCACAAGGCGCAGCCGGTGATCCACAAGCTGCGCTAATTCGAGAGCACGTCGATCTGGCGCCTTTCGCAACGCACTTTGCCATCGCCAAGTCAGAAGCCGGTCCTGAATTCTCCGACGGTTGAACAAAATGACTGCTGTTGCCAACACCAGCAGCGCAATCAGAAAGAGGTTCTCAACAGCCCGTTGGTAGACAGCCAGCAGTAGATTCCACAATCTTGCTGATAATCCGAGAGGTGGCTGCAGGATTCCATATCCGGGCGATGGTTCGAGAGTCAGCCACAATCCCGCTCCCAGAGACACCTCACACCAGAAGTGAGCGTCTTCTGCATACACCGGTGTGTGACGTTTTTTGCTGTCGTAACGTTCCGGACGGGCATAAAACCCACTCACCAGGCGGGTTGAATAACCAAGTGTTCTGAGCATCACGACAGCGGAACTGGCAAACAGGTATTCGGGACCGCGGCGCGTTTCAAACAGAAACTCGTTAACCGGAGCTGTTTTGTCTGTCGCTTTTGTGTCACGGTCAATCGTGTAGTTCTCTTGCAGGTACCTCTCAATCGCAGCAATTTGTGCCCACCCGTAAGGTAACCCATCTGTGATTTTACCGGCCAGTTTGCGGACCGATTCCATTTCTTTACCGGCTGGCAGCGAAACACACAGATCATCCACAGTTAGATTGCTGGCCAGTTTGCGAGCGGATTCCATTTCTTTATCGGCAGGTAGCGAATCAGACAGATCATCTGCAGTTCTAATGACCTTCCGGCGGCTTACGACGTTCCGACGGCTTACGAAAATCCAATCACTGGCTTCCATTGCCGTTCGATCCACACAACGTGACACAAAATTAATGGACGTCATTGCCGGGACAGACTTACGGTTCATGGACACGACACGGTTTTCACTGACGATGTACATGTCAGAACGATTGACCTCATCAATACTGACACCGACCGGATAGGGGGGTGTTGGGACTGTGTTTCCGTCAAGGTTCGCGTTCTTGATGCTGTGCGTGGCTGTGCCGGAGAACACATCCAGGCCTTTTCCGGCCTGTGGAATGGCTAGCCAGAACCGGTCGTCAGTTTCTGTCATCTGCAGGCCGTCGATCTGATCGGTGTCGAAAGGGGTCCATTCCGCACCATCAAACAACTCGTAAACTTCCATTCGCAGATGCACGGGCGTTCGACCGGCGACGTAGAACAGGGCGTGAGTCTTCAGATCGCGAATGGGATCATCGTTCGCCTGCTTTTCACTTCGCAGCAGAGAAAATTCCCGACCAGCCTGACGAGCTTCCGCCATTTTCTGGTGAATGTGTTTCATCATGTCCGGAGGCAGAGCAATGGCACGCTGTTGATTTTCAATCTTTTTAGCAGGACCATCAAACTGGTCGTTAAATACGTCATAGAGTGAAGGCTTGACACTATCCACAAACGGAGCGTCTTCAATGGGCGCAAAACTTCTGATGTTCTTGTTGCCGGCGATCAGAGCATCACCGTCGTTGACGCCGCCTCGGGAAAATGGGTCGTAGTCTCCGGTACCGCCCGAACCGGGCATGAATCCTTCCAGTGCCGTTGTAACAGTATTTGCCCCAAAACCACCGGCCGCCAGCATCACCAGCAGTGGTAACATCGCGCCAGTCGCAAGCCACGTCTTCGGAAGACGGCCATGATCCGGCGAGAGGATGCGACGGTCGACTGTTTCCCACCACGAAGCAACAAGCCAGATAACTGCCACAATGGTAAACAACACGGTCAGCGGAAGGAGCCCCGGTGCGTCGGAAATCGTGTAACAGAAAATGGTCGTAAACACGGCAGTCAGGACCGCCAGCCGCTGAAATTGCAGACGGAATCCACAAACAGCGAGGGCCAGCATCAGGTTGCACTGACTGTGCATCACCAGGATTTCAAAGGCGTGTCCGGTTTCAAAAAACAGGCGCTGAATCGGTTCACAAATCAGGCTGAGACTCGCCACCATAACCAGGATTGGAATGACGACAGAAGTTTGATTCAGCAGTGAGATTCTGCGTCGAAAATAGATCGTGGTCATAACGACCAGCAATGTCTGAACGCTAATTTCAAAAATGCACCAGAATGTGTGGTGGTGATCGTCGTGTTCGGTCAGCGTAAAAATAAATGCAGCCAACAGACAAAGAACGACGCAGATAACGTGAAGTCGAAGACTTGCCGTTATCTCG
The DNA here is from genome assembly GCA_022447185.1 of Fuerstiella sp. GTDB lineage: Bacteria > Planctomycetota > Planctomycetia > Planctomycetales > Planctomycetaceae > S139-18. The sequence continues at coordinate 15,891 of JAKVAY010000061.1, read as the reverse complement.
CTCGCTCTCACACTGCTGGCAGGACTTTTTGAAACGCGTTCAGGTCCTGAAAGTCTTCGCGATACAACATCAGGAGACATGGCAAACTCTCCGCCATCGCTGGGGAAGATGACTGCCGAGGTGCTCCCCGTCATTAATCGCGATCCATGCGGCAGGATGGTTCGATCCAATCACAATTTGACGGGGATGGTCGGCCAACGCACCTTGTTCCGTCGTGACCCGAATCTCAAAACCCGCTCGACGTGAAGCCGGCTGCGATCGATCATTACATGTCGTCACCGTCGCCAGCTCGTCCATCACTCGACTAAAACTCGACGCTGAATTCCCGGCAGCCAGCAATTTGGGACCGACTACCAGTTCCACCCGTGAGTGCTGCAGATGCAAAGACTCACATACACTTGCGGCTGCTGTGACACAGGATTCAACGAAACGGTTGTCGGTGTTGGAATGATTGCCGTCCATGAGATCAAGAACAACTCGAACCGATGTCATAGCAGGCGCCTGGCGTTCTATGACAATCAACGATTGTTGACGTGCGGTCTGCGCCCAGTGGACTCGACGCAGTGAGTCACCGGCACGGAACGGACGTGTTCCCATTATGTCTCCGAAATCTCCGACTCGGCGTTCGGAAAACTCGTCCTCTGTCGGCTTAGCATCACTCGCATCGGGCACGCCCTTCAGTCGTACAGTAACCGGCCAGACTATAATATTTCCGTCGACCACCGCTTCCTTTTGAGCACGATACAGGCCAAACGGGAATCCCGTTTCCACCATGGCTGTTTGGTTGGGATACAAACCTCGTTCTCGTGGTTCGAACGACCATGAGTATTCAATAGTGGACCAGCCGGGGACTCTTGCAAGTGCGACACCTTCGTCTCCCTCTACGGAAGTATCGCTGGAGAACCCACGGATCAGTGACAGCCCCCAAACGGGCATCGGCCAGCGATTCTGAATCGCCAGACGTACGATCACAGGTTGTCCGACACGTGTTCTCGGCACGTCAAACATGACGTTGCAGCTGATGCCTTTCACCGCGATCCACGGCAAGGCAACACCCATTGCTGTGATAAGTAACAGCAGACCTGTAAGAATGAACACGAGCGGGTTAAGAAAGATGCCGCAAAGCATCGATCCGGCAATCGCCAGTCCGAGTACAAAGATTGGATTTTTCAGCCAGTAGACGTACACGTTCGCCCAGGGGCAAAAATCACGCGATAATGCGGAATTCACCTTCTCAAGCAGAGCGATACTTTTGCGTCCAACTGACACATACCGGTCAGTCGACATGAAAGCCTCAAAGGTCTGACGCGCAACCGATTTTCAACGTGGAAAGCGAGAGCGCGGCAGTAAAACGACGAAGAATGACAACTCAGTACGTGAAGTACACAGTTGTGCGTCAATTTCGTTGCATGACGCTAAGTCGTCGGAGGGCCGCGAGACAGTTGCCGCTCAACACAAATTTCGGACAGACGTTCCGAAACAGCAGAAGCCACCATGATCAAGTCGGCTGTTGCTTCTACCTCAACAATCGCAACCACGTCCGGTGTCTGAGTCAGCAGCGAACAGACCATACAGTGGTGGCTGTCGTGCGAACGGCGGTCCTGATCCTGATCCTGATCCGTGTTAGACGGTATGGTCGGCGTATGATGTTTACAGCCAAATTCACAGTGAGACGACTGACTTTCGGCTTCGGTGGCAGAGTCGGACGAGCAGCAGTCGATTTCCTGATGAAGATGAACGGATTTGCCGAACAGAACGATGATCAGGCTCAAGATCGCCGGCAAGCGACCGAGTCGTGGGGATAACAGGCTACCGGTAATACTGGTCAACATGAATGGTTCTACTTCGGGAAGCCGGTCTTCGTTGGCTTCCGTTTCAACAATCAGCTGAAACTCACCTCGTGCTTTGCCACCCTACGAACAACGCCCTGGGCATGTTGGTTTAAATTGCACGGGGAAAGCCTGTCATCTGCTGATTTCCTCAATCGTTTTGATTTCTTCCGCCAAAGACAAGCGAAATCTGTGGGTCAACTGAAAACCACTTGCTTTATAATCGGTAATTTCCCGTTAAATTCAAATGTTTTCAGAGCCAGACTCTGGAAAAAATGTGGTCTGCAATCCGGTCTCTCATAATTGTTTCCGTTGCATACAACCGAAGTCTGCGACTCAATCTGACTTGATGGTGATATATGCAGATTCGAGAAAACCGGGCGCAGAACGGTCATCTGCGGCCTGCGTTCACACTGCTTGAAACACTGGTCGTGATTGCAGTTGTCAGTATTCTTCTGTCACTGTTGGTTCCCGGAGTACAGCAGGTCCGCGCGGCTGCCCGCCGTGTCCAGTGCGCCAACAATCTCAAACAGCTTGGGTTGGCGGCACATCTGTTTCACGATACGTACGGGGCCTTTCCTCCGGCGCGACTGATTCTGGATATTGAACGGACAGGGTTGGATATCGGGAACTCCGTTGCACTCGATGAAGCATCCTGGCCGGTGCATTTGCTGCCATATCTGGATCAGACGAATGTGTATGACGAGTGGGATGAATATGCAACGTACCTTGAGCAGACGCCGGGTGCTCGGAACCATGCGATAGCCGTGTTTCTGTGTCCTGCTCGCCATTCTGTTTCAGAGGCGGTTGTTCCAGATGAAGAGATTGTAATTACGGCGACCTGTGGCTGTCCTGCCGGGCTGCAGACTGTTCCGGGAGGTGCTATTATTGACTATGCAGCCAACCACGGTGATTTGTCTCCGGGGGCTGTGAATGCACCAACCGATTTTTACTGGGGCGGAAACGGTACTGGTGTTCTGATTTCGAGTCGTCCTGCCGGGAACCACAAAACGGTAGAGCCGGACTGGCTTGACAAAATTGGTATCGTCGACGTGGCAGACGGCACCAGTAATACGCTCTTGATCGGCGAACCTCATATTCCAGCGGAAAGTGACAAATCCACGCCGTACAATGGTCCGGCCTATTTCGGTCGCTATTTGACGAATTTTTCGCGCATTGGCGGTCCAGGGGTCCCTCTGGCTCATAGTTCCACGGACCAGCGAGCCAATCAGTTTTCGTTTGGCAGTTCTCATGCAGGCGTCGTGCAGTTTGCCCTGGCGGATGGAAGTGGTCGGCAGATCGGCACGTCCACCAGTACGCGGGTTCTGGGTTATCTGGCAAATCGACAGGATGGTCAGCCTGCGGGTGGGTTCTGAGTGATGCGGTGGACTCTGCTGTCAATTCTTGGGTCGCTGTTGTTTGGGTGTAATGCTGAACGAGTATCGACTTATCCCGTTCGCGGTCGGGTTCTGTTTACCGACGGTACCCCGGTGCGCGTTGGGACGATTGAGCTTGAATCCATAACCTTTGGGACTACGGCCAGCGGACAAATTCAGGAAGACGGTTCATTTGTACTGGGGACCTATACCCCATCGGACGGAGCAGCAGCTGGAAATCATCGGGTTGTCGTCGTGCAGATCATTGTCAGTGATGGCACTGTACAGCATACGAAAGATCACGGTCAGCCGGTGCCTCGACGCTACGGAGACTACGCAAGCTCATCGCTGTCGGTATCTGTTGAACCGCAGCCTCTCAATAATCTGATAATCGAACTGTCGCCCGAATAAATCCGTGGCGTGCTGCTCCACGGCCGGCTTCGCCGAGCTGGATCGTCGGCAAACTCAAGGAGGCATTGCCGAATTGTCGGATCCGGCGGTAACCGCTGCAAGGATGAACGGAAACATCAGACGATGATCCTGTCGTCCGGAGAAACGTGGAGCGATGACGGCAAGTTAGCAGGGACGCCGTCCTAACAAAGGGGGTCATTGCCACTCAGCCCAGACAGTGTCGATGTTTGCATGGTGACTAGAAAACGCGGAATCATTCCCCATCACCATTTCAATCATTTCAAAGGCTTCGTCTTCGGTGTATCCGGCATCCACTAATTCAAACCACAGGTCCACGAGGTCCGGACAGTCGACGGGGTCGACGACACGCGGACAGTCGTTGGGGTCGACGATGAAGTCGACAAAGCAGTGGTGCAGGTTGGAAGTACTCGGATCCAGAACATCAGGACAGTCGTTGGGGTCCATGATCTGCGGACAGTCGGCGGGGTCGATGATTCCGGTTTCTGTGGCGGCTAAGGCGATGATGGCAATAATTCCGTCGACAGTGTCAGGTGAGTACAAATCCGCGCCGGTAAAGACATATTGGTCCAATGTTTTGTTCTTCACAGCAAACGCCTCATCAGCACTCAGGGCAGCGGTCAAGGCCAGGGTCAGGATTGCGATGAAGCGTGTCATGGGGTTTCTCTCTTGAGCGGAGGAAGTTGAGGTTCTCAGGAATGAACCTGCCTGCCGCATCAGCGAGTCGCCGAATTTCGAAAACAATCACCGGTTCGGCTGCTTTGCATTAAAACAACACGGCTCGTGCAAAATCGTGCAGCAAAATGCCGCATGGAAACTGCTATGAAAACACCGTTAAATCATCGAAGCCTGTATGGTTTCACACTCGTGGAACTCTTGGCGGTGATCACAATCATCGCCATTTTCGTGGCGATGTTGCTACCCGCGGTGCAAGCGGCGCGGGAAGCGGCGCGGCGGATGCAGTGCAGCAACAACTTGAGGCAGGTGGGCTTGGCGCTGCACAATTACGCGACGACGCACACCGTCTTTCCGGCGGGCGCGGCGGTATCTTCTATACACAAACGATACAGTTTCGGTTGGAATAAGTTTATCTTGCCGTATATCGGACAGGGAAACATCGCCAAACAGCTCGATGAGGATCTGGGGGCCACCAGCGGCCCGAACTTCGAGCTGGCGAAAACGAAGCTGCACTTTTATCAATGTCCCAGCGCCAGTACCGCGTTCGACGGTTTCAGCGAAGACTTGGCGGGCATCAGCTACATTGGCGTCGCCGGCCCCGGGCTGAATGGAAACGTGCAGACGCTGGAAAACACCCACTGCGGCGATCTTTCCACGGACGGCTTCTTTTACCCGGGCATCTACCGCCGCACGACCTCAATACGAGACGGCTTGAGCAACACGATGATCATCAGCGAGACGGTTTATCAGACCAGGGCCTGGGCCAAGGGGGCCTTTTGGGTGGGCAGCCCCACCTCCAAGCACTGTTTCTTTTCCGGGAAGAACATCCTCCACCCCATCAACAGCAAACCCGAAGACGTGGGCTATTACGTGTATGACTCACAAGCGCCCAGCGGAGTGCCCAAGACGCTGCTGTTCAACGACTTCATGTTCCAGAGCAATCACCCTGGCGGGGTAAAGGCGCTGTTTGCCGACGGCAGCGTCCATTTCATTTCAGACTCGATTGAAATGGACACGTACCGGCATCTAACCGCAATCGCCGACGGCGAGGTGCTTCAATGGACGCCGTAGCGCATTTGCGAATATTGCAATCTCGGAAAGTCAGATCAGCTCCTTTAATCGGACATTTCTGAGACGTGGCGAAAAGGATGAATGGCTGTGTGATGGGAAGCGGCATTCTTGAACAGATCACGGCATTGCGTTGACAGACAAGACCCGACCACGGAAAATATCGTTTCTAAAGCCTTCGGGCATATTGAATTCAAAAATAAAATTGAAACCAGAATCCCGGCTTCGGGACCTATGGCAGCACGGCAGGAAACAACCGTGCGGGCGGCTCAATACCGCTTCAATACGTGGTTGTCACATCCGACCGCCTAACACCTGATCAACTGGATTTCGTCATCCTGACGAATCCAGTTATCGCTGTCAGTTCGGCGCTTAACAGAAACAACTCTCCTGCCATTTATCCGAGAATCCGATGAAATGCCCACTCGATGGCCATGAGCTCGCTCGTCAAAGATACGAAGCCGACATCGATATTGATAAGTGCTCTGAATGCGGTGGGGTCTGGCTCGACCATCAAGAACTAGAGCGACTTCAAGACACCCGCGAGCACGACTACTCGGACGAGATCAAACAGCTTCCTAATCTCGTCGATCAAGCGTATGTCATGGCGCTCGCGCGGTCGAAACCGACAGTACAGTGTCCTTCTTGTGATCAAGAAATGGAAAGGCGAGAATACGGTAGTTGCTCGCAGGTGATGATTGACGTTTGCCCGACTTGTCGAGGAATCTGGCTCGACAACGGCGAGATTAGCGCCTTAGAAATATTTTTTGAAAGAGCCAGATCTGAAACAGCGGAAATTCGATCGGGATTTTTCGCAGGCCTAATGGATTTCTTCGATTAGTTGTCGTCGAACAATATGATGCACCCGAGTTGCCGTCGGGACGGAGCCTGAAGTCAACGTCACTCGCGGCAACCGCGTGATCATTGTCGTTAAGCGGAATCCGGCCATCGTGGCCTCCTTCCGCTTAACTGACAGCGATGGAATTGAGGCCCTGTCGGGCATTTGCGTGGGCGTTAAACGGCCGGATTTGATTCACGAGACGTGGGGATGTGCTGGCCCGTGTCGCTCCGTTCCTTCCGTCACTCCACTCCTCAATCTATGCCGTAACCCCTTGAAAGCCTACGGAACCCGAAGCCGGGATTTTGCTTGCACTCGCATGAGTTCGGGCAGAATCCCGCTAATGGACGGATTTACAGGGAGCGAGGAAATATGCGAGCAGTTGCATACTTGCGACGATCCAGCACGAAGCAGGAAGCGTCGATCACCGCACAACGCCAAGCGGTTGCGAAGTACGCCGCCGACAACGGATTAACGGTTGTCCGCGAATACGTTGACGACGGTATCAGCGGCAACAAGCTGGAAGAACGCAAAGCTTTCCTGCAAATGCGGCACGATATGACAGTCGAGAACATCGCTGACAGGCTCATCGTGTGGGGAATGGATCGGCTTAGCCGCCATGATGGAATGAAGGCGGCGGCGGTTCTGGAGCCGTTTCGCGACGCGTGTATTGAGATCCATACTGTACGTGAAAACAAAATCGTAGATTTGACGTCGCTGGGCGGTTGCCTTGAGAATTTCATACAGTCAGAAAACAACCACGACTACCTGCGGAAGTTGTCCAGTAACACTCTCGGTGGACGACTTCGCGGTGCAAAACAGGGACATGTTGGCGGACAGTCTGCACCGTATGGCTTTGATCGAATTGTTGTGGATGCGGCTGGAAACCATGTCCTGCGGCTCAAGAATGGAGATCCGAAGCCAACCAGAGCTGCCGACACACATGTAACATTCGTTCCGTCGGATGATTCTGAAGTTCTGCAGACGGTGCGGTGGATCTTCGATGAGTACGCCAATAGCGATGTCAGCCAGCGGGCGATCTGCGATCAACTGAACCGTCGTGGTATTCGCGGCGGACGTGGCGGAAAATGGTCCCCATCGACGCTGGGATACATCCTGAAAAATGAGAACTACGTTGGATCGAAGTCGCGATTTCCTCATCACTCGTGAGATGACATCCAAACTGGTCGATGCAGCACCTGATTGCCAATGGCGGTTGCTGATCGCATTGTGGCGGCTGGCAGGACTCCGCAAAATGGAAGTATTTCACTTGGGATGGAATGACGTTCTGTGGGACCAGGGAAAAGTCAGGGTTCATATTCCAAAAACGCAACACCACGAGGGTAAGGAAATTCGGTACGTGCCGATCGGTGATATTCTGCCGTACCTGGAAGCCGCATTTAACGAAGCTGAACCCGGCACCGATCGTGTGATCACTCGGTTCAGTCGATCGAACAGCACCCTCGATAAACCGTTCAAAACGATCGTGGAAGCCGCTGGACTGGTGCCGTGGCCAAAGCTGTTTCAGAACCTACGTGCGTCATGCGAAACCGAATGGCTCGACTCAGGACTGCCGGCGCACGTCGTGGCAAACTGGATGGGACACAGCGTCAAAGTGCAGAACGACTCGTACGCCCAGGTTGACGATCACCACTTTGAGCGGTTCAACTCAGTGACCGAAAAAGGTGGCACACCAGGTGGCACAGTAGAGCCGCGAAATGCTGCAAAACGGCCAAAAGTGGCACACCACAAAGTCAGAAAAAACGCTGACAACCAGTGTTTTTCCATGCGAAACACATCGTATCGAGTAGCGGTGGAGGGACTCGAACCCCCGACACGCGGATTATGATTCCGCTGCTCTAACCAACTGAGCTACACCGCCGGATTGTTTGACTGACTAACCAGTTTCCGAAATATGAGGCGGCGGAGTTTAGCAGGTTTTTCAGGGCCCTCAACGGCGAGTCAGACAATTGAATCGCTGATTTTTCGGAGAATCCCGGCATCTGTTGTTCAGGCAGCGCTTCGCTGCCCCCCCGAAGACAATCTGCTGTCTGTTTGACTCACAACCTGTCGAAGTTGTTCGGATGCAGTGTACTTGTAACGAGTGAAAACAAGTGACTGGAGAACATTTTATGCCGGTGTTAACCGTTGAGATTCATCGCGTTGCTCTCAGACTGATTGCTCTTCGGTTCAATACCGCAAGCTCACGCCAATGTCTTCATGGCCACATTTTTTTTGAGGTGGGCCTCTGGGACACTCACTCAGACGGTACGTTCCTGGACAGACTCCCAGGCTCGTTTCAACCCCCGGTGACGCAATGAAACCCATACACTGTCGCGTTCCGAACGTGAAGCCTGAGCCGTACGGTTCCGGTGCGCAAATAGGATTCCAGATGCTCGGCACCAGCCCACTCAACCCGAACCTTACTGCCAGCTGACGTGATCGGCTGACAATCGGTGCGTGAAAATCCGGGCAGGACGTTCCCGTCGTCGTTCAGCAACTCGGCCCTGACAGCTCCACCCTCCGCATCGACGTTCAAAAAGAACTTGTCGTGGTGGTGATGACGGGCTCGCAGTCGATGGGTGGTCAACGTGCCCGCCGTGGCCGCGTACCAGCCGACAAACGCGCCCTGCTGAATTGTGGCTAATCCGACACCCTGTGAACCGCCATCCACATGTCCCCCGACATTCGACCCGTGATAATAAAGCCCCGTCTGACCTTCGAACACGATCTCCGATCCAATCCCTCGAGTGGACCCGGCGTCCCAGCTCCCTTCCTCACCTGGCGGAATGAACGGCTTGCGAAACCGGTGAAAGTGAATTCCATCACGACTCACGCCGAGCTGCGGATACATCTCGTTGGCGGTGTCGTCGAACCCGGTGGTCAACATGATGTAAGTATCGCGTGCTGCGCCGTAGCTGTAGACACCAGGGATGTAGAGATGCCAGGTTGGTGGATCATCATCGTCAACGGTATGCACGGTGACCGGACGGGACCAGTGGAATCCGTCCGGGCTGGTGGCGCGTGAAACGCTGCGGAAGCCCTGGACATGACTTCGGAAATAGCCCGCGTACAGGCCAATGCGGTCGTCCCAAAAAAAAGTATTCTGAGAATCAAACGGCCCTGGCAGATTTCCATATTCCGACATGGTCCAGTGGATGCCGTCAGGTGACCACGCCATCTTTGAGGCTCGCCCCTGGAACCCCCAGGACTGGAACATCATTTTGTAGCGTTTTCCCGGATCGACTTCAGCGTAGTCCTTGTACACCCAGTACGAGGGTGTCCCACGGATGCCTTCCAATTCTTCAAAGACAATGTTGTTCTCTTTCGAACCCTGGCATTCCACGAGCCCAAGCGCCGGCTTCTTCCAGTGAATCCCGTCCTGCGAAGTCGCGTAATGACACCGGCTCTTGTTGTCCCCCGGGTTGGAGACAATCATCTGGTACCACATTTTGTAGAGCCCCTCTTCGCGATCCTGGATCACACAGTTGTAGTTGAAGACTCCAATTTCCCAGGGACGATCGGCCACGATGACCGGATTGGCCGGGTGCTTGCGAACACGGGCAGTTCGCAATTCCAACCCTTCACGCTCTGCAATCAGCGCACTGTCGTGCAGGAACAGATCCATACGAAACGCCTGGGGACCCAGATCGACGATCGGAGGCTCCGTCTCCTGTCCGCGGCATTGTCGGTCACTCGACACCAGAAGAATCGCTAGAACCAGGCAACCGAAGGCTGAGATTCGGAAAGCGAGTCGCTGCATCGTTGGAATCTCCTGATCTGACACGAAGAACTTCGCGACCAGTGTACGTCAGAGTATGAACGGACGGTACGTCAAGACGGCCCGAACGACCGATGTCAATAAACTTGTTGCCAGGCCAATCGGACCCTGAGTCGCAGGAAGCTGATATTTTTTCGCTCGACGTACACATCATGCAACATTCACTGGAAATCTTTTCGTGATGCCATGTTGTTGATGTCTGAACGCAAAATGAGATACTCCCGGCTGGATGGTCGATCTGATGGCGTCCATACGTCCGTTGTCGCAGGTCCCCTGCGAAAGGTTTGAGAGTGCGGTCTGTTTTTGTTCCTTCGTTTCCATATTTTTCGCGATGTGATCCGTTGCACAACAGCGTCTCTGATCAGTTGCTGTTGATCCGGAGTCCTGGTAGCCGTCCGGGTGGAACCCGTTTTCTGGTGATTTGCACGGTGCCGCGGGGTCCGTCGTGAGTGAAGCAGAAGAGACCTCGACATCGGCGTTCGCCTATGCCAACTTCCGTCACTACGCGGCCGCCCGTTTCCTGACGACGGTGGCTGTCCAGATGCAGAGTGTCGCGATCGGCTGGCAGATCTACGAGGCGACCGGGAACCCGCTTGACCTGGGTTTCATTGGACTCGCTCAGTTCCTGCCTTTCGTGGTGCTTGTGTTACCAGCCGGTCAGGTTGCGGACAGGATCAACAGAAAACTGATCATGTCGCTTTGCTTCGGCGTCGAGACATTGTGCGCGTTGCTGCTGCTCGCCCGGTCGCTCGCGGAGGTGAACGCCGTGTGGCCGGTCTTTGCCGTACTTGTGTTGTTTGGTTCCGCACGCGCCTTCGCCATGCCGGCTTCCCAGGCCATTACTCCCAATCTCGTGCCAAGGATTGCTTTTCCAGGTGCTGTCGCATTGAACTCATCGTTGAGTCATGTCGCCACGATTGCCGGTCCGGCACTGGGCGGGCTGCTCTATGTGTTCGGTCCCGAGGTCGTTTATTCGCTGGTGAGCGTCATACTTGGCACCGCCGTACTGCTCATGCAGCGGGTTCGTGTACCTGCGATCGTACCGTCGGCTGAACCGGCAAAACGACAGGCATTGCTGGCTGGTTTGCGGTTTGTACGTGCGCGGCCCGTCATTCTGGGTGCGATTTCACTGGACCTGTTTGCCGTGCTGTTCGGCGGGGCCGTCGCACTGCTTCCGGCATTCGCGCGTGACACTCTGGCAACCGGACCCGAAGGATTGGGACTTCTGAGGACGGCGCCGGCCATTGGTGCGGGCACGACAGCAGCTTTGCTGGTTTTCCGTCCCATCGTACGAAATGTCGGTCGGTGGCTGTTTGCGGGCGTTGCCGTGTTCGGTATCGCCATAGTGGTGTTTGGTCTGTCGAAGTCATTTCTACTGTCTATGCTGGCTCTGATTACGATGGGCGCCGGTGACATGGTAAGCGTTTATATTCGGCATATGCTGATCCAGCTCGAGACGCCGGACGCCATCCGCGGGCGTGTCAGCGCTGTGAGTTCCGTATTCATTGGCGCTTCCAACGAACTTGGCGAATTCGAGTCCGGCGTCACTGCGGCATGGTGGGGGATCGTCCCCGCCGCAGTCGTGGGTGGTACGACGACTCTGGTGATCACGATTCTGTGGAGCAGGTTGTTCCCTTCTTTATGGACCATGACCGAATTCCCCGATTCTGTGCAGGATGATTACAACGATCCTCAGTCCGAGTAGTGCAGTCCCCAGTACGATTCATGACTGGTCGATCGAAACCGGCTGTGGCAGAAATTCTGTTCAACAGTGATGACAATCCTGCCTGTGGCATCGGAAATCAGTGATCAAAGTCGTCTCATTTTTGCGTGAATCGGTTGATGATCACCGCTGACGTCATCTGTATTGTTGACAGAACAGAAACACAGGACCGTAAAAGGATTGCTGCGATGTTCCTGCACTGTGAGAACGGCAGACTGATCAAAAGGATCGCAGCGACACTGCTCTGATCATACGTCGAACGGAATATTCTGATTAAACTTACGAGGTCGGTACCGCAGTTCGGTCGGTCCGGCGACAAGAAGATCTGACTTCAACGGCTGCCTCAGTGTGAGCAGCGACGAATGGGCCGAATAACAGGAATGAGACGATGCGTTTCTCACGACGTGAATGGATGAAGACAACCGGTACCATTGGAATGGCGGCTGCGATCGCTGGTTCCGTATCGGCAGCCGACAGTGAGCAGTCGACGAACATCGCCTCGCGACGCGAATTGTTCGTTGAGGATTCCCTCATTGCACGAATCACCGGTGGCGGCGGGCTCGTACTGCATCAGCCGGAACCGCGAGAAATTTCACTGGTCACCGACCGTCCCTGGGAAGGGGCGACGTGCGCCTATATGAAAGTCTTTCGAGACGGCGACATCTACCGGATGTATTACCGTGGCAGTGACGTCATTTACACAAAGGACGGCTATGTGGGTCCCCATCCTGAAACCGCATGCTATGCGGAAAGCACGGATGGTATTCACTGGACACGGCCGGACCTGGGGCTGTTCGAGTTCGAAGGCTCGAAGAACAACAACATCATCTGGAAAGGCGTCGGGAGTCATAACTTCGCGCCATTTCTGGATGAACGTCCTGGCTGTCCCAGGGAGGAAAAATTCAAAGCGTTAGCCGGAGATTATAAAAAAGGGCTGCAGGCCTTCGTTTCGGCAGACGGTGTGGCGTTTCAGCCGGTACAGCAAAAACCGGTTATTGCAAAAGGTGCATTCGATTCACTGAACCTGGCGTTCTGGGACTCGGAAGCAGGTGTCTATCGCGAATTTCACCGTGACTTTCGTGATGGTCGTGACATCCGCACCGGTACGTCCGACGACTTCGTCCACTGGACAGATCCCGAGTTTCTCAGCTATCGGGTACATCGCCATCGCAGTGAATCAGCCGCCACTCCACCAGTGAAGGACGCCGACCCGGACAACAGGCTTCCAGGCCGCGTCAGCCAGCTCTACACCAATCAGGTCATTCCCTACTATCGAGCTCCGCACGTTTACCTGGGATTCCCGACGCGTTACATCGACCGCGGCTGGACGTGGGCAGCCACACAACTGCCGCAATATGACTATCGAAAACTCCGGGGTGCGAAGAGTCAGCGCGAGGGAACAGCGGTGACTGATGGCATGTTCATGGCCAGCCGCGACGCGAAAGACTTTTACGTATGGCCTGAGTCATTCATCCGTCCCGGCCTGCGGAAAACACAAAGCTGGTTCTACGGGGATACCTACCAGAACCATGGTCTGGTCGAAACAAAATCACACATCGAAGACGCTCCGCCGGAGCTGTCGGTCTACGTCAGCGAGAACTCCCATCAGGACCATCCAGGACAGTTCCGACGGTACGTACTGCGAATCGACGGCTTTGTATCACTGCATGCGCCACTCGTGGGCGGGGAACTGGTCACCACACCCATTCGATTTGAAGGAAATCAGCTGTCGCTGAATGTGTCCACGTCCGCAGCCGGCAGCGTAAAGGTCGAGATTCAGAATCCGGACGGGAGTCCTGTTCCGGGTTACAGTCTCGCCGAGTCCCATGAACTGTATGGCGATTCGTTGAATATGATTGCTGCGTGGAAGGACATGAACACGGACGTTGGTACACTGACCGGTCAGCCGGTGCGGTTGAGGTTTGTCTTACGCGATGCAGATTTGTTCTCCTATCAATTCGAGCAGCGATAGTTGCTTCGACGGCATAACTGACCCACCGCATATCATTCGAAGATGTCTTCAACCTCGATGCACTAACGACTTCTGTGGATTGAAACACGTGTTACGTGGGATAACCACAATCTGATTAACTCCAAGACTCGATTTGCCATGACAAAAAACAACAACCTTGACTTTGGATCATCTGACCTGTCACTGCCGGATGAACTACGTGGACCACTGATCCAGCATCTTGATCATCTCAGGCAGCAATATCTGCAGCGGAACTGGGGGGGGCGCGTTGGATTTGGTACGCGCCCCGCGTTGATTGTTATCGATCTGGCTGTCTACTGGACCCAGTCACAGTATCAGATGGGAACACAGGCAGACTCGGTTGTAGAGGCCACCTGCAGAGTTCTGGCAGAAGCAAGAGAGGCCGGTATCCCGATTTTTTTTACTTCACTCGCTTTAGATCCGGCCGATCCACCCAGCCCTCAGAACAGAAAGCTTGTAATGGATCTGAAACCGGAGGACACGGCTCTGCTTGAACTGGATGAACGATTGCAGCGGCAACCATCAGAGAAATTGATCCTCAAAAGATATGCTTCCTGTTTTAAGGGAACGAATCTGCACGAGATGCTGACTTCACTGGGAGTCGACACACTGATCGTGACCGGGCTGAGCACCAGTCACTGTGTTTACGCCACGTGTCGAGATGCTGTCGACAGCTTTCGAGTGATCGTTCCTCGTGAAGCGGTTGGCGAACGATGTGAAATCATGCACCGGGTCAATTTACTGGACATCGACATTGATCTGGGCGACGTGATGCCGGTCGATGAAGTCGCGGCTCACCTGCAAGGCTCGACTGCCTCGGAGAAATGACAGATGACCGAACTGGGGAAAGTGTTCATCGAATTGTCGGCACTGTTTCCCGGCCATGGCCGATCAAACCGGGGCTGACTGAGGAAACAAGGCTCTCAATCGGTCTCGTGTCAGCTTTGACTATGTTGGCGGGAGTCCTGGACGACAGCATCAAAGCTGGTGACGTTGATTTGTGACTGCAATTGTTCCAGCAGGACTCCCTGCCTGGTATATCGGTCCGGGTCACGGATATAGTGCGGATTCGTTCGACTGAACTCTGCCACGCGGGTGATCGTGACGAGTTCGGTTCCCATCATCATGCACCCACAGCATCCATATTCGTATGAAGATTCAGTCTGTCAGAGTTCGTCATGCCGATCGATCGATTTGGGGCCATTTGGCCGAGCGGGAAAAGACGTTGCCACTGGTGACGCCGCTCGATATCTATCCCGAATTTCAGGAAGCCCGAGGATCATGGTTTTGGGATTCCGGAATGGCGGTTGTCGAGATCGAAACCAGCGACGGAATTTGCGGAATCGGTTGGTGCGAAGATGGATGCCGTGCAGTAGGTCTGGTGATCGAACATCATCTGCAGCGATTGCTGATCGGCCAGGACCCCTGTGAAGTCGAAGGGATCTGGGACCGACTTTACCGCGGTACATTGCCTTACGGTCGGAAGGGAGCCACCCTGCAGGCCATCAGCGCCATTGATATTGCTCTGTGGGATCTCCTGGGCAAGGCCTCAGGGAGGCCGGTCTATGAATTGCTGGGCGGGCCTGTCCATCCGTCGGTTCCGGTTTACGCATCTGCTCTTCATCCGGTTGGTCATGAGAAAGTTCGTGAGGAAGCCCAGGCTTACGTAAAAGAGGGTTATCGCGCGATGAAGATGCGTTTTCCGTTTGGACCGGGTAACGGAGTCGAAGGAATGAAAGCAAACGAAGAACACATCGCCAATGTGCGCGCCGCTGTGGGTGACGACATTGAAATCATGGCGGATGCGTACATGGGCTGGGACTTTCTGTATGCAAAGAAGATGTGTCGTCGACTGGAGAAATACAATCTGGCGTGGATTGAAGAACCGTTTGTCCCTGACGACCTGAACAGCTATGCGAAACTGCGTCAGGAAACGAGTACTCCGATTTCAGGTGGTGAGCACGAATACACTCGCTATGGATTTCAGGACATTATCGATCGGCAGGCGATGGACATCATACAGCCGGACCTGCGTCGCTGTGGTGGCTTTACGGAAGGTCGCCGGATTGCGGCTCAGGCGGCTGCCGCCGGAATCACACTGATCCCACATGCCTACGGTGTCACGCATATCCATTTGGCGCTGGCGTTTCCTGTGATCCCCATGATTGAGTACTTT
>JAKVAY010000060.1 GCA_022447185.1 Fuerstiella sp. | reverse complement strand
ATGAAGGACTGGATTCCGAATGAAACCGGACGTGAATTCTCTTTTCCACGCATCCTGAAGTCGCTGGAGCCGTTTCGAGATCAGATCACAGTGATTTCGGGGCTTGAGAACACTGCGCCCACCAAAGTCAGAGGTGGCGGCCACGCCAAAGCATCGGGCAGTTTCCTGTCCGGTATGCCACCAAAATTTACAGCAGGAGCGGATGTTCGCGCAGGAATTACGTTCGATCAGGTTGCTGCCGGAAAATGGGCTTCAGAAACGCGAGTTCCGTCGCTGCAACTTGGCCTTGAAGATTCACGGATGGTCGGCAATTGTGATTCCGGTTCAAGCTGCGCCTACACCAACAGCATTTCCTGGAAGGACGCAGAAACCCCGCTGCCGGTCGACGTCAATCCTCGGTCGGTTTTCGAACGACTGTTTGGGACCGTTGATCCGAGTTTGTCACCTGAAGACCGCGCCCGTCGATTGTTGTACCGCAGGAGTATTCTCGACGTCACGCGGGAAAGCACACGAGATCTGGTCAACCAGCTTGGAGCGCAGGACAAACGGAGGATGGATGAATATCTCACCTCAATCCGTGAAGTGGAGAAGCGTATCACTGATGCGGAGAAACGTGATCTCATCCCGGCAATCGACAAGCCTTCGGGGATCCCGTTTGAGTTTCCTGACTATGCCAGGATGATGCTGGATCTTCAGGTCATTGCTTTTCAGTCGGATCTGTCGCGCGTATCCAGTATTATGTTCGGTCGTGAGGGTAGTGTGCGCACCTATCCAGAGATCGGTATTGCCGATCCGCATCATCCACTCACACACCATCGTGGTCACCCCGACTTTATCGAACGTGTTACAAAGATCAATTGTCTTCACGTCGAGTTGTTTTCGTACTTTCTCGAACGCCTCAGGGCGACAAAAGACGGAGCAGGGTCGCTGCTGGATCGGTCAACGATTCTTTATGGCAGCGGTCTCAGTGACGGCAACAGTCATTCCAGCACCAACCTGCCGCTGCTGGTTGCTGGCGGATTGTCCGGTACCGGGTGTCACGTTGCGGTGGAACGACAGCCAGTTGCCAATCTGTTCGTGGATCTGCTCAATCGAGTCGACATTCCGACGGAGTCGTTCGGCGACAGCACAGGACGGCTGGACACAGCCAGTTAGCACAACGTGTGCGTGTTGATTGGTCTTTGCTGTGCGTTCCGGGTGTACCCGGCAGATCGACCACCACGGTGGTTTGTCGGAGAACCTGGCGGCCACCAACTGCTGTTTTTTCGTGGGACAGTCCGGGTTCACCACCGATCAGACGCTCTTCGCGGACGGTGTCTAAATGAGGAGCAAATCCGTCGTTTAACCTCTAACTTCATCCCCATGAGAAACAGTATTCTTCTCCTTGTTATCCTCAGTTGCCCCGGAACTGCCGTTGCCAGGAGGCCCAATGTGGTGTTCATCCTGGCCGACGACCTTGGTTGGCGCGACCTTAGTAACGAGGGTTCCACGTATTACGAGAGCCCGAACATCGATCGTATCGCCCGGGAGGGCATGAAATTCACCCGCGGTTACGCCACCTGTCAGGTGTGCAGTCCGTCCCGGGCCAGCATATTGACCGGTAAGTACCCCACCAACCATGGCATCACTACCTGGATCGGCGACCGGGCAGGGGAGGCTTGGCGCCAAACCCGGCGAAACGACAGCCACCTGCCGCCGGAATACGACCGCAACCTGAGGGACTCCGAGATTACTCTGGCTGAGGTCATGAAGAAGGCTGGCTACAGCACCTTCTTCGCGGGTAAGTGGCACCTCGGTAGCAAGGGCTCCTGGCCGACCGACCATGGCTTCGAGATCAACAAGGGCGGATGGGACGTTGGCAGTCCCCGTGGCGGTTATTTTTCTCCGTGGCAAAATCCGAACCTCAAATCCGGGCCGGTGGGCGAGTCGCTCACTCTCCGCCTTGGCAAGGAAACTGCCGACTTCATCGAGGCCAGTAAGGACAAGCCGTTTCTCGCCTACCTTTCCTTCTACACCGTGCACAGTCCCATCCAGACCACCTCCGAGCTCTGGAAGAAATACCAGAGCAAGGCAACCAGCGTGCACCTGGCCAGAGAACGCTTTCTCTTCGATCGCCGCCTCAGCGTACGCCAGGTACAGGACTGCCCGGTCTACGCCGGCATGATCGAAACCATGGACGATGCTGTCGGTATTGTACTCAGGAAGCTCGACGAACTTGGCCTCGCCGACAACACTATTGTGTGCTTCACCTCCGATAATGGAGGCGTCTCCTCGGGTGATGCCTACTCGACCAGCAACTTACCCCTGCGCGGCGGCAAAGGACGTCAATGGGAGGGCGGCATACGTGAACCTTTCTATCTCAAGGCACCCGGAGTGACCAGGCCGGGTTCGACCAGCACGGTACGCGTCAACGGAATTGACTGGTACCCCACCCTGCTCGAGTTGACTGGCCTCAAGGTACCCAGGAAGCAACAGGTGGATGGCGTCAGTCTGGTACCTTTGTTGAAGGGGAAAGCCATTCCCCGACGGCCGCTGTACTGGCATTACCCGCACTACGGCAATCAGGGTGGCGAACCTTCCTCAATCATCATTCAGGACAACTGGAAACTGATTCACTACCACGAGGATGGGCGCGACGAATTGTATCACCTCGGCAGGGACGAAGTGGAGCAAGTGGACCTTGCTGCCATCGAACTTCGGCGGGTTAAGACCATGCGAGCCAGACTCGACACCTGGCTTAAGGCCACCAGGGCAAAGTTTCCGGTCAGAGACGACAAAGCCGACCTGGTCAAACGCAGGGCCCGTTTCGAGTTCCTTGCAACCCAGGGAAAGGAAAGGCTCGAGCGTCAGCACGCGAATTTCCTAAGTCCCGACTTCAAGCCCGATAAGGACTGGTGGGGCAGTGCTCCCAGGGACTGAGCCCATGAATGCATCCATTCTTGCTGTTGCGTTTTCCTTATGCCTTCCCTTGCTTTCCGGAAAGCAGAACCATCCTAACGTTCTGCTCATCTGCGTGGACGATCTTCGCCCCGAGCTAAAGTGCTTCGGGGTTGATTACGTCCAGTCGCCGAACATCGACAAGCTGGCTGACCAGGGACGTCCTTTTCATCGACATTACGTGCAAGCACCCACCTGCGGAGCATCTCGCTACACCTTGCTTACCGGTACCTGCGGTCCGACCAGTAACGGAGCGCTCTTTTCACGAGCTAACAAGCTCAAATATCCCAGTTTTCCCGGATTTTTCAGGAAGCACGGCTACGTCACGGTCTCCGTTGGCAAAGTCTCTCATCATCCCGGGGGACGGGGAGGCAGGGACTGGGATGACGACGCCAAGCATGAAATGCCCGAGTCGTGGGATCGCCACCTCTTGCCGACTGGTCCCTGGAAGCACCCGCGCGGTGCCATGCATGGCCTTGCCAACGGGGAAATTCGTGGCAACGCCAGGGAAATGGATGTCTACCAGACCTTCGATGGTCCGGATACTGCGTATCCCGACGGACTCATCACCGAGGAGGCCCTCCGTCAACTCGACAAGCTTGGCGATCAGGCCGCTAGAAAGCCTTTCTTCCTCGCCGTTGGGCTCATTCGCCCGCACCTTCCGTTCGGGGCTCCGCTCCAGTACGTCAAGCCCTACCTCAAGGCGGATCTGCCACCCACGCCGCATCCACTGAAGCCTTCCGGCACGACCACCTGGCATGTTTCAACGGAGTTTATGAAATACAACCTCTGGAAACGCAACCCGAATGTCGACGCTGACTTTGCTCTCGAGGTGCGCCGCCACTACGCCGGTTGCGTGACCTATGCCGACGCGCTCGTGGGACGCATCCTCGCCAAGCTCGAACAGTTGAAGCTGCGCGACGACACCATCGTTCTCCTTTGGGGTGACCATGGCTGGCATCTTGGCGAACACGCCATCTGGGGCAAGCACGCCCTGTTCGAGGAATCTCTCCGCTCTCCGCTCGTCATATCTTACAAAGGCATTCCGAAACCGGGAGAAGCGAGCTACTCCGTCGTTGAGACTCTCGACGTTTTTCCCACCGTCTGCGACCTGGCCGGACTGGACAAGCCTGACTTCCTGCAGGGTCAATCCCTGATTCCGATATTGAACAACCCGAAGGCCCAGGGACATCCCGCCATCGCCTACCGTGGCGATGCCCAGACCATTCGCACCTCCACTCATCGGCTCATCGTCCACAGGGGAGGCGAACTCGAGCTCTACGACCACACTACCCCGCAGGGCGAAACGAAAAATCTGGCCGACGTCCAACCCGAGAAAGCCGCTGAACTGCTCAGACAGCTGAAAGCCAGGTTGGAGAAATAAATGAAAAAAACGATCGGACGCATCCCATCGGAGACAGAAAAAAGCAGCGAGTCAGTTGGCCGGATTTCAGCCGACATGATTCAGTAAAAGTCGTGAAATGGATTTCGGTTATTTGCCTGCAACCCTGGCAGGGAAACACAAAACAGAAGTTCGTGCGACAGGATGATCGCTTCAACTCACCAGTACGGACTCACGTTGATGCAGTACGAGACCGGGACATTGCATCGCCATTGGCACGATGGATGCAATTGCGGCCCTGAGCTTTGGCCCGGTACAGCAGTTCGTCTGCGGCCGACAACAGCGAGTCGACGTCAGAGAGCGAATGACCATCTGTACAGGTGACCCCCATGCTGCAC
The DNA here is from genome assembly GCA_022447185.1 of Fuerstiella sp. GTDB lineage: Bacteria > Planctomycetota > Planctomycetia > Planctomycetales > Planctomycetaceae > S139-18. The sequence continues at coordinate 43,371 of JAKVAY010000060.1, read as the reverse complement.
GTGATCTTGAGTTGACCCGCCTGAGTCTGGAAGGGTGACTTTGAAATTGTTTGACGAATCATCTCCGCAACTTTTTCCGCTATTGTCAACGGCGAATGCGGACAAACGACAACAAACTCATCCCCGCCAAATCGACACAGGCTGTATGTGGTATCCAGAACCGGACGAATGCGATCGCAAAATGTTCGGAGAACTTCGTCACCGATGAGGTGACCACATTTGTCGTTTGTCCGTTTGAAACGATCAATGTCGATAAAAACGATCGACAGTTCGAAGGATTCCTGCCTGCAGTTCTTCAGTTCACGTCCCAGCAACGGCATGAGCCATGCGCGATTGAATGTGTTGGTCAATGAGTCTCGGGCCATCAATTCGTGGACAAACTTGTGATACTGCACTTCTTCATCCGGTGACATCATGAACTTCAGAATTGTATTTCCCAGTCGTATTAATTCCCCTCCTGCAAGCGGAGTCTGAGGAGCCAGCTTTGTCCCGTTGATCCAGCTTCCATTCGTGCTGTTCAGATCGGTGATACAGTAGGTATCGTTTGACCATTCGACAGTTGCGTGCATCCGGGAAACACTGGAATCATCGATCGTGATGTCACAGGTGTCATCTCGACCGAGAACGGATCGGCCTGAACCCAGACGCATGAGGCCGGGTATGTCGGGGACGGGGTAGATCTGCAGCAGGCATCCCGGACCATCCGTGGTGCTGACCGCGTTTGCTGAACCACTCAGCTCGATGCGTGTATCCGCTATTGCGTTGTGGCTTGGATCCCTGGAAGTCACGATCTGTCTTTCCGTTGATCAGACGTCAGACCGGAGATAAAGGACAAATTCAGGCATTGACGGACTCCAAAGCGACCGTCGTACTGCTCGTGGGCGGAACGTATCACAGGATATCCATGCGGTCGTCCTTGGCAAGCTAATAATCGTCCAGATGCCTCGTGGCATTGCTGCGCACGCTGTATTGTATGTGTCATCAGTCCCAAAGGTACAGTTTTAGTTTTGACCAATTCACGGACCGTTCTTTGATGCAGTTTCCCCGTATCGCTTCCTTCCGTACGCCAGATCGGTTTCAGGCGAGACTCGATGAGTTGCAGCTGCAGCTTCCGTTTTTCGGTGACTTTGGCGGCGGGCCGAATTCATCGCTGGCTGATCCATTGACGACGCGTGCCGGTCAAATTGGGAATCGTTTTTGCATTTTGCCTATGGAGGGTTGGGACGGGACTACTGACGGTCGGCCAACGGAGCTAACGAGACGACGCTGGAAACGGTTTGGGCTGAGTGGTGCAAAACTGATCTGGGGTGGTGAAGCTGTTGCCGTTCGTCATGACGGGCGAGACAGTCCTCATCAATTGGTTATCAATGAGCCGAATGCCAGACAGCTGGAGGGGCTTCGCGAGACACTTGTTGATGCGCACGCATCACATTTTGATTCAACCGACGATCTTTGTATCGGGCTGCAGTTGACTCATTCCGGCCGGTTCGCGGCACCCACCAGCGGGATGGGTCGACAGCCGCGACCGATCTATCGGCATCCGATTCTCGATCAGCGCTGCGGTGTGATTTCAGATGATTGTTTGATGACAGATGATGATCTGAAGCGACTGGCTGATGAATTTGTCGTGGCGGCGTGTATTGCGCAGCGTCTGGGATTCAGCTGGGTCGACATCAAACATTGTCACGGTTACCTGGGGCACGAGTTGCTGTCTGGATTCGATCGTCCCGGTCCGTTTGGGGGTAGTTTTGAAAACCGTACTCGATTCCTGCGAACAATTGTGGATGGCATTCGCACTGAAGCTCCAGGACTCGAAATTGGTGTGCGCATCAGTGTGTTTGACTTTGTTCCGTTTAAATCCGGGCCCGATGGCGTTGGGATCCCGGAAGCACAGAGTGGTTATCGTTACGCATTTGGGGGTGATTCTTCCGGTACCGGTATCGACTTGGGAGAACCTTCGGAATTTCTGCGTCTGCTGATTCAACTTCAGATTGAACTGGTTTCCACGACCTGTGGCTGTCCTTATTACAATCCACATATTCAGCGACCTGCGCTGTTTCCTCCCTCAGATGGTTACCAGCCGCCCGAGGATCCACTGACAGGCGTTGATCGTCAGATCCAGTTGACGGCAGAACTCAAACGTCGGTTTCCCGAGCTGATATTTGTTGGCGGCGGATATAGTTATCTGCAGGAATGGCTGCCATCTGTGGCTGAGGCTGCTGTTAATGAAGGCATGGTCGACAGCGTTGGTCTTGGGCGGATAGCGTTGTCTTACCCGGAGCTGCCGTCTGATGTGCTCGCCGGTCGGACAACTTCGAGGAAAAAACTCTGTCGTACGTTCAGTGACTGCACGACGGCGCCCAGAAACGGACTCGTCAGTGGCTGTTTTCCACTGGATCGGTTTTACAAAGATCATCCGGATCGTGACGCCCTGCAAGAGGTAAAGCAAAAGTATCACGAATAGAACAATAAGCGGCTCACTTGACGGAATGAATCGTCGACAGCTGCAGCATGTTTGGAGATTGTTATTTCGGTCCGAAGAGTTCGGGTGTTTCTGTGAATGAGGACCGGCCGGTTTTGGCTGGTGGCTGGCTGAATCAGGTCTGGACTTGTCATTATTCACGACAGATCATTCCTGAGCTGTTCATCGGCGGATTGAATCTGCCAGTTCGAGGATAACGAACATGAGATTACGAACCATAGAGCCGTCTTCGGGATTGATTGCGATCGTTTTTGGAGTTCTGATGTCGGTGACGTTGTCGGCTCGGGCTGATGATCACAGACAATCTGAAGATGCAGACGCTGAAGAAAAGCAGTATCAGTACATTCGTATCGTACGCAACGACCGGAAGCTTGCGTCGCTGCTGCAAACGTCAGTCATCCGATTTGCAAAATCCAGACAGTTTCCCGGCAGGGTCGTGGATCTCATTGGAGCCATTCATTTGGGCGAAGCCGCCTATTACGAAGAGCTGAATCGCCGTTTTGAGGACTACGATGCGCTGCTGTATGAAGCTGTGATTCCGGAAAACGCACTGCGGCAGGGGCTGCGACCGGGAAATCGACGTTCGGGACGTAAGTTAACCGATGACGAATCATGGAGTGAATCCAGAGTTGGACTAGCCACAATTTCCGCGCTGCAAGTTGGGATGAAGGACGTACTCGGTCTGGAATTTCAGCTGGCGGCAGTGGACTATCGGCCTGGAAATTTTGTTCATGCGGATATGACACAGGAGGAGATGGAAAGGTCCATGGTCCGGCGTGGCGAATCATTTTCTGAGATGCTGGCGCGAGAAATGGCGAGAGCCACACTGCAGCAGCAACGGCGAAATCCGCTTGCAATGAATCTTGATATTGTTCTGTCAGTTTTATCTTCGGATCGTCAGTACAGGGTTCGAAGAATCGCGGCGGTTGAAATGGTTCGCGCAAGTAACGGTGATGTCTTTGCCGATTCCGACGGCACTTCCACGATTATCACCGAACGCAATATCAAGGCGCTCCAGGTGTTGCGCCGGGAATTGAAGAAGCGAAGCAACAAAGTGCTGGGGCTGTTCTACGGGGCCGGTCATTTTGATGATATGGAAGATCGGATGGTCAGTGAGTTCGGATTTGAGCGTGTATCAGAAGATTGGATTACTGCCTGGCAATTGCGTCCTCCGAGGTCCGCATCCGACCAAAATTCCCGATGATTGTCATTGTTCCTCCGAGCCCCTTGTGGCGTTTTGTGCGCTGAATTCATTCTGAAGTACCAGTGGAAAATGATTGTCTGTGTCCGACTCTGCATCTTCTCGAGGGCCGGAAATCATACGCGGGCGCATCGGATTCATGTGTCGTTGTCAACCTCGCCCCAATAGATGTTTCTCCTGGAAGATCCCGGGAACACTGAATACCATGCGACCACTACCATGATCTTTGATTGACGGGTCGCTATTGATGTCACGTTTGCTGTTCACCAATTTGTTGCTGTGCATTCTGCTGATCTCTCCTCGCAGTGTGGCGCAAACGCTGGAAAAGACTCTCGGGGAGGAATCAGTCGACAGGCTGATCCGCGATGTCTTGCGGATGGGTGATGCCAGACGAGGTGCAATCGTCTTTCATCAGCCATCCATGGCCTGCTCGCGCTGTCATGATCTGTCCGGCGCAGGTCCGGCCCACCTGGGGCCGGACCTGACAGCATGGCAGAAAAAGCCGAGTGATCAGGATATGATTGAATCTGTCCTGCAGCCATCAAAAGTCATTCGCAGGGGGTACGAAACCATTCAGGTGGTGACTGTTCAGGGAAAGGTCGTTTCCGGGCTGCTTCATTCCGATCAGAATCAGGTACTCACACTTCGCGAAGTACTGTCCGGACGATTGATTCCGATCATGGCAGATGAAATCGAAGAACGCCGCCAGACTTTGATATCAACGATGCCAGCGGGACAGGTCAGTCAACTTACCAGCCGTCAGCAGTTTCTGGATCTGATGAAGTATCTGTATGAAGTTCGTGATGGTGGAGGCGCCCGCGCCACAGAACTTCAGCCTCCGTCATCGATGTTTGCTTTGTCCATTCCGGAATACGAATCACACGTTGACCACGCCGGCCTGATCAGTGATTTTGACGACGAGTCGTTTCAACGTGGCGAAGCGATCTACAATCGGCTGTGCATCAATTGTCATGGTGATCTTGAGACACCCGGGTCTCTGCCCACTGCTCTGAGATTTGGCGAAGGACGCTTCAAAAGCGTCAGGGATCCTTACGGGATGTACCGAACGCTGACGAATGGTTTCGGGTTTATGGTTGCTCAGACGTGGATGGTGCCGCGGCAGAAATACGATGTGATTCACTACATTCGCGAGGCATATCTGCGCGAGCATAATCCGTCGCAATACATCAGCATCAACAATGAATATCTTGACGAACTTCCGGTTGGTGACACGCGAGGTCCCGAGCCCACACTCATGGATCAGTACGCGACGATGGATTACGGTCCCGGACTGATTAATACGTATGAGATCGGAACAGATGGTTCGAACTTTGCGTACAAGGGGATCGCCGTTCGTCTGGATCAGGGTCCGGGTGGAGTTGCCCGTGGCTCCGCATGGATGATATTTGATCACGACACCATGCGCATGGCAGCTGCATGGACAGCCGATCCTCAGGAGAGTGGCGATCGTTTCATCGACTGGAATGGGATTCATTTCAATGGACGGCACCGTGTCCATCCGCGCATCGTGGGCGACCTGCAGGTCGCAAATCCCACGGGGCCAGGTTGGGCCCATCCCGACACGGAAAGTCTGGAGGACACAGAGCGCGTGATTGGCCGTGATCGTCGACCTTACGGGCCGCTCCCTCGTGACTGGGCGCGTTATCGCGGTTTGTACACTGCAGGTGACCGTATGATTATCCACTACACAGTCGGGACGACGTCAGTCATGGAAATGCCTGGGATGGTCACGGCTGGTGACCCCGGCACGCCGACCCTGTTCAGTCGGACTTTTAATGTTGGTCGGCGCAGGAGGAATCTCACGCTTGTTGTGGGGACGTGTTCCGATGTGTCTGCCAGTTTCGAATCGGGTACAGACTGGGCCAGTTTATTGCCGGCGCCGGAGCCACACGCTGATCGAACTGAGGGGAGGAACAGTGATTTGGAGATTCGGTCCGGCACGACGCAGGTTCAGCAGGGAACTGGTGTCATGGCGGGCCTTTCCACTCAGGTCGACGGGACTCAGTGGTCTCATCAAAGTGGCCGGTTGTGTCTCACGATTCCAAAGGGAGACCAACCGCTCAATTTTGTGTTGTGGTTTACACGGATGCAGCCGGAAGTCCGCTTTGTCGATTTTCCATCCATTGAAACCAGTCCGGATCTCTTGTCTGTTGCAGCGTCAGGACACGCACTCTGGAAAGAAGAAATCACAACCGTTGTCACACCGGGTGATGATGATGGACCGTTTGCCGTTGATCGACTGACTTCACCGGAGAACAATCCCTGGCTGGCTCAAATACGCCCCACCGGACTGGACTTTCTTGATGATGGCGACCGATTGGCCGTATGCACCTGGGATGGTGATGTCTGGCTGGTTCGAGGCCTGAAGGAGCTTCGGGAAACTGCCACACTGAACTGGAAACGCATTGCCAGCGGATTATTTCAACCTTTGGGACTGAAATTGATCGATGGACGTATCTTCGTGGCCTGCCGGGATCAAATCGTCGTGCTTGAGGATCGGAATGGCGACGGCGAAACCGATTACTATCGATCCTTCAACAGTGACCATCAGGTCACGGAGCATTTCCACGAATTTGCTATGGGACTTCAGACCGATGATGACGGAAACCTGTACTACGCCAAGTCTGCGCGTCATGCAAAAACTGCGCTGGTGCCACACCACGGAACACTGCTGCGAGTTTCAGCTGATGGGGAACGGACCGATATTCTGGCAAACGGTTTTCGCGCAGCAAATGGTGTGTGTCTTAATCAGGACGGCTCATTTGTCGTGACCGACCAGGAGGGACACTGGAATCCCAAGAATCGGATTAACTGGGTTCGAGAAGGCGGTTTCTATGGCAATATGTTCGGTTACCACGACGTGACCGATTCTTCTGACAGTGCCATGGAACAGCCCTTGTGCTGGATCACCAACGAATTCGATCGTTCGCCCGGGGAACTTCTGTGGGTCGACAGTGAATCATGGGGACCACTTAATGGTTCACTTTTGAATCTATCCTACGGCTATGGGAAGGTTTATGTCGTGCCTTTCGAGGAACTGGATGGTCAGCCTCAGGGTGGTATGTGTGAACTTCCAATTTCTCAGTTTCCGACAGGAACCATGCGCGGACGTTTCAATCCGGCGGATGGACATCTGTACACCTGTGGAATGGTCGCCTGGGGCAGTAGCCAAACAGACTCCGGCGGACTTTATCGCCTCAGAGCAACCGGAAAGCCGTCCTGGCTTCCGTGTGGTCTGACAACGCATGCCGATGGAGTTTCCATCGAATTCACGGATGCGTTACACGTGACCGCTGCTGAGAGCCCGGAAAATTACAGGATCAAAGTGTGGTCGCTCAGACGCACAGCCAATTACGGTTCAGAGCACTATGATGAGCACCCGCTGGAAATCAGGTCTGCAGCGCTTTCAGGTGATGGAAGAACTGTGCGACTATCGGTTCCCGAAATTGCTCCGACGTGGTGCATGGAGATTCGCTGTCAGGTAAAAACACCAGATGGCGGAACCGAAGAACGTGTCATTCATAACACGATCCACCGACTGAACGAATGATTCATCGCAGGCGGTGATCTCAGTTCTGTTTCTGACAATCGTCATCTTTACTGTTTGTCAATGCCGCACCGAACCCAAAGCTGACTTTTCGAATGCTCGCCGTCAACCCCGTCACCTGACCAGTTTGATACATCGGGTCGCGACGCCCGTAATTGCAACGTAAAAATACAGCCGGACTGTGTGGAATCTGTGACTGGGGATGTGCATTTCGATTCCCCGGAATTTCTGAACCACAAACCCAATCGTTTCAGGACGGATCTGAAGTATCGTGAACCATATCGTTACGCTGGTGACGGCAGCCGGCACGCAAGGATTTCTTCACCAGGAGCTGTCAGTGCCAGAAACGTATCGATGATGTCAGGTCGGCCGATGATGAGACATTTTACCAACAGTCCAAAACCATTGATCGGGTCGTAAAGTTCACTCATCGCTCAACCTTCGACCTTACGATCAGTGCCCGTTACAGTTTCACAGTAGTACACACCGTTCTTCATCACCTTTGTTCTGCAAGGCGATGGTTGATTCTTTCGTTAATCAGTATCTCAAAAGTAGTTTACAAAGATGGCATCGTCATATTCCATGACACGAGTCGTAGAATTCAGTGAAACAGATATGGCCGGGATCGCGCATTTTTCTAATTTCTATACCTGGATGGAGCAGGCAGAGCATGCTTTTTTTCGATCTCTGGATCTGACAATCGCCAACAATCAGACTGATGGAACCACGATTGGATTTCCACGCGTGGCGGCATCGTGCCGTTTTGTCTCGCCGGCGAAGTTCGAAGACACTGTTACGGTTCAATTGCGAGTACAGCGGATTGGCGTCAAGTCATTAACCTACGAAGCAATTTTCTCGATCGACGACCGACTGGTTGCGAACGGCACACTCAAAACGGTCTGCTGCAGGTTTAGGTCAGGTGAATCTCTCGATTCAATCGAGATCCCTGATCTCTATCTTTCAAAACTCGAAGAGTTTTCAGAATAACGGAATGGGTCCGATGAAACGCGGCCTTTGTGACCGGACCAGCCATTTGATGGTGTTGTCCTGGTCTGTACACGGTCACGTGATGGAAGGGTGACGAACATTGAATCGCTCTTCCATATTCCGACAGCCAACGGCGAGTCGATTCGTGTGGTGGCGGGGAAAATTTTCGGTGCCAATCGATCTTGTTGACGATGCCGTTCCGTGCGTTCAGACTTTGTAAGCACCAGCCTCTAAAAAGACTCAAGAGCAGGACGATTGATATGTTTCACGATTTTCGAAAGCGTCTCCGGAACGGTGAACGACTCTACGGAACGATTGTCACTATTCCTTCGCCTGCTGTTGCAGAGATTCTGGCCGATGTCGGTTTTGACTGGTTATTTATCGATGGCGAGCATGGTCCTCTGGACGTGTCTCAGATTCTCAGCATTCTGCAGGCCGTAGACGATCGAATTCCGTGTATTGTTCGAGTGCCTGTTGCCGACGAAGTCTATATTAAACGTGTGCTTGACCTTGGTGCAGCCGGGATCATCGCTCCACAGGTGAACACCAAAGAGACGGCAACGGCCATTGTTAATGCTGCAAGATACGCTCCGGACGGGGCGCGTGGAGTGGGTCTGGCGCGTGCACATGGTTATGGCATGGGGTTCCAGGACTACATGCAAAATGCAAATGAACAGACCACTGTCATTGTTCAGGCAGAACATGCGCTGGGTGTCGCGAATATTGAGTCCATTGCGGAAGTACCAGGAATCGATGCGGTCTTACTGGGTCCTTACGATCTGGCGGCGAGTCTGGGAAAAATGGGAGATGTCAGCGACCCTTTGGTCATTGAGGCGATTGATCGTGTGACCACGGTCTGCAGGACAACCGGAATAGCGCTCGGCTATTTTGGAATCACAGCGGAAGCAGTACATCCATATGTCGAGCTCGACTACAATCTCATTATTGCCGGTACTGATACTCTGTTCCTGGGCGCAGCCGCCGGAAAAACACTGAAGGCTCTGCGCGAGATGCAGCCGACGTGATGCATAACCAGGGCTTTGCAGCGAACACAGTCCATCCAATTACGAATCTGAACCATTTGGAGATCGATCGTGGACAAAAACTCACTGACTCGGCGTGATGCCTTGCGTTCCACGCTTGTCTATGCAGGTGCCGCGGTCTGGACTCGTCATTCCGCCCGTTCCTTTGGATTCACCAGCGCGAATGCCCGGCCACGTGTCGCGGCGATCGGCACGGGAAGTCGCTGGTGTCAACAGGCCACTGGAGTCGACGGTCCTCACGGATCTGCTCCCAATTTTCGCAAATATGGAGACTACATCGCGGTCTGCGATGCTGATGCCGCGCGTGTGGCACGGGCGAAGGAGATCGTGAAAGGCTGGACTGGCACCGTTCCCGAGACAGTAGAGGACTATCGCGCGATCATTGATCGGGACGACGTGGATATCATTCACATCTCCACACCGGACCACTGGCATGCCAAGATTGCTATCGAAGCGATTTTGTCGGGCAAAGACGTGTATTGTGAAAAACCAATGACGTTGACGATTGATGAAGGTCGGCAAATCTGTGACGTCACCCGTCGGACGGGCCGGATTGTACAGATCGGTACCCAGCAGCGCAGCTCTGAGCAGTTTATCAAAGCCGTCGCGATGATTCGCGCCGGACGCATCGGTGATGTTAAAGAAGTGACCTGTAGTGTTGGCGGGGGCCCAACAAGTCCGCAGTTACCGGCTGTCAGTGTTCCTGGAAATTTCAACTGGGACCTTTGGCAGGGGCCCGCTGTTTCCAAACCGTTCCGATATCTGGCGGGGCCGAATGGAGAAACCAAAAGCTGGTCTCGCAGTCACTATGAATTCCGCTGGTGGTACGAATACTCCGGCGGCAAACTCACAGACTGGGGAGCACATCACGTTGATATTGCGACATGGGGCATCGATAAGACAGACACAGGTCCTGTGACCGTGACCCCGGAGATGGTCAGGCATCCCGTGGAATTCAGGGAGGGCCATCCGACACAGGAAGACCAGTACAATACTGCCACTGAATTTTTGATCCGGGCCACATTCGCCGACGGAATCAATCTGATCATTCGGCACGATGGAGACAACGGTATTGTATTCGAGGGGTCTGCAGGGCGGATCTTTGTCAATCGCGGGAGATTGACGGGCAGACCGGTGGAAGATCTGGCACAGAACCCTTTGCCGGATGGAGCTTTGGAAAAGGTTTACAAAGATCGTCCGTTAACGAATCATTTTCGCAACTTTTTCGAATCAGCCCGAGACCGTTCGGAACCCGTGTCCGACGTCTTCAGTCATCATCGAGCTCTCAGTACATGCCATCTTGCAGGCATCGCTGCCCGGCTCGATCGCAAGATTCAGTGGGATCCGGTCAAAGAGCAAATCACTGACGACAAACAGGCCCAGAGTTTTGTGGCGCGAGATTCCAGAAAACGATTTGAAACCGAAGTTTAGTACATCGTCAAGGTCTGGTGTTGGGGTTCCACAGTCGCAGCTAAAAGTTGTGAGGCTTCGGATTTGCAGCACATTCAAAGCTCACGAATTCAGCGACATTTCAGTTTGTCGACTTGATCTGACAGCAGCAGTCCTTGTTTTCTTCAGCAGACGCATCCTGTGATGAGATTATTCGTACAGCAGTGACTCAAGACCATATTGTGCGCAACCACCCGGTTCGCCGCAGAAGGACCCGAAAGCCGGGAATTCGGAGCACTGCTGGCAATCGAGCAGTGTTCGTGTAGAATCTTGTCGCAACGCCAGACGCGGTGATTCTATCGTTCCAGGTGAATCTTTGAGCCCTCTGTCCCGTTGCTTCTCACTGTCGCCCGTATGTTCACTGGACTCGTTGAAGGACAAGGTACTGTCAGAATCCTGAAAAAGGAATCTGCCGGGTTGCGCCTGACTATTGCTCCTGACGGTGACTGTTTCCCGGTCAGCGAGCTTTCCATCGGGGAAAGTGTCAGCATTTGCGGGTGCTGTCTGACTGTTGTGAACATTCGTACCGATGCGATCGATTTTGAGGCAGGTGAAGAGACGCTGGCAAAAACCAGTTTGGGTGGTTTTCAGCAGGGGACACGTGTCAATCTGGAACGAGCGCTGGCTGTCGGCGACCGACTTGGCGGCCATTTTGTTCAGGGACATATTGATGGAACAGCCCTGGTGGATGAAATCATTCACCGCGACGAATGGGTCGACATTTGGTTTCGATGTTCAGAAAGCCTTACCGAACTCATGGTTCCGAAAGGGTCGGTCGCTGTGGACGGAGTCAGCCTCACGCTGGTCAGCGTGGAAACTGAGCGATTCTCGATCGCGTTGATTCCACACACACTGCAGGTGACCACTCTGGGGAATCGGCAGTCCGGCGAAACAGTCAATATCGAGACGGATGTTCTCGGCAGGTACGTTGCTAAATACCTTAGAGGAATGCAGACATCGTAAACCAACTGAGTGTGTATTTTTCCGGCAGGATTGGCTGATGAAAGACGCGTCACGGCAGACAAGACAGCAGCTTATGTCGTTATTCCGTGAACACGGGTTCAATCCGCGCTCGGACCTCGGTCAGAATTTTCTGATCGATATTAACCTGATTGAATTTGTGGTCCGTGCTGCTGAAATCTCTCGGGATGACCTGATCCTGGAAGTTGGGACAGGGACAGGCGGGATGACGGCACTTCTGGCCCAACAGGCCGGGCAGGTTGTCAGTGTTGAAGTGGACCCAAAGATGCACGCACTGGCAAGTCATATCACTCGTCACTGTGATAACGTGACACTCATCAATCGGGACATTCTTCGTAACAAAAACACATTGTCTCCTGAAATTGTGGACCTGCTGCGGCAGGAGACCGCGAAGCGACCTGACGGTCAGCTTAAACTGGTTGCCAATCTTCCCTACAGTGTAGCGACTCCTGTCATCTCCAATCTGGTTGCATCCGATTTGCAGTGGTCCCGAATCGTTGCCACGATCCAGCTGGAACTCGGTGAGAAAATGACGGCCGAACCGGGCTCTGGCAGCTACGGTGCTCTCTCGGTGTGGCTTCAGTCACAATGCAGTGTGCGAATTATTCGGCGAATGGGACCACAGGTATTTTGGCCTCGCCCTAAAGTCCAGTCGGCAATTGTCAGTATTCGTCGACATGACGGTCGGGCCGAACGAATAGATGACCGACCATTCTTCCTCGACTTTATCCGCCGTCTGTTTCATCACCGGCGAAAACTCGTGCGCAGTGTTCTTTGCGGAATGTACAGCAAACAAATGTCCAGAAAGGACGTAGACACAATTCTGGCCGAACTGGACCACGACCCGGAGTCCCGGGCAGAACAGCTCGACGTGAATGAACTGTTGCGACTGGCCAACAGGTTTTTCCAGGTAATCAATGGTCTGTCGGAGTCTGCGGCGTCCGTCGAGTGATTCGAGGATCGTCTTCAGTTTCAGCGTCCGGACTGGTTGTGGTGCTTCGGTCGCCAGACTCAATCAATTGAAGGGAATTCAACAATGGAAGATCGCATAGCCTATCGAGGTCTCACGTTTGACGATGTCCTGCTGGAACCGGGATACAGCGAAGTCATGCCGTCGTCGTGTGACCTCAGCTCTTCACTGACCCGCAATATTTCTCTGAATATCCCAGTCGTCAGCAGCCCGATGGATACCGTCACGACCGCAGACATGGCGATTGCTATGGCACAGCTTGGTGGTATCGGCATTATTCACAAGAACATGACACTGGAAGAACAGGCCCAGGAAGTCTATCGCGTGAAACGGAGTGCACACGGTGTGATCATGGATCCGGTTACGTTGCCACCGGAAACTGTGGTTTCGGAAGCCCGTCGCATTATGGACGAACGCAATATCGGCGGGGTCCCGATTACGACGGACGGAAAACTGGTGGGTATTCTTACCCGGCGGGATCTGCGTTTTCTCGACACGACGGACGGACCGGTGGCGGATGTGATGACGCGGGACAATCTGGTGACTGCACCGGCCAGTACCAGTCTCGATCAGGCAGAAAAGATTCTGCTGGAAAACAGGATCGAGAAACTGTTGCTGATAGACGATCAATACCAACTAAGAGGTTTGATTTCGATCAAGGATATCGACAAAAACCAGCAGTTTCCGCAGGCATCCAAGGATACTCGCGGGAGGCTGCGAGCCGGGGCGGCTGTCGGTGTGCACGATTACGATCGAGCCGCTCTGATGATTGAACAGGGGGTTGACGTTCTGGTTGTGGACAGTGCGCACGGGCATTCCCTGAATGTCATCGACACTGTTCGGACGCTCAAGGACAGGTTTGAAATCGATGTCATTGCTGGAAACGTGGCAACGTCAAGCGGAGCCAGGGCTCTGGCAGATGCCGGAGCAGACGGGGTTAAGGTGGGAATCGGTCCTGGTTCCATTTGCACAACCCGAATTATTTCGGGAATAGGTGTTCCACAGTTGACTGCGATCGCTCATGCGGCGAAGGCGCTCGACGGTTCCGGAATTCCCGTGATTGCTGATGGTGGCATTCGATTCAGTGGAGACATAACGAAGGCACTGGCGGCCGGAGCGTGGACTGTGATGGTTGGTGGCCTGCTGGCCGGAGTTGATGAAAGTCCAGGAGAGATGATTCTCTTTCAGGGACGCAGCTTCAAGCGATACCGAGGTATGGGCTCGCTGGGAGCAATGGTGAATGGCAGCAGTGAACGCTATCGGCAGGCTTCAGGTATTGACAGTGACGAATCCAAGCTGGTTCCGGAAGGTGTGGAGGGTCGGGTTCCCTATAAAGGAGCCCTGCAACCGCTTCTTTACCAGCTCACAGGCGGTCTGCGATCGGGTATGGGATATGTGGGTGCTGAATCGATTGACAGTCTGCGCACCCGGGCGAGTTTCATCCAAGTTTCAGGCGCATCAGTTCGAGAGAATCATCCTCATGATATTGCGATTACTCAGGAAGCTCCCAACTATTCCGCAGAACATAGTCCTGGTGGACGTCGCTGACACTGCACGGTGCACTCGGGATCTGATTCGGTTTTACATGGTCATTGTGGTCTGTGCATTCGTTCCAGTGCTGTCCACGTCAGACGATGCAGTTGCTCATGATGGCGAATTGACATCTGTCACACAGCCGGAGACCGACGATTCACCACGACCTGAGCTGCGCGAGATGAGCGATATCCGGCCTTCGTTTGACTACGCGTGGGGCGACGTAGAGGAGTCGGCCTTACCGGACGATTTCTCAAAAAACACCGATGACCAAAAATTCACTCGCGTCATTGGTACACCCACACGGCTGCATTGGCAACCATCCAATTTGTGGTATCACCCGTTGTATTTTGAAGATCCTGCTTTGGAGCGATACGGCCACACGCACGACCCGTTGCTGCAAACTCTGGTTTCAACGGGTCGTTTTGTTGGTCAGGCGGCGACCTTACCCTACAACGCCACGCTGCGACCAAAGGGTTCACGCGAGTATCCACTTGGCTGGTATCGTCCCGGTGAATCGGTTCCCTATTTAACTTACCTGCCTCCGTGGAATGATGAGGCAGCCGCCAATCAGGCTCTCGCAGTCATGGGACTGGTTTTCCTGTTTCCGTAGAACCATACAGTTGTCGGCAATACGAGTACGGTTACCGCGGAGCAAACGAAAACGCCGGTTTGAAATCCTGCCCATTCGCTAAGGTTCGGGGTGCAGTTCCCGACTCGGAAGACATCGGACCAGTCAGTACGATCTGAGGCACAGCTGTTTCCGCCTGGCGAATCCTGTTGGTCTGCCGAACACTTCGCGTGTTGAAAACGCAGATGTCTTGGATTGGTTTCTAAGCTTCTGCAGGTTGTGTTTTCGGCGCCGGAACAGGAGGAACCTCCGGAACAGGCTGATGGTGCTGCGGTTGCAATTGCGGTTGCGGCAGACCTTGCGGGCTGGCGGCGCCGGGAATGCCATCGCCTGGATACCAGTACTCACTGCTGCCAGAATTGAATAATTGAGGTGTATACGCAGAGTATGGTTCTGCGCCGCACAGTTGCTGAGGCAGACAGTGCGGCTGAGGCAGACAGTGCGGCTGAGGCAGACAGTGCTCTGCGATTCCGCAGGGGGGCATGTGTCCGCACGAACGAGGGCAGCGATTCACGCAGAAAATCGTTGTATTTAGTTGGGATGACAAGCGGGCGCCAAATTCCTCAAAAACATTGCCTGAGACGAGGCCTGGCCCACAACAGCAACCTGTCGCGAACAGGCACCCAACTGCAGCGGTCATCAGTTGAATCTGACGAAACATCATTACATCCGAGTCGAATAAGGAATTGGCGCAGCATTCCATCCAGAACTGGACGGAGTCCGTTACATGCATCGGTTGTGAAGCTGCGCCGACTTTAACGGTTATTCGGATTACGACGGTGATCTCCCGGTTTCTCGGATCGAGTCGCAGACAAACAGAATCTGACGATTGCCGGCGGTAACCAATCGGCAGTGCTGTGGAGCCAACTCGGTTGAACAGAACTGAGTTCATCCGTATTCGGTTCGGTACAGTTGCGTCTGCCGACAACATGAGAATTGTCATCTATGAGCGGTCGATGTCGTTTAATTCTTTGTCACGGAAGTATTGATCAGCGTTTTTTCGAGTCCACTAAACCGTCACGGACAGCTCCCTTGCGAACTGATTCAGATTCGGTAGTGTCGAAGAAAATTCCGGTTCTTTATTTCACCAGGAATACCCATGTTTCAGATTTCTGTGTTTCTGCTGGTTTTGTGTACAACGTTCATGCAGTCGTGTCTGGCGAACCCAAAGATCAAAGCACTGATTGTTGACGGTCAGAATAATCACAGTTTGTGGCCCAAGACGACTGTGATGATGAAACGTTATCTGGAAACCAGCGGTCTGTTCGAAGTCGACGTGGCGCGGACCGCATTTACTGCCAACGCTGCCGCGGAGTTGCTGGCTGCCTATCCGATCGACGGTGTAAATTCAACGCCCCGAAAGACAGCGGTCACCGACCCGGATTTCAAACCGAATTTTGCTGCATACAAGGTAGTCATTTCTAACATGGGGCATGGGGCCGCCCCCTGGCCGGATGCAACTCGGGCCGCGTTTGAGGCGTGGATGAAGACTGGTGGAGGACTTGTCGTCATTCATGCGGCCGACAACTCGTTTCCGAACTGGCCCGCGTGGAACGAAATGATTGGCCTTGGTGGGTGGGGTGGTCGGTCGGAAAAGGATGGTCCCTACATCTACACGAATGAAAAAGGCGACCTCATTCGCGATACTTCTACCGGCCGTGGTGGTCATCACGGTGTCCAGCACGAGTACTCGGTTGTCATTCGGGACAGCAGCCATCCGATCACGCAGGGTCTGCCGGCAGAATGGCTGCACGCCAAAGACGAACTCTACGACCGACTTCGAGGCCCGGCGCTCAACATGCGGCTATTGGCAACGTCCTATAGTGATCCGGATACCAACGGCAGTGGTCGTCATGAACCCATTATGTTCACAGTGGGCTTTGGAAAAGGACGCGTATTTCATACACCAATGGGACACGCCGACTACTCACAGGAATGTGTAGGGTTCATCACTGTATTGCTGCGAGGCACTGAATGGGCTGCCACGGGTGAGGTCACTCTCGCGGTGCCCGACGACTTCCCAACAGCCGATGCGTCCAGTTCCCGCCAATTCTCACAGTGACAGGAATCACAATCCCTGCATGGCTTTGGTTCTTTGATTGCGGATATTCCGCTCCGATGGAAAGTATCCGCAGACGATTGTCGTTTCGGAACAATGGGCCAAAAGACACTCGACATCTACAGCGTCGTACGATGTTCGACGCTGTAGATGTCGAGCCTCAGGAAAATGTGATTCCTGATTTGCTCAGCAGTCGGATGTACCGGACAATGACCCTGTGCCGTTCAATTACCAGACAAACAGGAACTGAATACCGGTACCGCAGGCTGCCGAGAGGGTTGTTTCTTCATGGTGTCTGACTCGTGCCGACTTTGTTTCTTCAGGTACCAGGACAGTCCCACTCCATGCCAGTTTGTCATTCAGCTTTGACCATCAGCGGAACATGTGCCGATGAAAGTAGCCATTACGGGTGCGACCGGTTTTCTGGGACACTACATTGTTCGCAGGATGCAGGCCGGTGGAAATGACTGTCGCTGCTGGTACCGATCGAAAGACCGCTGCTATCAGACCGATTACGGACCGGGCGTTGAATGGATTCACGGTGAACTCGGAAACATCGATGCCTGTGAGGAACTGATCGACGGCTGCGATGCGGTTGTTCACTCCGGACTTCACCGCAGCGGTTCCGGATTTCGTGGCGGTGAAGGTGACGTTCAGGAATTCGTTCGTCGGAACGTACTCGGCTCCATTCAGCTGATCGAAACGGCACGACGTCGCAAGATCGGCCGTTTCGTCTACATCTCCACCTGTGCCGTCCATGAAAAGATACTGGATGATCGTCCACTTGATGAAACGCATCCTTTGTGGATGACGACTCACTATGGTGCTCACAAAGCGGCCGTTGAACAGTTCGTCCACAGCTATGGATTTGGGGCGGGTTATCCGGTTTGTGCTCTGCGTCCCACAGGCATTTATGGTCTGCATCATCAGCCGCAGCAAAGCAAGTGGTTTCAGCTGGTTCGACAGATTGTACACGGGGACCTGGTCAACTGTGAGCGAGGTGGTAAGGAAGTCCATGCAGGCGATGTCGCTGAAGCGGTCGACATTCTGCTGCATGCGGACAGCATTGCCGGAGAAGTCTATAGCTGTTACGACCGCTATGTATCTGAGCTCGAGGTTGCACGCATTGCACGGGATATTTGCGGTTCGAAGTCTGAAATCCTGGGCGACATGCCGACACCAAAACATCAGATTGTTAGTGACAAAATTCAAGAACTTGGGATGAGATTTGGCGGAGATCAACGCCTCAAGCAAACCATTAAGGAACTTGTAGACGCAGCCCCCACGGCAGATTGAATGCCATTTCCACTTAAGACAGGAGACGGTGGAGTTCGCGATGCGATCTGATCTGAGACAGAGTTGTAGATGCCGATTTGTACCGGATTCAGGCGACCTGCCGTTTCACCATGCGTTCGAGCAGACTGACTCCGCAGCCCACCGCAATTCCTGTCACCAGCGCGCACGGCTGAATCCACTGGAAGCTGATCTCTTTGAAAAACACTGGTTCTATTCCCAGAGTCGCAACTAAAGGTTTCCAGTAAGCGACCACAATGGCTGCGGCGCTGGACGAGATCATCGCTGCGATTGCGCCTTTCGCTGTCGAAAAGGGAACGAAGATTGCCATGAAAAACGGAAGAAACAGCGGGCTGATCAGCAGGTTGCTCACCCGATTGGTGATCTCCATGAAATTTCCAGGCACGTGCTTGATCACAAATGAGCTGACGCAGACAACGATCAGGCCGATTCCGAAGGCAAGCGATCGAGCTGCCAGAATGCGCTGTTTCTCAGTCAAAGGCCTGCTGCGACAGCGGTCGACGAAGTCAGTCAGCGTGACTGCGCTGATGGAATTCACTCCCGAGTCCAGGCTGGACATAGCGGCCGCGAACAAAGCCGCCAGTACCAGTCCGGCGACTCCACCTGGGAGACGACGAGCAAGGTAACTAGGAAAAAGCTTGTCCGCACTTTCTTCGATGCTTTGTCCGTCCGGAAGGAATTCCGGATGAGCCTGGTAAAAGCCCAGCAAAGAAAACCCGACGAGTGCCAGTAGCAGAGCCACCGAAGCGCCGGCACACGAATTAATTAAAAATGACCGGCGAGCCGCCGCTGCGCTTCCGGTAGACATAAACCGCTGAATCGCAGTCTGGTCACTGCCGGCCGTACATAACCACCACAACACCCCTCCCAGAATGGTTCCAAACACCGTTACCCGCACGTTGGGATCGGTGCTGAACAGTGGCTGCCTGTCCCAGCCGGGTTGCCAGGAAGTCGGGAACCAGTCAAATCCCCCGAAGTTGAACGTGACGGTCGCGATCACCAGGATCGCTCCACCAAACAGCAGCAGAAACTGGAACAGGTCCGTTACCACTACGGCCCGCAGTCCACCGATCGATGCATAAACAATCGCCACTCCACCAGTCGTGAAGACGACTGCCGGAAGCCACTTTTCCTCCAATCCAAGCATTTCAAGAATACTAATCGCGGGCAAATAGATCAGCAGGGACATCCATGCCAGCCTGATCAAGATAAACAGGCCGGCGGCCAGCAGACGCACTTTCACACCGAGCCTGTCTTCGAGGAGTTCGTAGGCGCTGGTCACCCGATGCTTCATGTAAACCGGTATGATCCAGTAACCCACAAGGAAGTAAACAATCGGGATTGAAAACAGGGTACAGAAAATGACCGGGCCTTTGCTCAAATATTCGCCCGGAGTTGAAAGATAAGTGATCGTACTGAACAGCGTTGCGTACATTGAGATGCCGACCAGCGTCGAGTTCATACCTCGATTACCTACAAAGTATTCGTCGGTATTTCGTTGCTGTCGTCCGTAATACCAGCCGATACCAAGCACCAGGCCGATGTAGACGCCAACGACGATTACATCGAGCCAGTCGAGGCCAGTGGCTGATCCGGGGTCGGACAAGACGCGTTTCCTTTCCTGCAGGCAATCCAGAACGGTTTAAATGATGTTAACGATGGCAGCAAACTGAACAAATGCTGTGCAGAGCAAACTGAACAAATGTCGTGCAGAAATGTGATCGGAATTCTTATGCGCGAGGTGCGCTGCAGTCCTGTAAAGGGTTGATTAGAGAGCACGGTCATTTATGCTTGGTCGATCACCGCAGTGTTGGCTTACGTTTGCCGGAGCGTTTCAATCATGCCACATGTCAGTTACTCCACCGCAGGCTTTGGAGGAACCGAATTGGGCCCTGCTCTCGATCAAATCGGATCCGTTGGTTTTCGCACTGTCGAGATCGACTGCGATCGACATGTGCCTGGTAAACACTCCAGTGCAGTAGCGCTGGATGTCCGACGGCAACTTGATGAACGAGGGATGGCCGCTGCAACTGTTCATGCGCCGGCTCGGCGGGTCGTTCTGGGGGCACCAGAGGAAGAGTGGCGCAAGGAGAACATACCGGTGTTCGAAGACGCGCTGCGGCTGACAGGCGAAATCGGAGCGCACGGCCTGGTTATTCACGGCATTCCGAATCCTATTTTTCTCGACGGCAATTGCGAATTGAAGTCAATGTACGAGACCATGGTTGCCTCGATGAGACGGTCCGTTGAAGACCTGATGCCCACGGCTGAGGCGGCTGGAGTCAGAATGTTGCTTGAGAATCTCCCGTACAATCGGGATCTTCTGGTTGCCGGCAAAGATGGTGATTATCCACTGATGCGCATGACTGACCTGCGCGCGTTTGCTGACGACTTTCCGCCCGCACAGCTTGGCCTTATTGTGGATGTGGGACATGCCTGGACCGACGGTCTGGATCCGGCGCAGGAGATTCAGATTGCCGGCGAACGCCTTTGGGGGACGCACCTTCAGGATGTTGATCGGGAGAATCCTCAGGACAACCACTGGGCACCGCTGGTCGGTGGACTGGACTGGTCGTCAATCATTTCGGCATTGCAACACGTCAGTTACACCGGAGCCTGGACGTTTGAGGTAATCATGCCGCGCAGAGGTGAAAGCCCTTTGGAGCTCGCTGAAATGACGATTGCCGCGGCTCGGGCATGGGGAATCGTGAATGGTGAATTACCGATAGACGATTGCTGAATCTGAGGTGTGCAATACTGACAGTTTGAGGTCAGTCCGTCCGTGTTGACTGACTTCAAAGTAGCTCGGGAATCGGTTTGCCTTCGGCCAGTACCGGTATGGGGCGGCCAGCCAGGTTGTGAAAGGATTGTTCGGTATTGATGCCCAGATGATGATACATCGTTGCCAGCATGTCATAGGGCCAGAGATGACGGTCGTGGGGAACTTCGCCTTTGGCAGTCGATGCTCCGATCACCTGACCGCCACGGGTTCCCCCGCCGGCAACAAGCACACTTTGCACACTGCCCCAGTGGTCACGCCCGGCCCGATCATTCATTTTTGGCGTGCGGCCGAATTCTCCCCAGACCACCAGTAAGACGTTTTTGTCAAGACCTCGCTCAAAAAGATCTTCAATCAGGGCTGTTACAGCGCGGTCCATGCGCGGGCAGGCAGTGTTCATCCCCCATTCCAGTTCTGTGTGCAGATCCCAGCCGGAACTGCTGAGCCCGACACCTGGGTCGACGACTGTAACGAAGGTCACGCCAGCCTCAACAAGTCGCCGCGCCAGCAGGGCTGTTTGACCCGGGCGTGTGGGGCCGTAACGTTCGCGTGTGCGGACGTCTTCCTGCTCGAGATCGAAAGCCTTTCGGGCCCGCGGACCGGTAATCATTTCAAACGCCGTCTGGTGAAAATGATCCATGGCTCCCATCATGCCTGACTGGTCGGTCTCACGGCGCAAACGATCGAGCTGAGCCAGTAACTGGCGACGGTCGGAAACAGATGACAGTGTCAGTCCCGCTGTGAAGTCCAGATTGTCGACTCGAAAATCACGGTCCTGTCCCGGATCCTTTCCATCTCCCGTTCGTCTGTCGAGGATGATGTAGGGATCAAATTGTCGACCCAGATAGGCAGCGCTGTGCGGGAAATGTCGGAAGGGGCCCCGGTCAAGTGGGTAACCGATGTGAACGTAGGCTGGCATGGAGGGATGATTGGCTGCGCGAACCCGATGTGTTACGGATCCAATCGATGGGTGACTCGACGCCTTAAATGGATTGACGCCGCTGGCCTTTGCGTCGTGTCCGGTCTGACACCAGTGCATGCCGTGTTGATGATCGCTGTTGTCATGCCCCATGCTGCGAATTAACGTAACTTTATCGATCACGTTGGCGTGCATGGGCAGAGTTTCACAGATTTGCACGCCAGGTACGTTGGTGGAGATTGTCCCGAATGGCCCGCGGAATTCAGCGGGAGCGTCCGGTTTAGGATCATACGTTTCCTGATGGCTCGCAGCTCCACCCAGCCAGTACTGAATGACGGCTGTATCGGCCGGGATTTGACCGGCAACCTTTCCTATCGCTCTTGCCTGCAGAATGGCAGGGATCGAGAGTCCGCATGCGCCAGCTCCGAGAAGCGTCCGCCGATTGAGGATCAGGCGCTGATAGCTGTTGCACCCTGTTCCGGGCATGAATCGCCTCGATTCTCTGGCGTGACGGTACCAGACTTATTGGTTCGGTGTATCTGGCTCTGTTCTTAGTGTTTTCCAAAACACTGTAGACGTACACAACCTCAATCGTCTCAATAGCGCCTCAGTCTACGCAATTTCGATATACATAGCGACCGAATTTTCAATTCGGCATCGTCATTCGACCGCCTGTTCACTACGCGATTGTTACTCGATTCCGTTCGGAAAATTTCGACCGGTGTGCACTATGTGGGCAGATGAAAGAATACACTGTTGCTTCTGAACAGATGACCTGCAGCAAAGGATTCCGATGCAGACCCGACAACTCGGTGCAACCGATATGCAGCTTACACCACTGACGTTTGGCGCATCGTCTCTGGGAGCCGAATTTCGCAAAGTCAATCTTGACGAAGCGATAAGAAGTGTTCATGTGGCAATCGATCGAGGCATGAACTTCATTGACACGTCTCCGTACTACGGGAGAGGTATGAGCGAGATTTTGTTGGGACAGGTTTTGCCCCAAATCAGCCGGGATTCCTGTTTTCTGGGTACGAAGCTTGGACGATACGCCCCTCAACACTTCGACTTCACCGCGCGCCGGGTCGAAGAAAGCCTGGACATCTCGCTGGAACGTCTGGGAGTTGAGTACCTGGATATCGTTTTATGTCACGATATCGAATTTGTGGAGCTGTCGCAGATCGTTGAAGAAACGCTGCCGGCGCTGCGGCGTCAGGCTGAAAAAGGAAAAGTGCGGTATATTGGTGTCAGTGGCTACCCGATGAAAGTGTTTAAGTACATTCTTGAACACGCCGAAATCGATGTACTGCTGACGTACAACCACTACACACTGCAAAATGACATGGCGACGGAACTGGTACCGATTTGCCAGGAAAAGAATGTGGGACTGATGAACGCGGCGCCGTTTTCAGCTCGTTTGCTGACAAACGCCGAACTGCCGGTTTGGCACAAAGCCACTTCCCAGGTACGTCGAGTAGCGAAGGCAGCAGCCGATCACTGTACCGCCGCCGGCAGCGATATCGCAAAACTCGCTCTGCAGTTTTCAATCGCCAATCCGGACTTCACGACCTGCGTCACCGGGTCGGCGAATCCGAGTCGCGTGAGCCAATGGCTCGACTGGGCGGAAGAATCGATGGACGAACAGTTATTACAGGAGGTCCAGGTGATTCTGCAGCCGATTCATAACTGGAGTTATGTCGAAGGCAGACTGCATAACAATGACGACAGATCCGTCGGAGTGTAGTCAGGGAATGTGTCTGCGGCTGACGAATTCAGCGTTTCAAATGGTTTGTCTTACATCAAGAATCGTCCGGGTTTGTCGTAATCCGGTCGATGATGGTCGGCCAGTCCGGATGATCGTGCAACGTGATCAGATCGGGATCGGCCAGGACATGTGATTCATCATGAATTCCGGCGTCCGCAGCCTGGTGCATCAGGTCGATAGCACGTTTCCGATGTTGTTGTTTGTCTGCGGTGGAAATATTCTTTAACTCAATCGCACGTGCGTAGACGCACGCTGTATTGTAAAGAGTCCAGCCATAGTAGCGTCCGGCTGATTTTGGGACCTGTTTCATGACAGCGTCCGCATTTCTGAGGCCTGATTCAACCTGTCCGAGTCGAACCTGAAGCAGTGCGAGCGTGCTTTCAGTAATGACATCCCCAGGACTCAGACGATTTGCTTCTGTGACGTCGGACTGCGCATCCAGAAGCTGATTGTTGCGCATGTTCAGCGAGGCACGCGTCGTCAGCAAATCGGCATCAAAAGGCCCTTTTTCAAGGAGATCGTTTACCAGTTCCATGGCTTCATCAAATCGTTTCGTGCGTTTGAGTTCCCAAAGTTCCGATTTTTGCATCCGCGTTCGTGAACGATTGTCACTGCGCCGCAACTGACGAGCTGCTTCGCGAAGTTCGGCGGCTGGTGAAATCAGACTGAGGTTGATCATTCGACGTGCTTCCGGATGATCAATCGGCCCCAACTGTGCCAGCAGCTTTGCAGCCATTCGGTACTCTGAGACGTTCAAAGATCCGTGTTCGACGGCTGCCAGTCGAAACACCTGATAGCGATCGACGATACGTTGAAGCATTTCCGGAGACAACTCAAACGTCAGCGAACTCAGGCCTGTCATGAATTCCTGATTATCTCCTTCCAGAGATGTCTGCAGCAATTCTGAGCAACGTGGATGGTTCATGGAACTTAGCTGCTGAAACAACTGGCTGCGCGTATTTCGATCCAGACTGCTCACAGTGTCGATAATCGTGTCCAGCTGATCTTGCGTGGCACAGCGGACGGCGGCCATGAAAATGGGTGCCCGATATCGGTTCGGGAAATCTTTGGTGGTCCGAAGTTCCAGGAGACGTTCTGTCCATTGCGAATCAGGCAGCCGGTGAATCATTTCGAGCAGTGATTTGGTCACAGTTCCGTTGTCGAGACGTCCGGTAATGCACTCACGGGCCGGCTCAGCTTCGTCTGAATCAACCACGATCCTCAGCAATTCATCCTGGATCACAGGCGATTTCACGTTGAGCAGGTAGCGGGCGGCAACGTCCACAAACGCTCGATCGTCGTTATGCAGAAACCGGAGTACATTCTGAAGTACCTGCGTCGTCGGTGAAGACTGATCCTGATGACGGTTGTTTTTAGCAGATTCGGCAGAGAAGTGATCCAGTCTTTCTGCTGCATACTGAGCAGCGAGTTGTGTCCAGCGATGATCATTCGTTCGCAGAATTTCCGCAATGATTGTCTCGCGCAGTGACCTGTTTTGGTGCGCGACCTTCCATACCTCACTCATAGCCACATCCGTTTCAGGAACGATGCAGCGCACAAGAGTTTGGGCAGCCACGGCAGCCGTCCTCGGGGAAATGGATTTACTTGTGTCGTGCGGTGACCGCAGATACGAAAGCAGTGTCGTACGCAATACCTGCAGCCCCTGGGGGTCACTGACACGATCCAGCATCTCAAGTACCAGTTGGCGCTGAGCGCTGAATCCTGTTTGCACTGAGTCAAGAACGCGAGCAAATTCCGCAGGAGGCAGGCGATCAATCGTGCTTTCCAGAACAGCTCGACGAATTCCAGATTCCGGTGACGTGAATTCCGCCATAGCAGATTCCACAGACAATCGTTCGTACAGCGTACGCGCAGCGGCGGAAACCGCCAGCTCACGCGTTTGATGCACGACCGGTTTCGCAGGACTGCCTGTCCGTCTGAATCCTGTCATGTGGAATTCATGGAACTGCGCCGGTGCGGGCAGTCCACGCACGAGAATTCTGCGAGTAGCAGTGGCATTGCTGTCAGCCTGTCTGAGCCAGTTCGAGAGGTTTGTCGGCAGTGGCCGTGATTCGCCGTGATCAGCCTGGAGAACCAGCCGTTCGATTCCCTGCTCCTTCAACATGCGAAACTGTTCACTCAGAACCCACAGCGTCATCAGGTCAACGGGACGGTCGATCGACAGGATCGCGACCCTTCGATGGAAACCGACGCG
The DNA here is from genome assembly GCA_022447185.1 of Fuerstiella sp. Classification (GTDB taxonomy): domain Bacteria; phylum Planctomycetota; class Planctomycetia; order Planctomycetales; family Planctomycetaceae; genus S139-18. Next base: position 17,475 of record JAKVAY010000060.1, on the reverse strand, counting down.
TACATGGCGGGCGTTGACCAGATCTCTCAATGCCCGATTGACACTGGCCGTTTGTATGGAATTGCCAATTTTCCAGGTCAATGTCAGTGATGGTTCTTCTGACACGGGCCGCACGACCTGAAAACTCACCCAGCCTTCAATTGTCTCACCGGGATCAAGATTCAGTTGCCCGTCGATCAGGATGTCTTTGTGACCCGGGCGAATGTTGCGACATGCAGTGTTCTCACACAATAACTGCAGTTGGCTCCGTTCGAGGGTCAATGGATCATCTGTTTGATTTTTGACGCGCAGATGCACGTTGACCGGCCGGTTGAACTGCATCAGCATTCCGCTGGATGGTCTTGACGTGAGTTGCAGAAATTCCAGACGCAGTGGTTCAACGGCACCGTTGTCGGAGGCCGATGCTGCAGCGATCAGCAACATCAGGGTCGTCACCACAATCTTTTTCAGGCTACACACAGGATCTGCCACATTTGTTCTAGAAGGGTGCGTTTACATCCTCATCTTCATCCCGTTCATCGTCGCCAATATGTTGTTCATGTAGTTGTGCACCGGGTTCTGACTGCATTTCAAACAGAAACCGGGACGCCATCGATTCGCGTCGTTTGCCCCACTTCATCCTTGTTTTGGCCCTTGTCAGTGTCAGGTGGTCCATTGCGCGTGTGACGCCGACATAGGCCAGTCGCCGTTCTTCCGAAATATCTTTCTCGAGACCGCTTTCGACGCTGCGTTTGTGCGGCAGCAGATTCTCTTCCATGCCCACAAGATACACACGGGGGAATTCAAGACCCTTTGCGGAATGCAATGTCATCAGTGAGACCTGATTGGTGTTTTCTTGCTCATTCGGATCCTCATCACGATCCAGAAGAGAGGTTGTTTCAAGGAATCCGATCAGCGACGGGCGGGATTCACGTTCCACATACTGAGCCATTGAGTTCACCAGATCTTCGATCACTGCCCGGCGCTGATCCTGTTGGGACTCATCTTTGTACTGTCGCTTGATTTCAGAATCGTAATCGATTTCCGTCAGTAACCGGCGGGCGATTTCGGCCAGTTGACGTGGTTGCTGCATCATCTCCGCTCGATATCGAGTCAAAAGCTGACGAAAAGCCGTTGCGGCCGCGAGTGCTCGCGCGGGAATAATACCGGTCTGTGCGGCATCCGGGATGACTTTCCAAAGTGACACCCCTTGTTGCACAGCCAGTGCGACGAGTTTCTCGGTTGTTGACGTGCCAATTCCCCTCGCTGGTGTATTGATGATTCGCAGCAGGGAAGATTCGTCAGCCGGATTGGCGACAACTTTCAGGTAGCTCAGTATATCACGGATTTCTTTTCGGTCGAAAAATGACTGTCCTCCAAACAGGCGATAGGGGACATTCAGCCGTCTCATCTCCGTTTCAAACAGGCGTGGCTGCTCGTTTGTACGGAACAGAATGACCACGTTGCCTGGTTGCACGCCCAGTTCACTGACGAGATACTCAATTTCACCAACGACGTGTTCGGACTCGGCTGTTTCGTCGTTGAACGCCAGCATACGTACCGGAGCCCCCTGGCATTTGTGAGCGATTAGTTTTTTGTCGTGGCGATTGTGATTGTGTCGCACCAGGTGGTTTGCCAGACGAATGATCTGATCGGTGCAGCGGTAGTTGTTTTCCAGACGAACGGTTTTTGTACCAGGGAAATGTCCACCGAAGTTGAGGATGTGCTCGACTTCGGCACCTCGCCAGCCGTAGATGGACTGGTCGTCGTCTCCGACCACGCAGATATTTCGGTGGCCCGACACTAAATGAGCCATCAGGGCAAACTGTACTCCGTTCGTATCCTGATATTCGTCGATCTGAACATGGTCAAAACGAGACTGGTGCTTTTGCAGGATCGCTTCGCTGGATTCGAACAATCGAGCTGTCAGGAGCAGCAGGTCGTCAAAATCCACGGCACCGCTGGCGCGCAGTAACTGCTGGTAACGTCGATACGCCATGGAGGCCAGGTAATCAAAATCGGACTCGACATGGTCACCGGCCCGATCTGCAGTGATGCCTGACATTTTCCAGCGACTGATACGGTTGATCAGATCTCCCGGTTTCATCGACTTCTCGCCCACGCGAATATCTCTCAGAGTCCTGCGCGCGGCAGATTCCTGATCGCTGCGGTCATAAATTGTGAACATCTTTGGGTAACCAAGAAATTCAATGTCTTCTCGCAGGACACGAACACACCATGCGTGAAACGTTGTCACTACGGGTGTGGACTGCGTTCGCCGGCTGAGCAGCTGCATCGTCCTTTGACGCATTTCCTTCGCAGCTTTGTTGGTAAATGTCACAGACAGGATGCGGTGGGCTTGGATTCCATTTGCGATCAGGTTCACCATGCGATAGGTGATAACACGCGTTTTTCCGGTGCCAGCGCCAGCCAGGACCAGCAACGGTCCCGACAATGTTTTGACAGCGTCACTTTGCGCCGGATTAAGTCCCGAGAGGTCAGGCATGAGATCGAGTGATCGGCAACTTGTGGCGAGTCAGGGGGTTACATTGGTGCGATGGTTTGTTCACTTCCAGGTGGCAGCGACGATTGTTCGTCATCGACTGCATCGTGCGAGCGGCTGCCCAGGCCAAAAAACCGCAGAACCCGGCGACGAATGATACGGAGTTGAGCAGATTGTGTTATCAGGTCATCACGAATCAGGTTCAGACAGGGAACAAGAATCAGCGTGAGCGCTGTTGCAAAAATAAGACCGAATGTGAGCGTAACTGCCATAGGAATCAGGAACTTGGCCTGAAAGCTTTTTTCAAACATGAGTGGAGCCAGACCGGATGCGGTGGTCAGTGTTGTGAGAAGAATCGCTCTTAGTCGTTTACGGGCACCATCCACACTGGCTTCCAGTGCCGAGAGCCCCGCAGCAATTCGCTTATTAACGAAATCAACGAGTACGAGTGAGTCATTCACCAGAATTCCTGCCAGTGCAACCAGTCCAATAGAACTCATAATCGTAAACGTTTCGCCCGTGATCCAGTGACCGATCACGGCTCCAAGAAAACCAAACGGGATCGCTGACATCACAACCAGTGGCTGAGTGTACGATTTAAACAATCCGGCCAGCATTGCGTAAATAATGAGGAGTGCGACAGGAAATGCCATCCGCAGAGAACTAAACGACTTCCGAGTTTCCTCCGCTTCACCGAGAAACTCAACCTTCAGACCCGGATAGGCCGGCAGCAGTTGGCTGTCGACCAGATCCTGTATTGCTTTCTGTACGGTACTGGTGCTGGGAACGACGGCGTCGTCTACGGACGCCGTAATCATGGCAGATCTTGTCTGTTGATATCGCGTAATCGTTGAGTAGCCGATTTCCATTTCTGCGGCAGCAATTTCGTCCATAGGTATCCAGTTCCGCTGTCCTGGTAATCCGGGTCCGGGAAGCCACATCGTCTCCACGTTCCAGGTGTTCGTCCGATACTCTTCCGGATATCGCACCATGATTCGGACGTCTTCGCGATTCCGCGTGATTCGTCGAGATTCCTGGCCAAACAAAGCGCCTCGAACGTGCATACCCAGGCCGCCGACCGTTACGCCGGTCGGCGTGGCCGAATCCTTCAGTTTGAGTCGAAGTTCTCTCCGTCCAAGGTTAAGGTCGTCGTCAAGATCAAATACCCCTTCGATTTCACCGATCATACGCTTGAGTTCGTGAGTTGCTTTGGGAAGTTGGTCATCACTCAAACCGGCCAGGCTGACCTGGATATCGCGACCTCCGGGTCCGCCGTTCATCGCCTCCCATCGCACCGAATTTATCCCGCGCAATTGCTCTTCACAGAAATTCCTTAACGAGGCCAGGATTTCTGTACTGGATCGTGTTCGTTGATCAGCCGGCTTCAGCTCAATCACCAACTGTCCCAGATGGCTTTGGTCATCGAAGCCCACAGAGCCGGCGCCTGTCAAGTCGTACTGGCGGCCCGCAGTCGTCCGGATGTTGAAAACCTCTTCCTTAAGTCTCGTGTCGGCTGCAATGAAATCCGAGAGTCGTCCCAGTTCCTTCTGAAGTCGATTCGTTGTTGTCCCGATGGGCATTTCCAGTGCGCAGATGAGTGTTTCACTGTCCATTTCCTGGATGAACGCGGACTTCACGATGCCACCGGCCAGAATGCCGGCTGCCAGAACGCAGGCTCCCATCGATGTTGCGACCGTCACGTATCGCCATTTCAGACAACTTCGCAGGACGGATTCGTATGGGCCAAGCAGCCATGACCGCATGATCCGGTTTTTGAGCCCGGAACCAGCAATGTCGTCTGCTGAATTCACCGGAGCGGAAGCCAGGTTTGGAAGATGTTTGAGATGCGCTGGCAGGATCACCAGTGCCTCAATCAGCGAAATTGTGAGCGCAGCGATCACGACCAGTGGAAGCTGGGCCATGAAGTCGCCAATCTGTCCCTTAATAAAGAAGAGAGGGGCAAACGCCCCGATCGTCGTAGCCACTGCGACAATCACCGGCCACATTACCTCTTCTGCTCCGATGACAGCGGCCTGTTGTGGTGGCATTCCCTCCTCAACATGTCGGTAGATGTTTTCACCAATCACGATGGCGTCATCCACGATGATCCCTAAAACGATGATCATTCCGAACATGGACAACAGATTGATGGAGGCTCCCAGTGCGAACATTGCAGCGAATGTGCCTGTAAATGACACAACAAGCCCCACGGCAGCCCACCAGGCTACTCGCCAGTTCAAAAAAATATTCAGCGAAATCAGGACCAGAATCAGTCCCACTTTTCCGTTTCGCAGCATCAGGTCCAGACGCCCCTCCACAAAGCGGGCGATGTCCGTGTGAAGCTGGTAGTCAAATTCACTATTGAACGGATTGCTGCGTGCCTGTTGATCTATTTCGTAAAGATTGACTCGTCCAAGCATGGACAGAGCCTGAGAAATTCGAAGAGACGGCCCGGTGTACGGATCACCATTTCGAGCAGTAAACCATGTCTTGATGACTGCAGCAATTTCGACCACATCCTCGGTTTCACCACTGTACAGCACCACATCAACAGCCTGCTGACCGTTAAACTCCAGCCTGAGATCCGTATCCACGAACGAATCTGAAAGCACGGCGACATCTTTCAGCTGAATACGGCGTCCACCGGTTTCGGCACGGATCACGATGTCTTCAAGTCCCGCGGCACTTTGCTGTTCTCCCATTGTCCGCACCGCAACGGTACCGCGACTTCCCTTCAGACGTCCGCCGCTGATGTCGAGATTCGCCTTACGAATTGCCGACGCGATTTCTTCGAACGTTACATCGTATTTCAACAATTGATCCGGAAGGACATCCACATAGATCTCATCTTCACGAACACCATTCAGCTGAACCTTACTGACGCCCGGCAGACCAAGCAGGTCGTCTCGCAACTGATTTGCTGCCTGCTTCATCGATCGTTCGTCCGTGTCACCGAAGACTGAAATCGCAATTACTGGAAGTTGCGGTTCCACTTTGCTCAGCCGGATTTCTTCCACGTCATCGGGCAGGTCCTGAATCGCATCCAGTTCGTTACGGACCTCCTGCATCAGTACATCCACATTTCGTACTGATTGAGAGATGGTCAGTGTGACGAAGCTAACGGCTTCACCGATCTGAGCCTCAATCTTCTCAATGCCTTCCAGACTGCGTACCGATTCCTCTATTTTGACAGTGACGGCCTTCTCGACGTCTTCGGGCTGGACGCCAGGGTAGGCTGCGGAAATCAGCAGTTTGTCGGGGCGTGACTCCGGAAACATTTCCCGCTGCAGTGTGAACGCCATGATGAAACCGGATGCGAGCAGCACCAGCATCAGCATATTTACGAGCACAGAATTACGAACACTGAATGACGGCAGGGACATTGCACGCAGGCCGAATGAAATAGACGTGGAACGGCGTAGGCGGTCGACGAAAGGCTCCGCGATGTTCTCTGTCGGTTGCGAACAGGTCACGCCGCAGACTTCTGACACAACACGGGTGCCGATGTCGGATCAGAACGATGTATCTTCGGTATTCTATCGGATGGTCGCTGAGGTCACACCGATGTGTACGTGCGATTCCTGTCCTCTGGTTCCCGTCGTCAGCCTTGTTTCGTTATTAAGTCAATACTTAGTAGATGGCATTCCCGAAATCAGGGACTTTTGGGCAGGAAATGGGAAATGCACGATTGCGATACTGCAGTTATCAGGTGACAATATTCATGTGGCTTTTGCAAAAGTGGATTGAGTGGCACTTAACCCCGCTCATCAGAGAACGTGCGTCGAGTTGTGTTTTGTCACTCCCAGAGTAAAGGATTCCTATGGAAACTTCGACGGTGACGGCCGCAGACATTATGACGACTCGTCTGTACACCACGACGACCGACACTCACGTTCGGGATGCGATTAATTCTCTGATTACTCACGATGTTTCGGGTCTTCCCGTTGTCAACGAAGCCGGTCAGTTTGCAGGACGATTTGCTGAAGGAACGGCTATCAGCGCCCTTGAACTGGCCGAAATGCAGTCCACCGGAAACAGTTCACCGCTGCGTAGTGTAAAAGCATCGGATCTCCTTCACCAGAATTTGGTGCTCCGTTCGACCATTGACACATTTTCAGCGGCAACGCTGTTACTGGAAAATCGTGTATCTGGTGCGCCGGTTATCGACGAACAGGGCAACTTGCTGGGTGTTTTTTCTGAGAAGTCAGCGACCCGTGTCTTTGTGGGACTGTGCTGGGAACAGTTGCCGTCAGCCCGCGTCACAGCCTGGCTTGATCGAGACGAACGTCGCCAAATCAACGAAGACACGAGACTGGATGAGATCATCGATCGGTTTCATCATTCCGAGTTTCGGAGGCTCATGGTGATTCGCGGCGGACAGCTGGTGGGACAGGTGAATCGTCGGGACGCCCTGAGCGCCGCTGCCACACGTGTTGACGCCGGTCTTGAGGGTATAGAGTCTGACCGGGCAAGTGCAAATCAGGTCATGACGGTCGGTGCCTGGATGGAACGAGAAATTCCGACCATCAGTTCCAATGCCGATGTACTCACAATTGCTCAAATGTTCATCCATTCGTCAGCACGGCAGTTGCCTGTTGTCGGAAACATGCAACTGGCCGGTCAGATCAGCCGCAGCGATTTGCTTCGAGCAGTGGAACGATTCTTTCCAAGAACTCAGGAGTCAGCAAATGTCGCTCAGTCGCTTTACCTGAGTTCGGTACGCAGTCGGGATGAAGTGAGTGCCCTGAACTGACGGGGCAGGAACGTTACTGTATGGTTACCAAATTCAAAACGGCGGATGACAAAGTCATCCGCCGTTTTTCTTTGTCACTGAGGTAACCTGGTAGATTTGGCAGGTAAGACCGTCTGCTGTGGCACAGCTCGAATAACTGCTGTGGGGCGCCGCACGGTGACGTAACTAATGTTTCCTTGAGTTATTTACTGCCACGACCTGATACCGGTCGTGCCCGTGTTCTGAATCTCAATTCACATTCATCGGGGTGAGAACGATGACTGTGGTAAGTCGAAATTAAATATCGTACGGCTCAGTCATCGTAGTCGATTTCGATTTCGTAACCGTGACGTCCGAAATCCACATCGATTTCCACTTCACCACGAAACGGTCGATACCCATGCGAAAAGAAGCTGTGGCGCATCGAACGGTAATACACAGGTGCGGGTCGGTAATACACAGGAGCAGGAACCAGATACGCCGGGTGATGGACGATGACCGGTGCGACGTGGACGGGGGCCACATAGACCGGAGCCGGGTAAACGTATGCATCAGTGTACGCGGGATAAGGATAGTAGTAGTGGTGACCAGCCGATGCGCTGCTCGTGAAAACAGCCATTACCAGAAACGCTGCAGCTATTCGCGCAATCATGGCGAACCTCCTCAAGCTCAAGAGACAACGAAGACCAAGCAGGTAGACAAACGTGTCCGTGAACCAAACGACCTAAACTGTGTGATTAGTGATTCCTGCGCAGCCAGCCGGATCATACCGATGACACGATCAATGTCCAGGTCACGCTGACACCGATCGCAACCAGATTGATGGATGGTTGGTTCCAGATCCGCCGTTGGCACCTGAGACTCTCCGCGAGAATCTGTCTTTCTGCGGTTGCCGCTACACAGGGGACGGTTCGGCAAAAAAAACTGGTTCGACTGCATGAGGCATGGTCGGGTTAATTCCCATAATCCCTGTTTTATCCATTGCTCCTTAAATGTTTCTGGCAGATTCATGTGGGAGTGATGGTTATTCCGACCATAACAGTTGTCCGGCTCGCTTAACGCGTTCTCCTGGAGCAGACCTTGCGCTTTAGGCAGACATGTGATGATGGGTTGTTCAGGTAGACGAAGACTTGTTTACAAGACTTTCCCAATTCTATCCGAATACCAAATGATGAGGTACCAGGTGATGAGAAGGCTCATGGTTGGAGCCGCTGCTGCAGTGACAGTACTGCTAAACAGTGGTCTGCTAATGGCCGGGCTGTGCGGAGCAGGCAGTTTTGCAAGTTGCCCCGCCCAGGCCTGCAACGAATGCGGAGATTTCGCTGCAGCGAAATGTGACTGCTGTCCACAATATCGCACAGTCACTGAAGTTGTCATGGAACAACAGCAGTACACATGTATGAAAACAGTCTACGATCAGTGCACCGAGACTGTGCCGGTTCAATGTGTCCGAAATGTGTACGACACCTGTTACCGGGACGAGTGCTACACAGTATGTAAGCCTGTGTACGAGACAAAGTATCGCTGTATTCAGCAAAAAATCAGCAAGCCGGTGATGGAAACCTGTTATCGCACGGTTACCTGCAATGTTCGCAAACCCTGCTACAAGACGTGTTACCGAGATGTTTGCTACAACATTTGCAAACCCTGTTACAAGACCTGTTACCGAACAGTGTGCTACAAGGTCTGCAAACCCTGTTACAAGACCTGCTACCGTGACGAATGCTACACGACATGGAAGACGGAAAGTCAGACCTGTTACCGTGACGTATGCTACACAGTGTGCAGGCCTGTCACCGAAACGCGTTATGTCGATGTCTGCTGTGGTGAATGGAAAACGACGACGCGACACATTCCTGGCCCCGTCGTCACTAAGTGTGTTCCGGATCCATGCAATCCCTGCTGTATGGTCCAGACACAGGTTCAGTGTCCTGGACGCACGGTCTGCTGCCGTGTTTGGTGCCCGAAAGTCGTCAAGAAGCAGATTCAGTGTACACGCATGGTTCCGGAAGTCTGCCACAAGAAAGTGCCGTACACCGTCTGTCGTCGTATTCCTCAAACCTGCACACGACGCGTTCCATACACGACCTGCTCGTTCACGACAGAAACGTGTTCAAAGCAGGTGCCGTATACGGTCTGCAGCATGGTGACTGAAACATGCAGGAAGCGGATTCCTTATACAACCTGCACCTGGACGAACCACTGTGTTACGAAGAAGATTCCTTACACCAGGTGTCGAATGGAGACACATTGTGTCACCAAAAAGATTCCTTACACCTGCTGCCGGATGGTGAAGCAGACCTGTACTCGCAAGGTGCCCTACACCACCTGCCGTCAGGTTTGTGAAACCCGAATGACAACTCGCACCAAATGTGTTCCTCGACAGGTCCCCGTCACGATGACACGATGTGTCCCTCGACTGGTCTGCCGCAAGGTTCCCGTCTGCTGCGATCCATGTGTACCGGCTTGTGATGGCTGCAAGTAAAGTCAGACGAACCTGCTGAGAAATCAGCGACTGAATTGTGAAGAAGCCCACAAGACGTGGGCTTCTTTTCATTTGGTCTCGGCGCAAAGACGTCCGTCATCGAGAGTCAGTTTCGTCATTCTGTCGTCCGTGGTCAGAGTTCCCACACACACGCCGTTCGGTCGAACGCAGCTGAAGCCAGACGACTGGCGTCTGCTGACCAGGCAAGGTCGTAGATCGTGTTTCGGTGTCCCTGCAGCTTGTGGAGTATTTCTCCCGATGCAGTCTCGCGAATCAGGACCGTTGCGTCGGTACCGCCGGACGCCAGTTGTCGGCCGTCCGGAGAAAATGCAACCGTTTTCACAGGGCGACTGTGTTCTTCAAACGTGCGCTCGATTGCTCCGGAGGTGAAGTTCCACAGTCGAATCACGGAGGAATCATCGGTTGCAGCAATCGTGGCTCCGTCCGGTGAGAACGCCAGGCATTTGATTCGATTTGGATGGGGTCCAAATTCACGGACCTGGTGTTTCGACTGAACGTCCCAGATGCGAATCAGGAAATCACGTCCGCCAGAGGCGACAAACTGACCGTCGGGAGAAAACGCGACACAACTGACGAAATCTGTGTGTCCCGAGAGAGTAGCCATCTGGCGACCGGTGGAGATATCCCACAGGATCAGATTCTTGTCGTGAGAACCGGAAACGGCAATCGTACCGACGGGTGATGGTGCCATGCACGTCAAATACTGAGAATGTCCGGTCATAGTGGATCGGAGTGTTCCCGATGCAGGATCCCAGATCCGCAACGTCTTATCCAGACTTGCTGACAGCAGTGTCGAGTCGCCTTGCTGAAAAACGAGGGCACAGACGGCCTCGTTGTGTCCCCTCAGATGCAGTTTTTCCCGGCCGGAGGGTAGTTCCCAGATCCTGATCGATTTACCAAGACTGCCGGTTGCCAGCAAAGCGCCATCGGAAGAAAAGGTGACGGAGTAGACGGCGTTGTTGTGCCGCAGCGTAAGAGTCGGTTCAATAGCCACGAACAGTCACTGTCCCTTTGCCACGATTAAGTTGAATCGGCACACGGGTACACCGAAAACGCCGATGGCTGATTCCGTCCGGCAGACTCTGTCACCTCATGCGAATGATCAGTCTTTACCTCAAACCAGTTCCGGTAATGCCCGATACTGCGAATGATCGACCAGATATTGTGGTCGTCCCGTCAGGTCCCTGATCGTGTCGCGATCAGTGTTGATACCGAGGTTGTGATACAGCGTCGAGAAGATTTCCTGAAAGTGCACAGGCCGATCTGTCGCGTGTTCCGCTCGCGCATTCGTTGCACCAATCACCTGACCTGTTCGAATTCCACCACCCGCAAGCATTGCGCAGCCAACCTGCGGCCAGTGATCGCGGCCACCTCCAGGGTTGATCTTTGGTGTGCGGCCGAATTCGCCCCACACGACGACAGAGGTATCGCGGTCAAGACCGCGTTCCTTCAAGTCGTCCAGAAGGGCCGAAAGAGCCTGATCGAGTGCCGGAATATGATCCCGCGCGTTGTCGAAGTTCGTTCCATGCGGCTGACCATGCCAATCCCAGCGACCGAACGACAGTGTCACAACCCGAGCACCTGCTTCCACCAGACGGCGTGCCACCAGAAAGTCCTCATTTCGCAGCCAGCCAGCATCGCCGTAACCTGCTGGTTCTTTTGATCCGCGACCATAACGCTCCCGTACAACAGGATCTTCCTTTTCAACGTCCAGCGCTTCCACCAGTTTGCCCGACGTCAGGATTTCGAAAGCCTGTCTGTAGAAAGCATCCATACCGTCAATCAGGTCGGTTGTGTCCAGTTGCTTTCGCAACGACTCCATATTTCGCAGAAGCGACTGACGATCACGCAGTGTTTTTTGATTGATTCCGTTCAACACCATGTGGCTGCTGCCCGGTGCATTGGCGGCAAACGGTGCATGACGCATGCCTGCGAAACCTGGTTGGCCCGGCTGCGACCATCCGGAATTTCCTATTTTGGGCTGCAAACTCACAGCGGCCGGTACTTCATGATTGACCAGTCCCTGCAGCTTTGAAACAGCTGAACCGAAACACGGCCAGCCTCCTGGTGGCTGGTTCAATGTGGGATGCCCGTGCAGGCACTGATATGCAGAATGTCGACCTTCTGAACCGACCAGTGATCGAATCACTGCGAGCCGGTCCATTCGCTGAGCCAGCAACGGCATATATTCGCAAAAGTCAACTCCGGCTACGTTGGTTCGGATAGGGGAAAATTCTCCGCGATATTCGACGGGAGCCTGTGGTTTCAGGTCAACCATATCCTGGTGCGGCGGTCCCCCTGTCAGAAAAACCATGATGACGGATTTGTGTGAAGAGCCTGCGCCAGCTGCCGATTCGGCCTGCAACAGCTGAGGCAGACTGATCCCACCCATTCCCAGGGCGCCAATCTGCAGAAAGGAGCGTCTGGCGACACCGTCGCATAATTTCAGGTCGGAACCCTGGACCGTCAACATGACATTTCCTTATCCAACAACTGCACCTTTGATGTCGCTATAAGCGATTTCCACTCGCGCAAAAGAATACAAAATTCAGATCAATCATAGGTGTTGAATACTGACCACTGCAGAATCGATTCACCTTTTGATTGTCCAAAGAATACAGCGTCAACTCAAGCCCTCTCCGGATTTCCTTGTTTCCCGGTGGATATCTCAGGAGAGAATAAACCTGCGGTCGGTAAAAGTGTGACAATCTGTGATCAAATGTGAGTGTTTTCATTTCTGAATGTTCGGGAACCTGGTGTCATTGATCCACAACCGGAAGGATTGAAGACAGATATGACTATCGACACCCCTGGAGTGTCAGCTGCAATGAATGCTGACTGTGGTTGACCTGTTGCGCCCCTGTTTGCCCGCGGACATCCTGTCAGTTTCGGTGTGCGAACCAAAGTCCCGGCAGTTCCCACTGATCCCTGGAAACGGCAGCGGACACCTGCTTCGATGCGAATGACGACCGTGTCGTGCAGCATTTCTGTGGCAAATTGTCGATGAACTGCTGCCGAGTTCGGTAAGATACGTGATTTGATCTTCTGATGCCTGTTTTGATTCGAAATGGTGCGAGAAATAATCACAGCAACTCGCTGGGTTTATTTGTACGAGCTGACCGGCCAAACAACGATTCATCAATCTGCTCATGTCGAAACGACGTCGAAACTTATTACGCTCAATTGTCGTTCTGGTGTTGTCGGCTCCTGCTCTGTCAGCGGGAATTGCCGCCAGGGAGCCGGCATCTCTGATCGTGCTGGCAGAGGAAGGAATTACGCGGTATTCGATTGTGATTGCCGCTGAAGCTCACGCAGCTGAACAGCTGGCCGCTGAGGAACTCGCCTTGTTCCTCAGGAAGATGACCGGTGCCACTTTTCCGGTGAGACACGATGACACGCCTGCCACCGATACCGAGATCGTGCTCGGTAATACGTCGCGCAGGAATCTCAACGATCTTCCACCCGCTCTGCGAATCGACAACTGGGAAGGCTTTGCAATTGTCCGTGAGAAAACTCGACTTCTGATCATGGGCAACGTCCCGAGGGCGACGCTGTACGGCGTGTACGATTTTCTCGACGTTGAGCTGGGGGTGCGTTTTCTGGCACACCATGTCAATCACATCCCGTGGCGGCCCACGTTAAAGATCGCCGCGAAATCCCGCAGCTACGGGCCTCCACTGGAACGCCGCACGATCTGGGAAGGTGGTCTGCTGGGCGACGCAACACTGCGGAACCGCATGAACGGAATTTCCTATCAGGTTCTGGATGAAAAGAAGCTCGGTGGCGTCAAGATGATTGGGCGACCGACCCATACATTTCAGGCGTTCCTGCCACACGAAACGTACTTCGCGGACCATCCGGAGTATTTTGCATTCATCGACGGCAAACGCCGCGACAGTTACAGGGGAATCATCACTCAACCGTGCATGACAAATCCGGATGTTCTGCGGATCAGCATGGAGATAGTGCTGTCCTGGCTCGAAGAAGCTCATCAGCAAAACCCCTACAACAAATACGTTGTTTCAGTTTCAGCCAATGACAGCCCGTGGCATTGTCAGTGTGACGACTGCCGGTCGCTCAACGTTGAAGAAGGCGTCACCCGGGGCGGTGGTGGACCGCAGGTAAGGGTTGTTAACTCCATTGCGGAACGTGTTGCTCGGGAGTATCCGAACGCCCTGATCAAAACAATGTTCTACCAGTCCGACACACCAAACAGGACGAAACCTGCGTCCAATGTCATCATCGAGGGGACCAGCAGCATCGACTGGCGATACAGGTTCGATGACCTGTCCAAACCAGGGATGCAGCTGATGAACGATCGTTTCACCCAATGGCGCCGGACGGCAGGAAACGGCTCCCTGTACGTCTGGACCAAACACACCCTCCGCTATGGAGACTATTTTAAACCAAATCCGAATTTACGTTACATCGCTCACAACATCCGGGTGATGAACGAGAAGTACAGGGTCAAGGGGTGTTTCGCGCAGAACACGCAAAGTCCTGGGACCGATTTTCAGACACTGCGCTACTACCTGCTGGCTCGAGCTATGTGGCGGCCGCAAAACGACAGCCGCAGTGAGATTGAAGAATTCTGTCGTTTTTACTACGGCACGGCTGCAGAACATGTCCTGCGATTTCTCGATTTCATGCACGATGACTACGGGGAAAAAGCTCCGTCGCGCGGTGATGAAGAGCGGATATTCACTCGCATCGATGAGGAACGCTACATTCGGATTGCTGATGAGATACTCTCGGAAGCTGAGGCCAGCGTAGATACGTACAATCATCGGCTGTGGGTCGCGACGCTCCGATTGCCGGTGTGGAAGACGGTCCTCAATCATGCGTTCGAGGACATGGAGAATGACCCGGATTATGCTGCCCCTGATTCCGTTCGTATCGCAGGACGCAGATTCCTGGAGACGGCGCGTGCGATTCGCGTAACGCATATGGGGGAAAGTTACCAGGGAAACAATGCGCAAACGGAGCGATCCTACTATCGCGACATTCGCCGACTGCTGCGAAGTGGCATTGTCGAAGATCCTGCCGATCCCTGGATTTCTGACGACGACGGCCTCGCGGTCGCAGACCTGATCGGAGTGCGACATCTTGATCTGTGTGGCTCCGATGTTACGGATACCGGTCTCGCGGTACTGGCGGGACTGACTCAACTCAGGTCTCTGGACTTACGCTACACCGTCGTCACTGACGAAGGACTTGTTCACCTTGAACAGCTGGAAAACCTGAGTGAGTTGTATTTGGGTGGTGATGCGAAGAATGTCGGAACGAACATTACGGACCGCGGCATACAGTCTCTTGAAAATCTGAAGAAACTGGAGGTGCTCACACTCGGTCACACTAACGTCGGAAACGAGTCGATGAAGATCATCCGCAGTATGAGGCACCTGCGGCATCTGGAATTGTGGTCCACAAAGATTACAGATGACGGTCTTGCTGACGTTGTGACTCTGCGCGATCTGGAGCACCTCAGTATCTATACGACTGCCTTAACTGATTCCGGGATTGGCGACCTGGAACAACTCAGGAAGCTCAAATTACTGAATCTTTACGACGTAACGCAGGTGACCGATGACGCGGTCGATGCGTTACGCCGTGCAATTCCCGGTGTTCACATCCGGCAGTATTAAGCTGCCGGCGATAACCACAGCAATAGCGTCCGTGACGGTTTTCTGCTGTTTTGCCCGAGGCTCGGCTTTGTGAATCCTGACGATCGTCTTCGTGCCGATGAGCGAATGTCTTCCTGACAGTCATCAGTCCAATTACCGTTCCTGAACCGGGCGTCGTTGCGGCGTCTTTTTGTTTATATTTGGACCCAATGATACGAATTGTCCCACTTCTGCTGTTGCTGGCCTGCGGTTGCGGCTCGCCTTCGCTCACCAACAACCCGCCTCGCAACCTGACGATCTGCTGCTTCGGTGACAGTCTTGTCACGGGTGTCGGTGCCTCCGCTCGTGAGACCACCAGCTATCCCGCGCAACTCGGCAGGATACTCAACGCCGAAGTTACCAACTGGGGCGCGTCCGGCGACACCACCATCGATGGTGTCAACAGGCTCGGCCGCTTCAATGATCACAAATTTGGCATCGTTGTTGTTACGCTGGGTGGCAACGACATCCTCCGCCGCGTTAACTGGCAGGAAACTAAAGAGAACCTCGCCATGATCTTCAGCGAATTGACCAGTACCGGCAATTTCGTTGTTTTCACGGGGGTCGTTGGACCGCTCAACCGAGCCCGCAGCAAACACTATGGCACACTCTGTGACATTCACGGCGTGCTCTATGTCCCCGACATTCTCGACGGCATCACTTCCAATTCAGGCCTGCTTGCCGATCAGATTCACCCCAACGACGATGGCTATCGTCTGATGGCCGAACGCATTGCCAAAGCCCTTCGCAGTGTCGGGATGTTTGTAGACTCTGATTCATGACCGAGATCATTGGGAGTCATTTCACGAGATATCCTGCCAGCTGTGTGTTGCTGCTGACCGGAGTGCAGCCAGATTGACGCGCAGCGTCTGTAACGCATCCTCCAGACTGCACAGCGGTGCGTACTTCCGCTCAAGTACATCCAGCATGACGTCAGCGTTCCTGATGTACATTGCGTCGCGGCCTTCAAGTCTGTGGACAGATTCGTGCCACTTCCCGTCGGGTTCGGTCATGAATCGCCAGCGATCTGCCGAAGCTTCGAACTGCACCGTTCCGTCTTCACAAACGACAGTGAGCTGCCCGTGGTTTGCATGCTGATACATATTCAACGCATAGCTTGCCATCACCGTGTCGTGCCGTGCCAATATGTGCACAGTATCTTCCACCGTCACACCAGCCAGTTTCTGGTGGCTCGCATCGACTGAAATTCGCGTCATGGGACCCACCAGCCATTCCGCCAGATTCAGCATGTGCGTAATCGAATCCTGAATCCCTCCGCCACCTGTCCGATGGTCGGCAAAATAGGTATCTCGATAAGCCGGACGGTAGTAAGCGAAGTTTTGGCCCGACGTCATGTAGAGCTGAAGCGGTTTGCCGAACCGGCCGGAATCAAGCGCTGCCTTCATCTCCTGTACCAGTGGGCTGGACCGCAACTGATAGCTTACAGCGGCAATGAGATTCTTCTGAGCAATCAGTTGCCGGAGTTGCTCGATTCCGTCCAGTGAAGTCGACAGTGGTTTTTCGATGATCACATTGCAGCCGGACTGACATGCCTTCACCGCGATTGGAATATGAGTATGCGCGGGAGATGCAACGAGGACGACGTCCCAGGATTCTGTCAGCGCTTCCTGGACATCACCAAATTGCGACTTGACCTGGTAGCGATCTGCAACGGCGTTCCGCAGTTGGGCGTCGATTTCACAGATACCTGGCTCTGCCCGTCCGGTTGCCAGATAACAACGCAGATGTCGTTCACCGATGGAACCGGTACCCACAATCAGCATTCGGTGTTTGCTGTTCTTCACTTCGTTGGCCATGTTCGTGAAATTCATGTTCAGGACTGTCGCGGGACCGGCAGTGATTCGTCATTCACGCAGGTCGCTCCGGCTGAGACTGCCGTTGTTCCATTAAGTTTCATCGCTGGAATTCAGAATCATTTCAGCCGTGGTTCATTTCTTAGCCAAAGATATCTTCGTTGATTTCCACACCCAGGCCAGGACGTCGCTCTAAAGAGACTTCACCCCCTGACGGGACCGGTTCTCCGTGGAAAATTGGCTGCACGTCGACTTCCGGCAACTCATCCCAGCACGGC
>JAKVAY010000006.1 GCA_022447185.1 Fuerstiella sp. | reverse complement strand
CCAAGTTCACTCTCGCACGCCTGTTTGACCAGTTCCCGCTCATACCACATGCGCACGGCGAGGTATTCTGTCAGGTCAACGGGATAGGCTTCCTGCCATTCGTGTCCTTCGCTCAGTTCACCGCGCCAGTTGATAAAACTCGCCCAGCCGCACAAACCGGTAAGTTGCAGTGAAAGGTAGTCCTGCCGCATGTCCTGGGGAATGCCGAGCACCTCGAGATGCTCAAGCAGTGCTTCGTCCGGTGAATCGGGAAGCCCTTCAATCCTACGGTTGCTGTGGTGGATTCCGCAAGGCGACCATTCACGCGCAGCAAGCGATTTCCACGTGTGGTAGAAGCCCTTTTCCCGATCCGGCATCGCCCAGACGGCGTGTCCTTCGTCGAGAAACGCTTCACACCATTTGATGACTTCACGATCGATCGGTTCCGCCAGATCCGTATGCAAAGTCTGATCGCACCATGCGGCGAGACTTAGACTTTTACCCAGCGGACATTCGTCCGCTTTCGGTTCGGTCAGAACTGAGGTGAGACTATCAGCAAGTTTACGCAGCACGTCCGCGTTTGCTGACCGATCAACAAAAGCCCCGAGCGTCTCGGCGGCGGGCGCCGTGTTTCCCGAAAGCAGGTGGGCGCGCAACACGTCGAAATGGCTGATGCTGCGTCCACCGATCGTGACGTTCTGATCTTCAGAAATCGGTTGGATGGCTGCGTCGAGGTGTCCGGTCTGAATCCGGCCGGACCGGACGTATTCGCGATACACTTCGTTGGGAAGGTAGCCGGTTCCGCCAATGAAGCGTCTGCCCAGGCGCACCGCTTCCTCGAAAGGCATCGATTCAATGTTATGCAGTGGATTGTGATGCACGAACATCGACATTGGCCAGTAATGGGCAATGACTCCGCTTGCCTGCGAAACCAGTTCGCGGATTGCCTGGTTTTTCGTGCCGTTGTTTGGCGTTTCAGTCATGACGTTCACTTCATCTCCATCGCGATACGAGCCACTTCTTCTGACCCAAGGGCGAACAGTCCCTGGGGAATAACGCTAAGAACAATCAACAGCAGCAGGACGCCGGCAAACGCTGCGATTTCTACAGCTTTGAGGTCGTCGTAGCGAAGGTCTTCTCGGTGCGGACCGAACAACAGTTGCTGCATCAACTTAAACAGATACCACGACGCGCCGAACCAAGTCAGCAGGACAATGAATGTTCCGGCTGTCACAACCGGCGAACCAAACATCAGGCCGATAAAACTAAATACCAGGCCAAATGGCGGTAATCCGACCGCAGCCATCACCAGAAGCGCCAGGCACAGCCCGAACTTCGGCATAGGTCGGGCAAGTCCGCCAATTCTGTTCATCGGAAGACTGCCGTAACGAACCTCTAATCTGTCCCAGGCCAGACGAATTCCACCGATCACTAACACCACGGCAATGGTATAGATGACGGCTTCGTGCGTGATGCTGCCAACGCTCGCGATTTGCCACCATAGAATGGAATAGAAGGCAAGTCCTGCATACGCGATCAGATGTGGAGCGTTTTTTTGTGCGACAGCCTTGAGCGAAGCGTAAATTGCGCCACACAAAGCCAGGGCAGATACGACGGGTCGAAGCGAAGGCGGAATCGTTGACAGCATCGTCAGGCCGAACACACCAGCGAGCGGCAGTACGGCAGAAAACGCGAAGACACCGAGGCGAGGCAGCTTCGTCAGAGCAGCGACGTAAACCGAGTGCAGGGGAAAGAGCGGAAGCAGCAGGCCAGCAACCACCAGGCCCAGGATCGTTCCGAACGATGCGTCTCCGAAGGACGACAACCTGCTTCCTGCCACAGTCAGCGCGAACAAGGCTGCGCAGGCCGGAAAGAATGGACTGCGATCCAGCGCCTCGACAATTCTCTTAACGGATCCCCGCAGTCGCAGAGCAACACCGTCGAGGTAGATGCGGTTGACGAAGAAGAGGTACAGCGACGTTCGCAGGTCACTGATCGACTGCGGCCGATTGATGGAGCGTCGCTGACGTTTGGTAAAGGAGATGCCCCAACCGATCGTAATCACTGCCGCCGCAACGACGACAATCGTCCGGAACAACCCGCTCGGCAACGCGGCCGCCTTAAAGTAAGACAGCACGGTGTCCGCCGATGGATAAATGAATTTGGTGAACATTTCGGCGGAAAACAGATAGATCAGAGTAACGACAGTGACCACGCCCAGCAAAATGGCCTGACGCCTAAGAGAGTCTGCTGCATGAAGCCGATACAAAGTCAGCATTGCCTGCGAAGCTGTGACCCAACTGAAGAACAGGAAGATGACGAGTCCCTGAGACTCGCGCAGCGGCACATCCAGCAATTCATGTGCGAAGTAGACGATCACCAACGGCAAGGCGAGTGACAGGAAGAATCCGATTGCCCACTTCGACGCACTCAGACCGCTACTCTCTGACGGCTTGATGGGCCGCTTGGGTTCCTGCCGAGTTTCATGGATCACATTGCCACAGTTCAGAAAGATCGTGGCCTTAAAGAGTCCGTGCGCGATCAGGTGAAAAATCGCCAGAGAGAAGGCCCCCAGGCCGCATTCCATGATCATGTAGCCCATCTGGCCGATGGTCGAGTATCCGAGCGTCTTCTTGATATCGTTTTGCACCAGCATCATGCTCGTACCCAGAACTGTTGTCGCCAGACCGACCAAGAAGACCACGTGCAGAGTCGTCGGGCTCAGCACGTACAACGGAGCGAGTCGGGTCAGCAGGAAACCACCGGCATTGATGATGCCCGCGTGCAGCAGCCCGTGGATGGGTGTCGGTGCAAACAGTGAATCCGGTAACCACATATGCAGAGGAAACTGAGCCGATTTGCTCATTGCCCCGATGAAAATCAGCAGCGTGACGGCTGTTGCACCACTGATTTCGAATGCACCGAATGGCCGCAGTGTGACTGGATTCGACACGGCCTGCTCAAAGAGCTGTTTAAATTCGACTGTGCCATACAGTCGAAATGCCAGCACAATGCCTGCCAGAAAGGCGATGTCACCCAGTCGCAGCATGATAAACGTCCGAAACGAACTGCGTGCTGTGGGCAAGTGCGTGTAGTTGTAGGCCAGCAGGCACAGTAGCCAGCTCAACAACTGCCAGGCCAGAAACAACAAAATCAGATCACGGCTCGACACCATGACCAGCAATGTTGCGATGGTGAATCCCAATAAAGCCTGATAACGAGGCTGTCCGATTTCCGACTGCAAGTACCGAATGGAATAGCGATACAAAACCAGACCGATGCTGGTGATGACGACCATCATCACCGCACTCAGGCGGTCAATCGACAACTCAATCGTGGGCAGAAAGCTCCACGGAGTTTCACAGACCAACAGACGTCTCGCGGCTTCACCGGCAGCAACGGCCTGGAAGAACGTCACAACCGCCGCGACAAATGCGATGACGTGAGCGATCACGCCAAAGCCGTAACTCTTTTCGTGTTCCCTGCGACTCGGAAAAGCGCTCCAGATCGCCGCTGCAAGCGGCGCCAGAGGAATGAGCAGCGGGAAGTTGTTTNTCAGGAATTCCATTTGTTGCTCCGTTTCGCCACGTCTACCCGGAAAAGCACTTCACCGAGCGACCGCCATACACGCCCCANCTAACCGTGAATAGTCCTGATGAGATCTGCGATTGTTTTGTGTTGTTCGATTGGGTGTCGCAAGTGCAGTTCTTCGTCGATTCGATACGAGTTGCGTCGTCCTGTCCGAACGCGCTCGACATAACCAGCCGCTTCAAGGTCGGAAACAATTCCCTGAACAGCCCGTTCTGTAATCCCAACGTTCAACGCCACGTCGCGCATCCGCATCGTTGAATCACGGGCCAGACACAACAATACGTGTGCGTGATTTGTCAGGAATGTCCAACTCCCACATTCAGGCTCATCCGCGCTCATCGACAATTCCTCGTGCGATGCTCAGAATGCTTTGTCCGAAACAGGACATTACCTGAACAATAATACACGAATTAACGTTCTATTGTAAGAGCGTTTTTCAAATGGCACCGGCTGGGATTTGCTTGCCCGATGGCGCATTGGATCGGTCTGTTTTTAAGATGAAATCGGTGTGGTACGTTATCGGCAGACAGGTCGAACCGGCGATATTTCTCACGGAATGACAGTGTTGAACGGCATATGAATATCAAGGCAGGGCTGCACCCGTTTTCGATTTGCCGTTTTGGCACGCTGGAGGATTGGACGACCGTGAGTGCAGAGCGGACACTCTCCTTGCTGCCTGTTCCCACCATCGCACTGCGCCGGACACTTTGTCATTCTCCGGTGAATCCTGCCTGTTGACTGTCCCGCATCTTTTTTCCTTATTTCCGTGTCATCACTGATATCTGCAGAATTCAAGTTGAGCCTTGCCGCAGATTTAGAGCGAGTCATGGACAATTATCCGGTTCGTTACCTGATTGTTTGTAGTTACGTAACTGGAGTAACGGAGGGAACTGATGCGGGCACGCGTGATGAAGTAGGCAGAAAATGCGATTGCCGATTATCCCGGCTTACCGCTTTTTCAGCATTTTGAACGCCTTCGGTGATCAGCGAGTCAANCAGGGCGTGAATGCAACTCGAATATGAAACATGCCACCNTGGCTCACTCGGTTGGCGAAAGATTGCAGACTTAACCGCCTGAGCGATCTTCCGGGCGAACTACTGACGTGTTGGCTGGGGGACCAACTGTCGGCCGGAACGGGAGCGGGTACTCACCTACCGCTCACTGGTTCTCACCGATTTGCACCGCAGGGAACCGGCATTGCTCACGATTGGGTCACGGGATCTCACTGCGGCGACACCGTTCGCCCGTTTCGCCGCCGGTGACGAGACGAAACACCCAGGACTGGAGATATCGTTGACAGCCGACCTGACAGAAAAGCTGCAACGGTGGATCTCCGAAAAGCGTGCCCGGTTCGCTGGAACCGAAGAGGCTTTCAGGACTCAGCCACTCATTTTTCGGTGTCAGCGAGTCCTTTGTGCGTCTTGAGTTGAGTCCTCAAAGTTGCGGGTATTGCGAACGCAGAAGGGGGCCGACGGGGCCGTTAATGTTCACGCTATGCGAATGACGCTCGCCACGATGGTCAACAAGGCTGGAGACCGACGAAATCATGTGGGAATCCGATACTTCATTGCCAATGCAAACCTACACGGATACTTGAATGTTAAACGTCTCCGTCGCAACAAACGAACTATCAACACGCTCGTCGAAAGAGCCATCTGACGATCAATACGCAGCCATGCGAGTGACAGGAACAGACTCAGCAGGCCCCGTGAGGTTTTCTCAGGACTCAGTCCATCGTTGGGAAACTGAGTCCTCTGCTGTCATAATCACCGAAGAGTCCGGCTCAACGACGAAACCCAGGGAACAAGACGCAGAGCAGTGAGAAACCAAACAAAAATCCTTCATCAGAAGGTGATTCTGATAAAACTGACGGAGTCGGGATGACAAGAGTTGAACTTGCGACCTCTGCGTCCCGAACGCAGCGCTCTACCAGGCTGAGCTACATCCCGAAAAGGTTTCGGAATCCGAATTCTACCGCACAGGTATTTTCCTGCAATCAGCCGACCTGACGGTTACTTTAATACTTTAAGTTGCAGATAACTTAACAGTCGAACCCAGGTTGGTTTGCTGTCCACATCTGTCCGTGTCAGAAACGCTTGGCGGATCTCGCTACAGATGAATGGGTACGAATCGTTCTGTCTCGCCCGGTCCAGCCTTTTCCGGCGGGTCAATCCAGGGGATTGGCATTTTCTCCTCAGTGAGTGCCTGAACCTGCGCCCGAAAAACCTGCGTAATCCCCGTGAGCACTTCGCGTTCCGTGTTTCCACGAACAGAAATGCCGCCGAGATTGGCAACTCGACCAACAATCTGCTGGTCAGACTCGCTGGTACTAAGAATAATCTGACAATTGAACACCGGCACAGGTGAACCGTCACTGTCGGAGAAAAGTGGCAGAGACTCGGGATCTGTCATCGTACGAATCCTCAAAAGTTACAACCTGCCACGCAGATTCATGGCGAGGGGTTTGCCTGATGGTACCATAACGGTTCCTGATAGTTGTGGTCTATCGTTTGCCACAACTGATTCGTCTGTCGCACGTCCGTTTCCTGAATCAGTCCACTGTTTACCTCCTTGATCTGTCGGAGCTCATCACATGATTCGATTCGTTGTGAGTCTCGCCACGACCACCGTTCTTTTCACTACCGGTCTGATCGCATCCGGTCAGACGGTTGACGAACTGCGTCGCCCGGCTGTGGCGTTTCTGAAAGCTCGTCAGAATAACGATGGGTCATGGACTCATCCAACTTCCTTGGGAGTCACGGGACTGGTCACGCGCGCACTGCTTGGGTCCGGTCTGGCTGTCGACGACCCAGTCATCATGACAGCACTGCAGCAACTGGAATCGAATGTCCGACCGACTGGTGGTATTCACGCATCTGACAGTCTTCACAGAAATTACGAGACATGTATTGCACTCATGGCATTTTCCACGGCCAATACCGGCGGACGCTACGATGTCGTCATTGATCGTGCGCAGCGTTTCCTTGCAGGACTGCAATGGGACGAGGGTGAAGGCGTCGAATCGTCGGACCCCGCATGGGGTGGCGCGGGTTACGGTAAGCATCAGCGACCCGACCTGTGCAATTCAGAATTTCTGGTCGAAGCGCTCAAAACGGCTGGTCTTAAAGACTATGATCCAGAAATGAAGCGGGTGATTCAGTTCATTTCACGCTGCCAGAATCTCGAATCCGAACACAACAGCACAGAATTTGGCCCACTGATCAACGATGGCGGGTTCTATTACACTCCGGCTGCGGGCGGTGATTCGAAGTCCGGGACAGAAGCCAACGGCGGCCTGCGTTCCTATGGAAGCATGACTTACGCTGGAGTCAAAAGCCTCATCTATGCAGGTCTGCAACCGGATGATCCTCGAATCCTGGCGGCGACCGAGTGGATTGGCCGACACTATACGCTCGATCAGAATCCAGGAATGGGCGACCAGGGACTGTACTACTACTTCCATACGTTTGCAAAAACAATGTCGGCTTTTGGAAACGATGAATTCATTGATGCCGAAGGCAGAAAACACGACTGGCGCACGGAACTGACCGAGCGGCTGAGTGATCTGCAAAATCCCAACGGCAGCTGGATCAATCCGAGAGCTCAACGATGGGAAGAAGGCGACCCTCATCTCGTAACTGCTTACTGTTTATTGGCACTCAGTCACTGTGAATCGTCTCTGTCGATCGAATCAGCCGATTCCCGGAAGTCCACATCAGAATGAATCTGCACTCTGCGTTATACAACCGTATGAGCAGCGGCTGACTGCGAGTCCGGCCCGGGAGGTCACACAATGCCTGTTGACAAGTCTGGTGCGCGCATTCGCCAGATGTTTGGTGAGATCGCCGGTCGCTACGACCTGATGAATCATTTCCTGTCGGCTGGAACGGATATCTACTGGCGTTCGCGAACAGTGAAGTTTGCCAGCCCGACTGGTGTCGCCCCCATCCTGGATGTGTGTACAGGCACCGGTGATCTGGCGTTTGCATGGCGCAGGACAGCGGGACCAAACACGCCCGTATTGGCCACCGATTTTACACATCGGATGCTTCAATTGGCCGAAGAGAAGCGAGATGGTCGCAATGTTCGATTTCTAGAAGCTGACACGCTCTCGCTGCCGTTTCATGATAATCAGTTTCAAATTGTGTCGGTGGCATTTGGTCTGAGAAATGTGGCCAGCACGATTGGAGGACTGCAGGAAATGGCTCGTGTTTGCCGGCCTGGTGGTCGCGTTGTCGTGCTGGAATTCTCCATGCCGAACAATCGAATGCTGAGTCGCCTTTATCAATGGTACTTTCGCAACGTGCTTCCAAAGCTGGGACAGTTACTGGTCCGAAACCGACAGGCAGCCTACGAGTATCTGCCTCAGTCTGTTTCCGAATTCCCAGGTGGAAATGATCTGGCTGCGATCATGGAGGAAGCCGGACTGGAGCAGACCTCCTGGAAATCACTGACCGGTGGAATCGCCGCGGTCTACATCGGACATAAGCCCGCGCAAACCGAATAATCCTCACGATTTACCCGATTCGTCAGCCGGTACTTAAATGGATACGTTTGCATTTTCGGAAATTGACACAGGGTTCACACCAGCTTCATCCTTGTGTTGCGGAAATTTCCCGCAGCGTTCGGCATGGCAATCTGAGACAACAGTATCACTGCGGCAGGACGCGTCTTGCGACCAATGAGTTCCAAAGGGGAAGCATATGACTGTTCGATTCAAACTCTGCCTCGCCGTGTGGGTCGCGACTGTTGCATGCAGTTTGGCATGCTGCAAAGCTCAGGCAGACACATTCGAAGCTGGTGATGACTGGGCTGTTGAAATCACACCGAGGTCCAACGGATTGATGCATCACGAAAATACTGTCGGCTCGCCTCTCGCCGTGCCGGCGAACGTCGATATTACACCAATTTCCGATTCATCGGATCCGTCCGTGCAGACTCGGAATCCATCTCCGAGCGAGGACTACCGACGTGTCTATGAATCTGTTCCCTTCAATCGCACTGAATTCAAATCTAATCCATCGTACCGTCATGACTCGACGATGGAGATACTGACCGGAAATGCACGACATCTGACGATCCTGAGACCCAATACGGCACCTGTTGTCCGTCCGCGTCTGAAACCGCGGACATATCTGCTGCCGTCGCGGTATAATCAGCGACGCCGTGGGCTGAATCACTACTTCAGGATTCCATACTGGAACTGGGCCGGGCTTTACTAGGAAGCTGTCCCGAAACACGATTGCAGCGAGAGTATGTTTGCAATCGCTAATGATGGTGGCTGCAGTCCGTGCAGGACGCTGTTCTGAGTCGAAAAATAAAAATATCAACTCGGGAACGAACACGAAAGACGTTTGACCGGATTCAGGATTCGATCCGTCCCACGCCGCATCATCCAAGTCAACCGAATCACGGCCCATTGGCACCTCTCGGCAGCAGGTGAGTTCAATTGGCTCCAGTGACACAACTGCAATCAGCAATCGTGCTGTAGCGCAATCGATGATTCCACAAATTCAATAAGCTCAGCAGCAATTGCCTTTTTCGAACCCTGGAATTCTGCAATTGTCGTGGCATCGGGGGACAGGATCTCTACATGGTTGTCCAATGACGAAATTGCAGTGGTATCGTTAAGTACGATGCAGTCGCAATGCTTCATGCGAAGCTTTCGCATGGCATTTGTTCGCGGGTCCTGTGATTCCAGTGCAAAGCCAACCACCCACCGGTGTGCTTTGCTGGCCCCCAGTTCGGCCAGAACGTCGGACGTTTCCACCAGCTCAAGTACAATAGGGCGTCCGGTTTTCGTCATTTTTCCGACGAAGCGTTCTCTTGGGCGATAATCACACACTGCTGCGGTGGCAATCACACCATCGCACAGCGGAAACAGTTCCAAACACTTCGCTCTCAGTTCGCCGGTCGTTTCAATCCGGTGAACCTCCACATGAGAGGGTGGGGAAAGTTCAACAGGCCCCGTCACGAGTACAACTTCGTGGCCACGTTTGATTGATGCTTCTGCGATCGAATATCCCATCCTCCCACTGCTGGCGTTGGACAGGAATCTGACATCATCAACATACTCTCGTGTTGGACCGGCTGTAATCAAAATACGCATGATGTTCGATTGCCTGGCGTCAACACCTGGGATCCAGAATCAAATGATGGAGACATCGAGTCAACATTGAATAAGTGTATGCCACCGTAACCGGTTTGGCCCACATCGATTTGCCATCCAGGACAGAGACCACAGACATCCGAACCAGGAAACTATATGTGCTGGCAAATCCGGGACACGATGGTTTCTGGTGATGCCATCCGGCCGGTGCCAGTCTGTCCGCAGCTCAGCCATCCTGTTTCCGGATCAATAATTTCGTATCCGTCATCCCTAAGCTGTGCGACGTTCCTTTGAACGGATGGTTTGGCCCACATTTCACAATTCATTGCTGGTGCGATCAGTACTGTCCCCGTGGACGCAAGAATTGTGGTTGTCAACAGATCATCTGCCATCCCGTGAGCCATTCGAGCGATTGAAGCTGCAGTCGCAGGTGCCACGACGATCAAACCGGCACGCTGAGTCAGTCCGATATGTTCACCGCGAAAATGCTGCGACGGCTGGAACAGGCCTACGCTGACGGGTTGTCCGGTCAATGCCTCGAACGTTGTTCGACCAATGAACTTTTGAGCGGAGTCTGTGAGTATAACTGAAACGACAGCTCCCCGCTGAACAAGTCGACTGCACAGATCCGCTGCCTTCCAGGCAGCAACGCCACCGGTCACACCAAGGAGAATTTCGCAGTCATTCAATGATTGAGACATAGGCGTTTCTGGAACGCTGGCCTTTCATCAACCGACCCAGCTTCCGTGAGTTGTTCATGCCCGGATCATGCGAAGGTCACTCCGTAAGATCATCCACACCCGGTCCACCGTCATCTTCCGCCAGTAACGCTTCAAGAGCATCAACCGTTTCAGATTCATCTGCGACCGCCTGCACCCGACCTGACGTGTCGAGATAAATTTTATCGTCTTTCACTTCGGCTACCACAACCTCCATGAGATCGCGAGTTGGCAGATCAACCAGTGCCTGTGCACCACGATTGAGCGCCACCATGCGTTTTTGAACCAGTGTGGACAGCTTGAATCGACCACCCACCTTGCGAACAATGTCATCTTCTCGAAAGTCATCCAGCATGGAATTGAGTCTCCTCAAACTTCAGGATTTCGCAAATCTCACGAACAGCTCGATCAAGTTCATCGTTGACCACGACATGCCTGTATCGCCCGGAGTATTCAAGTTCCCTCCGGGAAGTGGCCAGACGCTTTTGAATCACGTCTTCCGTCTCCGTTCCCCGCGCCCGCAGGCGGCGTTCAAATTCTTCCGTCGACGGTGTCTTCAGAAAGATCGTAACAGCCTGAGGGTATTGCTGCATTACCTTCATGGCACCCTGAACGTCAATTTCCAGGAATGCCCAGGCGGATTCCGTCCAGGCACGATGTAGTTCCGATCTCAGCGTGCCATACAAATAACCGGATGCGAATACTTCCGCGTGCTCAAGGAAGTCGTCCTGATCCAGTTTCTGCCGGAATTCAGCGTCTTTCAGAAAATAATAGGCTTCGCCATGAATTTCACCCGTTCGCGCCGGCCGTGTGGTCGCAGAAACAGATTTGGCCAGAGGAACAGATGATTCGGCTACCAGTCTCTCAACAACGGTCGTCTTCCCGCTGCCACTGGGACCAGACAGTACCACGATCGGACCGGGATTCAATTGTTCACCGGAGTTAGCCATATGCTGCACGCAGAACCGCTGCTCATCGAAAATCGAGTGTCTGACAGATGTTTTTCCGGTTCACAACGACCCCGGAACTGAAAGAGTCCCTGGTCCATTGTCGCTGCGTACCGGCAGTTGCCGCAAATTCGTCCCACTGTATTTATTCCACATTCTGCAACACTTCACGGACGCGTTCCAGCGCGGCTTTCATTTCCACGACGTTGTGTGCAATGGCCACATTATTGGCTTTTGACCCAATCGTATTCATCTCTCGAAACATCTCCTGACCGAGGAATTCCAGTTTCCGGCCCAGCGAGGTTTTGCTGCTCAGGAACAGCGAGAACTGCTGCAAATGTGATCTCAGACGCGTGATCTCTTCGTTGATATCGCATCGATCGGCGTAAACGGCAACCTCACGAATCACATCAGATTCTGAAACGGTCACACCCGAATCGGACACAGCCCTGACAAGACGCTCCAGCAGCTTCGTTCGATATTCGGCGACCACGTCCGGGGCAAGCTTTGCAATTTCGTCAACCTGCTCCGAAATCATCTGACACTGACGATTCAGGTCCCCCTGCATCTGTCCCCCTTCGGTCTGACGAAAATCGTCGAACTGATCGAGAGATTCTGAAATTGCCTGTTCTACAGGGGGCCAAAACGAATCGACCATTTCGGGCAGCAGCTCTGATTCCGTGACCACGCCCGGCAATGCCAAGAGATCAGTGAGTTCAGGCGTTTTAACACCAACGGTATCCCGCGTCAGGGACTCGAGCTGTTGTCGATACTCCTGAATCGCATCGGCATCGATTACGTGTCCACCGACATTTCGGGGAAAACGAACACGCATCGAGAGTTGCACTGTGCCACGTGCAATCCGACTGCGAACCAATTTCTCAATCCGATTCTCGAAGCGATTCAACGCATCCGGTAACCGCAAATTGAGTTTAAGGTATCGATTGTTGACAGCGCGAAGTTCGACACTGACGGAAATTGCGTCGGTCTGGGCTGTCGAATTACCAAACCCTGTCATGCTTAAGAGCAAGTAACTGGACTTTCTTGCGAATCATTCGAAACGATCGCGGAATGGGACATGCGTTGATCTGAGGAATCACGCCCGCGCCCGGATTATTCTGAATCGGTGTCTTCGTTGGACGAATCTGCAGACCCGGCGTCGGAGGACAATACAGCATCTGCCTCAGTTGTTTCCGCAGCCCGAGTTGCGTCATCAGACTCTAAATTCGGAAGATCCTCCGATTCTGCAGCAGACTCACCATCGGACGTCGTTGCTGCACCGGAATCAAAGTCTGTTGCCTCCATGGAAGGAGCAGCAGCATCTTCTGAATTTGACTCGTCAGTGTCAGCCTGTGCTCCTCCAATGAAACTCGTGCCGATTTCCCGGTCCGCATTCTCCTGCGCCGCACGCATAGATTTTCCCAGAAGCGATGCCAGAAGTATGAAGACGATCGCAACAACCACTGTGATTTTGGTGAACACATCGCCGGCACGCGTTCCAAATGCACTTTGACCACCCTGTCCGCCGAAAGCTCCGGCCAGTCCGCCACCGCGCCCACGCTGAATGAGAACAAGCAGGATCATAAACAGGCTCGTGAGGAGCAGAAGGAATGACAATGTCCCAACGACGAATGGTGCTGACATGATGCTAACGCTCCATTTTCTTCCGCGGCTTCACGAAACAAGTCAGCGAAAACCACACTTGACATAATTAATCGTTTACCGTGGACCGAACACAAAATACCGCTGCGGAACACTCGATCAGACTGATGCAAGAGTCTTCGCCGCACCAATGATCGGGACAAAATCGTTTGCCTTCAGACTGGCTCCGCCAACCAGGGCACCATCCACGTTGGGCTGCTGCATCAACGTTTGGGCATTATCCGGCTTGACACTGCCACCGTATAGAATTCGCACTCGGTCGGCGAATACAGAATTGTAGCGGTCCGTCACCCATTTGCGAATATGGGCATGAGCAGACTCCGCCTGGTCGGGAGACGCAGTCACGCCGGTACCAATCGCCCACACAGGCTCGTAAGCAATCACCAGATCCATGGCTTCTTCTTCGGAAACTCCATCGAGACCACCGGTCAATTGGCGATCCAGCACCGATTCCGTCTGACCGGCTTCACGCTCGCTGAGTAATTCACCCACGCACAAAATCACATGCAATCCACCTTCGATACCGGCTCGGACCTTCCTGTTGATCAATTCATCGGATTCCCCCATCACGTGACGACGTTCACTGTGACCCAGAATCACGTGGCTGCAGCCGACATCCCTCAACATTGAAACCGAAACTTCACCAGTAAATGCTCCCGACGCTTCGAAATACACATCCTGCGCACCCAACTGGACGCCACTTCCCGTTGTTGCGGCCCCAATGTCCGACAAATACGGGAAAGGCGGGCAGACGAGCACTTCTACTGCATCATCCGTTTCCGGCGCAGCAGCCGCCAGAGCACTGGCCAGTGCCGTGCCAGTCACTCGATCCGTGTTCATTTTCCAGTTACCAGCGACCAGAAATCGCCTCATCAAATCCTCCGGCATCCTGATTCTGTCATATTGAAAACAGCGAATTCGTCACGCTGCTGGTGTACAATGCGCATCCTAGAATCCTCCGTGTGAGAAATTTGCCGTGATTTGATGTTTTGACGTGAATTCCCTGAAATCTGAACCGTTCATTGTCACTTGCCGGGCTGGAAAATCACTTCGAACTACTGGGCGAGCAAGACCAGACCATGCAGAGCGAGAGCCTCAACACATCGGGCATGAGGAAGATGAGACCACAGCAGTCGACTACCGCCACCCGTCAAAATGAGGATTGGTCGTTCGTGGGGACCTTTGCACATGCGATCAGTAATTTCGCGGATTGCTCCAAGTTGGCCCCAATACAGGCCGGCTCGCATGGCTTCTTCCGTATTCTTCCCTGGTAATTGCGGAACAGCTGACTGTTGAGCATCCATGTCGATCATGGGGAGCCTGGCCGTGTAGTCGTGCAGCGCATATGCTGAAAGCCGCAGACCAGGAAAAATGGTGCCCCCACAGAAATCGCCCTCAGCTGAAACCAGATCTATCGTTGTTGCCGTCCCCGAATCAACAACGATGATGTTTTTTCCAGGACACAGTTTTGTGGCTGCCAGCGCATTGAGGACTCGGTCCAGACCCACTGCATCAGGCTCGTCCACGGCAAGCCGGACGGGAATTGCCTGTGTCGATCGAATCGAGGTGGCAACCGGCAGTTGTGCCGGCCAGTCATCGATGAGCCGATCGAGTACCGGAGGATTCGAACCGGCCGCAACGCAGCTCTCAATTTCGTAATCTTCGGCCCATTCAGCGATGCAGGCGGCCACATCACGTTGTTTTCTGAGTTCAACTGCGGAGAATGCGACAGGTCTGACCTGGTCGTCACCTCGTTCAAAGACGCCATATTTGGCGCGAGAGTTCCCTATATCCACTGTCAGAACATTGTGAATCACGCTGCAACTTCCCGTTTCATGAACGTTTCGTGCCCCGTGTGCGCACATCGACGCCAGAACTGTGAAGGTCAATTCCACCAATCCTGGTTCGCTTATTTAATATTGAACACTATAGCCAAACTATACGTTCACAGATGTGTGATCCGACTGGGATCGTAAGATTGCGATCCCTGATTTCCGGATTCGGTGCCTGCCGTCGAAAACCACACGAGTCCCCACCCGCCGAATTATTGAAATTGACCGTCAACAATGGATGTAATGTCCAGCAGACCTTTACCCGACGGCTCATCGGTCTGGCCTTCCGTTACACCATGCTCGCTGCTTCAGCGTCTGTCGGAAAGGGATTTTGAGGTCTGTCAGCAACTAAATCGATTTGTGTGTCCCGCTTGTGTTTCAACGGGCCCGACAGCAAGAATTGAACCAGCATGACACCTCGGATGTGCTGCGGAATGTAGTCGCAGCCAGGTCAACAGAACTCAAACTGTGGCCGGTTTCCCACCACAACGTGGCAGGAGGTCATTCGATAACGGACATCAGCTGAATAATTTCCTCACCCGCATCACGTACGAGATGGATCGGGACAAAACAGGATAAAATGCCGAAGCAACTCAAATCGTGTCATGTTCGGAACAGGCAGTAACGTTTTCGTCGCTAAAGATCAGGCCAAAATTCCGAAAAAGACACGGTTTACCTGGACCTGGTCTGTCTCATCACGCGCAAGAGCAAGAGACTGTCCAAACGCAGATTTCTGCTGCGGAATCATTACATTTTGAACTGTCTGCATCTGTTGCAGAGTTGATGCCCGCTGTTGCTATGTTTTTCAGCCAGTTTAATCAGTGTCAATCGCAACATCGCAACTAACCCATTTTGTCAATCTGGTGTGTTTTACACCTGCGTCTCTCACAACATCCGGGATTCAACCTGTCTCAGCACAACAGCGGTTGATCGATTTGTTTCTCTGACGAGAATGCTGCGCTTAATACGGTAAATGCTGTCGGCAGTCAGGAATCATGAATGTTGTGACCTGACCCGATTTATTATTTTCCTTTCGAAAATGCGCAAATGCGTTTTCCCTGCCGAAGTTTCGAATGGGGCTGACACGTATTCGTCGGGGTTTGAATTTCGTTTCTGAGTTGTTCGCAACAGTGCGGGGCGCACTGATTTCAACGCCCTGTTCTGAGTAAAAGAACCCTATGGCATCAACCCATGGTCCCTCACTTCGCTGGTACCTGGTCACGGTAATACTGTTTGCCGTTCCACCAGTGCTTGGATTGTGCGGACTAAAATTCGCAACGCAGCCTCCGGATCCATGGACAACCACGGCAAACGGAATATCCACCCCTGATCAAAACCGGCATGGCTCAAACAAGGTAACGAATCAGACAGAAACCGACGGGGGAAACAGTCTGCCGTGCGTTGCAGTTCTGCAGTCAGACCAACTGTTACGTCGTGAAGTGTTTGAAGCTGTCAGAAATGCGATTGCTGAGATTTCAACCACACTTCCGAACTGCCGAATTCACTGGTGTGATGACGTCCCCAGCAGAACGGGGATACTATTAAGACCTCGTTCGGTGATTCCTGGCGAAAATGCGTCCGACCAGGTGTGGGATCGGGCCTTCACCCGGCTGAAGGAACATCCGCTGGTGGCAGGCCATCTGCTGTCCAAAGACAGCACAACAATGCTCCTGCAGTTCAGTGATTCCACAGCTGTAGCCGCGCAGTCGATCGACAGCATCCTGAGTCAACATCTCGACCAGTTGAATGTCAGCGTGCGACTGACGGGTGAAATTCTGATGCTCCGAGACCATCAGAAAACTCTGCACGACTGGCACTACTATGTACTGGGATTCGCCACAATCGTCGTGACGCTCTGTGGATTACTGATGCTGAGGGCTCCTGCACGTTCCATGGCTGTGGCAGCGGGTCCGATTTCCGCGCTCGCGCTGGCGTTCGGCTGGCGGTATTTTCTCGGGCTGCCATTTAACGAGCTGGCTGCACCACATATGCCGGTGTTCGTTCTTGTTCTGTCATTTGCCAACAGCATGCACATTCTGCTGGCCGTCGAAGAGGAGTACGGGCACGTACGCGATCCCAGGAAGGCTGCCCATCTCGCCATGAAACGAATGCTGCGACCATGTTTCCTGACATCACTGACCACGTCTCTGGCCTTTGCATCTCTGATGATCAGCAGTCAGCCGATGGTCTACGGGTTTGGACGAAATGCTGCTGTCGCGATCAGTATTTCATTTGTGGGTGTGGCCACTGTCATGCCTTTGGCAGCTGCAATTTGCGTCCGTCATCGCCAGCCAACAGTTCGTCAGACGAATCGGCGCCAGAGTCGATGGATACAGCGACCAATTCTGATCGGTGTCAAATTCCCGACAGCGACCACAATCGTATCGCTGATGCTTACCGGTGGATTCACGTACTACAGTTTTGTGACTCTTTATCCGGACGACCGACTGGACCTGCGTCTGAACCGGAACATACCGTCCTATCAGGGACTTCTTCAGTGCGATGAAAAACTGGGAGGACTGCGGCAGGTCACGGTCACGATGACCTGGCCGGAAAACACATCAAACGAAAGTCTTTGGGATGTTCTGACAAGCATCCAGCAGCAGATTGCAGATTCGGATTCGTTTTCCGAACCGCTCTCAATTCTTAACGCACTGCAGTTGCTGTCCGGAGAATACGGGCCTCAGAAACTCAGATCGGCTCGGCGGCTGGCCAGGGGATACATAGCCAATTTGTGGGATATTGATCAGTGCAAAGCGGTCCTGGAATTTCA
Organism: Fuerstiella sp.; assembly: GCA_022447185.1. Taxonomy (GTDB): domain Bacteria; phylum Planctomycetota; class Planctomycetia; order Planctomycetales; family Planctomycetaceae; genus S139-18. The sequence continues at coordinate 28,048 of JAKVAY010000006.1, read as the reverse complement.
CGTTCCGGATCGCGGAGTTCAATACATCCAAAACGACATTAGCGCATTACGCACTCTGCTGGATCACGAAGAGTCCCTGCACCCGGGATTCACGACAAATATAGGCGGAGAAAGTCTGGATCAAAGCTCTATTGTGCGTTCGACAATTGGCGAAATGTCCTGGAGCGTCGTAGCGGCCGCGGGGGCCATTATTCTCGTCATCTGGGTTGCTTACGGGAATGTGAAATATGGATTCTATTCCATTCTTCCGAACATGTTTGCATTGACAATGACTGTCGCCGTAAGGGCATGGATGGCTCCTTCTCTGGACATTGCCAGTGCCTGTGCAGCGTCAATTTGCCTGGGAATCGGTGTGGATGACACAATCCATTTTCTGGAGGCGATGCGACATGCCCGTGGTCGTCCGGGGTCACGCATTCAGATTCTGAATGCCGGTCATCTTGTTGGCCGTGCGCTGGTCATAACTACGTTTGCACTGTTGTGCGGATTTGCAACCGTCTTCATCGCGCCACTGCCGACTCACCGATTCTTTGCCTCCATGGTGGTTGCTATGTTGCCAGCAGCATTATTCGGCGATCTGATAATTCTTCCGGCAGTTCTCAGCCTGTTTCGGGATCATACTGCGCAGCACCGCGGAAACGACAGAGAGAACTCACACCAGGCAATTGAAGAAGACAACATGTCTGCTCACGTCGATCCTGTCCTGCCAGATCATGCCGATTGCTGATCCTGACGGCAAATCGATACTTAAATGACGCAACCGTTGCCAAAGTCAACACGTCGCACAACAAAGGCAAGATTGCGCCCTGCTCCGAATGCGTTTGAACCACGATCCCCTGAGCTCAAATTACGTCCGGCACGGATGAATCCGGTCAACAATGCTGCGTTTTGAGTGGATTTCAATCATGATCACCGTGTCCCCATCACTGCTCAGCGATCTGATTTTCAGGGCAGTCCGACTGAGTGTGCCGTGAACATTCAAAAGAAGGATCTGAACACAACATCTTTCGAACAGTATGTACCATTTACTGACCTTCATTTGATCGGAACTCCGGTACTGACTGACCATGGCATGCCTAACACCACCGGAGTTTGTCGAGTGATCCTCTCCATTGACATGGATAAGATCGTGGGAACCAAAATCAAAGCCCCGATCAAAATGGCCGCTTTACGACAATGGGGTTTCTGACCAATTTGGCCCGTGAATCTGTGTGTCACACACAACCTAACACATTCATCCGGACCTGTAGAACGCTGCACTCATGGTGTATTGCTTGACGTCGAACGTAATCGGGCCAAGAATCGGTGCCTGATCATCAGTGACAGGTTCACTGTATCAACGGTGGATCTCTTGTCTGTATACCGAATGACGTCAGAGTAGCGTGACTGGAAACGCACAGCCTGTCATCAGCGGGTTTGGAAAAATGAATTCGAAACTTCGAAACACAATAACAAATGAGAAAGCGAACACATGAGTGGTCCAATTGTCCGCACCGGAACAACACCTGAATTCTGGAAGAACTGGGACAAAGCATTTAGCGGAGGGAAAGCCAAAACCACGGCTGCCAGGACAAAAAAGAAGACTGACGCCGGCAAGAAGAAATCAGCAAAAGCAAAAGCAAAAGCAAAGAAGTGACGCTTCGATTCGGTGTTTCTCACCTGACGTCTCTATTCGTCGGCGACCCTCGTGTCTGACAGTGCTCCGCGATCGACTCAAGTCACTCTGTGGTCCGTGCTGCCTGTTGCAGCGGTCTTTGCAGCCTACTCCCTGCTGCACGTTGCCGTTCCCGGTGTCAATGAACCACACTATCTCTGCAAGGCAAAAGCAACCTGGGATCTCGGCTACTGTAGCGACGACTTTTTTCTGAAGTCAGAGAGTGCGCATTCCGTTTTCTTCTTCATTGTCGGATACTTCACACAGAACTGTTCTCTGGAAAACGTTGCGGTAGCTGGTCGCATTATCTCGGCCATGGTGCTGGCATGGGGCTGGACCGCACTTTGCGCGGTATTTTCACTCACCCGCAGCGGAACAGTAATTGCTGCGACACTCCTGGCGGCCATCTCACTCACAGGCAATCTGTCCGGAGAGTGGATTTTGGGAGGCTTCGAAAGCAAGGTCCCCGCCTGGGGTCTGGGCTTCACCGGGATGGCCTGTTGGCTGAACACCGGAAACCGAACCGCGGGACGTCGCTCAGTAGCAACCGGCCTGCTGCTGGGACTGTCGACTGCTGCGCACCCTGTCGTAGGTGCATGGTTACTCATCGCAATTTCAATGAGCGAACTGGCGCAGCTTTATTTTCCGCTCCGGCAGTGGGCGAATCCCGGCAGGCCGGTGAGATCAACCGGATTCGTCGTCTCATCGCTGTTCATCATGAACGGTACTGCTCTGGTCGCCGCGTTACCTGGCCTGATTCCGGCAATACGGATGCTGGCGGCATCGGATCTGAGTCATTGGGAACGAGCAACCGCACACCGCATCCAGGTGTTTGTGCGACTTGGTCACCACCTGGATCCATCGCAGTTTCCTCCGGCGGCATGGATTCATTCAGCCGTGCTGCTGACTGTTATTGGCTGTTGCAGCTGGCATTTGCACAAGACAGGCATGAATCCGGTGTTGCGGCGGCATCTGCTTCTGTTGACTTCTGCCATTGTAATTGCTGTTGCCGGACTCGCCGTCGGTTTCCACAAAGGACAGGTTCTTCATTTGGCGAGTTGGTCATGGCGGGCATTTCTGCTCAAGTTTTATCCGTTCCGACTCATCGACACTTTACTTCCGCTAACAACCTCGCTGACCTTTACGGCAATCATGGCTGACAACATGCGGGTTCGCACTTTCGGAACAGGACCATTATTACGGCACATCGTGCCCGCCGTATTTGTGTTGGGTGTCCTGGTCGCGTCGTGGAGACTGCGAGATGACTCACCGAATTCCTATCGACCGCATGAGTATTCGACCTGGATTGAAGCCTGTGACTGGATTCGCACCGAAACACCGAAAGAAAGTCTGTTCGTGACACCGCGAGAATCCGTTGCATTTAAGTGGCACGCGCAACGTGCTGAATTTGTATGTTTCAAAGACTGCCCACAGGATAATGCCGGAATTCTGAAATGGTGGCAGCGGCTGCGAGACCTCGGCCGGATACAACCCGTTCAGTTGAAACAACCGTTAAAGGCATCTGATCTGCAACGGATGCAGAAGCACATGCAAATCACGCACATGATCACCCGCGACCACGTCGTGACCGACCAGGAACCCATATACGAAAACACGGTGTGGCGTATCTACGATGTGGAACTGCCGTCATCACGACCTCCTTCAAACAGCACGAATGACATGTTCGAACCTACGGATGATGTCGCGAAGTGATTTCGCAGACAGTATCGTACAGCTTCGCGTTACATGCCAGCACGGAAGTTTTCTCCAGCGACAGTTCGGTCCCGTGACACGTTGTGATTCGACCTCCGGCTTCCTCGACCAAAAGCCGTCCGGCTGCGAAATCCCAGGCAGACAACTGGTACTCGAAGAACGCACCGTACTGTCCCGACGCGACCTGGGCCAGATCCAGTGATGCCGTACCCATTCGCCGAATCCCGTGAATCTGGTGCCCAAAACATTCCTTTACGGCGGCCAGTGTTGCCTCCATCATTGAACCGCGGTCGTAGTAAAATCCAACGCCAATCAAAACGTCATTCATTGTATCTGCAGCAGACACCCTGATTGGCCGCCCATTGTGGAAGGCACCACGTCCTCGCTCGGCTGTATAACTGTCATTCCGGGCAGGGTTAAAAACAACTGCCTGCTGCGCCACGCCGTTGTGGTAATATCCAATTGAGACAGCGAAGTGAGGGATGTCGTGAGCGAAGTTGGTTGTGCCGTCGAGGGGGTCAATCACCCATAAATTTTCTGTGGATGTACCAACAGAAAGCCCCTCTTCACCCAGCAGACTGTGATCGGGATATGTCTCCCGGATTACTTCAGCGATCGCTTGTTCAGATTCGACGTCGGCGTCCGAAACCAGATCAACCGGTCCTTTATGCCGCATCGCCACGCCCTGCCGGAAATATTTCATCAATACCTCGCCACCGATCTGGGCAGCGCGCAACGCGGTTCTTGCAATCGTCACGTGTTATTGTCTCCAGGGCTGGTGAAACGATTCCATCCCAAGTCTGCAGGTTCATTCTTCTGCGGAGAGCAGAATGTCGAACCCGCGGTGGCAACGCCGAATCCCCGATACCATTACATAATGCTGAAATAGTTTTCGACGGCAAAATCGAATGCTGAGGCCGTGAGTTCAATCGGCTGATGATGAAATTTGCAGAAATTGCGCACCTGCAACATCAGGTCACGCGGCTGACACAGTCGAAACGGACGACCAGCGGCCCTGTAATGGGTGGCTATCAGGTATTCGATCACGTCGTCGTTGGCTTCTATGTCCATACCCCGACACATAATGCCCATCAGGTCGCGAAACTCGTCCTCGGATGGGTCCGGTACTTCAATCTTGTAAGGAATGCGGCGCAGGAACGCACCGTCAACCAGGTCTTTCGGCTCCAGGTTTGTGGAGAAAATGATCAGCTGGTCAAATGGCACTTGGATTTTTTTGCCACTGGGCAGATTCAGAAAGTCGTATCGTTTTTCCAGTGGAACGATCCAGCGGTTCAGAAGAACGTCCACCGGCATTTTTTGTCGGCCGAAGTCATCGATAACCAGCGTGCCACAGTTGCTCTTCATCTGCAGAGGGGATTCACAGATGTTAGACCGAGTATTCTTGGTGACTTCCAGTTCATCCATGGTCAGCTCGCCACCGGCAATAACGGTGGGACGCTTGATTTTTACCCATCTCCGGTCGATTTCGAGCGGATCCAGCAGACCACACTGAGTCATCTCTTCAACTTCTTCGTGAACGGAAAGGTCGAAGACACGAATAATATCACCGTCCACTTCAATCGCTCGTGGAACCCAGATAGTGGATCCGAACACACCAGCCACACGTTCCGCGATGCTCGTTTTACCGTTACCCGGCTCGCCGAATAAAAACATACCCCGGCCCGAATTGATGGCCGGGCCAAGTTTATTGAGCATACAGGTATTGATGATCAGACCATCAAATGCCTGCTGCAGGTCATGTGCGGTGACGACCTGACCTTCAATGCTCTGGGCGGCCACACTCTCTACATAAGCCTTGAGAGTCACCGGAGCCGACCCGAAATACGTACACTCCTGCATGTATCGTTTACCACGCTCACGGCCGCCTTCGGTGACCATGTACTCAGAATCACCGGTGGATGTGGTACCAACGAGATCGATGTGTTTGTCACTTCGCATCTGCTTCAGCAAAGGCTCCAGAATTTTGAACGGCAGTTTGATCTGGCGGGAGATCCCTCGAACAGTCCCGTGTCCAACATTGCAGAGGTACTTCAGGACCAGATGCTCAACCATCGATTCGCTGAGTCCCGAGGCCCGCATCGAATCGGGCTGTTGTGGCGTAAAGACGCGACCAGCTGTCGGGGCGGATCCGCCCCCCGCTGATTCGATCGTTTCAATGAACGGGCCGGACGTGCCACCGCCAGTCGAACCTGCTGTCACACCGGGCACCGGCTCACCGAGGAGCTGTGTGACACGATTGAACAGTGCATCAAGGCCGGCGTCCGACGGCTGTTGTGACCCAAGCGAAGTACTCACAGTACACTCCCCGATTTACGATCATTCCTGAGGGGATACCTCGATGGAATATGCAGAACTGCCCATGATCATGTAGGTCGCCGCTCGTGAGCGGTCAAATCGACCGCAAATCGACCGGTGTCGTGTTCTGCAAACAGTGGGAATGACATCAAACATTCACATTGCGCGGCTGTATGGCGACAATATTTTTCAAATTGCAAATGATGCAAACGGCGCATTTGAGTTGAGTGCATGTTCGTGAACAATCAACATACCGGCATCATCCGATAGAAACGATGCAGCCTGCACAACCGAAACGCTGACTGCTTGTCACAGCAACCCGAACTGAGCAGCGGGCTGGCAGTCCGTTCCTGTCCGGGGATGACTACCGAGACGGCAAATCAGTCCCCCCGCAAACCGGTCCTTATTCCAGCTGAGAAACACGCATGAAGTTTGCCATATGCCAGGAACTGTTCGAATCCACTCCGTGGAAAGAGCAATGCCGTATCATTTCAGATGCCGGATACACCGGAATCGAAGTGGCTCCTTTTTCCATAGCGGATGATCTGGCATCTGTACCGGACAGCCAACTGTCAGATATGAAGACAATCGCGGCCGATTACGGCCTCCAGATCATCGGACTCCACTGGCTGCTGGCAAAAACAGAGGGACTTTACCTTACCTCTCCGGACACGAATGTCCAGGCGGCAACCGCTGAATACCTGCGACTGCTGGCTCGCACGTGTGCCAAATTAGGTGGGCGTGTGCTTGTGTTCGGTTCACCACAGCAACGAAACCTGCTGAAAGGAGTGAGTACCTCTCAGGCGATGGAGATTGCGGCAAATGTGTTCCGGCAGGCAGCCGCCGAATTCGAATCCAGTAACGTGATACTGTGCATGGAACCGCTGACAGACAAGGAAACCGACTTCGTCAACACATGCGCTCAGGCGGCAGATTTGATTCAGCAAATCGACCATCCGTCATTTTTTTTGCATCAAGACGTGAAAGCAATGTTGGGGGCGGAATCCCAAACGGTGGAATCATTGATCTATCAGTATCGTGACATCTGCGGCCATTTTCATGTCAATGATACGAATCTACTGGGACCTGGAATGGGCGACACAGACTTTGCTCCCATCCTCAAAGCGCTGCACGATGTTACGTATGACGGATGGGTCTCCGTCGAAGTGTTTGACTACTCACCAGGGGCAGAAAAGATCACACACGAAAGCATACGATGCATGCAGGATATTGTAGTTTCGCTTTGATTTTTGCGGGTGAAACACTCCGAACAATATTACAGACCACTGTCGCCCCTGACTGACTGTGGAGCATTTTGGAATAGCGCGTTGTGCGTTTTATTGATGACTCACTGATGAGCAATCGACGTACCCGAAGTTATTCATCACATCGATAATGTTCCTGACGCAAAGCGGAATGACGTCGTACATCTGTCCTCTTGATTCGACACAGCGCATGTTTTACGGCGCGCGTTTCACGTCGAGAACAATCACATCAGCGCGTCAAATGACTCCCTAACCAATTTCAAAAGTTCTGGAACATCCGCAATGATTGGTACTGAACAGTCTTGCACATTCTGAGTTATTAAATACGATTTCGTCGTTATTGACGCGGAACCTGTTGCGTCGAGACATCGTGGCGACGGATTTGCCATCACCGCAAATTTCACGACGATGAATTAGACAAGACGGATTTTGTGTTACCATCACCAAGTAGGTGTGATGGTTTGGTTTTTAGTCGTGGTCTTCCTTGCCCGGTTTGATTTACGAAGCCCGGTATTTGCGGCAGGCGGCCACTCACTGTCACTCGAAGGAGATTCTCTGTGGCCAAGAAGAAAGCGACCAAGAAGAAGGCGGCAAAGAAAAAGACCGCCCGCAAAGCAGTAAAGAAGAAGGCACCGAAGAAAAAAGCTGCCAAAAAGAAGGCGGCTAAGAAGAAGGTAGCCAAGAAGAAGGCACCGAAGAAAAAAGCTGCCAAAAAGAAGGCCCCTAAAAAGAAGGTAGCCAAGAAGAAAGCAGCCAAAAAGGCGCCGAAGAAAAAAGCTGCCAAAAAGAAGCGCAAGCGCTAGGTCAGTTCGCCGCGAAAGCGGTAACTGAAAAAATTAACAGACGGCTGGCGGGTTATTTCTGTCAGCCGTTTTTGCTGCGCAGTCAGGTTTTCACCGGTCTTCTGCAGTTGACATCCTCGTCTTAAAACCGGGGCCGTCGCATTCACTGTATATGTCAACTCTAAGTAGGGAGTTGAAAGCCATCGGGGTTTCATTGCGGCAGTTGTCCGTCCGGTCCAACTGCGATCGACATGATGGAATGACACACCGGTGTATCGGCACTAGTACCAAATTCAGAAAATCAGCTGAACAGAGATCTACAGTCACCTTATTAGTGTCTGTCCGGAATTTTCGACTGATTCTGAGCAAGTCGGAAACCGCTCGTCGACAGCAACACCAAGCATTGCCCCGTCACGACAGGAAACAGAAAAATGAAGTTGACATCATCTGATTCCTGCGGGATTTCGATCGAGGAGTTTCTGTATCTGAAATCCGCACCACGGAGAGCAACAGAGAGCAGTTGATGCGGTAAAAGAGCATACCCAGGCGAAATCCCCCCCAGTATGCGATCAATTGCGCAAGAAACGCAGGTCATAACGACGAATGCGCACACACGACCAGAACAACCGATGTCGGCTGCAGCACCAGTTTGTTTATTGAATTCCGTTCGTGTCAAAAATACAGATTCAATTTATTTGTGGAGTCCAGGGACAATCCACCGGTTGCGACTCAACACGAGCTATGGTTCCACCGCTTGTATTTCCCGCCCTTTGATGGCTGTACGGTGGACAGCCAGTCCCAATCATGAAAACCAGATCTCTGATGCAGCTGGGCTCGTCAGCAATTGAGAACGCTACTCCCGAACGAGCAGCCAACTTACGCATACGGCCAACCGCCCGACGGCAACTGGACGCACTCAGTCGTGACTACATGCACAGGTTTCTGGCACGACGCCTGCGTTTCAGTTCTCGAATGATAGCCCTAACGCTCACACTCCTGCTGCTGTTGAAGGCACTTGCAGGAGTGTGGCCATCGGTCTGGATGGGCATCGCTGGTGTACTGCTGGTTTTCTGCTGGAGTCTGACACGATGGCTGTTTAAATCGCGGCGTGAGCACACGGAACGTGGGTTGCGACTCACTGAAGCGCTTGTATTCGGTTGCAGCTTTGCCACTCTGGCCAGTCTGACACTGGCCGACCTGGAAACGACCAGTCAAACAGGTCGGTTTTATGACTACGTACTGACTATTCGCGAATCAATTTTGATCTCGCTGGTGCTGGTGGCGATTTACGGAGTCATCATTCCGAACAGCAGTCGACGTTCGCTGTTGATCGCTTCAGCTCTGGCTGCTGTTCCAATGGCGACCGTGGCTGCCAGTCTGGTTCTGCACACCTCTGCATTTCCGGAGTTCTCCGGAGCACTTCGGATGCAATTTGCTGTCGAATCGGTCATGCCGCTGGTGGTTGCCATCTGTTGTGCTGCGGTGGGCGCAGGCCTCAGTGAACGAATTCGGGATCGCAGTATTAATATCGAAGAATTGGGGGCATACATTCTGAAAGCACCGCTCGGTTCCGGTGGAATGGGAGATGTGTATCTGGCAGAGCATCGGCTCCTGAAACGGCTTTGCGCTGTTAAACTCATCCACCCGGACAAGGCAGGGGACTCTCAGGTACGGGCCCGGTTTGAACAGGAAGTCAAAGCAACCGCTGCGCTAACACATCCGAACACGGTGCAGGTCTACGACTATGGCACGTCAATGGATGGACGGTTCTTTTATGCCATGGAGTTTCTGGAAGGATTGAATCTGGATCAATACGTCAAACAGTTTGGCCGAATGCCGGCAGAACGAGTGGTCTATGTGCTCAAACAGATCTGTGGCGCGCTGCACGAAGCCTGGTGCGAAGGCCTGGTTCATCGGGATATCAAACCCAGTAACATATTTCTGTCGGAGCGAGGTCACATGTTTGACGTCGCCAAGCTGCTCGACTTTGGTCTGGTACAGGCTGCTTTCAGTCAACGAGTCGACGTCCGACGGGTTCAGACCAAGATTCAGGGGTCACCCGCGTTTATGTGTCCGGAACAGGCGTCCGGCCTTGAACCGGACTGCCGAGGTGACATCTATTCGCTGGGTGCCGTTGCCTGGTTTATGCTGACCGGACATCCACCATTTCAAGATGAAAATCCTGTGATGCTGGTTGTCGCACATGCCACTGCGTCTGTACCGAATTTCTCAACAACAGGCGTATCAGTTCCGAAGGAACTTGAGTCCGTCATTGTTAAATGTCTGGCAAAGAAGCCGGAAGAACGATTCGGAAACCCTCGTGATTTGCTGATCGCACTTGAAAAATGTGCGTTGAATAAAGAATGGAACTGGAAGGACGCCGAAGAATGGTGGTTGTCCAGCGTTCCGGCGTACGATGACAAAACCGATAGTTCGTATCAGCGTAGCTCTGATTGCAGAAATCACGAACAATCACTGAAGCAGACAAGTGATCCACTGGAAGAAACACTGATCGTCGATCCCGACGTCGTTGCTGCTGCACTACCGGTTGGCTGATACCGACGATATCGTCCCGTACGCTGCGAGGACCTGGCAGGCCTGTTACCACCGTCAACAGCAGGTGACCACATCGCAGCAGAATCGAAGATTAATTGAAGGAAAATCTCGGCTCACAAACTGCTGTTGAAGCTGATGAAAAATCACCAATGTGACGTCGTCTGCTGGGCCCTTCCGATTATCGACACGATATATATTCACCTGTGACGCACGCTTAAGAAGCCTCGGTCGATCGATTGCCCGCGATTCGGAGTCGTTGATGCGCTGGACCGGATCATCGTGCAGCTCGACTACGCTGATGCCAAGGAAGATCTTTAAGTTAACGACGCTGTGTATGACTGACGGTGACGGAACATCATTTTTACCTTAAGTTGGTACTGGACGAGTGTCGCTTCTGCCAGGACGAAATTCGCAAAATGTCCCGATCAGCGCGAGTGCCACCCACAAATCAGCTTTAGAAGCAGTTTGAAAAAACGAGATCCTGTTGGTAATGATTAACAATCAGTAATCCTCTCCATCACATTCTTCGTTGATGTCCAGCTACCACAGACACTATTCTGACTGGATGTTTTATCTGCCCAAATCGTTCCGCCGAAATAGCTCAGTCGTGCTGAGCATCTGGTTGTCTGCAGTGGTGGTCGCCATCTGTCGCACACCGACTATTGCGTCCGATGACGTTGGGCCCGCCGAGCTTAACGACAAGGTTGATTTTGTTCGTGATATCAAACCGATCTTCCAGAAACGTTGCCACAGTTGTCACGGCAAACAGGCACAAGGTGGACTGCGGCTGACGAGTCGCGTTGATGCACTTAAAGGCGGTGATCGAGGCCCAACGTTCGTTCCAGGAAACAGCACCGTTAGTCTGATCGTCGATGCCGTCACGGAAAAGGACCCAAAAGCCCTTGTCATGCCGCCAACGGGCAACAAGCGCCTTTCGGTCACCGAGGTACGACTGCTCCGAGCATGGATTGATCAGGGAGCCGTGTGGTCGACTGACGACAACAGCGACCTGGACAAACAAACAAACACCGACCATTGGGCCTTTCGTTCGATCGTTCGCCCCGAGATTCCCCATGTGAAACGTCGTAACTGGACGAACAACGCAATAGACCACTTCGTTCTTGGACAACTCGAAAACAAACGTGTCAAACCATCGCGTCCTGCCAGCCGAGCCACTCTCATCCGACGCCTCTCTCTCGACCTCACAGGTCTGCCACCCTCACCCACAGTCGTCACGGCGTTCATTAACAACAGTCACCCCGACGCGTACGGACAAATCGTCGATCACCTGCTCTCTTCAACCGCTTACGGTGAACGCTGGGGTCGTCACTGGCTCGACGTTGCGCGCTACGCCGACAGCGCCGGACACGAAATGGATGAACGTCGCCCAATCTGGAAATATCGCGACTGGGTCATTCGATCGCTCAATCACGATCTGCCATTCGACGAATTCACCATCGAGCAACTTGCCGGCGATTTGCTGCCAAACGCCAAACGCGCTCAGCGAGTCGCCACAGGGTTCAACCGCAACAACATGGGTAACGGTCCCGAAGGAATCGTAGACCGGTCAAACACCGTTGGGCGGGTATTCCTTGGCTTGACTGTCGGCTGCGCCCAATGCCACTCACATAAATTTGATCCGATCTCGCAAAACGAGTACTACCAGTTTTTCGCATTCTTCAACAATTCAGACGATCCACTCCTGGAGTTCGCTACCGACGCACAACTCGCGGCGCGGAACGAGATTCGCCATCAGATAAACAAAGCCAAAAAGACTCTGGAGGATCACGGTACGGTACTCGCAGAAAACATCGAATTCTGGGAATCAAACCTGACCGTTGAAGACCGTACTCTGCTCGACCCGTCGGTACGGATGATTCTGGACATTCCCAGGGCGGACCGAACACCACCTCAGACAGCCACGCTACTGCAAACATTTCAGAACACACATGTATCATATCGCAGGCTGAAGGACGCATACGATGCGATCGTCAGTAAGGAACCGCAGTTTGATGCAACACTTGTCGTGAATGAACGCGAACAACCACGAGAGACAACGATTTTCATTCGAGGCGACTTCCAGTCTCGTGGAGACAAAGTGGAACCCGGCGTGCCACAGGTCTTACCACCACTGGATGCCGCAGCATCCAGATCCGGAACGTCGGACGGGAAACGAAGACTTACACGACTCGATTTGGCGCGCTGGCTCGTTCGCCCTGATCACCCACTGACAGCACGAGTCACGGTGAATCGTGTTTGGCAACACTACTTCGGGACAGGTCTTGTTGAAACGGAAGACGACTTTGGCACTCAGGGGAAGCCGCCGACGCATCCTCGGCTCCTCGACTGGCTGGCCAGTGAGTTCATGTCGTCAGAGTGGAGTCTCAAGCGTCTCCATCGACTCATCGTTACTTCGGCGACCTATCAACAGTCGTCTCAATTTCGACCCGATCTGGTCGAAATTGACCCTCGTAACTTCCTGATAGCACGTGCGCCACGTCTGCGTCTTGAAGCCGAGACCATTCGCGATCAGGCTCTTGCCGTCAGCGGTCTGCTGAACCGACGCATGGGTGGCCCCGGAGTGTTCCCCTATCAGTCTGACGGCGTTATGGACGGCCGCGCCGACAAATCGCAGTGGATCATGAGTCAGGGCATGGATCTTTACCGACGTGGCACCTACATCCACTTCTGGCGTCTCACACCACATCCGTTCCTGAAGGTCTTCGACGTCCCGGATGCGGTTGAATCATGCACGCGCCGGACCCGTTCGAACACAGCGATTCAGGCGCTCGCCATCCTCAACCATCCGTGGTTTGTCGACTGCGCCCGCGCCATGGCCGACCGTCTTCTTCGCACCACGGTCCTGGGAAACGACGAACGCATCGAGTTCGCGTTCCGTCTCTGTCTGGTGCGCGAACCAACCGCATCCGAGGTAACCGCACTGAAAACACTTCTTGATCAGGAATTTGCAGATTTCGAAACGACAGATTCGGAAACGCAGCATGATCGAGAACTAGCCGCATGGACGGCCGTATCGCGTACCCTTCTCAATCTTGACGAATTCATTACGCGAGAATAGACAGATGCAGTTGGCGACAAACAACAAATTTCACGCAAGGCGCAAGCTCTTCAGCCAGTGTGGCGTGGGACTGGGGTCGATCGCGATGGCTTCGCTCGTCAACGACGCATCGCGTGCCCGTGCCCGGCGCGTCAACCGTAAGATCCATCGCCCGCTGGCACCACGGCAGCCCCATTTCGCACCACGCGCCAAAAACGTCATCTGCCTCTTCATGATGGGTGGCCCCAGTCATCTCGATTTGTTTGATTACAAGCCACAGCTGGAAAAGTACGACGGTCAGCCAATCCCGCCTTCGTACATCGAAGGGGAACGCTTCGAACAGATCAAAGATACAGCACCGACGATCATGCGTGGTCCGTGGTCATTCGGACGTTACGGTGAGAGCGGCGCGCACGTATCTGAGCTTCTGCCTCACACGCGCGAAGTCGTGGATGAACTGACATTCGTCCGCACGGTACGTTCGGACGAGACGGTACATCCGCACGCCCAGCTGCTGCTCTTTACCGGCCACCGTAATCCCGGGCGCCCAAGCCTTGGCTCATGGGTAAGCTATGGACTTGGCACCGAGGCGGAAGATCTGCCGGCTTTCATTGCCTTTGGCCGTGGCGCAGTACCGCAGGCACACGATGGTCTGTTTGCGAACGGTTTTCTGCCGTCCACATATCACGGCACACAATTCCGCAACCGCGGTGCACCTGTTTTGAATCTCGAGAATCCACAATCCGTGACGAGACGCAGCACTCGGCGCGTCATCGACGCGATCAATAAACTGAACACCGAGCGTCTGGATGTGGTGGGCGATCCGGAGATCGCTTCGCGCATTTCAGCGTACGAGCTTGCCTTCCGATTACAGTCCAGTGCGCCGGACTTAATCGCTCTGCGCGGTGAGAGTCAGGCGACGCTCGATCTCTACGGCGCAGACCTGAGTAAACCGTCGTTTGCACTCGACTGTATTTTGGCACGACGCATGGTGGAACGCGGCGTACGTTTCGTCCAGTTGCATTACGGCGACTGGGATCATCACGGCAACATCGTTAACGCGTTCCCACCCATGTGCCGCGCGATTGACCAGGGTTGTGCCGGGTTAATCAGGGATCTCAAAACGCGTGGCCTGCTGGAAGATACGCTTGTCATCTGGGGCGGCGAATTTGGTCGTACGCCAGTGGCACAACCGCAGAAGACAGGCCGCGTCGGACGCGATCATCACGTGCATGCGTTTACAATGTGGATGGCTGGTGGCGGAGTCAAACCAGGTACGAGCATTGGCACCACTGACGACCTTGGGTTCCATCCCGTCGAGGATTCGATTCACATCCATGACCTGCAGGCAACGATCCTCCACCTGCTGGGCCTCGACCATGAACGACTGACCTACCGCTTCCAGACGCGAGACTTTCGGCTGACTGACGTAGGCGGACGTGTCGTGGAGAAGTTGTTTAGTTAGCCTGTAATGCCACTTGTCGACCGGCAGATTAAGCAATGTCGACCAGGTTCACGTCAAAGAAAGAATCGATAATGAAAAATGGACTTCTCTTTTTGGTAGTCGTGTTGCTGGCAAAGATTCCGACAATCGATGCGGAAAACTGGAGTGGCTGGCGGGGTCCGCACGGCGACGGGACGAGTCTCGAAACGGAGGTTCCTTTGCGATGGGACGGAGAAGCTGGCCACAACGTCGCCTGGAAGGTCGAGGTATCTGGCAAAGGGCATGCCTCACCGATAGTCTGGGAAGAACGGATTTTTCTCGTAACATGTGTCGAAGAAACAAACGAGCGAATTCTGTTCTGCCTTGATCGCGACACGGGACGTACGATCTGGCAACAGACAGTCGTTAGTGCGCCACTGGAAACACTGCACCGCCTCAACAGTCGGGCGTCCAGTACACCGGCAACGGACGGACAGTCCGTATTTGTGGTCTTTCTGGAAGTCGACGGAACGACCGTTCCGGCGCCAAATGTCGGTACACCTCGCCCAATCACCCCAGGCGTCATGGTGGTGGCTTCGTATGATTTCGACGGCAATGAACAGTGGAAAGTGAAACCCGGCGAATTTGTCAGTGCCCATGGCTTCTCAAGCAATCCGGTACTGTACGATGACCTGGTCATTGTTAATGGCGATCACGACGGTGACGGTTACATTGTTGCGCTCGACCGGGCCACCGGTGACATCCGCTGGAAAACCAGGCGACCGAATAACACACGCAGTTATGTCACACCCCTCATTCGTACGCTGGGTGGTCGAACTCAGCTGGTTCTTGGCGGCAGTCTGTCCGTATACAGCTACGACCCTGCAACCGGCCGCGCTCACTGGAACATTCGAGGCCCAACCGAACAGTTCGTTGCCTCGGTGGTTTCCGACAACCGGATGCTTTACCTGACTGCCGGATATCCGGACAAGCATATTCTCGCAATTCGTCCGGATGGTCTCGGTGATGTGACAGACACTCATATTGAGTGGCGGACCAAGCGTGGTGCGGCGTACGTACCTTCGCCGATCGTTGAAGGTCCCTGGCTGCTGGTCGTTTCCGATGCAGGGATCGGTAGTTGCTTTGAAGCGGCAAGTGGAAAGCGAGTGTGGATGGAGCGCATTGGCGGAGGACACAGCGCTTCGATGGTCTCAGCCGATGGGAAGGTTTACATCCTTTCCGACCATGGCGTGACGACAGTGATTCGTCCGGGTCCGGAGTTCGACATCGTCGCAACCAACAAGCTGGGTGAGCGATGCTCTGCGTCTCCTGCTATCAGTGGCGGACGGATCTACATTCGCGGGGAGAAGCATCTGTACGCAATCGGGCCATCCGGCTAAGGATTGATTCAAAAACAACATCGGCACCCGGCTGGACGTCGATGCAGAGGGCTCTTCCGAAGCTCAAACAGGATCAGCCCATTCCGTTGCCAGACGGTTCTTAGCGCTTCTGAAATTGCCTGATCATTCGTCGCAGCCTGGTTTTCAGACGAGACTCCGCACCTGTCTTCTGTAGCGACGTGACTCGCGTTTCGAGCGGTTTGTGTGCCGCGATCGAGAATGAGACTCCACCATTCAGTTCGTTGCGCCAAACCTGAGGATGGGATTCCAGTGACGTGTAATGACAAACAAATGACTTTCTCGTCTGTGTTGCATCCGTGACCGTTGTTCCCCCGTGAATGAGTGCTCCGTGCCAGATCAGCACATCTCCCTTCCGAGGCAGGAACACATGCCGCTCAAAGCCGTTGGCCTGAATAGATTCCTGAAGGTACTCCTGGTATTGCTCTCCAGTGGACCTCTGACCGGTACCGTCGCGGGACACGATCACAGATCCTCCACCCCAGTCAAAAAAACCATACTTATCCACTCTGTGAGAACCGGCATAGTATTCAAGCGGTCCTGAGTCCTGGTGAATATCCTCCAGAGGAATCCAGCTTGCCGCCAGCCGGGCCAACTGTCCTTGGGTATTCACATAAGAAAAGTCCTGATGAACTGACTGCTGGCTACCTCGGTCAAATGTCAGCGACTGTAGCAGAGCAGGTGTCCCGGAAAAATGTGCAGCAAGAACTTCGGTCACCGACGTGTTTAGTGCCAACTGCAATGCGGTACCAAACTGTTGATCGAGCGTCGCCAGCTTCAGTCCTGAATCGGCCAACTGCTGCTCATTCAGATCTGCGAGTCGCCTGCCACGGTGTTGAGCCGTCCCATCAATCAGTACCTCGGGAAAGCTCGTATGATTCGACAGGATCGTGGACACGACTTCATTAAACTCGTCGATCAGATCACACGGAATCACCTGTTCCAGCACCACGAAGCCATCACGGTGAAAGTCCCTGAGTTTCGTCAGTGTGTTCTCAGAGTGCGACCCCGCGGCACGCTCCGCAAAGCTGTCCCACGGAAGTGACTCACTGAGCGGCCGTGAATCCAGATAGTCCTGTGAGCTTCGGAATTTCATGGAAGTGATGGCCTGCAGAATTGCCTGGGTCGCATCTCTCGGCAAAGACGACCGGTACAACCCAAATGAATCCCAGTCCGGACCGTCTTTTCTCCAGCGTCTGCCGAACCCGATGTGAACCTAGCACACGTGAAATCACATCTCAAGCACAACACTCATGGTCACACATTCTAAGCGATGATGTCGGTGATCGGATGTCCATAATCGACCTCCAGTCGTTTTCGACCTGGGATCTCCAGTTCACGCGGATCCAGACCCAGCAACTGGTAGATCGTCGCATGAATGTCCGTTACGTAATGACGGTCCTCGACGGCATGGAAGCCGAGTTCGTCCGTGGCACCATGGATGACTCCTGATTTGATTCCTCCACCAGCCATCCAGACTGAGAAGCCATAATTGTGATGGTCACGACCATCGGCACCCTGGACACCTGGGGTTCTTCCAAATTCTGTACACCATACGACGATTGTGTCACTCAGCAGACCTCGCTGCTTTAAATCCTGAAGCAATGCTGCGATTGGCTGATCGACCTGTTCACTGGTGTTTGAATGCTGCTCAACGAGTTTGTGGTGTGCATCCCATGATCCCGAGGAGCCCTCGCCGTGAAACACCTGAACGAATCGAACGCCCTGTTCAATCAGACGGCGAGTCGCAAGTAGTTGCTCCCCGAAGGGACGAGTCACGTCCCGATCAAGTCCATACATCTTCTGTGTCGCCTGAGTCTCCTGTTCGGACCGCATCAGGTCAGGTACGGTCTTTTGCATTCGAAACGCCAGTTCATAGGACTTGATTCGAGCGCGCAGTTCGGTGTCATCAGGTTGCTGTTCGTACACCATCCGATTCAATCTGCCAAGCAGCCGTGCACCGATCGCCTGTTCCTGGGGTGTGACATCAAGCTCAGGTCTGGCGTACGGAAGAGGTTCTTCTGAATCAACGTTGAGTCGGACGCCGGAATACTCAGGACCCAGATAACCGGAACCAAGTCCTTCAAAACACTGCCGGTGAAGTGTTGGTCCGATCGAGATGAATTGCGGCAGATTGTCATTCAGTGAACTGAGTCCATATCGGATCCAGGCTCCGATTGTGGGAAAGCATCCATCCAGAACATGACGCCCGGACAGAAACTGCATCTGCGCACCGTGGTTATTGTCTGTCGTCCACATTGACCGGATGATGGCAATATCGTCTACATAACGACGCACATGAGGCCACCAATCGCTGACTGCGGCTCCACTCTGGCCGCATTTGCGATACCCGACCTGCATTGGCCAGATCTTTGACTGATCGGTCTTGATAACATTGTTGGCCAGCTGCTCGCGAACATTCTGGCTGAACGGTGAATGAATCACCTGGTCGGCGTATGGGGTTTCACTGATTGTCCTGCCCGCGTATTTAGCCAATTCGGGCTTGGGATCGAAGCTCTCAAAGTGGCTGACACCTCCGCGCATCATGAGCCAAATTACCCGTTTCGCACTGGGGACGAATTGTGGAGTTCCGGGCACTGCAATTGGATGGCCAGGTGAACGGGCAAACCCGTCTCGCTGAAGCATGGCCGACAAGGCGATCCCTGCGAGACTCATTCCGTCCGCCAGGGATCGACGACGGCCAATCGCCGTTTGTTGCCCGGAAAATCTGTCAGTTTTTGAGTCCCGCATCGTGTGATTACCGGATTGTGATGAAGTCGTTGTGATTCAGAAGAACATGGACTACGTTCTCACGAGCTCGCTGGTGGGCCGTATCCGTCGACATTCCGTCAGCTGAGGCTGAAATTGTGAATTCTCTGAGTGCTTCGGCACAGGCAGTTCGTTCAGCAGATGTGGCACTGCGTCCAAGCAAGCGTTCAAAAGCAGATTCGATGAATGCGCCGTTCACTTCATCTGAATTCTCAGTGCCAACTTCATCCGACACCAGCGCTGCAAGCTGCCGTCCTCGTTCCAGAACAAGCTTACTGTTGGTCATCGCCAGCGCCTGCTGCGGTACAATACTGTGCCGACGGCGATAGCACTCTTCGACACTTGCCGGATTGAATACAGACAGGAATTTGATCTGATAGTCGCGGGAATACCGATAGTAGATGGTCCTGCGCATACCGTTATCTTCCCGAGTGATTGGGAGATCAGGGCCACCCATTGTCGAGTCCAGTTGTCCTGTCAGACAGATCAGCGTATCTCGCACTAATTCGCCTTCCATTCGTCGTGGATTCATCTTCCACAACAAACGGTTGTCCGGATCGATTCCAGTGTTGCGACGTGTCAAGTCAGTTGATCCCGACTGCATGCGGTAGGCTCTTGAAGTAAGGATGAGTCGATGCAGGTGCTTCATGCTCCATTTGTGTTCCATAAACTCAACGGCAAGCCAGTCCAGTAACTCATGATGCGCCGGACGCTTCGTTCTCAATCCAAAGTCAAACATGGAGTCAACCAGAGGCGTGCCAAAATGCCGGGTCCAGATATGATTGACCGCAACTCGAGCCGTGAGAGGATTGCTGTTGTGCACGATCCAGCGGGCGAGTGCCAGTCGCCGACCTGTCGAAGTTGAAGGATATACCACGCCGGCATGTATATCTTCGGATGCAGCCGAACTGGAATCCGCCTGAACAGCTTTTAGATTATCAGCGGCGGTCGTGACTTTATTCCGTGCAGTGCTGACAGTTTTTCGGACGGTCTCATCGTCTGCCCCGCTTAGTTCTTTGGCCGCAGCGAGTTCGTTTTCGGCGAGCAGTAACTCCAACTCAGCTTCAAGACATGCGGCATATTGTTTTGAATGCAACGCTATTTGTTGTAGTTCGTCGAGCTCTTCCCTGGAGCGGGATTTTTCAACGAATGTTGCCAAATCCGCTGCCAGAACGGCCTGCAATGCGTTCCGACTTGCCTTCGTGATTGTCAGTTTTTTCTGAGCAGCAGCCAACTCACGTTTGGCATGGGCGAGTGAGACAATTTCACCGTCAGAGGATTCGTTCGAATCCTCGGGAGTGTTTGCTGCGGCACCTGACTCAATCTGACGCGCAGGTACAGCATCCTGACCTGTGCGGATTGTCGCGATCAGAGACTGAATTTCTTCCAATTCACGGACAGCAGTTTTGACGTCCAGATCCGCAACAGCGATGGCTGCCTGTCGAGACTGCGATCTTAGCGCCGGGAAATATGCGTCCAGCGGCAGAGATACCGGCTGAATCAATTCGCCAACAACCCCCAACACAGACGGAACAGCAGGCAAATGTGGATGATCCGTGTCCGGCCGTGTTTCTTCGCCACGGATAAAGAGATATGTCTTGGCCTCCGGTTGTGCATCGTAGACTCGCGGCAGGCCATCTTTTTCGAGATCTGTTTCCAGTCCAACCGGATCGAGCCGTACATCGTGCGGCTCAAAAAATGCACGAAAGCGATAGTAATCTTCGTGGGAAATCGGATCGTATTTGTGCTCGTGACAGCGGGCACAATTAAACGTGATCCCCAGAAAGCCTTTGGCCGTATGTTCAATAATGTCATTGAGCCAGAAATTGCGGTTGTACCGATACCAGTTGCGTGCAAGGAATCCTGTGGCACGAACCGTGTCCGGATTTGCCGGATCCAGTTCATCTCCTGCCAGCATCTCCAGAATCATGGAGTCGTAACCCTTGTCTTCATTCAGAGACTCGATGATCCAGTCCCGCCAACGCCAGATGTGCTTCTGACTGTGACGCATTTTGTTTTCCAGGCCCGACCAGTCGGTATATCGCCAGATGTCCATCCAGTGCCGCCCCCACCGTTCTCCGTACCGGGGGCTCAGCAACAGTCCGTCGACAACTGTCTCCCAGGCCTGCTCGCTGGAATCTGTAAGAAATCCATGAAGCTCCTCACGCGTCGGCGGCAGACCAGTCAAGTCGAAGAACACACGTCGCAGTAAAACTTCCCTGAGGGCCGGTGCAGCATGAACAAGTCCCTCGCGTTCATAAGTGGCGGCAAGGAACGCGTCAATCGGGTTGTTTTGCCACAGTGAATCGCTCACGACGGGCACTGGCGGGCGGACCGGTACCTGATACGCCCAATGACTTCGCGGATCCGGAGGCACCGGCTCGTCCGGTGCCTCCGCACCCTGATCAATCCAGGCTCTCAACAGCGAGACTTGTTCATCGCTCAGTGGTGGACCGTGATCCTCGGGGGGCATTCGCTCCACATCACCGGTTCCCAGAACCGCCTCCACGAGTACGCTCTGCTCGCTCCTGCCCGGTTCGATGGCTGACCCACGATCACCGCCCTCACGGATCAACTGAACCGCGTCAAGGCGAAGGCCGGACTGCTGTCGCAGTGCTCCGTGGCAACTGAAACAATGATTGGCCAGAATTGGTTTAATCTGTTTCTCGTAGTCAACTTCTGCAGCCCAAGACGCCTGACCAGTGAAACAAAGACATGCGACACAGCACAGGAACGTTGTCCGATAACTGTGTGTACAGTCATGACATCCCGGTTTCCTGTGGAGTATCGAATTCACGAAGGATCCTAACGAGAGTTTGATGCTGGCATTCCACCATAGGGTGGAGAGTCGTTGTGATAACCTCAAAATCCAGTCTCCATAATTCCCGTCGTCACTACAAGTTCCATTTCACAGCTCTGCTGTCAATTTGGGTCGAGAGTCGCAATTCTGGGCCAAATCGGGAACAGCCAATGTGCAGGCATTCGCTGAGAACAGTAACGGCCAAGCCAGCGGTGCCGACCGAGATCGATCATGTAGTGAGGCACTCTGATCAAACAATCACCAAAAATGGTTGACGACCTGCTGTATTCTTTGAGAATTCTGGTTTCCAGGACTCTCGGCAATTCATTCCACAAGTCGGATCCGCCAGCAATATATCTCCAGCTTTTATCTTTGGCTCCATCTGACTCAGCAACGTGAGTAATCAATCTCTATTGCACGACAGAAAGGACTTTTGTGTCAGACGACGTTCCCGCAACTCTTTCCGAGAAAATTGACCCACAAACGAAAGCAAAGGCGCGCGCGCTTTGGGAACGACTGGCAAACAGTCGTCCCGGACCGAACAACAAAGATCTTTTGTATCTGGCAAGATTCGTGCCTGTACTCTCCAGCGCCGCCATCAAAACTCTGTTCACACGCAAGTTGAACGTCGAGGAACTTAAAGAGATCGTCCAGCATGTCCCGAAGGCACGCGATGCCGCGGTGAAGGCTGCACTGAAAAGTGCGGATAGTCTTTCGGACGACGACCTGCGTTTCCTGATCACTCACACGAAGTCAAAAGATGCGGCCAAACTACTGTTGAAGCGAAACTCGGGAAACTCGGTGATTATTTTTTTGGAACGAACAGTGGAAGAACTGCAGGGAAGCCTGGATGAGATCAAGAAA
Source organism: Fuerstiella sp. (assembly GCA_022447185.1). Classification (GTDB taxonomy): domain Bacteria; phylum Planctomycetota; class Planctomycetia; order Planctomycetales; family Planctomycetaceae; genus S139-18. The sequence goes on along the minus strand of JAKVAY010000006.1, from coordinate 5,430 downwards.
AAGGAACTCACGTCAGTGGTGCTCAAAGAAATTGATCGCCTGTTGTAACAGGTAGCCCTGCGCGCTGCTGAATCGTAGTGCCGGAACTGCCCGAACCTCCCGTTCTCACCTGATACGGTTCCGTTTGTGGCCTGTCGATCAAATCATCATGGAATCATGGGAGGCAACCTGAGCATGCACGACATCCGGCTGGCACTGGGTTTGGTGGGATTCCTGTCGATCGGTATCTTTCTGGGAGTCCGACGATTGTTGAGCTTCGCGCCGCCACGTGCACTGGATGCCGTCGCCGTTGGTCTCATTCTCCTGATGGCTGCATACCTGAAATACGTTTGGGCCCAGCTTTGGATCGTCAAATGGATTCCACTGCCTTCGGTAATTGTCCTGGCCAACTGGTTTCCGCTAATGCTCGGGGCACTGGGGGCCGTGGTATGGAATCGCATGAGTGGTGAAATATCCGGCGCAACAACGAAGAAAACACATGAGCTGTCAGTCGTTGGTTCCACCGACGAACACTCCATGACTACGTCCAGTCTGCTTGGCCGTACACTCGTCATACGACGGATCGTAATGATGGTTGTCATTACAGGCGGGGCCGTGTGGTCGGAACTCTATTTTATTCCATCTTCGCCACCAGTGTGTGGTAATCAGTGGGATCCTCCGTTTCCTTCGATGCCGTGGCACATTTGCCGGCAGACCCATAACAGTACATGTTCGGCGGCGGCATCAGCTACGATTCTTGCGAGTCTGGATATCAGCACGACGGAACAGGAAATGGCCAAGCTGTGTCTGACTCGCAATGGTACGACGTGGCTGGGACTCTACCACGGTCTGGCCACAAAACTGACAGGAACGAATTACCAAGTAAACTTCTTCGAGTGTGAAATCATTGACCTGCCGGAAATGGCAAGTCATCACCCACTCCTGCTTTGCTGCAAACTCGATCCGGCTGTCGCCAGAGATCGGCCTGAGTACGCAACTGTCGGTGGCTGGATCCCTGGCACTGCACACTCCGTGGTCTACTTTGGTTATTCCGGACGAGTCCATTTGATTGGGGACCCGTCGCGGGGCTATGAACTATGGAACGATCGTGATCTGGAAACACTCTGGATGGGACAGGGCCTGCGAATCCAGGACGTATTTGGACCCAATTCGATTTAAAGCAACGCTTCTATCCGATTGCCGAATCAGACATAACGCAATCGATCGGCTTTTCAATTCGAGTCCCTGCAAAGGTACATTCAGAACACCGACAAGACCCGGTAATGTCTCTGGTGTTCGCACGAAATGAAGTCACCGCTGGAAATCTGAACATGGGTCGCTGGCCTGACAACAATCGATCCACACTGCTCACATTCGCCATGATTTTTTTGTTATTTCCGTTATTGGCGTGGCTGTGTGTGTTGTTCATGCGCGGGTGAAGGTCCACGGAGCCTGCTTGCGGGGTGACACTGCTCTCGAACTGGAATCGACGGAACATTCCGGACTTTGAGGCCCTGAACTTCTGCCTGTTGTCTTGAATCACTATTCAAAATCGTCTGCCTTGTCGGAGCCATGTACGGAGACAGCCAATTTTTTCTGCGACGTCTGATTGCGGATAGGTACTCAGAATCCGCTGTGTGTTTCCCTTGATGTTTTCTGAAATTCGCCACTTTTCCAGGAATGATTTTGTTGAATTGGAGTGGGGAAATGACGGATTCTGTCGGGCTGAAAGAATTAATATCCCACTCGTGATCCGTGCTGTGTTCCGGTCAATTATCTGATCCATTTTGAAGCGTCATCTCCGCGTGGTATCGTGTCGAAGTGGGGCAGTATCCGATGAGACCTGAACCAAAACACGCCAGTTTGGACCAGAGACACATCACATGTGGGCAAGAGCTTATCAGGTCCCGGTGGGGATGATGGGTGAGAGTCGGCGCCGGATTGCAGATTCGACAACAGCCACGTAAAACAGCGACTCCAGATCATGAACGAAGTCACCGAATTCCTGAAACACGTGATCACACGCCGTCAATTATTACGTGACGGAAGTACCGGGATTGGGGCTATGGCTCTTCAGACCATGTTGTCGCCTGAAGCCTTGGTTGCCCGCGTGTCGGAACCAGGCAGCATGTGGCCGACCCGCGCCAAACGCGTAATCTTTCTGTTCATGAACGGTGCGCCCTCGCAACTGGATTTGTTCGATTACAAACCCCTGGTGGATAAGCATCACGGAGAGGAACTGTTCAAGACCTACAACGACAAGTCGAAATCCTGGAGTGACAAAGGATTCGTCAGGAAGACACAGAGACTCACCGGGATGACGTCAGGACAGAAGTCGTTTCCCGTCGCACGCTCGAACTGGAAGTTTCGACAATACGGCGAAGGAAGGGCCTGGATCAGCGACCTCCTGCCGCATACTGCCACGGTGGCCGACAATTTGTGCTTCATCAAATCGATGCACACCGAGGCAATCAATCATGATCCAGGCGTGACTTTTTTCCAGACAGGACATCAGCAGCCCGGCCGTCCCAGCATGGGCGCCTGGATGAGCTACGGGCTGGGAACTGAAAACGAGAGTCTGCCTACGTTCTGCGTACTGATCTCCAACGGCACGGGACGTCCGGGCAGCCAGCCTGTTTACACCAAACTATGGAGCAACGGTTTTTTGCCCGGTGTGCACCAGGGTGTCGAACTGCGGGGTGGCCAGACGCCGGTCCTTTATTTGAACAGCCAGCCGGGAGAAACCGTCTCGGCCCGCAAGAGAATGATTGCGAGGATCGAGGCACTCAATCAACTACAGGTCGAGGCCTTTGGAGATCCGGAAATCACAACACGAATCGCACAATATGAAATGGCGTTTCGGATGCAGTTGTCCGTGCCCGAGGCCACGGACATCAGTAACGAACCCAAACACGTGCTTGACGCTTACGGGCCGGAATGCCAGCAACCGGGTAAATTTGCTGCCAATTGCCTGCTGGCACGACGACTGGCCGAACGCGGTGTTCGCTTCATCCAGTTGTATCACCGCGGCTGGGACCAGCACGGTGCAATGACCACCGCGCTGCCCAAACAATGCCACGACGTCGATCAGCCACAAGCGGCCCTGATTGCCGATCTGAAACAACGGGGGATGCTCGACGACACACTGGTCATCTGGGGTGGAGAATTCGGACGAACCACTTACAGCCAGGGAAAAATCGGCAAGGCGGCTAATGGTCGTGACCATCATCCACGGTGCTTCACCTACTGGATGGCTGGCGCCGGTGTTCGGCCGGCGATGACCTACGGGAAAACCGATGACGTGGGTTACAACATTGCCCGGGACCCGGTCCATGTGCACGATTTCCAGGCCACTGTAATGCACTTGATGGGGATCGACCACGAACGGCTGACCTTCAAACACCAGGGACGCCGCTTCCGCCTGACCGACGTACACGGCGAAGTGGTCAAAGCCATACTCGCTTGATCTGAGATCCGACACGTTATGTTCTCAACACACACCAGCGTTTGGTTTTCGTCCGGCACACGGATTTGCATCGCGATAGTCGCGTTACACGCAGGATCAGTATGGGACCAGTGTCAGGCGCAGTTGCCGGCCGCCGAGCCGATTTCGTTCAACAAACACATTCGCCCCCTGCTGGCCGACCGGTGTTACGGCTGCCACGGTCCCGACGCAGCCACCCGCAAAGCCGGCCTGCGACTGGACCGGGAATCGGCTGCCAAATCGGCGCTAACGGAATCCGGACATACGGCGATCGTGAACGGGAGTCCGCAAACCAGCGAACTGCTGCGGCGAATTATGGCTAAGGACGATCCCATGCCGCCTGTCGATTCCAAACTTTCTCTGTCCGCATCTGAAATTGATCTCATCCGGCAGTGGATCGCATCGGGAGCAAAATGGGAACGTCACTGGGCTTTTATGTCTCCGTCAAAGTCCAGTCTGCCCTCCGTCGCTAACGGAGCCTGGCCTCATAATGAAGTGGATCGTTTCATACTGGCCAGTCTGGAGTCGCGAGGATTGCAGCCGGCAAACCCAGCCACTAAACCACAGTGGCTACGACGCGTGACCTTCGATCTGACGGGGCTGCCGCCAACGACGGTTGAGCTGGATGCGTTTCTGGCCGATGAATCCAGGTCCGCCTATGAACACGTTGTCAATCGTTTGCTGGACTCTCCGGCGTTCGGTGAACGGATGGCGCTGGAATGGCTGGATGTGGCGCGTTACGGAGACACGGACGGTCTGTTTGAAGATCATCCTCGGTCAATACACCTCTGGCGAGATTGGGTTGTCGACGCTTTCAACTCCAATCTCCCCTACAGCGATTTCATCACCTGGCAACTGGCGGGGGACCTGCTGCCTAATCCAACAATTGCTCAACGCGTGGCCACCGGATTCCTGCGTAACAATCCGACGTCGAACGAAGGGGGTATCATCGACGAGGATTACCGCATCAAGTATCTGGTGGATCGTGTGAATACGACGGCCACCGCCATGCTCGGCCTGACTCTCGAGTGTGCTCAGTGTCACGACCACAAATACGACCCAATGACCCAGCGCGAGTATTATCAGTTTGCAGGGTTCTTCAACAGCCTGATTGGTGCAGGCAACACCAAGGGAGCCACCGCACCTATCTTACGGGTTTACACGCAGCAACAAACCACGCAACTGGCCGAAATCGGAGACCAGCTGGCTGTAGTTGCAGAGATACTGAAAAGCAACCCGCCACAGTTGACGGATGATTTTGAAGACTGGCTTATCACGCTCCAGCAGCCCGTAAAATGGCACAAGCCACGTCTGGGAGAAAGCAACGTTTTGAGTGAAGACTCCGGATGGATCAGTGAAGTCACGAACAAGTCAGCCAAAACCGGTCGATCACCAATCGCTCGCGGGCGTTTCGTGCGGATTGAACTGCCGTCCGATGTAGAAGAATTTCTGACCATCTCCGAAGTTCAGGTGTTTTCCGGAAACCGCAATGTCGCTCGTACAGGACAGGCGAGCCAGTCGAGTGTTGCCCATAACTCGCCGGCGTCTAAAGCGATCGATGGCAATCGCGACGGTTCATTTCCTTCCTGCTCATGCACCAATTCCGAGAAAAACGCCTGGTGGGAAGTTGACCTGGGCAGCGAACTGCCAATCTCAAGTGTGGCCGTCTGGAACCGTACCGACTGCTGTTCCGAAAGACTCGATGGCATTTCCATCAGGATTCTGGATGCGACCCGGACACAAACAGCGATCCATGTCATCGACAAGGCTCAGGACCACAACGCCCTGCCGGTCGGCACAAAGCCGCGCAACGAGACCAGTCTGACGTACACTCTGTCACTGATTTCGCAATCCGGACCGCTCACCGCTCTGCGATGGCAGGCCCACAGCCCCACTCTACTGCAGGTGGTCAGTGGTCAGGTTATCAACGCCAGCGGCGACAAACCCATCCCGCTCAAATTCGCCGG
>JAKVAY010000059.1 GCA_022447185.1 Fuerstiella sp. | reverse complement strand
ATGCGTCAGACACACCACCCAGCAGAACCGAGGTTGCCTGCTGCTCAGCCGTATTTGCTCCGGCAAGAACATCACTTGAATCCGCTTGCCGTTTCAGATGGTCCAAAGCAGTCAGTAGCGTCCGACGATCCTCAAACCGACCATCGGGCAGGTGCAGTTTCATATTCTCTACACCCTGACCACCAGAACCGGTACTGGGGTCAAACGGAGCGAAGGACGACCCAAGTTCACCAACCTGGGTGAATCGCTCGGGCCCCTTCCGGATGAAATCTTTGTATTCCTCGCCGGCCGAAGATGGCAGTAACAGCACATTGCGTGGCATACCCGTATGGGGATTATTATTGCCGGCCATTCGAGCGTACAGCGAACCCATGTTAGCTTCGGTTGAATTTCCACCAGAGGAAACCCAACGACTACCTGTCTTGTGACTGCTGATCCCACTCTGGAAAGAGCGTACAACGGCCAGTTTGTCAGCCATTGAGGCCAGTTTAGGAAAAGTCCCGCCAAACGTGATACCGGGCAGGGAGGTTGCGACCTCGCCAAACATCCCACGAATTTCGACCGGAGCCGTCATTTTGGGATCAAATGTCTCGATATGCGATGGTCCGCCCTGCAGCCAAAGCAGGACGACTGAAACATCTTTGACGGCCTTGGAACTTGCCTCGGCAGCCTTGAGCTCGAGCAGACCGGGTAGTGAAAACCCAGTTGCACCTAACGCACCAATGCGAAAGAGTTCACGTCGCGACAATCCCTCGCAATCGCGAGTATGCCCGTTATATATCGAAAGCATTGAATTTACCTATAACGATAAAAACAGATGTGCTTGCTAGGAAACAAGAAACCCTCTGTCTTCTCTGATCGACCGCTTCCTGCCATCACTTGAGAGCCGCCATGCTGCTCCGAACTAAAGTGAACCGTGCCTGACGTTAGTTAATCGCATGTTGCGAAAACCTGAACAACCTTGAATTGCCAAGTCAGTGACCTTGTTTCGCACGAAAATTCTAGCACTGGACTCCGTGCTAAACGGTAAATAGCTTGATTTTAACGTGATATTTTCCGTGTTGTCCACCACAAATGCGGGCCGATTATCCGATTTCTTGAGGTAAAATCGGCATTTTGTGAAGGATAGGCCCCTAATGTGCCTCGCATACAAGGCACTAGCTGGAACCAACTCCAGTTGACGAGGATCGAATTCGTCGCTTTCCGGCGGATCCAAATTTGCATCAATCGGGCCGTGTCCACCGACCAAACGGATCGATACACGATCGAATTGAATTCCCTCCAGGGGAGAGTTCGGCTGTCCCCAGATGACGCAGGGCATTTCACGGGACTGAATGCCGGACGACCAGCCAGTGGCTGTCATATCTGTGAAAGAAATATTGCGAACAGAACCACGGCGGTAGGTACCGGCCGGCACGCGAGCCGCATCGGTAACCCTGATAAAGACCGGAGCGAATGTGTTTTCCATGCGGATCCTGCTGAAACGGATTCCATTGATATTGCTGCCGTCGTTAGCCGTCACACTGATGCCAGCTTCGCCGGCGCGACGGACTCTGATGTTGTCGAATTCGATGTTGCTGATCGGTCCCACGGTCTCTGAACCGAAATGAATCGCGCTGCCGCCACCGGCCAGACTGCTGTCACGCACCATCACGTTTTGCGTGGGCTGTACCGTTCCTAGTGACAGGTCACTGCACAGTTTAATCGCATCCTCACCACCGGCAGGATAACCATCGTCATAGCGCACGGCATCAATGTGGCAATGGGCAACTGTAACATCCTTACACTGTGACAAAATGATGCCGTTTCGATCGGTGTTGATGGTGACGTTGTCGACGAGCAGATTCTGACAACCAGTCGCCAGGACAGCACTGTGCCCTCCCTTCTGAATGTTCAGGTTCCGGATTTCTACATCCCGGCAGTTTTTCAGGGCAATTCCCTTGTCACCGGTTCCCTCCGGCACATCGCTGCGAGTGATCAGCGCGGAACCATCAAGTGTTCCAGGACCGCAGATTCTGATGTTCTCCAGGTCACTGCCCCGAATGAGTGATGCCTCCCAGTGATAACACGCAGGATCCATCAGTCCCTGGTCATGCGGGTTGGGCTCCCTGGAGTCCATGTGCCCGTCAGCAGCCTTGAGAATGGCACCCTTGTCGAGCACCAGTGTGACGTTGCTTTTGAGATGAATGGTGCCGACCGGGTAGATTCCCGTTGGGACAAAGACAGTACCTCCGCCGGCCGACGAACAGGCATCGATCGCCCTGTTAACCGCTGGCGCGTCGTTCGTCGCGGCATCCTGCCCGGCTCCGAAGTGCCTGATATTGTATACCTGAACTCCTGCCAGGGCGTCAGCGGTCAGACCGGCCAGAGTTTCTTTGCGATCCCGGCCGGTGTATTTTTCGAACGCAGCTGCTGTCGCGTTGCGAGTGCCGCGCGCGTCTTCAGCAAATTCCACAAGTTCTTTACGAGTGTACTCGTATCGACGCTCGTCAATCCTGTTTTTCAGTCCCGACCAAAGACGAACCATTTTTGCGGCCAGTTCCACTGCTTCTTCCATACCCCCGTAGACATCCTCGATCAGTGTCCGTCCAATTGACAATCGGTAGTCGTGACGTTTGAAGTGGAAGGCAGACAGGTACTCTTCACTGCGCAACGGATCAGCGAAAACATCGCGAAGGCCGGCTGAATACTGACTGAGGATCCGCTGCTGCAGTCGAGAGTTGGTCGGCCCGATCCCACTCCGGTTAATCACGTAGGGTAATTTGCGTTCGACCAGGCCAACATCACCTTTGTCAATCCAGATTCCTCTGTAACCCCTGTACATGTAAAGTTTTCGGGCTGCATCGTCCGAAATCAGCAGGATGTCCCGGATGATGTCAACCACTTCCGGGTCGTGGCCAAACGTCTGCTGAATCCACTCGGTATAAATTTCGTCAACAGTTCGATCAGGATTCCAGGCCAGACGTCCCAGGCCATAGTAGTTCACCATATTCAGCGGAGTTGATGTCCACGATGGCGAAGGACTGATCATGGAAACCCCCATGATACAGTCCACATCCAGCTTGTTCAGGCTGCCAGGACCATCGTGGTAATGGTCCTGCTCCAGCCACCATTTCCATTTTTCAACCCAGGAACTCGGAAACTTCTTGTCGATGACCTGTTCACTCCCGGACAGGTTTTTTTGCATCGCCCCGTCGATTGCCGGAATGGGCGCAGAGTAGTCCCAGTCGCCGGCGCTGCCCTTGGGAACAATAATCACGTTATCTCGATATTCTCCGTCTTCCGGTGCAAAAATGTCGTGGGGAATCAATGTGCGATATGGTTCCGGTGTGTAGCGTAGATTGCCGTACACGAACCCGCGAACAAGCACCATTCCCCCCCAGGGCATAACGGTGTCTGCAATACGATTCACCATCGGCGGACCGGGGTGGCCATTCTGTTTTTCTGACCCCAGCTTCATCATGTACCCACCAAAGTCAGGGACGCGCGCATACAACGCATCTGCGGTACTCTGGTCGAGTGCCAGAAGATAACTGGGGCTCCAGTACAGTTTCATACCGTAGTCCCGCAGGATTTCCGCAAGGACTTCGACTTCGTCCAGGTGATCAAGAAAATTGTCTCGGTAGTGCCAGTTCACTTCGCTGGGACAAATGGCATTCCAGCCGGCTGACGCCATCATGCGGACCCAGTCCCGAATCTGCCTGGTATCACCCGTTCTTAACTCCTCCCAGCTGAAGATCGAATCATCCCGGCCGCCACCGCGCCATCTGTCACCGAAGACGCCTCGGAAATATGACCAGTGATCGACCATGCGAATGCGAATTGCAGGGTTCTCAAGCACATCCAGCTGCCGCGGGTCCTGTCCCGTTTGTATGCGCCGGATCAGATCGAACGTGCCGAAGATCACACCCGCTGGAATATGTGCTGCCACAACCAGCGTGGAACTTTCCCCTGACGATACGGTCCTGATCACGAAACCGTCATTCACGATGCGATCAAGATCCAGCTGGTCGGCGTGACTGCGAATCCAGGTCGACGTTTCGGCTGTGCCAAGTACTACTTTTGTACCGGAATCAGCCTGTTCGGTCACCGACGGCGTAAATGAGAACATGGAGCTGACGGCATCTTTCAACTCCGATGCTGCGGTCCGGACTGTAGAATGCTGGCCTTCGGCGACGATGGTCTGGAGTAACTCGCGACCCTGTTCACGTGCAGGTGGGTGATACTGGAGCCACGCACGGTACATTGTGCTGTCCTGCTCCTGAAATCTGTAGGACTTCATGGGCCGATCCGAATGATTCGTATCACGACGACCGGCATAGACCGAGCGGGTTGACGAATAGACAGACCGCAGTTCACTGTCGGACAGCACTCTGTTGTAGATCCGCAAATCATCCAGGAAACCGACGAATTCCTGTCCGGCGATAATTTTGGTCAGGCCCTGTCGCCTCAGCGGTTCGGGACCCACGGTTGACAAATCAACGACCGCGATCAGCTGTCCATCCCGCCACCCGATGATCTTTCCCACCTGATCATCGTAAGCAACCGCAAAGTGGTGCCACTCAGCATCACCAACGGCGGCCCGCGGATGTCCATAGAAGGCGAATTCTCGCATGTCGTACTTTGGCCAGTCATAATCCAGCACAAGTGTTCCGTACCGGAATTTGTCGTTGCCAACAAACCGGGCCTGTAAGTCGCCACGATACGAATTCAATTCAATGGCTCGGTTGTTGAACCTGATGATGTTCGTCCGATCGCTGGATGTACTCATCCAGAAGCTGACCGTCCCTCTTTGAATGGCAACCGGGGACTCTGACGAGACAGGAATCTGCACAGGATCGACTTCGTCCGGAAACTGCAGACACGCCTGACCGTCTCCCAGCGAAAATATTTTCGCTCCGCCCAGCACGGCCGACTGTTCGTTCCCGGATGAGTCCCTGCCGGTACCATCATTGAATTCCCAGTGGCCAACGAGACCGTTCGGCTGGTTGGCCGATGATTGCGAGGGCCCCTGTGCGAACAGGACGATTAAGGCGATCGATGCAACAATCGTTCGGCTGTTGATTCTCATATGGTGGGTTCTTTCACTCATGAATCAGCCTGCCTTTGACTCATCTTGTGACGACGACGAACTCTGCAGTGACGTTGTTCCAGCAAATATCCCGCTGGGTTCGTTAATGGCAAACCTGCGTCGAATATCAACTTAACCTGTGATCTGACCGATCACCCAGGGAATTCAGATCTGAAAATTCCTCGCAACGCAGGCAGAGCTTCTTTCAACTTTATGCGTCACGACTGGTTCCAGACCTGCAGTCAACAATTCTGCGCTCCGGCTTCACCGGATTCAAATCGGTAAGCCGTTCAGGCAACTGCTGTGTAAATTTTTCCGGGACGGCTCCAACGGACCGGAGGCAGGGCCCGGTTCAACCAACACCAGTGGCGCTGCGGCATGACGCATGCCGTGACACCGGAATCTGTGGCTGGTAATCCCACTCTCTCGCGATTCCGCTGCTACTGATCTGAAAGCCCTAAGATCACACAGCCCGCATTCTCGATCCAGGCACAGACCAATCAACCCAGGCATGACGTACAGTGCCGGATATTTCCCGTAATAATCGTAATAGCAGAACCTCAGATCCATCAGGCAGAAAATCGCACCAGCCGTCCCTTATCGGCATACTGGACAGATGTATCGCAACCGACCATCCACTTTACTCGTAGCTTAGAATTCGATACGAATATTTGTAAAAGAATCTCGTCCATCGGTGTTGAGACACCTGGAGCGCCAAGCGCTTGACCCACACCCGGGTCTCTTCACAATGGTCGAGGTACAAGTCAAAGTGCGCGTCCAACCGCCTGTAAATGGATTCGGGTGATCCGGACCCGAATAGTGTGCCATGATGCCTCCCGTCAACGACCCCGAAAAAAAACGGCTGGTTCCGACCTCTCTTGCGTTCTCACGTCAGTTCTTTGTCCCAGTGGACATCTCTTTTCTGGCGTTCTTCCGCATCGTCTACGGACTGACAATGTTATGGTACGCATCGTCTTTAATCATCAGCGATGAAGGCTGGATTAAACGGCTGTACATCGACCCCGTGTTCCACTTCACCTGGTACGGTTTTGAGTGGATACGACCCTGGCCCGGTGCCGGCATGTACATTCATTTTGTCGTCATGCTGGCACTGTCGATCTGTGTCACGTTCGGCTTTTACTATCGGATCGCAGCACCTTTGTTGTGCGGATGTTTTAGCTATGTGTTTTTACTGGAACAGACGATCTATCAAAATCACAATTACCTGATCGTGCTCATTGGCCTGCTGATGGCAATGTTACCGGCACACCGAACATTAGCGATCGACGTCGTTCGCGTCCCGGCAATTCGATCGTCTGTTATTCCGGCGTGGATGCTGTGGATCCTTAGAATTCAGATCGGTATCCCGTATTTCTTTGGCGGGGTGGCGAAACTCAACGGCGACTGGCTGCAGGGAATCCCCATGCGAGTGTTGCTGGCCGACAAAGGAGAGTATCCACTGATCGGACCCTACGTCGGTCAGGACTGGATGGTCTTTTTCTTTGCCTGGGGCTCACTCGCGTTCGATCTGCTGATCGTTCCTCTGGTCTTGTGGCCGCGAACTCAAAAGCCTGCCTTCATTCTGGCCGTGGTGTTTCACCTTGCGAATGCGGCATTATTTCGGATCAGTGTTTTTCCATGGCTGATGATTGGGGCAACGACGGTTTTCTTTCGCCCGGAATGGGCGCGACACCTCTGGCGGCAACGACGTCGAACTCCTGTTGGTGCAACCGACAACAACGACGCCGACAGACCACTCTCGCTGAAAAAGAAACTCATTGTGGTCGGACTGGGAGCATATGTTGGCGTCCAGTTGCTGGCTCCATTCCGACACTTTCTGTACCCAGGTAATGTCGACTGGACCGAAGAAGGCGCCAGATTCTCCTGGCGGATGATGTTGCGTGAAAAGAAAGTTCGGCTGGATTTTAGTGCGACACACACAGAAACAGGGCAAACGGTCAATATCGACCTCAGACCCTACCTGGCCGGTTACCAGGCTCCTCGTCTACAGGATCCCGACATGATCCTGCAATTCAGCAAATTCCTTGCCCGACAACTAAAACTTTCATCGGCAGATCAGGTTGAGATCCGCGCCAGCATGCTGGTGTCACTTAACGGGCGCAAACCACAGACACTGATCGATCCGAAAATTAATCTGGCCTCCGAACGCCGGTCACTGTGGCATAAACCATGGATCCTGCCGCTCAAAGAGCCAGTGCGCGAGGAGCCCTGGACGGTGCCCGTACACCAATGGGACGTGTCACTGAGCCATCATTCGAATACTGAAACAACGGATTCACAGGAATGACAGCTGAATATGGGGAAAATGACAGCTGAATATGGGGAAAATGACAGCTGAATATGGGGAAAATGACAGCTGAATATGTGGAAAATGACAGCTGAATATGTGGAAAATGACAGCTGAATATGTGGAAAATGACAGCTGAATATGTGGAAAATGACAGCTGAATATGTGGAACCATTTGCCGTAAAATACCGGTCGCCACCATTAAACGTCACCTTTCAAACAAAACTCCCAGGCGTCTGACAGCACGCTGCACTGGTCCAGAAGGAGTTGCCCGTATTACTGAATTAATCGTGTAGAAAAAGAGTTGCCAACCTCACCACCTGCGGCGTGCGCTATCGCTCACACTTCACTGAAGAATGACGCTACTGGAGGTGACGCTGCAACATTCATAACACAGTCGGCATCGAGATGAACGACAACACAACACGAATCAAATTGTTCGCCAACGACTTAACGGCTGATTGGTTTCTGAACTAGACTTCCCATATTTGACAATCCTTTTTGACAATCCTTCGTCGGGTTGATCTGCTGTGGGTTCCCAGCGGACATTGGATGTGCTGCGTTATCAAATTGAGTCATTTGACGAATCCCGCCCCCGCTTTTTGTTTTTTCATTAGACGCATGTTTCTTGATCGAGGAGTGCCACATCCTATGGTCACTGCTGAAGTGCTCGCATCCGCTGCGAACTCGATTATTAGGAGGGTTAGGCTATTTTGCTACGGGTTCTTAGCATTCTTTCAGGGTGTTCAGGGCGACCGTCGAGGATGTTTCTGCGCATCAGTTCGAATTTGGTTGCGGCCGTCCCGCATTAGGATGTTTCGCGCGCGCCTGCTGGTTGTCTGCTGGTTGTCAATCACGGTTGCTGCACAACAGTCACCGTTTTGCACCGGGCAGGATGACAACGTCCGGCTGCCTGTCCTGCAACGAGGGTCTATGCCCGCCGGAGTGGCCCACTACGTGCCACAAAAGTGGGGAACGATGGGGATTGAAGTCGTGAACCCGGCGCTCACGGCCCGGGAAGTCATCGTTGCCACGCACTTCGCCGACAACCCCGACCTTCAGTATGCCAGGCGTCTGTGGCTACCGCCTCTGAGTACACACCGATCGACGTTGCTGGTTCTGCCTCCAGGACAACAGGCCCCGGAAACTGGTCGCTATGGCGTTAACACGATGCTGCTTGATTCGGCCAGCGGAGAAGATGCGCTGGTAAAGACCCGCGCAGGTCATATGATCGACGAGGGAATTCTTCCGGCTGGCTGGCGACCCATCGTAACGAAGTCAATCAGCGATCAGGATTCTGATGCGGACGAAGAAGAAGTGGTGATGGAGTTGTCCTCGGTAGCAAAGCTTGCGACAGGGCGCTCGCGTTTGGTCTCTGAGTACCGAGGCGATTTCCTGCCGGAAAGCGGGCTCGGATTGCAGGCAATGGATCAGCTAATCCTGTCCAGTGACCGTATTGCAGAAGATACTGCGGGTCTGGCAGCAGTACGTGACTGGTTGCACTCAGGTGGCCGGTTGTGGATTATGCTCGATCAACTGGAGCCTGAGACCCTTCGCTTATTACTGGGAGAGACATTTGACTGTCAGGTGATTGATCGGGTCGGCCTCACGGAACTGCAGATTAACGGAAAAAAACAGAGTTTCGAGACCCCTGATGGTGAGCTCCGTCAATTCGAAGAGCCGGTGGAACTTGCACGCGTCATGGGCGGTCACTGCGATGTGGCCTATTCGGTGAACGGCTGGCCGGCGGCCTTCTGGAAAAAAGTCGGACAGGGGGAGATTCTGTTTACGACACTCGGTCCACGAGCATGGATCCGGCCTCGTCAAGCCACCGATAAGCAAACCACCGACCCGCTCTTCACATCACCCTACGTAGCGACCTCCCCTCTGCAGACGCTGGCCGATCGATTCTTTCAACCATCCGGTCCACCGCCGATTCCAGTGGAACATTTTGGCCCGATATTGGCCGAACAGATTGGGTACCACATTGCCGATCGTGGACTCGTTGCAGCTACGTTAGCTTCGTTTTGCGGCAGCGTGCTCTTTGGTGGACTCTGGCTGATCCGACGAGGCCGGCTGGAGCAACTCGGATGGCTGGGACCGGTCATTGCCATCGCAGCGGCATCGGTGATTGCGTTCAAAGGTGCGTCACTGAAACAATCCGTGCCAAATACGCTGGCAGAAATGCAGTTCGTACAGACCGCAGCCGGCAGTGACACTCTGCAGGTGTCCGGCCTGGCGAGTCTGTACTACCAGAATCCCTCCCAGTCCGATATCGGGTCGACGAACGGCGGTGTTCTGGTCCCGCACTCCGATGAACCGCAGGGGGAAGTGAATCGCATGCTCTGGACGGACCTGGACTCCTGGCATTGGCAGAACCTGACGTTGCCGCCAGGCGAACAATCGTCAGCCTTTGAAGTCACGGCGACAACATCTGCTCCGCTTCAGGCCAAAGGCCGTTTTGGCCCCGGCGGGTTTGAAGGTCGAGTTTCAGCCTCCTCTCTAGACGAACTGACGGACGCCATCATTGCGACGCCCGGTCGTGAAAATCTGGCGGTTCAGATATCCCCGACAGGAACATTCACCGTCCACTCCGAAGACGTGCTGCCTCGCGATCAGTTCGTCGCCGCCACTCTGCTGAGTGATGAACAGCGTCGCCGACAGACGGTTTACCGACGGTTGATACCGCGAGGAACTGACACGGTCTATCCTGATCGGCCCACACTGTTTGCCTGGGCGCCGCCCGTTGCAACGGGGTTCGAGTTTCCCGAACAGACCCGCAAACTCGGTACAGCCCTGTTTGCCATGCCGCTGGTGATGGAACGCACATCACCGGACTCGCAAGTGGCCATACCATCGCCATTTCTTCCTTATCGCACGGACCGCGAAAAAATTTCTTCCTCCACCTACGTGAACCGAACCGGGGAATGGGTGGAACGGCAATCTTCGACAAAAACGTGGCTGCGAGTGCAGTTCCCGGACGAAGTTCTCCCGATGAAGCTCGACCGGGTGTTTGTCATGGTACGCATCACCGGCCCCGTCACACGAATTGAAATCGCGAGAGAAAATGAGGGTGAACCCGTTGTGATAGCCAGTGATGATTCTCCCGTCGGGAATGTGAAACTGGAGATTGATCGTACCGAATCACTGGTTTTCGACGAGAGAGGCGGTTTGACGCTGGGCGTCTTTGTGTTTGTTCCCGAGGACAACGCAGCAACCGTTGAAAATCTGGATGCGGGATCGATTAACCTGTGGAAGATCGATTCACTGCGGATCGAAGCGGAGGGAATGACGCTCAATCCCTGATCGTCGGATCAGCTTTACCGGAGACGTTCTCAGGTCAACGCGTTCATCAGCGCTTCCAGTAAACCGTCCCGACCCGCACTGTCAGGACAGATCCTCTTCTCAATCTTTATTTTGAAACAAATTACGAGAGCATCAGGATGCAACAGTCTTCGCCGGTCGTCGTAACAGAGAATCTGACCAAACGCTTCGGCGAGTTTACGGCTCTGGATTCATTTTCACTGCAGCTGGATCGCGGTCGGATTCTCGGCTTGATCGGCCCCAACGGTGCGGGTAAGACGACGGCGATCAGCATCCTGGTGGGACTTTCGCAACCCACCAGTGGATCGGCTCAAATCGCCGGAGTCGATTGTGTTCGTGACGCACGGAAGATTCGACAGCTGGTGGGCTATATGCCCGACACGTTCGGATCGTATGACAATATGCGGGTCCACGAGTATCTGGATTTCTTCGGGGCCGCATTTTGCATCGAACGTGGAGAACGCAAAAAGCGAATTGAAGCCGTCATGGAGACGACTCAATCGACGTATATGAAGGACCGATATGTCGAAGCTCTCAGCCATGGCATGAAACAGAAAGTCGCTATCGCCCGCACCCTTCTGCACGATCCGCAGGTGCTGATCTTCGACGAACCGGCCAATGGCCTGGATCCCCAGGCGCGAATTGAGATGCGGGAATTGCTGCTGCGTCTGGCCGAGATGGGCAAAACACTGATTGTGACCAGTCATATCCTTCCGGAACTGGCGAGAATCTGTGATCAGGTGGCAATGATCACACACGGACGTTTGCGGGCGTTTGGCACTCTGGAAGAAATCATGCGAGACATCAGCCAGGAGCGAACGATTGAAGTACAGCTCCTGTCCGCAGATCAACTTGATGAAGCCACACGTGTCGTTCGCGAATTCATCGGCCCGGAAAAAACGTCACAAATCACAGCGTCGGCAGCGGAGGCGACCGTGCGGTTTCGGACCGTCAAATCCGAAACAGATATCACGAAGCTGCTGGCTCTGTTGGTGACGGCCGATGTCGCCATTTCACGATTCGGCGAAGTCCAGAGCAATCTGGAGGATGTCTTTCTTTCGGTTGCGAAGGAAACGGACGAAAGAGATAAACAATCGCAATCGACGCTCGCAGCTGCCACGGCTGGCCGAAGTGACGAATCCGGAGGAACGGAATGAACAATCCAATCCTGCAGCGCGAATTGGTCGGAATTCTGCGAACACGCAGGGCGTTTGCGCTCCAGGTCAGCATCGCGGTGCTCTTCGCTCTGCTCGTGCTGCTCCGCTGGCCGACAGACGCCCTGGTGGATCTCTCCGGCACACAGTCGCGGCAGGTATTTCGTTTGTTTGGTTACGGCTTACTGGCCACTCTTATTCTGCTTGTGCCGGTCTTTCCAGCAACGTCGATCGTTCGGGAGCGGATCAGCGGAACACTGGCGCTTTTGATCAACAGCCTGATGAGTCCGTGGAAAATCTACATCGGTAAACTGGCCGGCGTACTGGTATTCGCTTTGATGATGCTGGTCATGAGCCTGCCCGCTGCAGTGGCGTGTTATGCCATGGGGGGAGTCGACCTTGTGACAGGCGTCCTTGCCCTGTATGGCATCCTGATGCTGGTCGCCATTCAGTACGCAACATTGGGATTGTTTGTCAGTTCACGGGCCGCATCATCGGACTCCGCTCTGCGGATCACGTACGGACTCGTGTTGTTCACAACAGTGGTTGTCCTGGGTCCCCACTTGTTTCTGCAGGGCCAGCCGGGCTGGCTGTCAGATTTTGCTTTCTGGTTGCAGTGCATATCACCGGTACCTGCCGTGATGGAATTACTGGGACAGGGTGATGTGGGTTCGCAGGGAGTGATCTCCAGGGCCACAACGTCCTGGGGCTACGTTGTGTCTTCGGCGGTAATCACCGCTGCCTATGTATGGGCCACAGTCACCCGATTGAACTCGTCAATGCTCGATCGTGCCCGGTCTTCGGGGGCCATCACCGACGATCAATCGCATTCCACCCAGCTGATGCGACGATTGATGTTTCTCGTGGATCCGCAGCGACGGAAGTCTTCTATCGGAAAGTGGACCAATCCGGTGATGGTCAAAGAGTTTCGCTGTCGCCGCTTTGGGCGGTCGCACTGGATGATCCGGATGGTCTCCGGCTGCACCATCCTTTCATTGGCACTCTCGATTCTCACCACCACTGGTACGATGGACTGGAGCGTAGAGACCATCGGAGGGATTCTGGTTGTGATGCAGGTGGCGATTATTGTTCTTGTGACTCCGAGTCTCTCTGTGGGAGTGATTAGCGCAGAACGGGAGAGTGGTGGCTGGCGGATGCTGATGGTGACGCCTCTCTCGGCCGGCACCATTCTGCGAGGCAAGCTGCTCAGCGTCATCTGGCCGGTCCTGCTGTTACTACTGGCGACACTACCGGGATATGCAGTGATGATGTACATCGACCCCGGCCTGCGTCTGCAAATCCAGCAAGTGATCATCTGCCTGCTGGTGACAGCCGGATTTGTCCTTGTCCTCAGTGCCACAATCAGTAGTCTGTTCGACCGGACCGCATCGGCAACGACGACCGCCTACGTGGTATTGTTTTCCTTATTTGCAGGCACGATGTTGATTTGGCTGGGTGAAGATGCACCATTTGGACGTTTGACCGTGGAAACAGCCTTGGCTCTGAATCCAATGGCAGCTGCACTTTCGGCCATTAAGGCACCCGGATTCACACAGTACGATCTTGTGACCACCAATTGGTGGATGATGGGGACCCTGACGGCAATCATGCTGACTGTCCTTCTCACACAAACCTGGCGGTTGACCCGTCCTCAATAACCCTTCCCATTCTCAATGCTTCACGATCCACAACCGTTAAATAAACCACGTCGAACTCCGGCTGAAGTTGGCTCACCCGTCAAATTTATTCCAGGTGTTCAGACGCTGGTGCTGCTCGCGCTCATTGTGCCAACAAGCGGAGTTCTGAAAGCAAATGACCCCGGGGGCGTTGACAGCATTCTGGACAGGGATCCTGTCCTGACAGAAGTGCAGCGAGAGGTCAGATTCTCAACGAAGCTCTTGCCACTCTGGCTGACGGCACTCGCACGCGATAACGATGACCTGCAAAGGAAAGCGATCGACTCAATGATCCTTGCGCACAGGCGGGGCATGTCGGGACTCAGTGAAGCAGTTCCAATGATCGAAGAAACGCTTTCAAACACGACAGAACACCCTCTCGTCCGCCTGACCGCCGCTCGTGCATTGGTGGTTCTGGATGTACGTGCGTCTGCACCAATCCTGCTGGAATACATCAGCACTGCGGGAGGCGATACAGGACAGTTCGTCGAACCTGCGTTGGCGCGATGGGATTATGAGCCGGCCCGTAATGTCTGGCTGGCACGGCTGACGGACCCGAGTTTTTTGCGACGCCCGTTGCTTCTTGCTATCAGTGGACTGGCAACCGTCGGAGACACTCGGGCAACCGACGCTTTGCTGAAGCTGGCAACCGACCGTGAGCAGCCAGCGGATATCCGTCTGGAGGCGGCGCAGGCCATGGCAACCCTTCAAACCAACAGGCTCGAAGAGCATGCCACTGCACTTGCCGCAGACGAATCACCAAGAGGCATACTCGACCGACTGGTGGCGGTGTCGTTTCTGACTCACCACGACAGCGACGAAGCCCGGTCGTTGTTGCTGAAGCGGGCCGTGGACCAGGAACCAGCAGTCGCCGCCATCGCACTGCAACGACTACTGGAACTCGATCCCCGTCTGATCGTGGCCATGGCAGAGCGAATCATCAGCAGTCCTGATGCCAACGTCCGCCGGTTGGGAGCAGAGGCCCTGGTCGTTCGTCCATCGGTCAATGCGATCGGACAAATCGGACCGATGCTGGATGATCCTCATCCCGACCTGCGACGGTACGTCCGCAGGTCACTGGCGGATCTGGCTAAAATGAATGAGTTCGACGCCGCGGTCCGTGAGCAGACCATGAACATGCTGGCGACTGATCGCTGGCGGGGCCTGGAGCAGGCGGCAATCCTGGTCGCCAGCCTGGACCACGAACCGGCTGCCGACCGGCTCATTGAACTGCTGGAGTTCGAACGGCCAGAGGTGTTGGTGACCGCAGCCTGGTCACTCAGAAAACTGGCAATTCCCAATACCCTGGACGTCCTGCTCGATTATGCCACTCGCATGACGAATACAAAGCTCACGGATCGAAGTGACGTCTCGACGGCCGAGCAGGTCTCACAGATCTTTCAGACGTTTGGCGAAATGAGATTTGCCGAATCACACAACCTGCTGCGCCGCTATATTCCAAAACACAGTTTTCATTTTGAACCGCGGTCCGCCGCGATCTGGGCGTTGGGTCATTTCTATTCAGAAAGTGCCCCCCCGGACCTCACGGCACTTTTGACTGATCGCATGACGGACTCAAATCCTGATGATCCCGAGCACCGCAAAGTGCGTCGCATGTCGACCGTCAGCCTGGGCCGCATGAAGTCCAGTGACGCACTCCCCGCTCTGCGGTTCACTGCTGACGATGAGCTGCCCAGGCTCATCGGTTACTGCTGTATCTGGTCTATCGACCAGATTACCGGCGAGGGCCTGCGGGTGCCTGTCTTACAGCCACTTTATCAGAGGAACTGGTTCCTGGAACCCCTTGAGTCCCTTGAGTGATGCGATACATTCATCTGGAGCGGTGCCGGGATCGTTATCTGATTGCGGAATTCGCGTTGCCTCGCAAATGATGCGTGTCCGATCCTCTCAAATTGGTTCATCAGTTATTCCGACACGGACTTTGTGGTGCTAAGATTCTAAACTGGTGTGGCAGATTGTTTGGCGGCGACACAATGCTTAACTTCGATCTGCTGCACAGCGCGCTGATGCAGCTGCCAGCCGAGAGGGATCTGTCCGTTCATCGGACGGTTTTCGCTGCAAGAGTGTGAGAAAACATTTTGCAACAGGCGTAATAACGAACTGTCTGCGCAAGCCACGCGAACGACCAGCAAATGACGTCAAAACGCCACAATCCAACGGATCCCGGATCTCCGGCTCAAATTGCGATGACGAGCCCCCCGCCGACACCGATTCGGCAACGGGTGTCAATGCAGCAATGGTGCCGTGCACTGTTCAAACCGGTCGACAATGGATGGCTGGTGTACTTCCGAATCTTATTCGGAATCGAAATGCTCTGGACCGTGTGGAAACATTACGTCGGAATCCGGCTTGCCTGGAACATCCACAATCCGTTCCTTTTCAAATATTACGGCTTCGATTGGGTCCAGACACTGCCCGGCAACGGAATGTGGATTCTCCTGGGGGTACTGGGAGTGCTGTCGGTGTTCATCATCGTGGGGTTGCTGTACCGCCTGAGCATGTTTCTGTTCTTCCTGGGGTTTTCCTATCTGTTTCTGCTCAATCAGATCAACTACCTGAACCACTTCTACCTGGTCTGCCTGTTGGCGCTGGTGATGACCTTTCTTCCCGCGCACCAGTCGCTTTCACTTGATGCCTTGATCAGACCTCGAATCCGTTCAAAAGTGGCGCCGGCCTGGTCACTGTGGCTTCTCAGGATCCAGGTCGCCATCCCATACTTCTACGGTGGGATCGCAAAGATCAATCAGGACTGGCTGCACGGGGAGCCCATGTATCTGTGGTTATCTGAAAAAGCCCACCGGTTCCCAGGCGCCATCAGTGAGTTTTTCATTACGTGGGAAGCCGCAATCCTGTTCAGCTACGGAGGACTGCTTTACGACCTCCTGGTAATCCCGATGATACTCTGGCGACGAACTCGCCTGCTGGCTTACGCGATCACCATTTTCTTTCATATGACAAACACACAGCTGTTCAGCATCGGGATTTTTCCCTGGCTGATGATGCTGGCAACGTTAGTCTACTTTCCGATCGACGTCCCTCGCCGCCTGCTCTCCAGATTTACACAGGTACGTCCGGCCGGCATCATCGACTCAGCCGTTACGACACTCGGAACGCGGCAAAAATCAGTGATTGCAATTCTGGCCATCTATCTGGGATTGCAGTGTCTGATCCCTTTTCGCCACCATCTGTATCCCGGCAACGTGAACTGGACGGAAGAAGGTCACCGTTTTTCCTGGCACATGATGCTCCGCACCAAGCGCGGTGTCGCCCGCTTTTTCGCTCACGAGCCCGCCACCGGCCGATCCCTGGAAATCGATCCCGGCGGATACCTGCATGACCGGCAAATCCAAAAATTTGCGGGGAAGCCACGGATGATTCAGCAGTTTGCAAAGTTCCTGGCCGCCAACACCGGCCTTCAGAACGAGCTGCGTCGCCGCGGGCTGACGGGACGGATCGAGATCCGCGTCGACGGATGGGTCTCAATCAACGGACGCAGACCGCAACGGCTGATTGACCCCCAGGTTGATCTTGCACAGCAGCCCTACGATATGTGGCCGGCACCCTGGATTGTGCCACTCACGGAACCGCTCCCCGAACGGCCCTGGGGCATCAACCTCAAGGGCTGGGGCGAGTTTCTGAAGAATAACCCGCGGATCTACAAGACCGACTGGGAATCACAGACCGACGAGCCAATTTCAACCGATGACGTTTGAACGGCCCTGGCTCACGACAATTCGTTTGGAGACAAGACTCTCTTCAGAATTGGCGCACACCTGTGGACGTGGGAAAGAAGGCCCAATCATGACTGCTGATTTGCCAGACCAGTCAGTTACTTTGATTTTCCATCGCCTGTGGTGAGCTTTCCACCTCCGGACATTTCAATGTTGATCACGCTGTCCTCTGCCGTGAGCGTAACCGCCAAGTTTTTAACCTCCGGGCACGGGAGTGGAACCATAAGTGGGTTATCGAAACCCTCTTCCTCAGCCTCCTCTTCCCACTCCTGAGCCTTCAGCGAGTCCTCATCATCGACCATCAGCACCTCCGTGACCTTTAACATCGCCGGTTTGATGGAGATGCGATGCTTACCTATCACGGCACCCATCTCGGTACCAGTCTCGGCATTCGTAATCAGTACATAGGTGCCATCAGGCTGGATCGAGGCATATGCAGGAGCCCCGGTCTGAGCAAAGTCCTTCTCATGCGGGGATTTGGCCACGGGCGAGAACCGAACGTCACCGGCTTTGACGACCGACCCATTACAGGTCACCCTGCCGTGAATCGCTACGTACTCATACTCAATCGGTTCGTATGAGCTGCACCCCGCACCGAACAACAACAGTCCAATCAGCACCGTCATACTGATTCGCGTCGACAAATGTAGCAGTTCCCTTGTCATTTATACATTTCTTCCCAAATGTTCCACCAAAGATTGAACACCACCCACGGAAAGAAGTCCGCCTTTTAGAAAAAGACGGACTTCTCCGCGAATTCAGTTTCACAACTTAGCCAGCATTAGAATGGCAGATCAACGTGTAAACCGTCATCACGACAGCCGAGACGTTCGTAAATGCTACCATCAATCCCCTGATTAACGAAGTGAACCGAGCCATCTCCCAATACAAAGTGAGCTCCACCAGGGTGAAAGCTCCCAAAGCTCCAGTCGCCGTCTTTTCCAGGAATATCTTCCATGCCATCCGGAAGCTGATTGATGCGATGTTCGGTGTTGGTCATACGAATGTGTTTGTCCCACAACCGCCCGTCGAAACCGCCGGAAACTCCTACCCAAAATGAACGGCCACTACCTTCCGGGTCACCAGTGTCGTCATCGTGATTCTTAACTTCGCCCACAAAGAGGGTATTGCTCGATCCGTCGGATACGTCACGAAGTTTGACGATCCCTTCACCGCCAAGCACTGCATTTTTGTTCAACAGTTGGCCAAGCATTCCGTGGGTCGAGTCACGGTCGTCGTCCCCGATGCCGTCAGACATGTCGCCCGAGCCACGATTGCCAAGGTAATCCGAAACACCACAGTGAGTTTTGGGCTGAGTTGGGTCGGTGTTGCGCTGCCACATGACAGATGGACAAATAAACGCCGTCAACTGTTTCCGCACGGCGTCACCTTGTGGGCCAACAGCTGTACAGTCCGGGATCTGACCTCGGTTTTGGTGACCTGCATCATCATCGGCAGGTGCCGGATTAGAGTCAATCATGTCCCAGACCACTGGATTCCCGGGATCAATCGCATCGTAGGTAACCATCTGATCCATAAATGGCAAGATGAAGGTACCCCAACCGAAGGTATCGTCCATGTAAAGCCCATATGGAAACGTATTGTGTACGTCATGGTAATTGTGCAAAGCCAATCCGATTTGTTTCAGATTGTTCCTGCACTGTGTTCTTCGAGCAGCTTCACGTGCCTGTTGGACGGCCGGCAGCAAAAGTGAGATCAGAATCGCAATAATTGCGATCACTACCAGCAATTCAATCAATGTAAACCCAGGCGACTTCCCGGATTTAGACCCCTGCCTTGTCAGCATGACTTACCTCCACGTCTAGTGAAATTAGTTAAATAAAAAAATGACAGCCCATTTTTGCAAAAATCGACGACTGACACACCCTAATCGGTAACAAAAACACGAAGTGAAGTCAACAAAACAAAACAATTGATTCAAAATGTGTGTATATTGGACCCCTCTGTCTGCAATACTCACAACCGACACTTTGCCTACAACTCATTGGTCTACGCCTACAACTCATTGGTCTACGTCGTTGCCCACACGAAGAATCTTAACAAAATATTAACAATTCCAAATTCGGAGCACTCTCCTGCGCTGGCCTGTTACAGCTGCAACTAACACAAAGGCTCGAACATTGGCCGCATCAACAACGATGGTAAGCAGAATGTCGCAAGTCAGCTCTGTTGCCCCGTCGAGACAACGGATCAGATCGTTTCAGTCGCCAATCCAGTGCTGGTCGTTTAACGCGGGGTCAGCAGCGTCATCATCTCGTTCACGGTGCAGGATTCAAATGACGCCTGGTCACTGCACAGATTCAGAATCTGATCTGCCGCGTCTGATTCAATCGCGTCTCGAAGATAACGATCAAACTTGCTGACCAGCAATGGAATTCCTTCATCACGACGGCGACGATGGCCAACCGGATAGTCCACCCGAATACGCTCCGTCGATGTACCGTCACTGAAGAAGACCTGCACGGAATTTCCGATGGCGCGTTTGTCCGGTTCCATATATTCCCGCGTAAATCTTTCGTTTTCAGAACACTCCATCCTGGCCCGCAAAGCATCGACTCGGGGATCCGCAGCAATATCATCCTCATAGTCGTCGGCAGTCAGTCGCCCGAAGATCAGTGGCACGGCGACCATGTACTGCAGGCAGTGATCGCGATCTGCCGGATTGTCCAGCGGCCCCGTCTTGTTAATGATTCGATTTCCTGATTCCTGCGTTTCCAGCACAACGCGTTCAATTTCGTCCAGTCGGTCTTTAACGACGGGGTGCAACTGCAATGCACACTCAACCGCCGTCTGTGCATGAAATTCAGCGGGAAACGAAATTTTGAACAGGACGTTTTCCATCACATAGCTTCCCAGGACCCGTGACAATGTAACGGGACTCCCACCAAAGCTGACTTCCTGAAACCCCCAGTGCGGTGCGGACAAAGCCGACGGGTATCCCATTTCATCCCGCTGAGCCACCAGTGCCAGAAAGAGACCTCGAGCTGACGCATCGCCGCCGGCCCATGATTTCCTGGAACCCGTGTTGGGAGCATGCCGATAAGTTCTTAACGAAGATCCGTCCAGCCATGCATGAGATACAGCGCTGCGAATTTGATCGCGCGAGCATCCCAGCATCGCAGCTGTCACAGCTGCTGAAGCCACTCGTACCAGCAATACGTGATCAAGACCAACCCGATTGAACGAATTGTCCAGCGCCAAAATTCCCTGAATTTCGTGAGCACGGATCATTGCAATAAGCACGTCGTGCATCGTGAGCCCAGGGTGGCTGGTGTGTGCCTGAAAATCGGCAAGTGCCAGGATCGCACCCAGATTATCCGACGGATGTCCCCACTCTGCCGCCAGCCAGGTATCGTTGTAGTCAAGCCAGCGTACCATCGCCCCAATGTTCCAGGCAGCACGAACCGGTTCCAGTTTCCAGGCCGTACCGGGAACACGTGCACCATCTCGCATATCGGCACCAGGAACGACGGGACCAAGCAGCTTTGTGCAGGCTGGATATTTGAGCGCATACAGTCCGCAACCAATCGTATCCATCCAGCAATAGCGCGCCGTTTGCATCGCCACCGCTGATGCAGTGACATCCGTATCAAGGACGTAATCGGCAAGTCTGGAGATGACCTGATCAAACTCAGGACGGACAGAATTTCCCTGGTCGTGGCCGGACATCTGTGACTGATTTTCCACAAAGGCAGGAATTTAAAAGGAATTCCGGTTACCCGGAATGCGTGGCGTCGACTGCTTTGTCGGACGTATGTCGGGGCGAAGACATTGAGACATCGTCCCGACTGGTAGTCGGCGGCCGGACTCCGCCAAGTCTGGCCAAATGATTCATCAGTTCATCCGTCACTTCACGCAGCATATTCTGGGTGAGTCGCTGACCAAACCACCGGCTGATGTCGATCGGCTGTCCGTAGTGCAGCGTTGTCTGTGTCCGAACAAGAAATGAATGCATCATCGATTTACCGCGAGGAGCGCTACGGATGTATACAGGGATCACAGGCATCTTGGACTTAAGAGCCAGCCATGCGGCACCCGTATCTCCCTCAATCAACTGGACATCCGGCGTAACGGCATTCAGCTTTCCTTCCGGAAAGACACCGACGAGCTGGTTGTTTTTGAGACGCTGAAGCGCGACACGAGCCGGGCCCATGTCGCGACCACTGCGGGCCACCGGAATGGATTCCATGACTCCGCAAATCCAGCCGACAATTCCGCCCATCTCACAGTATTCCTTTGCCGTCATGAACCCTGGCAGACGAATCCCGGGCCCCCTGAATTCGCGACAGTGGTCTGCCCACATCAGCATCGGATCCACCGGGCTGGTGTGATTGGCAATAATGATGGCAGCAGTGTCTTCGGGAATCGTTCGTGGGCCGGCCACCTTCACGCGAAACACCAGTCGCGTGTAGCCTCGGGCTATGGCGTGTAAAAACCACGCCTGAAACCCGCATCCGCACACGCGAACCCGCCAGGCAGCCCAGATCAAGACGGCTGCCAGAGCTAACAGCGTGTAGTAAACATATTCCATCGAAGCATCCGCTTTTCTGTTTCAAAGTTACGTATAACGTGCGGCATTGACTATAGATCACTGGACGGCAACTCAGCCAGTTGCAGATACGCATTCACAGCCTGTTGTACGTGCGCGGGATCACAGCGGCCGACTTTCCCGGCGATGACAATCCCAATCCGCCCCAATCCGCAGCAAAGCACCGCCCCCTGCGCCAGAGGCTGCCCGTGGCCACATGCCACGACGGCCTGCTACGCTCCCATTCCGTCTTCTGCCGATAATCCATATTCCTGCTCCCAGGAGGCCAAAAAACGTAACGTCTCACGCATGGTGTGGCTCAATGGCCATTCACCATTATTTTCAGCCGACGAGACAGGACAAGCCACTTCACGGAATCTCGATTTCGAGATCGGCAGCGTCCGTTGAGTCTGCCGTACCGCCAGCGTAGACTTCGCGCCATCAACTTCCTCCGTGTTCGAATTCCTTCTGATCTCTACGGTTGTACGAAAGCTTCAGGATATGGCCAGCTACTTCTTTACCAGCGAGTCGGTCAGCATGGGACATCCGGACAAGGTGTCCGACCAGATTTCGGATGGCATCCTGGATGCACTGCTGGAACAGGATCCGATGTCTCGCGTCGCCTGCGAAACCCTGTGTACTACCGACTTGGTCGTATTGTCCGGCGAAATTACGACGGCTGCCGAGATCGACTACGTCGATGTCACGCGGCAGGTCGTTCGTGAAATTGGCTACGTAAGTGACGACATTGGTTTCGACGCTGATTCCTGTCGCGTCTTCTCTGCGCTGCACAAGCAGAGTGCAGATATTGCTCAGGGAGTCGATCGTGATGGGGCCGGTGATCAGGGTCTGATGTTTGGATACGCGTGCAACCAAACCGAAGAACTGATGCCATTGCCGATCGCATTGTCCCACCGCATCATCAATCTGCTGGCAAAGAAGCGGCAGGACAACGACGTCGGCTGGCTGCGTCCCGACAGCAAGAGTCAGGTGACAGTTGAATACCAGGACGGTCGTCCAATCCGGGTCGACGCGATTGTCGTGTCAACCCAGCATTCGCCCGACGTTTCCCAGCAGGACATTCATGACTACATTGTGAACACGGTCGTTCCGGAATCCGTTCCTGTGGAACTGCTGGATGCGAACACAAAGTACCACGTCAATCCAACCGGATTGTTCGTGACCGGCGGACCGCATGGCGACACAGGCCTGACCGGCCGCAAGATTATCGTAGATACCTATGGCGGTTGGGGTCGGCACGGTGGTGGCGCTTTTTCCGGCAAGGATTCAACTAAAGTCGACCGATCTGCTGCCTACATTGCTCGCTACGTTGCCAAGAACATCGTGGCCGCACAGCTTGCAACTGAATGTGAGGTTCAGCTGGCCTACGCCATCGGTGTGGCTGATCCGGTGAGCGTACGCGTCGACACCAACGGAACGGCCGCTTTTTCTGAAGAAAAAATTCAGGCTGCTGTCAGGGAAATCTTCCCGCTGAACCCTAAAGGCATCATCAAACATCTGCAGCTGCGGCGACCTGTCTTCAGAAACACTGCACATGGTGGGCACTTTGGCCGAAGCGAACCCGAATTCAGCTGGGAATTGACAGACAAGGCAGACCAGCTGAAAGCAGCCGTATCGTAGTACGGCCGTACAGTCCACCGGTGTGCATGCCGGGACAGCAGAGCAAGTTTTCTCTGGCTCAACAAATTCATGTGTTTCCGCAGCAGCTGTGCGGCACACAACTGCATATTGATGACCCGTGGTCGAACCGGGTAGCGAGATATTGCTGGTTCTCTGGTTGTGATCCCCTGCGTCACACCGCAGAAGTTCCGGACAACGGCGTCAGCAGGTTTGGCAGCAGCCGATGGTTCGATACCAGACCGGTCTGGCACGTTTCATTGCCTCCTCCGAGCGGCAGACCGAAAACATCGGGGCAATAAGAACCGCACTGGTCGTCGGCACAAATCATCATTCCTGTGGTTACACATCTTGCAAGCAACGTTGTGAAGAATGCAATGAACAGAATGACAATATTCTGTCGACACCTGAGGCCATCAGACGGGTTGATTCCAACAACAGAAAACCTGGTAACCACACTTGGCACAGACAAAGAACAAAGGCTGAACAGAACCCCAATAACACACTGTTTGCACCAAACGCATGTTCCCCCTCGTGGGAATCAGTTCAATGCCATACGGACCAGCATCGCGTGATCACAGATCACATAACTAATTGTTTAATTGTTAAGGTCGCAGCGTGAGACGCTCGCGGTATTTCACGAATGTCAATGAACTGATGTGTTTCAACCAGGCCGTGATTTCCAGGACATCGACATGCTGAAGATTACTCCTGGCCCGTTGTACCGATGTTCCTGAATCTGCCCCATTTATCGCAGCGTCTGCATTCAATGTACTGATATCTACCGACTGGAAAAACCATGACCCAAGATTTGCGTCGCTACGTAACGTGGCTGTTTCCGCTGACTGCTACAGGAGCAATGTTGCTGGTCTCCAGCATTGTTATTTCCGCGATGGCCATCGGAGCGTCTGGCAAACAGGAACCCGCAAAAGACTCCACCAGGAACAACAGACGTCCCGGGATGCTGCAGCCACTGAATTCCGTCATCGGATCGTGGCGTGGAATTGGACAACCAAAACGTGGTTCGCGCAAGGGCGCCTGGCAGGAAAAAACCGTTTGTCGCTGGGACTTTTCAGCTGACCGTCCCGCCGTGAGATTTGATACCGAAAACGGCCTGCAATTCAATCGACTCACGCTCACGACGTCCACCGACCATAAACAGCTGATCCTGCACCAGCAGATTGATGAGAAATCCACACGGACCTACCGTGGTAAAATACCCGCAGAATGGCCAACAAAGATCCAGCTGGTTACAAAACCAGCCCTCGATGGCTCACAGTATCGATGCACCATTGAGCAACTCAGGGACATTCGTCTGGTGATGCTGTTCGAGCGGCAGACCACTTCCACGGGTAGTTTCCGGCGGGTCGCTGGAATCGGATACACCCGATCGGGATACAAACTGGCACAGGGATCCGGAAATCAGCGCGAGTGCATCGTCACGGGAGGCCAGGGAACCATTTCAGTGGTACACAAAGGTCAGAAGTGGTATGTGTGTTGTGATGGCTGTCGTCAGGCTTTCGAAGATGGACCGGACGAAATCATCGCAGACTATCTCGCACGCAACGAGTAGAACACATAGTGAGCCGGCTGCCACGTGACAACATCGGCCGCTAATACATGAGGCTTCTGCCGCGGTGTACGGTCTCCGCAGCGTTACCGGATTTCGAAATCTAACAGGGTCAATCACGATGGGCAGATCGCGCGGCAGAGTCACCTACGATAATCAGGGACGCGTGATTCTTGTCAGCGGAGGCATGTCCGGAATCGGAAGCGCGATTTGTGATGCGTTTGCTCAATCCGGCGCAATTGTGGTCTGTCTGGATGTCGCAGAACCCACCCAGGACACTCCTCTCCCGGACAACGTCGAATACATTCGAGGTGACGTCGGATCGGATACCGATTGTCGACGGGCCGTGAACCACACCGTCGAGACACACGGAGGCCTGGATGTCCTGGTTAACAACGCAGCTATCCAGCCCGTAGAGGCATATCGGCCGATTGATGAACTGCCGATCGAACTGTGGGATCGCATCGTTCGAATCAACTTCACCGGTTACACACTGCTTGCCCGACATGCACTGAGCGTGATGAAAGAACAACGCTCCGGTGTTGTCGTGAACATCGCCAGCGCCCAAGCTCATCGAACGGCACGAGGCGTTGGCGCTTACGGCCCGATCAAAGCGGCCAACGTGCTGCAGTCGCGACAATGGGGAGTCGAATACGCACGTGAGGGCATCCGTGTTGTGTCGGTGTCCCCCGGAGCGATTGATACACCACTCGTGCGGTCCAGCGCTGATGCTCAGGGCGGTGAAGCCGAGCTTGCCAATCGACATCCACTCGGTCGCATTGGCCAGCCAAATGAAGTGGCTCAGGCGGTGGTGTGGCTGACGAGCAGTGATGCGTCGTTTGTTACTGGAACCGACCTCGAGGTTGACGGTGGACTCGGTGCATTCGCCGCGTTTGCAGATCCGTACCCCATGTAAAGACGATCAGCAGAAAGGATTTTCCGGGCAAGCAGGAACCTAAACCCCCTGTCCTGCGTGAGCTGTCAAATCAGGAATTCCTATCCCCGGCTTGTCGGTCTGTTCTGATCACACTCGCCTAAACACGGCCAATACCCGCAAAAATCAACCTCGCATTGCTCCGATCAGCACAATCTGCCAGAATTTACAGTGCGCTCAATTCGCGGGAAGCCGAGCGCGCTGCGGGAATGGTCTGATTCAGGCAAAGGAGTGCCCGAATGTACAAAGTGCTGCTCTGCATCCGCTATCTGCGGACTCGCTACATTGCCCTGGCCAGCATTGTTAGCGTGATGCTGGGTGTCGCCACCATGATCGTCGTAAACAGCGTCATGGCCGGTTTCACGACCGAAATGCGAGATCGAATCCACGGTTATCTTGCCGATGTACTGATTGAATCGCGGAATGCGGATGGCATTTCGGACTCCGTCGGTCTCCTGAATCAGGTTCATGATGCTGTCGGCGAGCATGTCGAAGCTGCAACGTGCACCGTTGAGATGCCAGGTGTTGTCTCGATGGATATCAGAGGCGAAACGTATACGACACCCGTGACAATTATTGGAATTGTACCATCGGAGAAGGCCAGGGTCGGACCACTGCTGGACTGCCTCGGCAGCTACAACACAACAACAGAAAACGGCAACGTCCATCCAGCTCTTCGTTCGCGCGATGTGCCGGTCGGCTGGGAACTCACCCGCGACGCCGCCGAACGGCGCCGAGCCCTCATGGAACAGAGGGAATTCCTGTTGCGAGATCAGGGCCTCCTTGAAACCTCACAGACAACTGAGTCTGCGCCGCAGAATTCCATTGTCGCGGATGCGACGGAATCAGAAACGCTTCAGGCACCTGATTTCGATGAACCACAAACAGCCGACAGCGATGTTCCTTCTCCATTCGATATCGAAAACCCTTTTGACGATTTCGATGACGTGACTCCCGGCATACGCAAGGAACCACACGATGCACGCATTTACATTGGCGAAGGACTGATCAGCTATCAGGTTCGCGATCCGGAAACCGGGAACCTCGAAAAGGTCATGATGCTGCAACCTGGTGAAGATGTGACATTAACCACAGTGACCAGGGGGCGACCACCAAAGCCCGTCAGCTTTGAGGCGACAATCTGTGATGTTTTCCGCAGCGGCATGAGCGAATACGACAGTCAGCTCGTGCTGATGAATCTGGAAGAACTACAGAAGAATCGCGGCATGCTGACACTTGATGAAAACGGCGATGTCACAGGTGACGCTGTTACGTCGATTCAAATCAAACTTAACGACTACGCTCATGCCGAGACAGTTGTTCAGCGACTCAAGGCCGCATTTCCACCAGGAATGGTGACAGTCCGAACCTGGGAATCCAAGCAGGGTCTGCTGCTGTCCGCTGTGGAAATGGAAACCGCGATCCTGAACGTGCTGCTGTTCCTCATCATCACCGTGGCAGGATTCGGAATCCTGGCCATTTTTTTCATGATCGTTGTTGAGAAGACACGTGACATCGGCATCCTCAAGTCACTGGGTGCCAGCTCCCAGGGTGTTATGTCTATCTTTCTGTCCTATGGCCTGGGTCTCGGACTGGTCGGCAGCGTTGCTGGTGTCAGTATGGGTCTGTTGTTTGTACATCACATCAATCAGATTGAACAAACACTCAGCTGGCTGACCGGGCGAAGGGTCTTTGATCGAGACATCTATTACTTTTCAAGTATTCCGACACAGGTCAGCCCAACGATGGTGTTCTGGGTCGCTGTCGGTGCGATTGGCATTGCTGTTCTGGCGAGTGTATTGCCGGCACGCCGAGCGTCTCGACTACATCCCGTGAGGGCCTTGCGATTCGACTAACGATGTATTTCAGGTCAGTCGTTTCTCATTCTCAACGGGATCTCACTCATGTCGCAAACCATCAAAATGACGACACCACTGATTAGCGCCAAAGCGATCCAGAAAACCTACAAAACCGGACAGCATGAGGTACGGGTCCTGCGTGGCGCCGGCATTTCAGCATCCGAAGGGGAATTCATTTCTGTGATCGGTCAGAGCGGATCCGGTAAGAGCACCATGCTGCATGTGCTGGGCCTGCTGGACGCACCGGACGTCGGCGAAGTGATGTACGAAGGCAGACGTATCGACAACCTGAATGAAACGGCTCGTGACCTCTTGCGCAATCGTGTCTTCGGATTCATTTTCCAGTTCTACCATCTGCTGCCTGAACTCTCACTGCTTGAGAATGTGATGGCACCCCTCATGATTCGATACTCGATGTGGAACTACTGGAAACAGCGCCGAAGTATCAAACAGCAGGCACTGGAAATTCTGGAACAGGTTGGTCTGGGACATCGCACGAAACATCGGCCGTCGCAGCTTTCCGGTGGTGAACTCCAGCGTGGAGCCATTGCAAGAGCACTGATCACCAAACCTCGAATCCTGCTTGCCGACGAACCAACCGGCAATCTGGACGCCGACACCGGTCAGGAGATCATGACCCTGCTTAAACAGCTAAACGAAGAGAGCAGGCTGACAATTGTAATGGTGACGCACGACGAAGCTGTCGCCAGTCAGGGCCACCGCACCGTACGGCTCAAAGAAGGTCGCATCGAGACAGCAACAATCGCAAAGACGGGTGTCGCAACTGCGATGTGAGTCCTGGAACGGACGTGTGATTTCTTCGAAATCGCAATGTCACACAGATGTTGCACAAATTCGCCAACGTCTTCAGGAACTCCGGCATTTGGGGAGTGCAAACCGGTTTCTTGGATCCTGTTCATCGTCATCGCAGATGAGGCCCTTTGTGGTGGAGATCGGACCAGGTTGCATCGAAAAGCGAGTTGCAACATGATCACATGAGATGACTACATTCCTGCCTGTGGGGGAAAACCAGGTCCATTTGGCAGACCTGAGGCACCAACGCTACAATTCAGCTGCATTACTGGAATTATCCCATTGGTTGTTGAATGACCGGGATCCATAGTCTCGATGCGACAGGTCATCGTAAGCGAAAGGCACCCTGCCCATCTGAAGTCAGGGGCCGCACGAAAGGAAAGTTGAGTCTATGTCGTCTCCCATTCGAGTTGCTGTCACTGGTGCGGCCGGTCAGATTGGTTATTCGCTCGTTTTTCGTATTGCATCGGGTCAGGTGTTTGGGCCGGATCAACCCGTAATTTTGCACCTGGTTGAAGTCCCGCCAGTCATGTCGGCACTGGACGGTGTCCACATGGAACTGGATGATTGTGCGTTTCCAACTCTGGCTGGTGTTGTCAAAGCCGACAGCGATCATCTGGAAGACGGATTCAGCGATTGCAGCTATGTCCTGTGCGTGGGCAGTGTGCCTCGCAAAAAAGGCATGGAACGCGGTGACCTGATCAGGACCAATGGCCCCATTTTCACCAGTACCGGCAAGGCGATTTCCAATGCGGCGGCTACTGACGTCCGAGTCCTGGTTATCGGAAATCCCTGCAACACAAACTGCCTGATCGCGATGAACAACGCGCCTAACGTCAGTAACGATCGATGGTACGCGATGACAATGCTGGATCAAAATCGCGCTGTCTCACAGCTGGCTCAGAAGTCCGGTCAGCCGGTGGCAGCGATTTCCAATATGACCATCTGGGGCAATCACTCCGCAACCCAGTATCCCGATTTCTATAATGCAAAAATCAACGGCCAGGCAGCGGCGGATGTCATCAACGACGAATCCTGGCTGCAGGGGGACTTTATTAGTACGGTTCAAAAACGCGGGGCGGCAATCATCGAAGCCCGAGGGGCTTCCAGTGCAGCCTCCGCAGCAAACGCGATCATCGACAGCGTGAAGGCGATTTCCAGCAACACAGCTGCGGGTGAGACATTCAGTGCGGCCGTCTGCAGCGATGGCAGCTACGGTGTGGACGAAGGCCTGATCAGCAGCTTCCCGCTAACAAGCAATGGCAGCGAGTGGTCCATAGCACAGGGCCAGGACCACAATGAATTTGCGCAGGCCAAAATCGACGCAACGATCGCCGAACTCCGTGAAGAACGCGATACCGTGAAAGACCTGTTGAACTGACCGCCTCTCTTTGGTCGGATCTACACCGTATCTCCTGGAAAAAGCGACACCCGCTGTCACCCATCGTCTTTACGCCGCGCACTGAATCGTCCAGGTCAGTGTGACGACTGCTTATCATATCGGTACCCGACTCCGTGAACCGTCCTGATAATTCGTGGGCTTTTGGGATCGACTTCGACTCGTTTGCGAAGCTGTGATATATGTTGATCCAGCGTGCGGCTGTTGGGTAAATAGTCTTCCCCCCAGGCCTTGCGAAACATAGTGTTGCGATCGAGTGCTTTGCCAACGTTGTCGTGAAGAAGCTGTAACAACTTCACGTCACGGGGACTGAGTTCCACGATGCTGTTTCCTCGGCGAGCTCGCAGCTCCGCCGGAATCACCAGCAAATCATCGACTGTGAATTCCTCGGGTGGAGATTCCTGTTGAGCGTAACAGCGCCGAGACACGGCTCGCACGCGTGCCACAACTTCTCGTACGCTGAACGGTTTGACAATGAAATCATCTGCTCCAAGTTCAAATCCAACCAGCCGGTCAATCTCTTCGGCCTTGGCGCTGATGAAAATAATGGGCAGATCCGGAGACTCCGCCCGGATCGATTTGCACACTTCATAACCACTGGCGGCCGGCATCATGATGTCCAGACACACAAAGTCCGGCATCCATTCCCTGAACAGCCGCATCGCCGTTATTCCGTCACCGGCCGAGACAACCTCGTATCCCTCGGACTGCAGGACCTCTACAAGGCCCTCACGGGTGTGGCGATCGTCTTCAGCAACAAGGACTTTCATGACATTGTTCTTCGTTGGCCCGAAAGAATCTTCCCGTCCAGGATGTCTTCAACGGGCTGCAATCGATCGCAGCCGCCACAACGGTTAACTGACCTGTAATCCACCACCACATCAACAGCAGGGGGCGTATCGCGGTGGTCGACCTACCGTTGTGCGTCCCGCTTTTCTTCCGCGTAGCTGCGCCGCAAGTACACCGGTTCGATTGTGTCTGGATCCGACCACATGCCCCGTCCAATCATATCAAACGCCAAAGGAAACAAAGCCGATGCCCGTGGCAATCGAAAATCATGTGCTGCAACCGCGATTGATTCCGGAATCTGGTCGTTGAACCTGTCAACTCCCGAGCCGGTGAGCAGGCTATCGGCCTGCTCCTGCACTGTTTTCAGAATACGTTCCAGACCCTCTATGCGTACCGTTCCCAGGGGATGAACGATCTCCTGACCCCGATACGAGTTGACAAACGCATCACCACGCTGAGCATCCGTAATGACGGTGATTGTTCGGTCGGTCGGTAAAACACGTTGAGCAACGGCCTGCAGAGTGTCTACTGCGACCAGCTTCGTATTATTGATCCATGCGAATGTCTTCGCAAAGACAACTCCGACACGCAGGCCTGTGAAACTGCCCGGACCGACGCTCACTGCGACCACATCAATCTGTCCCGGTCGCAACGAGAATTGTTGCAGCATTTCGCCAACCGCCGGCACCAGCATTCGCGCACTACGACGTCCGGCTGTGTCCAGGATGCTCTCTGCCAGGAGCTGATCCGCATCCGCTAATGCAACAGATGCATCCAGTCCCGATGTTTCAATGGCGAGGATTTTCACGCAGGTTGTTCTGTGGGGAGCAGCGCATCAAGTGCAGCATTGAGCGTGGTGCTTGGCCGCATGGCTCGCTGCACCAGTTCACGGTCAGGTGAATAGTACCCGCCGATGTCCTGAGGCACACCCTGAACTGCATTCAACTCATCCACAATGGCCTGCTCGTTGTTACTTAATGATTCCGCCAGTGGCTTGAATTCCTGTTGCAGCTCCGAGTGATCTCTCTGTTCCGCCAGTGCCTCAGCCCAGTACAGCGCCAGGTAAAAATGACTGCCGCGCGTGTCGAGTTCATGGACTTTGCGCGACGGCGAACGATTGTTTTTCAGGAATTTGTCGGTGGCTGTATCGAGTGCTTTCGCCACCACAGCAAGTTTCGCGTTATCCGTTTTATGTGCCAGATCCTCCAGTGAGACCGCCAGAGCGAGAAATTCACCGAGTGAGTCCCAGCGCAGATGACCCTCGGCATTGAATTGCTGCACGTGCTTTGGTGCCGACCCTCCCGCACCAGTTTCGAACAAACCGCCTCCTGCAAGCAAAGGCACGATCGAAAGCATTCGGGAACTTGTCCCCAGCTCCAAAATGGGAAACAGATCGGTCAGATAATCTCTGAGTACGTTTCCCGTCACAGAAATAGTGTCCAGACCGGCTTTGGCTCGCTCACAGGAAAGACGAGTCGCTTCGACCGGCGACAGAATCCGAATATCAAGCCCGCTTGTCTCATGGTCTTTCAGGTATTTTTGGACCATGACAATGAGATTTCGATCGTGAGCTCGATCCGGATTGAGCCAGAAGACCGTGGTCGCACCCGTTGCTCGAGCTCGGCTGACAGCCAGCCGCACCCAGTCACGAATCGGAGCTTCTTTGGTCTGGCACATCCGCCAGATATCACCTGCTTCCACGGAGTGCTTCATCAACGTTTTGCCGGCTTCGTCCACAACCTGCACCGTCCCGGCGGCAGCGATTTCAAAGGTTTTATCATGGGATCCGTATTCTTCCGCTTTTTGGGCCATCAGCCCGACGTTGGAGACATTGCCCATTGTGGCCACGTCAAAAGCCCCATGCTCCCTGCAAAAATTGATCACTTCTTCATAAACACCCACATAGCAGCGATCCGGTATGACAAACTTTGTGTCACGCAATTCACCATCGGGGCCCCACATGCGGCCCGAGGTTCGGATGGCGGCCGGCATGGACGCATCAATGATCACATCACTGGGAACATGCAGGTTCGTAATCCCTTTGTCAGAATTGACCATCGCCATCTGTGGCCGTTCTTCGTAAACAGCATCGATGTCGGCCAGAATGGCAGCCTTCTGATCCTCGGGTAACGTTTCCAGCCTGGAAAGCAGATTCCCCACGCCGTTTGCAGGTTTGAAGCCCAGTTCGTTCAGCGTCGCCCCGTGTTTTTCAAACAGATCCTCATAGAACACGCTGACGGCATGGCCAAAAATAATCGGATCGGACACCTTCATCATGGTGGCCTTGAGGTGCAGTGAGAACAGGACATTCTGTTCTTTGGCGTCTTTGATTGCCGCAGCCAGAAATTCCCGCAGCAACTGGCGGCTCATAAAGGACGCATCGATCACTTCGCCGGCTTCCAGACGAAGCTGGTCCCGGAGTTCTGTGACATTACCTGCCGGATCGGTGTGAAGTATTTTCACACTGCCGTTATCCGCAAACACACAGGATTGCTCACTCCCGAAAAAGTCGCCTTGATCCATGCAGGACACATGTGAATTCGAATCACGACTCCATGCCCCCATCGAATGGGGATGGGCCTGAGCGTGGTTTTTGACAGGCTCAGCAACTCGACGATCCGAATTTCCTTCTCGAAGGACAGGATTCACAGCACTTCCTAGAACCTTTGCGTAGCGGGCTCGAACGGCTCTCTCTGTATCGGACTGCGGGTGAGACGGAAAATCCGGAAGATTGTATCCGTCATCCTGAAGTTCACTGATGGCAGCCGTGAGCTGCGGAATGGATGCACTGATGTTGGGCAGTTTGATAACGTTGGCCCCTGGCTGCTTCACCAGCGCACCTAACTGCTCCAGGGCATCCGCTTGTCGCTGTTCTTCTTTGAGGTTATCCGGAAATGCCGCAATGATCCGACCGGCAAGTGAAATATCTTTCAGTTCCACATCGATGCCGGACGTTGATGTATACGCGCGAATGATCGGCAACAGCGACGCGGTCGCCAGAGCAGGCGCCTCGTCGGTCAGTGTATAGATGATTTTTGCTGTCGAGGCTGACATAGATCTCGCTAATGTTTGGTAGTAGGCACCAGAGTTCAATCGGTCAAATGCTGCAAAACATTAACAGCACGCTGCTGCTCGAACAAATGAGGATGCGGATTCGATCCGCTTGCTGATAGATTCTGACGGCAGCAATTCGTCGAACAGAAAAAACCACCAGGTAAACATGAGTTCATTCCATGCACCTGTCAGGTGAAGTAAAATTTGTAATCAGACTCGAACTGCTTCGACGTCCTTCCTGCAGCCGTGACACCCAAAACGGGAAGTGATTGCACGTTAACATCCGACGGCAGTTATCGGGAATGTTCTGGATTGGACAAGCCGGTGATTTCGCTCCAAAGTGTCACATCCCGCTTCATCCACCGAAAGCCGAATCCAAGATGAGAAATGCACACTGGATTTTTGTTGGATTGACCGCAATTCGGCTCGTCCCGTTCGCTTTCACCGCCGAGCCTGTTGAAATCGGTTCACGGCGAGAACTGTTCGTCGATTACTGTCTCATTGACCAACTTAATGGCACTCGACTCAAGCTGCACCATCCACGCCGTGCCGGCGTGGCACTGAAGATGGACCGCCCCTGGGAACCAATGACGGGTGCCTACATCACCGTGTTTTATGACGAGGGAAAGTACAGAATGTACTACCGCGGCCGACCGCCCCATGTCCAAACACCCAAATCAGGGGCGGTCGGTTGTTATGCAGAAAGTGACGACGGTATCAGCTGGACCCGGCCCAGCCTGGGATTCCACAAGGTGTTCGGCACGAAAAATAACAACGTGATCCTGGCTGATGTCGGTCACAATGCGATCAATTTTGCCCCCTTTGTCGATCGACGGTCTGGAGTGCCTTCCTCGGAACGTTACAAGGCGATTGGAGGGCTTCCCCCGGCAGGATTGTTTGCCTATGTATCAGCAGATGGTTTGCGATGGAAGAAGTTGCGAGACAAAGCGATCATTACCGAAGGCACGTTCGACTCACAAAATAATGCCTTCTGGTCGCAAAGCGAACAATGCTATGTCTGCTGTTTCCGGACGATGAAGAACGGTGTGCGCTGGATCTCACGCACCACGTCGCAGGATTTTCTCCACTGGGAACCAGCTGTGGAGATCGACTTCGGCGAGGCGCCGGCCGAGCATCTCTACACGAACCAGACCGAACCGTATTTTCGTGCTCCACACATTTACCTCGGAATGGCCGCCCGCTTCATGCAGCGCCGTCGGGCGCTAACAGACGCTCAGCAACAACAGCTCAACCTGCCTGGACTTGACGATTACCTCAATCTGCGTGAGTCGCTCTCCGACTGCGTGCTGCTAAGCAGTCGCGGTGGCCGTCATTTTGAGCGAACGTTCATGGAGTCGTTCCTTCGCCCCGGCCAGGATTTACAGGATTGGGTCGCCCGGTCGAATTATTTGGCACGTGGTATCGTGCCGACCGGCAAGGCGGAAATGTCCCTGTATGTAAAACGGCACTATGGACAACCCACTGCCTATATCGAGCGCCTTACACTGCGGACCGATGGGTTCGCATCGGTTTGGGCACCCTATCGTGGCGGTCACATGGTCACCAAACCACTCACCTTCTCGGGCAGACAACTGGTGATCAACTATGCGTCGTCGGCTGCCGGTGGAATCCGCGTGGAAATCCAAAACGAAGCAGGCCAGGCTCTGCCGGGCTTTCGGTTGAATGACTGCCCGGAGATCATTGGCGATGAGATTGAGCGAGTGGTTTCGTGGCGCGACGGCAGTGACGTGAGCAGGCTGGCTGGTCAGACTATTCGTTTACGTTTTGAGATGAAAGATGCCGACCTTTATTCAGTCCGATTCCACACTGACTAACCGTTCGGAATCCGGAATTGTCAGCCGCTCGCCAGGTGCTGTACGACTGCGGTTCTGTTGGTGTTAAACCGAACCCGGGAAAACGCTGTTTCGGCAGCATCACTTCCCCGTTCGACACACGGCTGGCCTACGTGCGCAATAAGTGCTAGACCGCAGCCCCGGTGTACAATACATCCATCACATTTCCCAGATTGAGATGACGCGGACGATCAAAGCGATCGGTGATGGTCTGATGCGGGTTAATACCGAGAGCATTGTAAATCGTGGCACCGATGTCGTTCGGATGAAAAGGCGGCGTGAGCGGGGAGCCGCCGATACGGTCGGACTGACCAATGACCTGCCCGCCCCGAACCCCGCCGCCGGCAAAGACGGCGGTATACACAGATGCCCAGTGATGGCGTCCCGGCACAGCTTGTCCGGGAATTGGTGAAATGGTCGGTGTGCGACCAAATTCGCCCACGCAAACCACGAGTGTTTGATCCATCAGTCCGCGCTCTTCGAGATCGTCAAGCAGCGCACTGACGCCGTTATCAAGTGCAGGCAGCATTGTCTTCAATCTCGGGAAATGATTGACATGGGTATCCCACATCTGAACGTGCCCCATGTTGCACTGAATCACCGGCATCTCCAGTTCAATCAGCCGACGCGCCAGCAGGAGCGTCTGACCATATTGATGCCGGCCATAGCGGTCACGAGTCCTGGCAGATTCTGCGTGGACATCAAGCGCACCCCGAAGACCTGGTGATGTCAGCATCGAGAAGGCTCGTTCCCGTTCACCATCAAATCTGACAGCCTGCCGGGACTGATCGAGCGAGTGATGCTGGCGGTTAATTTTGTCCAGAAGTACGCGACGCTGGT
This sequence comes from Fuerstiella sp., assembly GCA_022447185.1. GTDB lineage: Bacteria > Planctomycetota > Planctomycetia > Planctomycetales > Planctomycetaceae > S139-18. The sequence goes on along the minus strand of JAKVAY010000059.1, from coordinate 14,828 downwards.
CGAGTCGCACTACACTCAAACCTTCGATCAGCGAAAGACCTCGCGCTTTGTAATTTTCACTGTTTGGGTCGCCCTGTAACACCAATGGGTCATGCCGGCCACCAAGAAATCCGGCATGCTGACCTGGCCAGACCAGCGGGCCTTCGATCAATGAGTTTGGCAACGTGACCTGACTCGGCAGTCCGTCACGTCGAGGGCGCAGCCGTGAGGTGGCCGCACCGAATGAAGGCCAGTCGGCGCGGCTCAGCGTTTTTTCCTGGTTCGATGATCCACGAAATGGCTGGACGGCCCCGGTCAACGTATTGTGTGAACTCGACAAGTGTCGATTGTCACCGTGAGACATCGAGCGAACAATCGCCAGCTTGTCCGTTCGCTTCGCCATCTCGGGCATTTTGTCCGAGAACTGCACGCCGGAAAGAGTCGTTGCAATCGGGTCGTATTCGCCTTTAACCTCGGACGCCTCGGGCTTTGGATCGAACATGTCGATATGGCTGCCGCCGCCTGTCAGATAAATCAGGACAACGGATTTGGCACGTCGCACCTCGGAAGCTGCTGACGCCTGTTGATCCAGGACACTGGAAAGACCAAGCCCGAAGAAGGAAGAACATCCGATTTGCAGAACTTCACGACGATGAAACATGGTCGCGCGGACTTTCGGCCGGAGGTACGGGCGAGACTCCCCATTAGAACATTGCACGGCATCTGGTTCAATGTCGATGACAGTTTCGGTTTAACGTAACAGCTTAATGCGACAACACTAAATTGTTTTCATTGCGCCTTCAGGCAGTGACGAAGCGTGCACAACTGCAGGTTCCACCTGAAGACGGGACTACGAACTGCAACACAGCACTGAAGAACTCATCGGCAGGTCGATCGTCAAAAACCGAAGGCGTGTATAGACTCATACCACATCCTTTGGTGACACTTAGTCGAAACAGGAACTAGCACAATGACCGGAGTTTCACGGCGAAAAATCATCGCATCCACTGCGGCTGCCGGGGCCGTGACAGCGGGGTTGTTCGAATCGCATGCTGATCAGACCCCAAAGACACTGGGCACTGCTGATCCCACAGGCAAACGTGACTGGTGGAACAAAGAGTTTCGTACGCTGGTAACACTTGGCGAAAGCACGACTGCCGGCGGATGGGCGAGTCACAGAGAACGTGCCTGGGCTCATCTGTTGCCTGGTCTCATTAACGACTTTCAGCGCATACCAGTGCAGCTGGTCAATGTCGGGATCGGTGCAAATGTTATCTCCACGCAGAGTCCTTCGTATAAACACAGCGGGAAACCGGCCGCACTGGAAAGACTTGATCGCCATGTGATCCATCACAGGCCCGACCTGTTTGTGGTCTCTTACGGGCTCAACGACGCCCGCGGCGGCACGCCGCCTGACCAGTTTGCTGAGGACATGCGAACACTGATCGATCATGTTCGCACCCGCATCCAGCCACTGATCGTGCTGCTCGGCCCGTACTACATGACGGGCTTCGACCAGTTCGGCCCGCACTGGAACAATGCCACACTGCAGCAGTTTCATGTATTCAACGACGTCACATCGCGAGTGGCAAGAGACACAGACTGTTTGTTCGTCGATCTGCTTTCAGCCTATGGCAACGCAAACTGGCTGGTCCATCACGATACTGTGCATGCCAATGATCTGGGTCATCGAATCGTGGCGAATAGGATTTTTGAAGTTCTTGCCTCGAACTGTTCGGGACTCGCACGGGAGACTCGAGAACTTGAGAAACACATACCACCTTGGCGAGACGAATCAGTGCTCAGACGCAATGTCGTCAACTGACGAACGAGACATTCAATTCGAGGCAACTCATGCTTATGACCGGTGGCGAGGCTGTTGTCCGTTCACTCGAAGCCAACGAAGTAACGACTGTATTCGGTATTCCAGGCACTCATAACCTGGCTGTCTACGATGCGCTTCTGGATTCCGGCATTCGTCATATTACGGCCCGACACGAACAGGGTGCCGCCTTTATGGCTGATGGGTATGCACGGGCAAGCGGCAAAGTGGGAGTCTGTTTGTGCACAACGGGTCCGGCCATGCTGAACGCGGCAACGTCACTCGGTACCGCGTGGTGTGATTCCTCACCCGTCCTTTGCATCGGAAGTCAAATTCCATCGGATGCGATCGGGAAGTCCAAAGGGCACATCCATGAGTGTCGCAATCAGTTGGCCTGCCTTGCGCCCATCACTTCCTGGTGCGGATCTGCTGATGCGGTGGAATCGATTCCCGCCGTACTGCATGACGCATTTACACGCATGCGGAACGGTCGTCCGCGTCCGGTTGCAGTCGAAATCCCCTGCGATGTCCTCGATGCTAAAGGTAACGCCACGATTTCCGAGGCTGCTGCTATGCACCGCCTGCAACCGGAAACCGAACAAATCAAAGAAGCATATGAGTTACTGGCAACCGCGCAGCGTCCGGTCATCTGGGCTGGTGGTGGAGTCATCCTGAGCGGCGCAACCCACGAGTTGATGCTGTTGTCTGAACATCTTCAGGCACCGGTTTGCACAACAGTACAGGGAAGAGGATCGATTGCGGGCGATCATCCGCTGTCGCTGGGAGCTTGTGTCATCCACCCGGCTGCCGATGAATTCCTCAGGAATTGTGATGTCATGCTGGCAGTCGGTACAAGATTCACGCAGGAAGACACTAACAACTGGACTCTGCCAATACCGGAGTCTCTTATTCACATAGACGTTGACCCGGCGGAACATGGTCGCAACTGTCTGCCTGAAGTAGCCGTACTCGGTGACGCACGGGAATCGCTGCATGCACTGAACACACGTTTGCAGTCGGTTCCCCGTCGCAAAGAAACGGGTCAGACAGCCGAAATCGCAGAGATTCGACGCCGGATTCTGGCAGACTGCAGCGAAGTTGCGGAAGCAGGTGTTGAACTGGTCAGCACGCTGCGAACCGCTCTGCCACGGGAAACTGTCGTTGTCAGTGACCTGACCCTGGCCGCCTACTGGTGTCGTCGACTGCTCGATTTGTACGAACCACGGACGAATGTTTATCCGTGGGGTTTTTGCACACTCGGGTTTGGTCTGTCTGCCGCGATCGGAGCCAAAGCGGCCTGCCCGCAGCGTCCGGTCGTTGTGTTGTCAGGTGACGCCGGCTTTCAGTTCAACAGTCAGGAACTGGCCACCGCAATCGAGTGTGATCTGCAGATTGTTGTGCTGCTGTTCAACAACAATGGGTTTGGCGTCCTGAAGCCTCAGCAACAGGCCCGCTATGGCCGGACGCTGGCTGCAGACCTTCTCAATCCAGACTTCGTCGCGCTCTCCCAGGCATACGGTGTTGAGGCCGAAAGAATTGATTCGCTTGATCAACTTGGTTCTGCAGTCAAGGCAGCACTGGCCAGCGGCCGGACCAGGGTTCTGGAAATCACTGCCAACATCCCTTTGTCGGTAATGGAACCTGGCCCACGAGCATGGCACAACGCGATGCTGAACCCTGAAAATTAATGCACAGGCCTGCGTTTGCTGAGCTGTGCACAACCGGGCAGCAACACTTTCGATCGATGCACATCACGCGCTGGCAAACTCTCCCGCCTGCCCCTTTGCCACACGAGCGTAGTCGGCACCCGAAAGGATGATTGAACGTGTAAGCATTCCTGCATTGAATGCGACGCGCACGTTTCCATTCAGATGTTCGTCGATGTGCAGCGGAAACGGAAGGATTGGCTCACCAAACGGCGGAACAGCGCCCGGGACAAGGCCCGTCTTCTCCAACAGCTCCTCCTTTGTTGCAAAGCGCATCTTTTTGACTCCCAGATTTTTCTTCACCGTCTTTGAATCCAGCGTTCGATCCGCCGGTATCACGAAGAGTCGAAAATCGTCGTCGCACTTGATGAGAAGAGCCTTTGCTCCGGTGCTTAAGTCTTCTCCCCGGGCTGCCGCAGCTTCCACAGAAGTAAACGTGGGCGCGTGTTCCTTCAGTTCGTAATCGACGTCCGCTGCATCGAGAAACTGTCTAATACGTTGAAAAACCTCGTTGTCGTCTGTTGTAGCCATTCTGCTGCTTCTCAACCCGACATGAATCATCCGACCATGCCGAAAGAACCCTTTTATTCATGTCCTGGCTTCGAGCGATGGCGCACCTGATTCATCGCCCAGTCGAGTTGCCTCTACAACTTACTTCAGCGGATTCTCGTACCAGACGACATTGTTGGTGGCGCGTCCCGCGTTGAGCAGGTCAAGATCACCGTCACGATCCATGTCAATCGATCTTAGATCATAACTTTGCTGACCACTGTCGAGCATGTGGGAAGTGAAGTGCCCCTTGCCATTATTTTCATACCACATGACGCGTTCGCTGCCGTAGCCACAGGCTGCAGCATCGGGATCACCGTCCTGATCGTGATCTGCGACGGTCAGATCATGCGGGAATTTAAGTTCAGTATCGATGTCGTGCATTTTCCAGTGAGGATTTTCAAACCAAAGGACCCCAATCCCATGGCCGCGTGAGGCCAGCCAGTCAACTTTACCGTCGCCATTGACATCGACCGGAAGTATGTTTGTAGCCCCGGTTTGTTTGTCAGCAAGAATGACTTTCTCCCACATGCCTTTCACCCTGTCGACGCCCGGATTTTTCCAGTAGGCAAACCAGTTGCCGTCGGCGAATGGCTGTCCCTTGGCTCCAACGGCGATCTCCTTCCATCCATCTCCGTCGATATCGCCAGCTCCCATATAGTGACTACCGCCGCGTGCATCCCGATCGGCAAAGACGTGTCGATTCCAGTGCTTCGCCGTTCGAAGATTCCGCGGAATGCTGAACCACGCTATGGAATCTCCGATGCCCTGTTGCGGATCAAAATTATTAATAATCAAATCATCCCGCCCGTCATTATCGATGTCGGCCGTCGCCAGGCAATGGATAGCGGTGATGTCGTGATCGATCAACCCGGGTGTCCACGCACCCTTCTGCGCCGCATCTTTTCCTGGATTCTCAAGCCAAAAGGGGTGACCACTGGCCAACGCACCTGCCCAGTCCAGATCTCCGTCTCCGTCAGCATCGATGACCGTGCTGTGAATACACGTACCCCCGCCAAAGAATCGATGCAGAACAACCTCCTTCTGCCAGCCAGGGCCGATGAACAGACTGACTTTCCCGTTGAAGCTGGCAATCACATCGAGGGGTTTGTCTCCGTTGGCATCCAACGCGACTGCGGTATTGCAGTGGCCCTGCTCCGTCACAATATGCTTTTGCCATCTAACCGGATCGCCTGCAATCGTCGACGATGCCAGTGCCATTGCTGCCGCAATGGCAATCAAATTGTGAAAGTGATACTGCCGCTGCATTTCAAAAACCATTTTCATCCAATTTTCTCACAAGGCCGGATGCGGTGCGTTCGGAAAATCACCGGCAGTCAATCCTCTGCGACCATCGATGTTCTGCGCGAATGTGATGGCTTCGACTATCGTCGGTGCAGTATCGTGCAATCAGCCCAGGAGTCCAGAGGATCGGATCGTCTTTTTATGCGCCGGGAAAAGGCAATCTTAGAACGATTGAGTCCGAAATGAACACGAGTTCAGCGTGAGCCCGATATTGGTATGCAATGGTGTCGATTCGCTTTTTGTTGTCAGACATTCATTGACGAAAACGGTCCAGTACAAATGATCAGATCATGACTGTCCGGCAGTCAGCAGCTTGGCTGTCACGTCGTTCCTTTGATTGTGATATTGTGAAACGACTGTCACCATGTGCAACCGGCTGTGCGTTTGCATTCTCCGCAGAAGCAAGGACTAATCAATGCGATTCGACATTCACAAAGGCGCCAGTATTGTAAGCCGTACTTTTCATACCGGCCTGCTGCTTCCAGCCTGCCTGGTTTTCAGCCTGCCTGCTGTGACTGCAGACGAACCACGCTTTGTGGATCACTCGCTGTTGGTCGCCCCGGAGTATCCCTGTACCTGGCCGTCGTATCCGTTCCCCCGTTTTCAGATTACACATCAACGCCAAATTGGTCGCGATTCGGCCTACAACGTCGACGTACTGTTGATCGACGGAAATACAGCAACGCAACTCGATGTACCACCACATTCCGTGGCGCGGCCGGAGCTGAATCGCGAAAAATCCGGACCGTACGGTCTTGCATATACCGATCGGATCGAAGCCTGGCAGTTTGGAGGGGAAGCCTGTGTCGTCGACGTGCGGGACCTCCTTGATCAGGAATCAAATGGTGTCAGCCCGCTGGTCACTGCCCGACATGTCGAACGATTTGAAGAACGACATCGCAGACTCCACTTCGGCGATGTTGTCCTGTTCCGCAGTGATTACTCAGACCGATACTACCGCCCGTTTCCTGAAGGTCATCGCTACATCGCGGATATTCTGGAACGAAAATCCCCCGGGTACCCGGACCCGGACCCGGACTGCATGGAATTCCTGGCAAAACGCAACGTGATGACGCTGGGCACGGACAGCGCGAGCATGGGGCCACTACCGACACTGGGTGAGCCGACTCACTACGCGGGACTGAAATACGGCATGATCTGGACTGAAGGAGCAACCAACCTGGGAGCGTTGCCTCCAACCGGCGCCTTCTATTGTCTGCTTGGTCCGAAACACAAAGACGGAGCCTATGGCGAAGGTCGAGCATTTTCGATTGTGGGTGGCGACTTGCCAAAACGACTGATTGCGTCCTGCACAAACAAGCGAGCGATCGATCTTTCACCCACACTCTCAACTGACGTTCCAGTAACGTCGCCAGGATTCACCACGGGAGATCATCGACAAACGTATCTACAAGTCAAATTTCTGTTTGTTGAATATCTGGACTTTTGGCACCACGGACACCTTATGGATTCGATGGCCGGAACACATCTGGTGCCACCGTCGTATGCTCTGCCACCACCGGGTGAGCAGCCCGCATATGCACCGGAGGTTCGAGGCTGGGTGGACGAGTTCGAAACAAAGTACGGCAAACCCGGCACAAGCTCGATGACGACGGAGAAAGTTCCACTTTCCTGGACCTGCGGTGAGGCCCGAGTGATCGACGTACGATCACTTACCGGTACAACTCAATACCAGCAAAGGCCCGCTTCGCCCGAAATCACAGTCCGTCATATCCAGGCATTTGAAGAGGAACACAGCTCATTGAATCCAGGCGACGTTGTCATTTTTCACACCGGACACATTGATGCTCATCTCACGCCGGATCCGGCCGATCGGGCACTGTGGCTGGATCCCCTGAGCGGCAATTCCGAAGGCTGGCCTGCGCCAGGTCCTGATACAATTGTGTATCTGAAGCAAAAGGGAATTCGCTGTATTGCTACCGACGCCCCGGATTTGGGTGGGGTTGATCCAAAGCGTGCACTCATGACTTATTGGGCGCTGGGCAGCCGAGAAATGGTCGGTGTCGAATTCCTGCACAACGTTAGCAGTATCCCTGAGAGGGATGCGTACTTCCTGTTCGCTGCTGTGAAAATTCGTGACTGTCACGGAGGCCCAGGAAGGGCGATTGTTTTGTACTGACAATGATCCTGTTAAGTCGGCTGCATATGTTCTGTAGACTATCGCAAACAGGTGAGACCGCCGCAGAAGCAGGGCTTCAGAACTCATAACAGTGTCAGTTTTTTGGAACGTTCCATACGTTGATGTCCCGTGTGCAGCCAGAGTCCGTACGGAGAAAGCTGTATGGAACCCATGCGTCATTGGCAGCGGTCACAGGAACGACCCGGCAATCGCATCGATTCACGACTTTCCGCCATCTGGCAACGCTGACCAATCCCATGTTTGCTACGATTGGGAGAACTCAACGGACGATTGAGTTGTGGACTCCAACAGGACTCAACCCCGATAAAAATCTGGTACACGATCGATGACACAACCTTTGTTTGACCTTGATGGTAAAGTCGCAGTGGTGTCGGGAGCAGCGCAGGGGCTTGGACAGGCGACGGCCATTGCTGTGGCGCAGTGCGGTGCCGACGTTACACTCGTTGATCGAAATGTTGACGGAGCGGAAGCAACAGCCACGCAAATTCGGTCAATGGGTCGAAAAGCATTGGTTTCCGGGACCAACACCTCCGACCCGAAAGCGATTGAAGAACTGTTCCACCAGGTCGACACCGAATTCGGTCGAGTTGACTTTCTGGGAAACATCGCAGGTGACGGACACCTGGCAAAACCTGAAGACCTCCAGGTCCAGGACCTGCTCAATGTGCTGCAGAATCTGGTCGTTGGCCGGTTTTTCATGTGCCAGGAAGCCGGACGTCGCATGCTGAATCGGGGACACGGTTCAATCATGAACATTGGCTCGCTGGCGAGTTCAACCGCACTCGGCCGAGGTCACATTGCGTACAGTATCGCGATGGGTGCTGTCATTCAGATGACGCGGGAACTCAGCACCGAATGGAGCCATCGCGGCGTCCGGGTCAATTGTGTAACGCCAGCGCAGGTGACCAATCCCAGTCTGAAAGTGCGTATGAAAGATGATCCCACACTCGAAGGTCGATTCCTCAAAGGCATACCAATGGGGCGACTCGGTCAGCCGCAGGACATCATGGGCCTTGCAGCGTTGCTGGCCTCAGACGCGTCCGAGTGGATCACCGGGGCCATCATTCCGATGGACGGTGGCAATATGGCAATGAACGCCGGCGGAACGCCCGGTCATCAGGGCAGCGCTGTTCAGTCGTTTCGCGGAGAGACAAATGAGTGACACACCGGCATCTACGTCCTCCGTTAGTCTCGATCGCGAAAATGCACTGTTGTTCTATCGGACAATGCAGACAATCCGGCAGACAGAGGAGCGTCTGGCGCGCTGTCACCAGCGTGGAACGGTACTCGGAAGCTGCCACACCTATGTTGGCCAGGAAGCAATTGCTACTGGAATCTGCGCGCATCTGAATCATGATGACGTGGTGTTCAGCACACACCGGGGTCATGGCCACGCACTGGCAAAGGGTCTGGAACCGGAAAAACTGATTGCAGAACTTTTTGGTCGCAGAACGGGCGTTTCATATGGACGAGGCGGCAGCATGCATCTGTTTGCGCCCGAGATTGGCCTGATGGGAACCAGCGGGATTGTTGGTTCGTGTATCCTGCAGGCGTGCGGTGGCGGTTATAGTTTCAAAATCCTGCAACAGGACAGTGTCGCGATCGCCTTTTTTGGCGATGGGGCGGTCAACAATGGCGCATTCCACGAGGGTCTCAACATGGCCAGCATCTGGAATCTGCCGGTTATCTTTGTGTGCGAGAATAACCAGTTCGCAACTGAGGTCCCGTTCGAATACTCCAGTGGTATTCCTGACGTCGGACGACGAGCTGCAAACTATGGCCTGCCAGGCCGTGAAGTAGATGGCAACGATCTCGTGGCCGTCTACGAGGCGGGGCTGGAAGCCGTGGAACGCGCCCGGTCCGGAGATGGTGCGACACTCATTGAATGCAGGACCTATCGAACGCGAGCCCACGCTGAAGGAATGGGTGACTTTACTTATCGGACTCGTGCTGACGTTGCCAAATGGAAAGAGCGCTGCCCAATCAGGAGATTTGCGGAACACGTTCAATCGGAAGAACTGGCAACGGAACAGGAACTGGCCGACATCGATGAGGAAATCATAAGCCAGGTGGCCGATGGTGCAGCGTCCGCAGAAGCGGCTGTCTGGCCTGACGCTGCGACGGCAACAAAATTCGTGTATTTTGAAGACTCCCGCCCGAACCCGTCGGTACCACCACCGCCCGGTGATCGGATATTGAGCTATACGGCAGCAACACACGAGGCCCTTGAACATGAAATGGAACTGAATCCGACTATCTGGGTGATGGGTGAGGGAATTGGAGCGCGTGGCGGTAATTTTGCCACGACCACCGGACTGTTCGAGAAATACGGAGCAGACCGACTTTGTGATACTCCAATTTGTGAACGAGGATTCGTGGGACTTGGGTGCGGTGCTGCGATGACCGGAACCCGACCCGTCATCGACTTCATGTTTATAGATTTTATCAATGATGCATTCGGCGAAATGATCAATCAGATCGCCAAAATGCAGTACATGAGCAGTGGTCGACTGCAGATGCCGATTTTGCTGCGCGGCTGTGGTGGTATCGGACATTCGGCCGCGACGCACCATTCCGGACTGTATCATTCGATCTATTCACATATTCCCGGTCTGCGAGTTGTCATGCCGTCGACCCCTTACGATGCAAAAGGACTCTTCACTCACGCACTGCGCTGCAACGATCCCGTTTTGTTCCTTGAACACCGCGAGTTAATGGCCACAAAAGGTCCCGTCCCGGAAGCAGACTACGAAATTCCGTTTGGACAGGCGGCAGTTGTACGTGAGGGAGCCGACGCAACGATTGTCGCAATTTCATTGATGGTGCAGCACGCCCTCAAAGCTGCAGAACAACTGGAGAACCATGGTGTTTCAGTTGAAGTCATCGATCCAAGGACCGTTTCACCGCTGGATACAACAATGATTTTGCGGTCAGTGGAAAAAACGGGGCGGTTACTGGTTGTCGACGAAGCATTTCAGCCATGCAGCGTTGCTTCGGAGATTGTTGCCCATGTTGCCGACTCAGGGTTCGATGATCTGGATGCTCCGATTAGAAGACTCAACGGATCCTTCACACCGACACCCTATGCTCCGACCCTGGAGCAGGCGGTCGTGCCAAACGTCGACGACATTGTCGCAACTTTGCTGAACCTGCTGGAAGAGTGACCATGCCTGTCGAAATCACAGTGCCACGTCTTGGCTGGTCGATGGATGAGGGGACCTTCGGTGGCTGGTTAAAGAAATCGGGCGAATTTGTCGCAGCCGGGGACATGGTCTTCGAGCTGGAAGGCGAGAAAGCCGTTCATGAGATTGAGACGTTCGATTCCGGAACCCTTCATCTGCCCCCGGATGCTCCGCAACCCGGAGATACCGTCGTCGTTGGGCAGTTGATCGGCTATCTGCTGTCCGAAGACGATCGCCCTCCATCTTCACTTCAGTCCGTCGTTCCGTCACCCGATATTTCCCGGAAAGAAATAACGCCTGCGGGCTCCTCCGGTAACGTTACGGTTACTGCAAAAGCGGAAGGCAGCCAACAGCTTGCCACCAAGGACAAAAAACAGACCCGAAAAACCGCGTCACCAAGAGCTCGTCGCGCAGCGCTTGCACTCGGCATTGACTGGAATGGTATTTCCGGAACAGGTCGCAACGGACGGGTTCGCGAGCGTGATGTGATTGGCAGTGACGCAATCGGTCGTGTCCGAATGCCGGCTGAATTTGGCCCCGTGTCGTCCGGCAGCCATCACCCTGCTTCAAAAATCCGGAAAGCCGTCGCCTGCCGCATGACTGCGGCCGTGCGACAGGCTGCGCCAGTGACACTCACCACAAAGGTGAACGCAGCCAGGATCGTGAAGTTTCGTAACACCTTGAAGTCTGACGCGCAGATTTCCGTTGTTCCAGGCTACACCGACATCATTGTCGGGCTGGCAGCAACAGCGTTGAAAGAGTGTCCTGAATTGAACGCGTGCTGGCACAACGACGGTGTTTTCGTTTATGACAACGTGAATATGGGCATTGCCGTCGATACAGAGAGGGGCCTTGTTGTTCCGGTCCTGAACGACGTCGGTTCACTTGAACTGACAGAAATTGCCCGCCAATCACTCGCACTGGTGGAACAGGCTCGCGAAGGAACGCTGTCGCAAAGTCAATTGCAGGGCGGAACATTCACCGTCACCAGTCTTGGCATGTTTGACATCGACTTTTTCACACCAATTCTCAATCTGCCCCAGACGGCAATCCTTGGCATCGGCCGCATCGTTCGTGAGCCCGTCGTAAGTGGCGATGACATTGTCGCTGGTGAAACAATGGGGCTAAGTCTGACATTCGATCATCGCGTCATTGATGGAGCGCCCGCCGCACGATGGCTGCAGACACTATCACGGCTGTTGCAGAATCCAGGACAGGACATCAAGCTGAGCTGACGGCACTGTCAGCTCAGGTCTTCCGATAGATTGGTTGGGGATTGCTTCGTACGAAGTCGGTTGTGAACTGTCAGGTGCATGACCGGACATCGATGTAAATCGGTTCGCTCGAGACAAAGGGCCGTCCCCGTCCGGTCAATAACAACCAATGTGAATGTCACCACATTCTGGTGGATTATCGGTGTATGATGTTACGAACGTCGGCCCCGGCAGATGAAGCGGCTGCTACCTTGCATCCGCACCGTTATTTGAGCGGCGACGTCGACCTCGACGCCCTTTACCCCTGGTTTTCTTCCGGGAACTACCCGCTGTCTTTGACTGTATTGCCGGAAGATTGCTGTCACCCTGGGCACTCAGGGGACGGCTTCGTGTTCGAGGTCTCCGTCGGCGGCGGTTCCGGCTGGCCGGCGACGAAGCATCTCCATCCGAACTGTTTTTCGCATCGGACTCGGACACTGGGTCGGGTGTCCGACCATCCTCGAGCAATTTAAATCCGATGAGTCGCTCGATACTCTGCAGACGCTTTGCTTCATCTGGACTGCACAACGAAATCGCAACGCCATGCGCACCCGCTCGACCGGTCCGACCAATGCGATGAACGTAGCTTTCCGGCTCAACTGGAATTTCAAAGTTGATGATGTGAGTAATTCCCTCAACGTCGATACCACGCGCCGCCAGATCCGTCGCAACGAGGACACGGACTTTGTCGGCACGAAACGCGGTCAGCGCCTGTTGACGAGCGTTTTGTGATTTGTTCCCGTGAATCGCGACAGCTTCAATATGATCCCCACGGAGATATTCGGCCACGTAATTGGCACCACGTTTGGTTCGAGTAAATACAATCGCCTGGCCTACGTCGTCGGCCTTCAGCAACCTGGCAAGCAGTGGTTTCTTTTGACGATGCCCGACGAAAATCACTCGTTGGTCAATGAGTTCCACATTCGTTTGCTCTGCATTGATTTTCACACTGACGGGATGATGCAGCAACTTCTCTGCCAGCTTCCTGATGCCTTGAGGCATTGTGGCGGAAAAAAACATCGACTGTCTTCGGGCCGGCAATGACCTGATGATTCGCTTCAGGTCCGGCAGAAATCCCATGTCCAGCATACGGTCCGCTTCGTCGAGCACAAAGATCTGCAAACGATTCAGATAAATGTGTTCCTGCTGCATCAGGTCAAGCAGACGACCGGGTGTGGCAATCACAACGTGGACACCATGCTGAACAGCTTTTACCTGTTGGCTCTGTCCAACCCCTCCATAAATTAGCGTGTGCTTCACATCAACATGACGTCCGTACGCTGCGCAGCTCTCGCCAATCTGAATCGCCAGTTCTCTCGTTGGTGCCAAAACGAGTGCCAGCGGACGCTTCGCGACCGTTTTGAAATCGTGATCTCCCAGATAATCCAGAATTGGCAGGACAAATGCAGCCGTCTTTCCGGTACCCGTCTGGGCACAACCAAGAATATCATGTCCATCCAGTGCAGCAGGAAGCGTTTGTTCCTGAATGGGCGTTGGAATCACATAGCCCTCTTCCTCGATCGCCCGTTCCAGCGGAGCCAGCAGGTTGAATTGTTTAAAGTCTGACACAGAAGAAGAGCAGTCTTTGGTGGATCGAAATATTGAACTTCATGGCAAAGTGGTTCAGCCGACAAAACCCAGCTGCCTAATAGAACAATGAGATCCACCGCCTCGTGACGATGGATCCTTAGTCCATGTCGCGATTCGTTCGACGGTGAACATGAGGCGGCTTATTTTTAAGTCCGGAACCGGCGTAGCGTTGATATCGAACCGAATTGTATTGAAGTCGCCCTTAGAGTCGTAGACCTGCTGTCATTGCGCACCACCAAAATTCAGGTTGCAAGAGAACGACGTACCGTCCTGACCGGATACTACTCCGACTTTATTGAGATAGAACTGTGGTTTGCAGGTCATCTTGCCTGATGATTCAGACTGCATGTCCTCTGCAACCTGCGTGGTAAGCTGGTAATGGTACACCAATGTAAGCGACCGAACTGGACAGTGGGACGTTGTGTCGCCGCAGTTCTCTCCGAACCTGACCAACGGACAGCTCTTGCTGAAACAGCATTGAAACAACCCGTCGTCATTTTCTAACCGTCTCCGGCGGAATGGATCGCACCACAACAAAAATCATGTAGTCATATTTGGGCGTGCAGACCAAAAGCTTCTGCTCATCCTATGAGCCGCTGCATTCAACTCCGCTTTAATTCACCGCATTTCCGTACGGCGCATGCGAAAGCCGGTGGACTGAATATACGGCCCACCGGCTTTGCATATAGCAACAGGTTGAGATCTGAAGTTGTGAGTTTCGGCAGATTGAAAGCAGGTAATCAATCAATCCCGAAACTGCTGGTTTGAATGGTCTGACAGCCAAACGCCCCTCGAAAGAAACGTTCAATCTGCCTCCCATTAGTCATCCTTAGAAAGGAGGTGATCCAGCCGCAGGTTCCCCTACGGCTACCTTGTTACGACTTAGTCCCAATCACGAAGTTCGCCCTAGGCACCTGCCCCTCCGAAGAGATAGCTCAGTGACTTTAGGCGCCCCCCGCTTTCGTGGCTTGACGGGCGGTGTGTACAAGGCTCAGGAACATATTCACCGCAGTATAGCTGACCTGCGATTACTAGCGATTCCAGCTTCATGCAGGCGAGTTGCAGCCTGCAATCCGAACTGAGCAACACTTTTTGAGATTTGCTTACCCTTACGGGTTCGCTGCCCTTTGTATGTTGCATTGTAGGACGTGTGCAGCCCTGGACATAAAGGCCATGATGACTTGACGTCGTCCCCGCCTTCCTCCGGTTTAACACCGGCAGTCTCCTTAGAGTCCCCACCCGAAGTGCTGGCAACTAAGGACAAGGGTTGCGCTCGTTAAG
>JAKVAY010000058.1 GCA_022447185.1 Fuerstiella sp. | reverse complement strand
CCCCAGGCCCAGCCATCTGAAGCAAACTGTTCGAACGTACGCTGGAATCCGAACTGGTCGTCAATGTTAATTCCGAGAGCTTCGAATCGCTCCGCTTCGGCGATAATCATTGTTTGACTCGTGCCGTCCCGGATTGCTTCAATCGAGGTCGAACTGTTCACTCCAAAGATTCCTTTCATATCCAGGCGTTGACACATCGGAACAGCATTCAGACCCAGTGTGTTGAGGTCCCCGATTTGTGCCGGGGTCAGGTTGTATGTAGACCTGCGCGGATTGATCAGCGGATTTGAATTTGGGTTAAGGGGATTCAGGACAACGGGGTTCTGATCCTGAAAGAACAACAGGCCGGAACCGGCACAGCCTGCGTAATCATTCCCTCCGCTGGTGACGGTTTCAAGATTGAACAGTGGTACCTGAAAGTCGATGCGGATGTTATTGTCGCCAGCTTCCATTCCGTTGCGTCGAGAAGGACAGTAAAACTGATCGATGTCCCATCGTGTGGGTGGGTTGCCCGCTTCTGTCCACGGAATCAGGTTGTTCTGGATTTCTGTATTACCCCAGAGGTTACGGTCAAACCTATACAGGTCATAGACGTTCACCATATCCAGATAGGGCAGGATGTGCAGCATCCAGCTGGTGCCGTGGAAATTCTGTGTTTGAATGTTCAATGTGGCTTCATCGGGATCGACGATATTTACCGTCACTCCACTCATAATGACCTGTTCAGGAAATGCTGACGAAATTTGTCCTGGCGGAAACAGCATGAACGCATCGTGGTATTCATGCAGCGCGAGCACAGTTTGCTTCAGGTTATTCAAACACTGTGTTCGTCGAGCTGCCCTTCGGGCATTTTGAACTGCCGGCAGAAGTAACGAGATCAGAATCAGAATAATGAACAGGACGACAAGCAACTCAATCAGCGTGAATCCACGCGATCGTTTACGGGATTTTCGCATAATGGGCTTCCTTAGAATCGTAAGCAGAGGCGTGTCAACGGGTGGTGGTTGCGATTTCTTACTGGAAGACGATCAGGTTCATCACACCACAGTCGACATAGAACACATCGATTATTGTCGAAAATTTGGGCTCAAGGCACCTTGAATTCAGCAAAATTCTTTCGTCACAGAAAAAAGACCGCCAGTCTGGCGGAGCGGTTTATCTGATGAGCACGACTGATATTCAGCGTTTGACTGAATCACACAGACTGGATGACTGCTTCAATCAGGTCATAATGGGAACTCGAATTGTGGCTACAGATTCCCAGAATCCCCGGAGAATCCATCCCACAGTCAGAATTACGACGCTTTGAAGTTCCATATTCAATTGATTGATCAATCCAGACGCGTCACAGCTGGGTTTGGTACTGAACCACCGTGCAAAACTCACTTAAAAGTCCGGAATCGTTGTCGTTGAGTTCAAGAGATTACTGTATTCCCGCGATTGAATGTGAAACTGATGAACATTGTTCATCTTTTTGACCACTTGCCTGTCAGGCTGTTTCGATTGCAGTAAATTTGATGGTTGAATGATCTGCGATGTTCGGATTGTGTTTGCATCGATCAGTGTGTTCTCAATTTTGCTTGAAATTTACAGTTTTCTGCCGCGACCAACTCTCAAAGCCATTCAGCACTGATTCATCACAGAAAGTCCGTTCCCTTGAGTACCCGATGGATCTCCGACCGGTTGCACAGGATCGACGCTTCCGGAATTCGCAAGGTCTTTGATCTTGCGGCATCGATGACCGATCCGATCAACCTGAGTATCGGACAGCCCCATTACGATACACCTCAGGAAATCAAGGACGCGCTGTGCCAGGCCGTTGAGGATGGAAAGAATGCCTACAGCCAGACGCAGGGAATTGGCCCACTGCTGGCACAGCTGCAAACGCATGTGGATACAAAATACGGACATAGTAATCGTGAGGCCTTTGTCACCTCCGGTACCAGCGGCGCTCTGATGCTGGCTTTGTGTTCATTGGTGAATCCGGGCGACGAAATTATAGTATTTGATCCGTGGTTTGTGATGTACAAACATCTGGCCACGCTGGCTGGAGGTCACGTAGTCCAGGTAGCAACGTACCCGGACTTCCGAATTCAGATCGATTCCGTCAAGGCGGCGATCACAGATCGTACCCGAGTGATCCTGTTCAACAGCCCCGCGAATCCGACGGGAGCTGTTACGTCTGCCGAAGAAACTCGCGAACTGGCGGAATTGGCAGCCGAGAATGACATCGCGCTGATCAGTGATGAGATCTACAGGGTCTTCTGCTACGACGATGCGTTCCACAGTCCGGCAGAATGGAATCCCGAAACAATCGTGATCGATGGATTCAGTAAGTCTCATTCGATGACCGGACATCGTCTCGGATACGTTCACGGGCCAGACTACGTAATTCAGCAAATGATGAAACTGCAGCAGTTTACGTTTGTCTGTGCACCACACCCGGTCCAGTGGGCGGGTGTCACTGCGTGGGATGTTGATGTGTCAGATCGCGTGGATGAGTATCGGTTAAAGCGTGATTTTATCGTCTCAGAGCTTAAGGATGATTTTGAAGTGCATGGTGGTCAGGGTGCGTTTTATCTGTTTTTGAAAACGCCGTGGGGAACCGGTACTGAGTTTGTGGCCGAAGCAATTCGCAATAACCTGCTGATTATTCCCGGAAATGTATTCAGTGAACGGGACACACACTTCCGGATGTCATATGCGGCTGACGATGAAGTGTTGAAGCAGGGAGCAGCCGTGTTGCGAGCGCTCGCAGCTCGTGCCTGATCAGGCAGCCTGTCGGGGCTGTACCGGCTTCACGAGCTGATAAACAATAGTGTTTCCCTGCTTGCCGGTTGTTTCAATGAAATTCATCTTGCGGAAACACCACGCAGCCTTTTGAGCCAGCCAACGCGGCATATTACCGAATTCGGCCAGATCCGTCGTTGTGAACTCGCCTTCGAGTGACAGGTTCAGTTGTTGCCAGAGGTCTTCGGGAGTACGGACCGATATTGTCTGTTCAATGTTGACCAGTGCACGGTCCTGAACGCTGTGCTTTCGACGCCACGTCTTTCGTTTGGCAGGGACACGAATTTCTTCCTGCTCCGTGAGCAGTATGTCGAGCTGCATATTCGGATGAGGAAACGCGTTCGTAAAATGAACGAGTTCCAGAAAGATGTACGGCAGTGTTTGATGACTGGGACTGTAGCGTGAGCTGACGACTTTGCCGTTGCGTCTCAGTTTCTTCAGCAATTTCTTTTTCCGGGCCAGTGGTTTGACGACTATGACTCTGTTTCGCTTCGTGAGCTTTACAATCTTGTCGCGAATGGCTGCCAGAGATGCACATTGAATTTCAATCAGTTGACCGTCGTCGTCAATCGCGTCTATGCGATAATCGTCCAGGTCCACTTCGTGGCGGGACGGATCGCGGACGTAGTGCTCTTTGAGCTGCTGATGGAGGGATGTAGCCATCGAAGCATCCATGCGTCCGGCGAGAGTGGGTAAGTGAAGGGCCTGATATCACATCCGCGTGACAACGCCAAGACGGGTTGCGATGACAATCGTGTGTGAATCGGCGGATCGAACACTCAGTGTCAGCACCGCATTGCCGCCGGGGCGGACAAAATTCTGTCGTTTACCATCAACAGGCATATCGAAACGCAGCCGTGCATTTCTTCGCCAGGAATTTCTTCACTGAAACACAGTTACCACTGAAACGGAAAATGCCGTCGTCGGCGTTTCTCTCAATAGTCACGGTCCTGGTATTTTACAGGATAGGTCTGTCGTTGCTGGAACTGTTGAAATTGTTTTGCAGCAAGACTCGTTCGTTAAGGAGCGTGTTGTCCGTGTCGTCAACGAATTCAGCTCATCAGGATTTTTCCTGAGTGACAGAACGAGCGTGGTGACGTACAGGCAGCTTTGTTGTATGTAAAATCCGGATGGTTCATCTCTATTTGCTTCCGCTCAGTTTGTCCATTTTTTCCATGACGCCGGGAGCTGGTGTGACCGTGGCGGGAGGTTGTGGTCCATTTACCGACGGGCGCGTCTTCGGACGAGAATTCGCTGTCGGTGAGTGGTTATTGCCGTCCGTTTTGCGGTCATTTTTTTTGGCGGGCGAACTGGATTCCTTATGCGGAGATCGACTGATGAGCAGGCTGATGGTCCAGATTGCGGCAACGGCCATCAATCCAACAGCACCAGCATCAACGGCCTGCCGGACTGCATAGCTGTCGAACGATCCACAAACGGCGACGATCACCAGCGACACGAGAACCAGTATGATGCGATTTTCCCAGGATGTTCGTCTTAATACGAATCCAATGAGTATCAAAGCTCCACTGAAGATCATCACCACAAAGGGGCGATTCCACCAGGTGGTCTGCAGGATTGTTTTGCTGCCCAGGGTGCGAAAGACGGTTGCATTTCCCTGATGGGCGAATTCACTCGAGGTGCTTTTGTCGCCGATCCAGTCTGCCAGTGAGGCGGCAGCGTTCGGGTCATGTGACGATTTCAGTGGATGCAGGATCGACCATGATGGGTATCCCGCTGCCGTCCAGTGATCGGGTTCACCAGAAACCGCCACGTCGTTTGGTGTCCAGAGGCCAATTCGCGTTTCCTGGACGACAGTGCTGCCGGAACTGTCGCCGATGCGGGGAGTCCGCAGCAACTGTATACCGCCCTGCCCTTCGTAAGGAATTCGGGCCGTTTCGACGATCGGGCAGCGGAACTGGAACGACAAGAGGAAATTCCGGTCGGAGGGTTCTTCTCGAGAGATATTGATGTAATAGGTTTGCCAGCCCTCTGCGGCTTCTGCCTCCTGGGCGGGTTCAAATGTGGCGGGGCGATTGTTCAGTAACGGAGCCTGTAATTGGCTGTCTGCCGGTACTTCGATTTTTAATCGCTGTCGTTCGCTGGTGGTGATTCTGTAGCGGCAGCGGTAACTGGCCAGCGGCTGTTTTTCTGTCACAATTTCGATGGCCGCTTTAGACACGACGGTGGCAACGACTTTGTGAACCGGACGAGACTCGGCTTTGGGAAACCAGTCAACAGTGAATCGACGCGTGGCGCCAAGTGCCGCTTTGGCGACGGTCCGCGAATTGTCACTGCCCTCGGCAGGCAGCAGGAATTCGTGCGGACTGATCCGTACGGTTTGGTTACGTTCCGGGACGGTGACCTGAAGTTCATTGATGCCGACAGTCGGGCAGTTGAGTTCGAAGGAACGTGATTCCGGTGAGGTCACGATCGAGGTCAGAAGCTCAAGGGTGACCTTCCGCGGACCGGCCCCCTGCAGCAGCAGATCGTATTCGCCTTCGTTTGCTCCTTTAAGAATTGTATTGTCATCACTGTCAGACGTGATCCTGCCGATGGCGGTGCTGCCGAACGACAGCGGGAGTCTGGCCCAGCCGTTCTGTTTGAGGATCGTGATGTCGAATTCAACAGAGACTTTCGCGATATCTTCTTCGATGGCAGCTGTATAGACGGCTTTCGTGATCACGGCGTCCGGAGACACACCGGTTTCGTGTTTCTTCGATTGAGTACTCAGTAGTTCGAGATACTCTGCAGACGGCACGGCCGCTGCAGCGTCGTCGTTATTCAACACGTTTTTCAATTCACCGATTGGCACATAGATCAGACGATTCCGCGATTCCGGACCAGACGCTCCATCGGTGGCTTCCGGAGTCTGTGGGAGAACCTCTGTGGCGGGTGCATCGGATTCGAGGTCGGGCGGTTGATTCGGTGTGTTTTCCTGTGCAGAGATGGTTGTCATCATCAGCACGACAAGTGTTGCTGACGGAAGCCATGGTTGCCGAATCGGATTCATATTCATGGTCCTGGTTACAGTTTCGTCGCGTACCACTGCTGGTGGCTGTATGATGGGGTAGGCACCTGGTCTGAGTGGAGTGCAGTTCTCGATGAATTTCCCCGAATTTACATAATCGCAGTGTCAAGTTGCCAGGGACCGTGGTTGGTTCAAAAAATATGTCTGATGATCCTCAATTGAACGATGTTATCAAATTGTCCAAGCGACTTGTGGACTGGTTGAGAGATCAGCAAACGGTGGCGGTGGCATGGTCCGGCGGCGTTGACAGTGCAGTCGTTGCCAAGGCCGCAGTTTTGGCATTGGCAGATCAGGCTGTGGCCGTGACGGCAGTGAGCCCTTCTCTGGCGGAGTCTGAACGGCAAATTGCAGTGCAGGAGGCACGGGCGATTGGTATCCGGCATGTGGAGATTCATACTCAGGAATTTTCCCGAGATGAATATCGTCGGAATGCAGGAGACCGTTGCTTCTTCTGTAAGGATACTCTTTACACGTTGATGTCCGATCAGTTGGTCGATCTGGGGGTGGACGTATTACTGAACGGTGCGAACACAGATGATCTGGGAGATCATCGCCCCGGCATGGTAGCCGCGCAGGAACACGGTGTCCGGAGTCCGTTGATTGAGCTGGGAATTGACAAAGCGGCAGTACGTCGGTTGGCTCATCACTGGAAACTAAGTGTCGCGGACAAACCAGCGTCACCCTGTCTCAGCAGTCGCATTGCCTTTGGAGTGGAAGTCACTGAGGAACGAGTGCGACGCGTCGAACTCGCGGAAGCCTGCATCCGTGAGTTGACCGAGCTGCGTGAGTTTCGAGTGAGATGTGAATCGGGAGATCTGGCTCGCATCGAAGTGCCGGTTTCGGCGTTGGCTGAATTAGTGAAAGAAGACGTCCGAGATGACCTGGTGACTCGACTGCTTGAGATGGGGTTCAGCAACGTGACACTCGACCTGCAGGGATTTCGCAGCGGGAACCTGAATGCCGCGTTGGTGAAGTTGACGTGATTTCGTGTGATTTGATCCTCACTCGGTCGGGGTGAATTCCATTTCGATGCCCCCTGTCATTCTTGCAATGATGTTGTAGGCCACTGCACTGACCACGCCGCCTAAAAATCCCACGATGCCATGAATAAATGGCATTATAGCGACATAGATAAAACTCCCCATCAGTGCAGGGCCTCCGCCAGTGAACGGTAACATTAGTAGCGTGACTAACGAAAACAGCAGCCCCAGCGCAAAACTATACGTCCCCAAAAATATGGCCATTGGCAGGATTCCCACGCTTGAAAGACGAAATGTCGGAACCGGACGCGAACCGACGTAATTCGGCTGGGAATCAGGAGTGGTGACGTCAAATGGGTTTGGCGTGGACATAGGGGGACGTGTTTTCATTCTGAATCTGGACTCGTCATCAGTCGATCGGCACATTCTACCGGAGCGTTGTTGAGTACACAAACAAGCCTCGACATGACTCGCCGCATTGGCTTATAAGGGTCGCCTGGACGGCAGGGTCCTCAGTTCTGTTGTCTCGTTTGGTCTTTTGGATATCTCACGACAGTTGATTGAGTCACGTCCTGTGGTGTTCACAATCGCACCTCACCTGTCGAACTCCAAGCATGGATGGTGCCGATGTTTGTTCGTGCATGCTGTCTGCCATCTTTGTGTTTGGTGCTCACCGTTGGTTGCCGGACTCCCTCCGCGTGGGTATCGCCCTTGAACGATGATTCGTCGGTATCTCAGCTAACTGAGGCAGAGCGGAATCGTCCCGACGATGAAACAACTGTAAGCAAGGACGAAGCTTTCGGCGACGTTGTTAAAACAGCTTCGGCGACATCGGAAACGTCTTCAGATCCAACAGACGATAATTCGGTAGATCGACAAACGGAACGTATTGAAGCGTGGTTGCGTCGCGGGCAGGATGCAATTGCTCAGGCCGGTGGCAGCCGTGAATCTTCGGTTATTCTGTCTGAAGCGACTTCCTCATTCCGTGAGGTACTCAGAATCGATCCTGATAACGCAGATGCCTTTCACGGTCTTGCAACTGTTTCGGATCTGAATGAGGACTGGGAACTGGCGGACATGAACTACAAACGCGCCCTCGCGGCACGGCCGAATGATGTTCGACTGCTGACCGATCAGGGATATTCGTATTTACTTCAGAACCGTTTTCACGAGGCCTCACGGTACCTGAATCGCGTCCTGGAGATTTCACCACATCATGAAAAGGCACATGTCAACCTGGCGATCCTGGATATTCGGCGCGACAATCGGGATTCGGCACTTGGATATCTGGAGCGAATTTATCCTGCTGCTAAGGCACGAGATGTGCTTGCCGGTTTGATTGAAGAACATCAGCCTTCAATGGCGGCGACGATTCACGGCAGCCGCCCGATTTCCGCACACGATTCGGATCCGTTGATCACCCGACAATCCGGATCACAGAGTCCGGCACCGTTCCGTCATGGACGTCACACGAGCGGACAGTTGGGTGCAGCGGTGGCCAAACAGACTCAGCGACAGTTGTTTGATCACACGGGTGTGATCCCGACCCGTCAACCTCTGTCGACAGTTCCGACAGTCGAGGCTGAGGGGACACAAGTGACTCCAGACTGGGTTTCTCAGGCTGCGAAACAGCGGACCGCCGACGGAATACCAACACAAGCTTCGGTTTCACCGCTGGATTTTGCGAGACCCACCGGGGGGCGGTTTCAGTTACCCCCCGGACATCAAAATATGAGACCACAATTGCCTGCTTCCGCCAATGTTTCTTACTCGAATCCAGGAACCCCCGGAAGTTTAATTCGGCAGCTGAGTGGTCGACAGAGGACTGCATCAATGTCGAAGTTGGGATCTGGTCCTCGAAATACAGTTGACAGACAGCCGCTACCGTATCATGTAGGCCAACACCAGCAACCAACCGTCAGGCCTCATTATGGTCAGCAATCAGGCTCTGCGCCTCATACCTCTGCGAATGTGCAGGGTCCGTATAATGACCATCACACATGGTCTGCGGGATCTCACAGGTACGGCATACCTGCCGCTGGGATGAACCAGTTCGTCGTGTCGCCTCAGACGACAAATGCGTCTCCGGGAATCAATGGCTCCCCAAACGGATCTGCTGAGCCCCCTCTGGAAAATTTAAGGCGGCAGCATCCCCGCATGACGAATTCAGATGTCAGATCGAACGCGATTTCCAACCACGGAGTTCAAACACAAGTGACGGGACATTGGTCTCCGGAAGGCTTTGACAACCAGCTGTCCGGTACTCCGGGAATTCAGCCAGCTACACATCATGTTGCTCAGCCGGCTCCACAGCACTTCAGTCTTCCCCCGGTGGTGGATCCACGCGTTACTGCGCCTGATTCTCTGGATGAGTATCGTGCGGCACGTCGGCAGCTGGATAATGAGTATCACCAGACGCTGCAGACACTCCGTGAGTCGCGGAGTACCCGATCCTTTCAATAGGAGAGATGGGGACGTCACCGGCCGGAGACGAATCGGCAACGTATTGTATTAAGAAAGACGTCGCCTCGTTGATTTCATCTGAACCGCAATCTATCTGCTGCCTGTGACTTCGAACGCGAAAACCTCTATCAATGGTTTCTGAACGGACGTGATCACTTTGTGACTGACGTTGGAGAGCGGTGAAGCGGCTTCCACAGTCGCTGCGGGGGTTACCACGAAACACGGCCGTCAATTGTATTGTGACACCACCAGGCTTTTGGATCTGGGGGATTTCAAACGAGTGCTGCTGGTCGGGAACCGGCGTCCCAGGTTTGCCAGAGACGGTTTCTGAGCCTCTCTTGTGATCTTGTCTCCCTGTTCAGGAGGACAGGACTTTTTCTTTTGCTATCCTGCCTGCTTACACTTTTGATGGTCCGATGTGTCGATCCGCAGGTACTGGCCGGATTGGGCACCGCAGGAATCAGGCAGGTCTTATGAAGATTGTTCGATATCTACAACAGGATGGCAAGTCGATCCTGGGACAGCAGCACGATGATGGCTCAGTCACTCGCCTCGAGGGTGACTTATACGGAGAATTGAAAGACACCGGGCAGAGTGTTTCCGGCAAACTGCAATCGCCGCTCCATCCGGTCGACATCCTGTGTATCGGATTGAACTACCGCCGCCATGCCGAAGAAGGCAAGTCTCCAATTCCTGAATACCCGGTACTGTTCATGAAGAACAGTTCCGCCGTGCAAAACCCTGATGACCCGATTGTGCTGCCTCGGCGATTGAAGAGCGATCGTGTTGACTATGAATGTGAGCTTGCCGTGGTCATTGGAAAAACGTGTCACAACGTTTCCAAGGCAGATGCGCTTGACTACGTATTAGGATATACCTGTGCCAATGATGTCAGTGCGCGCGACTGGCAGAAGGAATATGGTGGAGGTCAGTGGTGTCGCGGCAAAACGTTTGCCACGTTTTGCCCGTTGGGGCCCTGTCTTGTGACAGCCGACGAAATCCCCGATCCGAACACGCTGAGCATTCGGACGGTCCTGAATGGTGAGGTGATGCAGGACTGGAATACGGACGACATGATCTTTGACGTTCCGACACTTATCGAATTTCTGAGCGGCAGCACCATTCTGTCGCCCGGGACCGTCATTCTGACCGGAACCCCACATGGAGTTGGGATGGCTCGCAACCCACCGGTATTACTGAAGAATGGCGATTCTGTCACAATTGAAATTGAAAAGATCGGCCGGTTGACGAATCCTGTAGTGGAGGAACACGTCTAACAGGATTGTCACTCTCCGGTCGGGGCAACGCTGTTCAGGATTCAGACCACACGGTTTTTTGATGCGTTTAGCGCAGAGCCGGCAGGTGATGGCATCATCGACGCGAGCCGGTGCCTTTAGCGTTAAACTGTGAAATACACTGTTTTCCCGACTGAGAGTCCTTCATCGGCGCTGCGGCCAAGGGTGCTCACGACGACAACAGAAGCCGCGGAGGAGTTCGTCCATGCTGTCAGTCATTGTGCCTGTCCTCAATGAGGAACACAGTCTCGATCAACTGTGGGACGAAATTCGTGCCGCTGCCGATGAAGCTGTTGACCGCTACGAAGTCATCTTTGTTGATGATGGATCCACAGACCGATCATGGCAGACTGTCAGCCGTCTTGCCGCAGGCGATCAAAGAATATCGGGCATTCGTCTCAGGCGGAATTTTGGGAAAGCCGCCGCGCTGACAGCAGGAATGCGCGCCGCTGATGGTGAGTTGATTCTGATGATGGATGCTGATCTGCAGGACGATCCTGCTGAGATGTCTGCGTTCCTGGAGAAATTGAATGAGGGATTCGATGTCGTCAATGGCTGGAAACAGCGTCGGCTGGATCCCTGGCACAAAGTTTATCCCAGTCGTGTGTTCAACTGGCTGGTGAGTCGTCTGACCGGACTACAGCTTCACGACCACAACTGCGGTCTCAAGATGTTTCGGGCAGATGTTGCTGCGGAACTCCAGATCTACGGAGAACTCCACCGTTTTATTCCGGTGCTGGCATTTGCACGGGGATTCAGGGTCACTGAGTTACCTGTGCATCATCGAGCTCGACAGCATGGATATTCCAAATACGGCGTGCGACGATTCATGCGGGGTCTGCTGGATCTGCTTACGGTGACGTTTCTGATCAGCTTTGGTCGTCGTCCTCAGCATGCGTTGGGAGCTGTCGGTCTCTTTTTTTTCGGCATTGGGGTGCTGGGACTGACATGGTTGGGCGTTCTGTGGTGTCTGATGAATGTTGGGGAATTTCTGCCGGCCGAGCCGATCGGCGGCCGACCACTACTTGCGTACAGCGTCGCCGCCACTCTGTTGGGCGGGCAGGCACTGTCGCTCGGTCTCCTGGCGGAACTCATCGTGGCCTACAATGGGGGTAATCGCGATTCCTACAGCGTGGCCGAACGATGTCATGCAGGACCGATTGGCGAATCAGTAACAACCACCAATGGCAATTCGTCGGGCTAGTCCGCATTGGTCACCAGTGAGTCAAACCGGGACTGGCGTCACTGCCCCACTTCGTAGATCCGAATCGGCGCCCAGTATTCGGGTACGTTCTCTGAGTCGGTGGTCAGGAGATCTTCGGAGCCAGGCCAGTCTGAAATGTTATCTTGTTCCTGTTTCTGCAGGTTGTTCCACAGTCCATGCGTCAAGTCAGTGGGACTGCTGAGTACTCCACCCTCCTCCAGAGTTTTCAGACGTGCCGGAGTCACATATTCGGTGTATCCGTAGTTGCCATGACCGCGGTAACGCAGGATCTCCAGCCAGTTCACATAGACATGTGTCACTCCTTTTCTCCGAAAGACCTGATGCACTTCATTCGGGGGACGCATCCTTCGTTCTCTCGACCAGTAACGGTCGTCAGATTCGTCCGCTGTCCACTGTTCGAAGAGTGACTCATCAAACACCGTGTTGTAAAACGCTGGAATCTGAAGATCAAAGACTTCAGCTTCGCCGATCATCAGGATGTGGTCCTGCTGTGACAAGCGGGAATTCAGCAGCCGAAAGTCTGCACGAATCGGCAGCCGGCGTGCTGCTGGCAGGTCGATCAGGCCCACCTGGCGACCCGGCAGTCCGGATCGCCAGATTTGCAGGTTAAACAGACTGCAGCTGATGACACACAACATCAGCAAACATCGCCATGACATGTTTGAAAACATTGTCCACGAAGCGCCGGCCAGAACCGCTGTAACCGGAATGACGGGAATCCAGAATCGATCGATTCGGTGAGTCAGTGCCCACCACGTGACCAGCATCCACACGACCATCAACCACAACCATCGCGACGGACGATGTTTCCGCAGAATTAGAACTGTTGGAACAGCAAGTCCGAATAAGAGTGCACTGGTCCAGTCGTTTAACGCAAGAACACTCCACAGGTAGCCCGGAATTTTTGCTGGCAGGTGTTCGGACGCAGAATGAGCGTTTTTCCATTTCGCGTCCATCTCGGGTGACCAGTCTTCGGCCCCAAACATGCTGTACAACAACGGATAGACCGGATTTCCAGTGTTCACAGCATTGCGAACCAGCCATGGTCCTGTCGTCAGCAGTACACCGGTACAGAACAGCAATATCGTTGACAACAGCACACGCCGTTGTCTTCGCACTGACCAGAACAGCAGCAAACCCACCGGAATCACCACAGAAACGATTCCTGGATACTTTGCAGCCATGGCACTGCCCGCCAGAAGACCGGTCACCAGTGTCAGTCTGCGTTGTACTGATGGATCAGACGTGGAGGAAATGATCAGTCCACACATCAACGTCACCATCAGAAAGCAGGTAGCAGCTCCCTCTGCATAAGCGACGATGGAGATACGCAGCGTCCAGGGGACGGAAATGTACACGATCGCAGCGATCAGGCCGGCGGTGGTACCAAACCATCGCTGTCCAGTCGCAAAAACACACATTGTCGTCAACAGTTGAAACCCGGCCAGTACGGCTTTTGCAGAAATTGCACCATCGTTCCAGTCGCCGGTCACAACCATGGCATCCAGACTCAGCATTTCACTAAGAAACGGGAAACTCGTGTAGACGTTGTGTTCCAGGAATGTGATGCGTCCGGCCTGAAACCATTCTTTGGGTCCCTGCAGATGGTATTCGCGCGAATCAAATTCCCACGGCGGAGTGAATCCGTTCAACAGTATCAGGATCAGAAATGGCAGAATGGCCAGTCCTGCAGCCATCCAAACCCACCTGGGGGCTGCTTCGAATGAGGGACGTCCTGACGAGTCATACAAAACATCTGCAGCCCTTCTTCGCCGCAGTATTGAATCGATGGAAAGGAACAGAATGGAAACAACTGCAGGAGTCATCAGTGTTCCTGTCGACAACCACCCCCAACTGCCAATCATCAATGTCCACAGACTTTGAGCTGAGAGGCCGAGCCCGGCCTGAATGACAAATCTCTCACATGGCGTCAACACAGAGGAACTCAGCAGCACGCGAGTGATCGCCATTCCCGTGGCCATGGCAGCCAGGAACACTGCAACCGCAATCAGGAAAAACGGCAGGCGTTGAGCGAGTAGATGCCAGCCGGAATCGACATCGAATGCGGAGACATGGCTCACATCAAAGGGATTGAGTAATGACGGCACAATGACGATGGCACCGTTCCAGATTTCATTCCAAATGTCGCTGCGCGAAATCCTGTTGTTTTCCAGGTCCTGACTAAAGAAAACAACCAAAAACCCGACGATCCAGGTTGAGCAAATCAGCTGACGGATTGGGCTGCGAGATTCGACGGACACCTGTGCGACCCTTTAAAATTAAAATTTACTGCAACCGTAGGGAATCGCAGCGTGGGCCATTGGAGATGTTATTGCAAGCCTGCGGCCCATGCGCCAGACACTCGTGAATGCGGCGTCGGCTTTACTGTCATCCCGACGGTGATACGTCTGGTTTGCAGCAGATTGCGAAAATAAGTTTTCCGGTTCTGGTTCATAGGATATGTTTAGCCGGCTGTCGTATGCGTCTTTGGACGACGCGCAACAGAAAACGGCTTCCGAGCAATGGTCGGAAGCCGTTCGCATTCTGAGTTTTTCAACGAGACCGTAAACATAAATCCGGTCGATCCCGCAGTCAGGCCGAATTAGCGAGCCAGGCCGAACAGGTCAGCCAGCCGTCCTTTGCTCATCACACTGTGGGAAATTTTTCGCAGACGTGACGGGTAGTACGCCTGTGGTTCTTCTGGTGGAGCTGGAGCTGGAATGGCTTCAGCAGGAGCTTCAGCAGGAGCTTCAGCAGGAGCTTCAGCAGGAGCTGATCCAGCGCTGCAGGAATCGCAGCAACCGGTGTTGTCGCACCCGTTGTCGTCGCAGCAGCTGTCACAACATCCGTCGACGATTTCGTATCCACATGCTTCCAGAGCTTCTTCAGCCTGGCGTCGCACACCTCGGTCGCAATCACCGAGCGCACATGTCAGAGCGGAAGTCAGTTCCGGGCTGCAACAGCAAGAGTTAGCACGAAGCTGGTCGCCGATTTCATCGGCAGCCTTCTTACGCACTTTTTCATCCGTATCGTTCAATCCACAGATGAAGGCCTTCATGATTTCTGGATGGCAGCTACAGTCGTAGTCGTCGCCCAGTTTGTGCAGTGCACTACGACGGTCTTTGGCGTAGCATGCTGTCATTGACGTATAGATCAGCTTCGCGATCTCGCAGCAGTCATCCTGGCCGCAGCCTTCGTCACTGCAGCTGTTTTCGCAGCATTCAGCCGGAGCACAGCATTCAGCCGGAGCAGAGCAGTCAGCCGGAGCACAGCAGTCGTCCGGAGCACCGCAACTGTCGCAGCAAGGTGGCTTGATGTCGGAACACTTACGCTGGTATGTGTATACATTGCTGTTGCACGGGCGAGTAATCGTTGGTTTGCAGCATTCAGGCTGACAGTCTTCCGCACAGCCACAGCCTTTGTCGCAACCGGCGAGTCCAAACAAACCGGCATCAACGGATGCGGTCAGCCCCAACAGTACAATTGCAGCACTGAACATCCTGATACAATTCATTGTGTGTCTCCTTTCGTGGGACATCATTCCGTCGACTATCCGTTGCAGTCGTTTCCGATTCGCCTTGAGACCATTGGAGGTTAGCTGGTCATTCCCTCGACCTGCTACGAAATTCGGACCGGGATGGGTCGTATTGATACTCAGATGCAGAAGAATCGGAACCACATGAAACAGCCGAGGTAAACTTTCCTGTTTCAGAAACGTCAACCCAATCGGGGCGACGTGAATTTGCAATTCGAGGGACTGCTCGAAATATCGTCGCACCCTACCACCTGCTTGAACTTCTCAACCCGTTTGTCTAACGATTGCGTATGGCAATGTTGGGTTGTTTTGTGACGAAGCGGTAGCCTGGAGAATCTGCCGGCAGTTTGCTGGCGACACGTCCCCTACAGATGTCCTTATCCGGTCAGGTAAGGCAGTCTGTGACCGAGTTTAATAGGGAATACGGTTATCGTCACTGTAACGAACGAACCGCCAGCATCCGCACAGAAACACGTTTTCGGTGTTTGACAAATTGCAATACGCCCGGGTGACGCCCGCAGCGTTTACAACGCAGATCGGAATTGCAGAGATTGTGTCAGTCAGCCGGGCTGGGATGCTTGTAACGCCTGCGTTCCCTTTGAAACGAGCGTCAGATATCAAACCGGCTATTGACACTTCTCCGGCTCGCCTAAACCGCGAACTGACGGGTGGTCCCAGGTTTCGAGGTGTAGCTCTGTTCCGTCTCTGGAATTCGATCAGCAGACCGGGAACATGAGACGTTCCAAAAGACTCCGATGCCTTCGGCACACCAGTTGCGATATCCGATGCTAACCGGGCAAACGTGGAACCACGGTATCCGTCAGTATCCTGCGGAGCAACGTGCTATTTTTTCTTGCGCTGGCTCTTCAGACAGTCGAGGCTCATCCAGATGATCGCAGCACCGGCAATCACGAAGAAGATGTCTGGCACCACCATCTGATTAAATGGGAATCCCAGGGCTATGTCGGTAATTGATGCCAAAATCATGCTGCCCGCAACGGCCAACGAAGCATAAATCAAATTCTGCTTCACGAGGAAATCTCCAGTTCACAACCGGTCTGTCACCTAAAAACAGAACAACTGTCGCAATCTGTCTGCCGACGGTCGAAATCGTCGGTCGTATCTTAACACCTGAAAAAACAGGACAATCTCGTACGGCAGTTGCCACAATCCATCAGGACTGCTCAGTCACCAATATTGCGATGACTTTCCAAAGCTGTCTGACCAGGTATATCGTTTAACCACGTACTTTGGCGACCAACGTACGGGAAATACAGGTTACAGCTGTTTCTGAGTGTATGACCATACAACATTAGTTTGTGTAAGTGTGGTCGACTGTATTGGAAGTATACTGAACTCAATCCGATCGATTCCAGTGGAATCGTGTGTTAGCGCACATCGCGAATGGATGATGACTGATGCCACGTCAGGCGACATCCCGATTTGCATGCCGGAGAGGGAGTCTGACCCGAAACAGGCTGCCCTGTCCATCTCCGGGGCTCCACGGCTCAATGGTTCCATGATGGTCTTCGATAATCCGGTGGGTAATACACATGCCCAGACCTGTTCCTGTTCCTGTCGGCTTTGTCGAATAAAACGGTTCGAACAATTGATCCATTGTTTCCTCTGACATGCCACAGCCATCGTCCTCGATTTCAATCACAACCCAGTCGCATTGTTCAACCAGGCGGATGTCAACCCGTCCACCGGGTTTCGTGGCCTGCAGAGCGTTGAAGATCAGATTCAGCAGTACCTGCTTGATCTGCGCTGAATTCATCATTACCGAAAGTGGTGTCGTCCGATCGAAGACGATTTCACGATCGCGATAGGTGGGCATCGGACGCACCATCGCCAGTACTGTTTGTACAACGCTGGTAATATTGTCGACACAGGCTGTGGACTGATCCCCGCGGGAAAAATCCAGAATGCGGGCGGTTATGTCTCCACATCTTGCAGATTCATTGCGAATCATGCTGAGTCGCTGCAGGATTTCTTCGCGATCCGGATTGTTTTCCGACA
Source organism: Fuerstiella sp. (assembly GCA_022447185.1). Lineage (GTDB taxonomy): Bacteria > Planctomycetota > Planctomycetia > Planctomycetales > Planctomycetaceae > S139-18. Next base: position 41,219 of record JAKVAY010000058.1, on the reverse strand, counting down.
GACTCTCATGCAGTCTGTAGTCCAGAGTGTCTGCAGCCACTCGAATGATCGAGAGTGGATTATTGATTTCGTGGGCAACCCCGGCAGCCAGAAAGCCAAGTCCGGCCAATCGCTCCGAACGAACCAGCTGTTGACTCCGTTCCCGAACCTTGCGATTCAGGTCGCGTTCAGCGTCCTGAAACCGATCCGCCATCAGATTGACGTTGGTTCGCAGCAGAGAAAACTCGTCCTGCCAGCGCGAGACAGACGGGATCCGAAAATCCGGATCTCCTTCTGCGATTCGGGATGCTCCACTGGTAATTTCCAGGAGTGGGTTGGAGACCCATCGAAATCCGCAATACCACATAACGACAATGGAGATCATGGTTCCTGCCGCAATGGCACCAAGAGCGATCAACAGTCGTCTCGACAGCTTCTTCTCTTTTTCCAGCGATCGAGTGAGGTACTTTGGATCCTGATATGCGGGCAAATCCCTCACTTTGCCGTGCAGTGTGTCGACCACACTTCTGACCTGCTTGCGGAATTCATGGAGTTGAGCAGCCTGTGTGTCAGAATCGACGTTCGCAACCGCTGTCAGCCCGCGACCCATATCATTCAGACGCAGGAGGTGGCCGCCGATTTTGTTCAGGTGTTTGAGGAAGATGGGCCGCTGTTTGATCAGTGTACGCGATTCTTCAGTCGAACTGAGCTTCATGTCTTCGACGCGGACTCGGAGTCTGTCCAGTGCATCCCGACTATTTTCAACAGCTTTGTTGAACCGGGACTGCAGGCTGAAGACACCGTCTGGATCCGGTGAATCGATCTGGATATTTGCGCTGGAGTCGATCTTAAAAAAGGACCGGACCAGTTCGTTCCTGTCCGGGCCCTTTTCCAGCACGTATTCCAGATCATCGATTTTCTGCTGATGCCAAATCAGACCTATAGCCCCAACACTTGCCAGGGCGATCGACAGCGACAACGACAAAGAAAAACCCGTGATCAGTCGCCGATGGATATTCCTCAGAAAAAACACACTGACCTCCATGCCTGACGCTTGGATAACGTCAGCTTTGACCGCAGGTCATACATGATTCCGACTGATTCGACCAGCCCCAAATTCCCGGCAGTTTGTTATTGTCGTTTGAATCCAGTCGGTCGGACAGAGTCATTCTTGACTCCGTCACTTCCACGAACAATACCACGAATTCCGAGCAATTCGGGATGTCGAGCGATTTTGTCACTGAAGATCTGCAGGTCTGATACGACGGGTTCCAGGTTCTGCAGCAACAGACTGAGCGAACTGGCCGTGCGATCCAGATTCTGATACATCGAGGGATCTGTCAGCAGTTTTCGTAAACTGCCGTTTTCAACGGTCATCGAGTGCGACACGGTGGCAAGATCCGCCGTCATTGCCTGTACATTGCGCATCGATGTGGCAAGATCGGACACCAGCTGGCCGCTTTGACGTGCGAGTGGTTCCGCCGCTCTGTTGACCGTGGCGACAGCAGAGTCCATGCGTTTGACGACTGTCTGAACAGAATGCAGTGTTGACTGCGTTTCATTGAGAAGTTGCGGAAGTGCCTGCATGGTTCTTTTGAGTTGTTGCTGGTAGTCCGGATTGTTCAGCAGTGAGCTGGCCGCCGTCAGGGTTTCTTCAGCGGTGCTCATCGTTCGTGTGAACTGATGAAGTGCCAGCGAAGTCTGCTCCAGCGTGTTGACACCGTCGGGGCCGGCAGACTCCAGCATCCGATTCAGGTTTCCGGCGAGTCGGCTCCACTCTTCACCAGTGCGTTCGAAAGAAGACAATGTTGCTGCAACTCGCTGCTCGACACCAGCGATGACGGCTGTTGTACTCGGCTCGCTCTTACCGGAGATCTGATCTCCTGACTGCACTGACGCGGTGTCATTGCCGGGTTCAATATCAATAACCGCGTCACCCAGCAACGAGCGAGTGACAGTTGCTGAGGAATCAGCCGGGAACAAATACCCGGGATCAATTCTGACGCTCAGGTGCACTCCGTTCCCTCCGGGCAGGAGTTCGATTATCTGGACCCGACCGATGGCGATGCCTCGGAACTGAACCGGAGTTTGAGGGAGAACTCCGGAAGCCGACGGCAATACGATACTGATGGTCATGCCGGGCTTTAACGACTGTCCAATGTCACCAAAGCGAAATACCATCATCACGATGACAGCGATGGCCACAATAACCATCAGGCCTACATGAAATTCTCTTCGGGAATCCTTCATGATTCTGTATCCTGCTCTTTGTCAGGCAGCGCTGGCTTCGTGGCGGAGCTGTGTTCCTGCCGACAGTTCAAGTGCACTGCCGTGTACAAATTCCGAGATCCGCGGATCTGTCGTGTGGAACAGTTCCTTTACGGAACCCTCAAACAGGATTTGTGATTCAGCTGTCTGAAGTCGGTGGCATGGTGCCAGCATAATGACGCGGTCAGCGACGCGCTCAACGGTTCTCATATCGTGCGTGACTACGACGCTGCTTACACTGTGACTTTCCCTGACCGAATCAATCAGGTCATCGATACGTCGGCTGTTGAGTGGGTCCAGTCCGGTCGTTGGTTCGTCATAGAACATGACTTGTGGATCAAGTGCCAGCGCGCGGGCCAGGCCGACACGCTTTTGCATACCACCCGATAATTCAGATGGTCGTTTTTCTCTTACGTCACTGCTGAGTCCTACGTCATCAAGACGCCGGAGAACAGTGTCTCGAATTTCGTTGTCGGCAAGGGAAGCGTTTTCTCGTAACCCGAATGCCACGTTTTCGAATATATTCAGGCTGTCGAACAGTGCGGCACCCTGGAAAAGGTACCCGAATTTCAGTCGAGTTGCCCGCTGGTCTCTCCGTGAAAGGTGATCAACCTGACGTCCGAACCAGAACACACTGCCGGAGTTCGATGTGAGCAGTTGCATCATGACTTTCATTGTCACGCTTTTGCCACAGCCGCTTTCCCCGATGATGGCCAGTGACTCTCCTCGATGCACCGAGACGCACAGGTTGCGTAATACTTCCTGCGATCCGAACCAGCAGGAAACGTCTTTAAGGCGTATGGCAGGCTGAGACAAAGCGTTGTTCACAGAGACACCGCCTGTGGCCAGATTAAATAGTAGGACGTATTCAGCAGGACTGTGAGGAGGAAGTCGAGTCCCAGGATAGCGATGAAGGACAGTACAAACGATTCTGTAGCGGCACGACCGACACCTTCCGCACCTGATCCACAGTGGAAACCCCGGTGGCACGCGATGATTGCGATACTGCAGCCAAAGAAAACACTTTTTACCAGTCCGGCCATGATGTCCCAGGCGGTTACGAAGTTGATCGCGTGAGACCAGTACTGATAGCTGTTGACTCCGAGCATCCGAGTGCTGAATACCCATCCCGAGAACATCCCGATTGCATCACCAAAAGCTGCGAGCAGAGGGATCAGCAGGACACAGGCTATAAATCGAGGGACAACGAGATATCGCAGGGGATCTGATCCAAGTGCTGAGATGGCGCTGATTTGCTCGGTGACACGCATCGTACCCAGCTCTGCCGCCATAGCGGACCCCACCCGACCGGCCAGCATCGTGGCGGCCAGGACCGGACCCAGCTCAGACACGAGCGTCATGGTAATGATCGCACCCAGCCGGGATTCCATGTGCATCAATTTGAATTGAGTGTAGGCCTGGACGGCCAGTACCATTCCAATGAACGATCCGGTGACCAGTACGACAGGAACGCTGCGAACTCCGATTTCATACAAAACCGGGACCAGAACACGACGTCTGGGAAGACCACAAAAGAGGCGCCGGAATATTGATACGGAGAAAATCGCCAGTGCACCAGCCTCTTCGAAGAGACTGGTAACCGTGCGTCCGATGCCCGTACTGAATTGAACGGCGGCAGCCTGCATTGGAGCCATCCGTGGCCTGGCGACTAAAAATCTTACCTTAGTGAAATGTCTCCCGGACTCACCGCACTGCGACAGCCGTGATCCTGTCGGATTCTATGCGAATTCTCTGAATCGGAGCGAGATCAATCACAAGTCCGTCGACAGGAACCGTTTCGGTTGTTCTGTTGTTGACACGTTTTGTCAGACGGCATCCCGCCATAACGATTGAACCTGCATCGAATCCCCCGTATTCTGGGTAGCGTGGTCAGTGAAGATTTTCCGGCCAGCCTCCATTGAAACATATTCACTCCGCATGCAGTCCTGCACTGTGCATTCGAGGAATCAATACCATGAAATCGTACACTATTGCCTTTTGTACTTTCCTGCTGGCTGTTCCAGTTTCAGCTGATGATCCATCTGATGCAGATAAGGCGCTGATAGAAGCCGTTCAGGGTGCTGGTGGACAGGCCATGCAGCTGGCAAAGAATGATGCTCGCCTGACCATCGCCTTTCACCTGTCAGATAAGGACATTACTGATGAAACACTCGATGTGTTCAAAGATGCAGGTAATGTGTACTCCATCAACCTGCGCGGAACCAAAATCACAAATGAAGGTGTCCGCAAGCTTGCAGGCTTGAAGGGGCTGGCCAGGCTGCACCTCGAAAAAACCGGAGTCACAGATGACGGACTCGCTCACGTTGCCGGACTGGAGAGTCTCGAATACCTCAACGTTTACGGTACCAAAATCACGGACGCTGGTTTGGAACACGTGAAAGGGCTCACCAATCTTCAAAAGCTGTTCGTCTGGCAAACCGGTGTCACGATGGAAGGTGAAGAACCGTTGAAAGAAGCTCTGCCGAATCTGGAAATCGTTCCGGACTTCAAGAAAGAAAAAGAACGAGCACTGATCTCATCCCAGCGTGCCTACGAAGATGCCGCCAGAGAGGTTACTGAACTGGCCGAGAAAATGCAGACTGCGCTGGCCAGTTCAACCGAAGCCGCGATGGCAGCTCAGGAGGCTGCCGCAGCCCTGAAAGCGGCTGAAGAGGATGTTGCAAAGGCAAATGAGTTGATCACAAGTGCTAATGCCACTGTGGTACAGACAAATGCTGCTGTGGAAAAACTCAAAGATGATGCGTCTGCTTCGGAAGAACTCAAAACCGCGGCGCAGGAATCAGCTGCGGCTGCAGCGAAAGCTGCTGCTGCTGCGAAGGAATCCTCCGAAAAACTGGTTGCGGTCGTAGCAGAAAAGAAAACTGCCAGTGAAGCCGCTGCAAAAGCCTCAACTGATGCCAAGACGGCCGCAGATGAGTCGAAGACGAAGTTTGACGAAACCGTTCAGAAGTCAGTGGATCTGAAGAAGAAGTTTGACGAACTGAGCGCTGCGGAGTGAGAGGAACTGCTGTAGCCACTGGTGTGGTGAGAGACCGAATGTTCTGAACGTACCGCAGTTCCGATCATTCAGTTCGTCAGTCCACAGTGACGAAGGAGTGCGTCGACGCTCGGTTCACGTCCGCGAAACTCCCGAAAAATGTCCATTGGGTGACGGCTGCCCCCCAGTGCCAGTACCGTGTCGCGGAATCGCCTGCCGATTTTCGCAACTGCGGCTTTATCGTCCAGTCCGCCATCCTCAAAAGCTCCGAATGCATCGGCGCTGAGGACTTCGGCCCACTTGTAGCTGTAGTACCCTGCTGAATATCCACCGGCGAAGATATGCTGGAATGAACAAAGGAATCGATTTTCCGGCAATGCCGGCATCGGTGACGTTGATTCAGTGATTCGTTGAAATACATCAAATGCTGTTTCGTTGCCGTCTGGATCGAACGACGAATGCAGTTCCATGTCTGTCATACCAAACAGTAACTGACGCAGCATTGCCGAGGCAGCACGGTAGGTCCTCGCCGCACAGATTCTTTGAAAGAGTTCTTCCGGCAGAGTGTCGCCTGTTTCATGATGGATGGCCATGCCCAGCAACGTTGGTCGATGATAGCACCAGTTTTCCATGAATTGGCTGGGTAATTCCACGGCGTCCCATTCCACACCATTGATTCCCGCTGCGTCACGGTCGTCAATCACAGTTAACATGTGCTGGAGGCCGTGACCGAATTCATGGAACAGCGTTTCGACTTCGCGAAATGTCATGAGTGACGGCACGTCACCTACCGGTGGTGTGCTGTTACAGATCAGATGGGCAATTGGCAGCCGTGTTTCTGATGGAGTTACGGATCGCACGATGCAGTCATTCATCCATGCTCCTCCACGTTTGTTTTCAGGACGTGAGTAAGGATCGAGATAGAAGGCGGCGATGTATTCACCATTTTCATTCTCGATTTCATAGTAACGGACGTCGTCGTGCCACCTTGGTGCTTTTTTATCTGCTCTGAGGACCGAGATCCCAAAAAGCTGTCCGCACAGTTCAAAGAGTCCGTTGAGTACACGATCCAGTGAAAAATATGGTCGTAGTTCTTCGTCGGTGAAGGCATAACGCTCTTCGCGAAGGCGTTCGGACCAAAAAGCGACGTCCCAGTGTGCCAGCGGACCGTCGTGGCCGTGACTGTTTGCGTACTCCGTGATTTCGTCCAGCTCCTGACGCCCTTTCTTGGTTGATGTCTCGAGGAGTTGATCGAACATCGCATCCACTCGATCGGCATTTCCAGCCATCTTCTGTGAAAGACTGAGTTCTGCGTAGTTGTTGAATCCCAGCAGAGTTGCCTGGGTCTTCCTCAGTTTCAGGATTTCGGCGATCAACGGTTCGTTATTCAGTTCACCGTCGGATGCCCGGCATATCCAGGCTCGATAGACGGTCTCGCGATGTTCCCGGTTGCCGCAGTGTTCCATAAAAGGTCCGAATGAGGGCGAATCGAGTGTGACACGCCATGGACCGGAATCAGACGTAGATTTTTTTCCTTCATTTTCTGAGGCCTGAGACCAGGCTGCGGCTGCCATTCTTCGGAAGCTTTCCGGAAGTCCGTCTGCATCTTCCGCCTGTGTGAGATCCAGGTAGAATGCCTTGGTAGAATCGAGAACGTGATTGGAAAAATCAGTGGCCAGTTGAGAGAGTCGCTGCTGATTCTTATTGAATTCTTTCCTGTCTGCAGGGTCCAGGCCGATGCCGGAGAGTTCTGCATTACGAATCGCTCGCGTGACTATTCGTCGCCGACATTCCGAGAGTTCGTTCCATGTGTTCGCAGCACGAAGACAACACATTCGCTGATAGACCGGCTGGCTTTGTCCGATTCGCAGGCCAAACTGTACAACAGCGGGTAAAACGGTTTCGTGTGCCTGTCGAAGGTCATCACTGTTGACCACACTCAACAGGTGTCCCACAGCACTCCAGCCATATTCGTACAGCTGATCAATCTTTTCGAGGGGGACCATCAGGCTCTCCCAGCCATCGTCCGGTTGCTGTTCCAGTGATGTGAGTAGTTCTTCCGCCCGTCTGAGCATTTCTGTAATTCCTGGCTCCACATGGACTGCCTGAATCTCGTCATAAGCTGGAATTCCTGATGTCCGAAGGATTGGATTGTCGGAATATTCTGATGGCATAATTAAACCGTAACATTAGGTCGAAAGTGTAATTGTAAAGCGGCCCGTCATGTCCGACGATCCCGAAACGGCAGTGTTCCGTCTTTGTTCGGGCAACATTTATTGATGGATCAGATGAGCGATGAAATGCAGGTCGAGCTACAGACCCGAAATAGTGCCACTAAGGCTAAAAAAAATCGTGCAAGGGTAATTCCACACAAAAAAACGAATCACACAAAGGTCATCTGAAGTTTGCTCATCGACGCGATTCCCGATTGTCGAGTCATAGCCTGGAGGCTATAAACCGAATCAGTGGCGCGACAGAGTCGATCTGGATCGTCTTTGTTGCGGCCAAAGGATTGTGCCGCAATTCATCAGTCTTTCGCGGGTCATGTAGAGCCGGAGCGGGCTCCCTGTGAATGTTTTCTACAGTCAATGGTGCTGGCAGATGAGTGATCATCACATCGATCTTGAGCTAGGTGAGTCAATTGAAATTGGCGACCATACCGTGACTGTGCATCGTATTGACGATGAACACCAACAGGCGGTTCTTGAGATTGAAGATCCTGATGGTCGGGTCGAGATGGTGACTGTCACCGTCAGCCAGGCGCAAGAGCCTGTCCTTGTCTGAAATCGGTCGGGCACCTGTGCGTGTTATCGCCAACCGGCCGACAGCCTGCCTGTTCGTCGAGTTGTCCGTGCAGCACTTGTTCAGTCGAGTTTCAAATTCCGTTGAAAAGTACGTCGCACGCAATGAATGTGTGTTGTACGGGAGGATAGCCAGGGTGTGGGGATCTGCGCAAAGAATATTTGCTCAGCGGGTCGCGCTGGTGTTGTTGGTTGGTCTCTTTCAGATAGCCCAACCGGCCAGTGCTGTTGATAATGAAGCCGGTTTTGTAACGATTTTCGACGGTGAAACGTTCGATCACTGGGAGGGTGATCAAGACGTATTTCGGATTGAAGACGGCGCAATTGTTGGTGGCACGCTGAGCAAAAGCATCCCACACAATTTTTTTCTGCGGTACGAAGAGTCCTGCTCTGATTTTGAACTCAGGTTGCAGTTCAGGTTAATCGGTGAGTCGACCAATGCCGGAATTCAGATTCGCAGCAGACGCATTCCGGATCATCATGAAATGATCGGGTATCAGGCCGACCTGGGGCAGACGTACTGGGGATGTCTCTATGACGAAAGTCGTCGTCGCAGGGTTCTTGCCGGGCCGGATCCGGACAAACTTGCCAAAGTTCTGAAGCTGAACGACTGGAATGAATACCGGATTGTCTGTCGGGGTTCGCAAGTCAGACTTTGGATCAACGAATTTCAGACCGTCAATTATACGGAACCCGATAAAGACATTCCGCTCGACGGTGACATCGCGCTGCAAATTCACGGCGGCCTGCCAGGTGAGGCGTGGTACCGAAACATTCGAATGCGAAAACTGTGACTATGGCACCCAACTGGAACAGCGCCCGACTGACACACGGGTGGCAAAAAGGCGTCACCGCATTTTATTACGCACTGGGGATGACCGAAGCTGATTTCGATAAACCACAAATCGGCATTGGTGTGCCGTTACTCGAAGGGAATACCTGTAACGTCCATGCGTACGAACTGGCTCAAGAGATTCAGACCGGCTGCAACGATGCCGGGATGCTGGCTTTCCCGTTTGGAACACCGGGAGTTAGTGACAATCTTTCACAGGGTCACGAAGGTGGCAATGCCAGTCTGCCCTCTCGGAACCTGATTGCCAACAGTGCGGAGTGTGTGGTCACCGCACACTGCTACGACGGCCTCATCGGTCTGCATTGTTGTGATAAGAACGGTCCTGGTTTCGCCATGGCCCTTGCTCGTACCAACTATCCGGGACTGATTGTCAGCGGTGGCAGCATCCTGCCGGGGTGTCACAACGGACAGGATATCTCCATACTGGACGTCTATGACTCACAGTCAGCTGTGGCTGTAGGAGCCATGGACGAAGCGGACGCCGACGCGATTCTAAAAGCGGCCTGTCCAGGTCCGGGTGGCTGCGGAATTGCGGCTTCCTTCAATACCTGGGGTATCGCGATGGAGGCCATCGGACTGATGCTGCCATCCAGCAGTTCGATTCCAGCGGTTGATAAAAGCAAGCGAACTGAATGTCGAAGTGTGGGGCCGGCGATGCTTCAGCTGCTGGAACAAAACATTCGTCCTCGCGATATTCTGACCAGTGCGTCATTTCGGAATGCAGCGGTTTCGATCGCAGCCGCGGGGGGGTCTACGAACGGGGTTCTTCATCTGCTGGCGCTCGCACGGGAAGCCGATGTTGATTTCACACTGCGGGATTTACAACCGCTGCTGCGCGACACACCTGTATTGTGCAGCTTCGCGCCTCGGAGCAGCGGTACGATGTACGATCTGCACAAGATCGGTGGAACTCCCGTGCTGCTCAAACATCTTCTCGACTCCGATCTGCTGGACGGATCCTGTCTAACCGTGACCGGCAGGACACTTGAGGAAAATCTTGCAGAGGTTGTTTCACCAGATGCCGATCAGGACCTGATTGTCTCCCGGGAGAATTGTTTCAAAGCGTATGCCGACATGCAGGTCTGCTTTGGTAATCTGGCGCCACATGGCATGGTTTTCAAAGTAAACAATATGGACCAACCGGTTTTTGAAGGGACGGCCGTGTGTTTCGAAGATCCTCGAGACATCGTGACGGCTGTGGAACGTGGTGAAATCAAACCTGGGACTGTCGTGGTATTGCGGTACTGGGGTCCGGTGGCCAGCGGAATGCCCGAAGTTCTGGTGGCCAGCAACGCACTGACGGTTCCCGAACTTGACGGCAAAGTAGCTATCATCACGGATACTCGGGTGTCCGGCGTCTCCCATGGCGCAATAGGAATTCATTGTTCTCCGGAAGCAGCTGTCGGCGGTCCGATTGGCTGTGTCGAGAACGGTGACAGAATCCGCTACGACCTGCTCAACGGCACGGTGGAAGTTCTGGTCGAAAACTCTGTCCTTGAATCTCGTCGTTCTGTTCTGCCCCCCTGGAAACCTCGCGAACCGTTTCGAGGTTACCTCGCAGACTTTTCAGCGACAGTGTCACAGGCTCACGATGGTTGTGTCAGTAACAGTGCGCCCGGATGTCGCCGTCGTTGACAGGGAATTGGTGCTATCGGACGATTACGCGCATGAAACGAACCGTAATCCATCGTGCCAGTGGCACGTCAACAAACGTTCAGCAATTTGGTCCGTATCAGATTGAGCCGCTTCTGACGGAACAGGAAGAGGCTGCTGCCACAGTGTACCGGGTTTACGTCGAGTCAAATCAGCATACGTCGACAAGCTATCACAGTATCGCGGAGGAGTTCTATTTCGTTCTGTCGGGAAGTGCCACTGCGATTCTTGACGGATCACCCCAACCTGTGAATCCCGGCGATTTTTTGCGACTGCCACCAGGAACCCGGCACGCCTTTGTGACGCTGGATGATCCTCTGATAATGCTGGACATCCACGTTCCCGGGTGCCGTCCAGGCAAAGACACTTACTTCGTTGAGGAAACCAGCAGCGATGATCAGTGAACATGCTGTTCGTTGCCCCGGTTCGGATTGAATCCAGTATCCTTTATTCGCGGTGCGTTAGTCCTGCAGACTGCACCGAGCTACCGGACGTTGTCACTGTATCACAGAGGGGGGGATTGGTTTGGAACCCTGCCCTGTTTCTTCAGTTCCTCTTCCGTTACGCCAACGGAAGCGATTTCAGGCGAGGTATAAATGACAGCCGGGATGTTTCGGTAGTTGATATGGCTGTGCCCCGTCGCCAGTCGCTCTACACAGGCGATGCCTTCCTCTTCCGCCTTATGAGCGAGCATTGCGCCGCCAATCACGTCACCAATTGCAAATATTCCGGACGTCGTTGTTTCGCGGGTGCTGTTGACGCGTACAAATCCGCGGGGATCCGTTTCAACTCCAACCGTTTCGAGGCCGAGGTTATTCGTGCACGGGCGACGACCAACGGATACGAGAACGCGATCACACGTCAGGGATTCACTCCTGTCGATTCCGATTATGCAGCGTGAATCCTCGCTCGTGACTTTCGTCTGCAGCCGGAACGTGAGGCCCTGACGTTCGAAGAGCTTTTGAGCTTCGCTGGACGTTTCGTTTGAATTCCACTGATGAAACTGTAAGAACAGAAGGCTGTAAGCAGTCCCTGACCCAGGTAGCAGGAATCGAACTCGAGCACGTTACGCAGGGGAGCAGCTTTTACGAAATCCAGGATTCACTCGCCAGCGCTCCATGCATCTCGATGGAGGTTTTTGGACCACCTCCAGGAAGCCACTATAGTCGAACCCACGCGACTTGCGAGCGAGGGACCCGTGGAGATTGTCTGGCGAGGTGGAATCAGAATATCATGGGCCTCCCTGTTGCTCCGGTAATTTCCGGCCGATCCGTATTCAATTTGTTTTCACTTGTGCTGTTTTTCTGCTCATGTCCAGTCATGCACGTATAGGAATCGTTACAGTCTCTGACCGAGCCAGTCGAGGGGAGTACGAGGACCGGGGTGGACCGGCGATCAGTGGGTACCTCAATGAGGTGCTTTCCAGTGCCTGGGAGCCGGTGGCTCGTGTGATTTCCGACGAGCGAACACTCATTGAGACGACGCTCCGCGAGTTGGCCGCTGACGGGTGCTGTCTGATTATCACGACTGGTGGTACGGGGCCCGCCCCGCGAGATGTCACGCCTGAGGCCACGGAAGCAGTGTGCGACAGGATGATGCCGGGCTTTGGAGAGCTAATGCGAAAAGTGTCACTGGAGAAAGTTGCTACGGCGATTCTGTCGCGGCAGACTGCCGGCATTCTTGGTGGATCACTGATCGTCAATCTGCCTGGGCAGCCCAAAGCCATCGGGGAATGTCTTGATGCGGTGTTTCCAGCGATCCCCTATTGTATTGATCTCGTTGGTGGGCCGTTCATCGAAACGAACGCCGATCGGATTATCGCGTTTCGGCCAAAGAAGAATTAGTATCCATGCCGTCACGATTTCTCTTTGGTGATCCATTGTGTTGGTATGGCAGAATCAGGTGAAGAAGTTCCGGTGTCTTCACTGGTCGTTCGGAAAATGTATCGAGAGTCAGTTCACCGTGCCCCTGAGTCCTGACGATGGACAACGAAGCCAGTTACATTTGCGATACCTGTGGTGAAGACATTGTAATTCCAATCGATCCCACAGCGGGGTCGACTCAGGAATACATCGAGGATTGCCCCGTTTGCTGCCATCCCTGTGTCATCATCGTTCGCCTTGGTGATGACGGCAACGCAGATATTTCAGCGTCACCAGAACAGGATCACTTATAATCAGGCAGAGGTTGTGTGGATGACCTGCAGATGAAGCTTTGCGTGGCGAGAGTCCATGAGAACACTTTCGTCAGACTGAACGTGGGAAGAAGTCGGATGTGCTCAAGCCTGGTTGCCCTGCATCAGTATTACTTTTCCTTGAACATCGCTGCATCGACTTTCAATTCTCCAAGGTTCAGGATTTCGCCGGTGACATTTAGCTCCCAGTTACCCGACTTAAATTTCTGCTCTGAACCATTGTACGTGACGGCTTTGACATAACCCGGACGTTCGTGCCAGAATCGAAATGTTCGAATTCCCTGTGGAACGTGAGCGATTTCAAACTCACCATTTGCGTCGGTCACAGCAGCATAGGGATGATCTGTAATAATGAGATACGCACGCATCCAGGCATGAATGGAGCAATCGACCTTAACGGGTCTGGATTCCGATTTTGCGAAGACCTTCTCTATTGGCTTTCCCCGGGGAATGATTTGACTGAACGGGTCATTGCGCTGTGCGAAGACGGCGACATTGTGGGAAATGGTGTCCGTACTGCCTGCCTGCCATGTCTGACCGGTGCGCAGTATCTGCATTCGAGGGATAAATCGACATTCTTTGTTATCCAGCACCACGGGGTTGATTGTGGAGTCTGTATATGATGAATGAACGGGGACAGGCTTCCGGTTTCTCAGGAAAATTGCCACATTTCTGACCCCGCGATTCTTTGGATTTACAACAAGAGCTTCATTTCTGAGTTCAAACGGCCCGCAATAGTCCTCATCACGAGTGACATCCAGTAATGGCATTTCCGGACCGTCTTCGGAGAAAACGATACGTCCTCGAATTGTTGTCCATTGTTCCGCACAACAGTTCGGCACGGTGCCCAGACCGTACAAACCGGTCAGCAGTGATAGATAAACAACTTGACGCACGACGAATTCCTTTACAAAACGCATCCAAAAATACTCAGCGCTTTCCATACGCCCGACCGTACTTTCGGCACACATCGTATGACCACATTTGGTGTTCATGTCCCTTTTCGGATAACCGATTAGACGATAGAGCCCGTCCATGTGCAACAGGTCAGGGTCCGTTCATGTCTGCCTGTGGCTGTTTCGTTGGTGTCGTTCGGTATTATCGTGTCCACAACCGTTGAATATCCTTTTGCTGACACGCTGCGCACCTGCAGCGAAGAGTTGTTGCGGGAACAGCGTGAGATGCGGCGTCTGTTTGTCGGGCTCGTATGCGTGCTTATTGGCGTTGGCATTCAGATGGTCCACAGCGCCAGCCTGACGTCAATGCCCAGCGAGGCGGAAACAGTGTTCCTGTCACGGCATCTGGTCTATCTGGCGCTGGCGACGTGTTGCGGCCTGCTGGCTTCCCGCATTCGGCCGTCCACGCTGCAGCAACTGGCGCGTCCGGGCCTGATTGGATTTGTGATCCTGCTTGTCCTCGTTCTTGTTCCAGGGATTGGTTCGCGTGTCAATGGCTCACAACGCTGGCTGCGATTTGCCGAGCTGTCGATTCAGCCTTCAGAGCTCGGTCGGCTGATTCTTCCCGTCGTCGCTGCAAAACTGCTGACAGATCTGCGTTCGAAGGGATTCCGTTTGCGTACAATTCCGCGAACTGTATTGCCGCTTGTCCTGGTCCTCCCGCTGGTCGCTCGGGAACCTGATCTGGGTGCCATGGTTTTTCTGGCAGCCGGTTTCGTGATCGCACTGTTCATTGGCGGCTGGCCGTTGAGATATTTTGCGCTGTCACTGGCCGTCGTGATTCCAGCCGGTGCTTCTCTCATGATTCTCAGGTCCTACCAAATGCAGCGCATAACGGGATTCATCGCCGCGTGGAAAGATCTGTCCGAGGCCCCTTGGCAAATTCGACAGTCACTACTGTCAATTGGAGCAGGTGGCCTGCACGGAACCGGAGTCGGAAGTGGGTGGCAAAAACTGAGCTACCTGCCTGAAGCGAACACCGATTTTGTCTTCGCGGTTATCGGAGAGGAACTGGGACTTACCGGGACCCTCACATTGATCATCATCTGGATGGGAGTCCTGATGACTGGTCAGGCTTCCCTGCGTCATTTGCGCAGGGAAACTTTTGCATGGATTCTGGGGAACACTCTGGTCATTCAGCTTGTTCTTCAGGCACTTGCAAACGTTGCCGTCGTGACTGCAATGATTCCTCCCAAAGGAGTGCCTCATCCATTCATCAGTTATGGTGGTACCAATCTTCTGGTGAACGTGGTGGGCGTGGGGATCGTTGTGGCGATGGCCCGCGAGGGTGGAAATTCCAGCGAAACACCGAGTCCCGTTCCTGAAGTACACGTGCTGAAGCCCCGGGAATTGTCCCCGGAAAATCACGGCTGAACCGGCTGCACCCAGGCCTGTTCCATTTCTCCCGGTTCACCTGGGTTTGGATGTGTCCGCGACGATGTGACCAGTGCTCGGACATAAATTTCGTCCCCGGAAAATTCGTAGGTGGCAGTGGATCCCGTAACTGATTTCAGGACGCTGCCCACTTCGTCACTGTACTTTCGAGTCATTTTGTCGGCGTCCTTTGGGTCGTCTGATGCCGGAGTTGATGTATCATCAAAACCGTGTCGAGTGCCGATGAAGTCAGTCGTGTACGTCACGTCAGGCTCAGCATCGATCACAATGGTGAATTCGTTGTCTTCTTTCGTGACCGACTTCAACGTGACGCCTGACGAAGAATAGAACTGTCCTGCTTCAAGTGACTGCACAAGTGCCTCCGGTGTCAGCGACTCACTGAGTACCATGACCCATCCGCGTCCAGGCTGGGAGTCTTTGATGGACGTGCTGGTGTGATAGCTGTGACAGTCATCGGTCGCAAGGCCGTACATCACGGGCAGATCCAGACGTGAGAGTCGCCAGGTGTTAATAATGTCCCACATGCGATCGGTTGACGCATGCTGTTCGTCTCCCACATTTTCCACTGCGGGGTGCCCGTTGTAGACTTCGAAGAATTTCTCACCGACGATCTGCATCAGCTGTTCGGCCGTAACGGCATAGTTGAAATTTGGATGATTCAGATGGATGAGAGCGGCTTCGCCGGTCCGTGCTCGATGTGAAAGGGCCGCATCAACATTCCGCTGCATGACCTGGGCGACAGAGTCACCACCGAGCGGTGTGAGCAGTGTCGATGTATTCGTGACGCACATGTGCACCGGGAGACGGCCGAATCGATCGGAAACCTCTTCTCCCTGAATCAACAGAAAATTTTGAGGTATCGCGAGCAGCTCAAAGACTTCATCGAATGTCTTGAGCCGGATTTCGGGGGCATCTCCCTTGACGTCCCGCATTTCAATCCAGGATTTCGGTAATCCGGCAGCCTGTAGTTTTCGGAGTGCGGTGTCACCACCCTTATTGTCAACCGAATTGATCCAGCGTTCCTTGTTCAGTAGCGTGTTGTGGTCCGTGAAGACAAGGAATTGGTATTCATGTTCCAGATACCACTTTGCGATCATTTCCGGATAGTCATCACCGTCACTCCACAGTGAATGTGTATGCATATTGCCCTTGCACCAGCGGTAATCATCATCAGCCGTCAGCCTGACATCATCACTGGCTGTGACAGAGTTAACTGTGGAAATGACAGTGATGGCGAGAATTGTCAGCAGTAATTTCATGGCAGCCGATTCGTGAGGCATGAGCGAGGCATGAGCGAGGCATGAGCGAGGCGTGTGTGGGAGCGAGGACAGTCTGTTATTGTGAGGCAGACCGACTCAGAAGGCCAGGCTGTTACAGGATTCTGTCTGCATCTGTTGTACTTTGATTCACCGGACTGGTTTCATTCAGTTACGGGGCAGACTGTATTTGTCGTACAGTTTTGTGAATGTTGTCCGCGACAGCCGGAGTTGAGAATCCGGTCATTCGCTGCTGAATACCGTTTGATATGGTGGCAGTCGGCTGACGTCGCAAAACCGGAAATAGCCGTCGGGAATCGGTTGCCTCGTCGGGAGGCTGTGCGACGGCTCTCGATCTGTTATTTTCTTTGTAGGATTGTGTTGAATTCGATTGCGCAGAGAAACGGAACGTGAAGGGGAATAGAACGTGAAGGCTCTCCACCAGGCGGTTTCCGAAGGCTGCTGTCTGCTAAATCTTGATGCACGTACGATGCCGGAAATTATCGATGCTGGTGTCCGGTTCCTGGTTCAGTCAGGGCGATTGCCGGAGGATCTTGAAGAATTTGTCGCTAACGGTACCAAACAACGCGAGGAATCCGTTTCTACTGTGATCGGCCACGCCTGTGCGGTGCCTCACTTTTATGACGACCGCATCGTGGAACCTCAGCTGGTTTTCATTCGGCTGCGTCAGCCTGTCAATTTGGGTGCGCCGGATCACATTGGAACAAGATACGTGTTCCTGCTGCTGGGCGCGACCGATCAGGCCGCTCAGCATCTGGATACGTTGTCCGGGATCGCTCGATTGATGTCGGACAATGTGTTCCATTTTGAAGCGATTTATGCCACCAGTCAGCAAGGTATAGCGGAGGCCGTAGAGCGCCACGTGCAACGAACAGCACTGGCAGTCCCGCCGAAACCGCGAGAGGTTGCGGAGGGTCTGCGATCCGGTGGGATGCCGTTTGCAGGTCTTGCAGCGGATCTCAAACGACGTCTGCCGCACTATGCCGATGACATCAAGTCAGGGTTTCATCCCAGGTGTGTCGCTTCGATCGTCTTCATGTTCTTTGCCTGTCTTGCCCCGGCAGTGACATTCGGCGGTTTTATGGGGCGAGAAACCGGTGGACTGATTGGCGCTCCCGAGATGCTTATTTCCACAGCTGTTTGTGGTCTGATCTACTCGCTGCTGGCCGGGCAGCCATTGACGATTGTTGGCGGAATTGGCCCTCTGCTGATTTTTACACTTATCCTGTATCAGTTGTGTCAGGACATGGACCTGGCAGAGCATTTTCTTGGAATTTACGGGTGGGTCGGACTCTGGACGGCTTTGTTCACAATGCTGCTTGCAATCTCGAATGCCAGCAATTTGATGAGATACTTCACCCGATTTACGGATGAAATTTTTTCAGCACTGATGTCACTGATTTTTATCTACAAAGCGATTGAGGCTTTGGGTGAAACATTCTCAGAAGCGAACGCCGACCCCGGAGCTTCGATGGAAAAAGCGCTGCTGGCTTTGGTGCTGGCACTGGGGACGTTCTACATTGCGATGTCACTGGCTGGGTTTCGCCGCAGCCACTATCTGTTTCCCTGGATGCGAGAGGCTTTGGCAGACTTTGGACCATCAATTGCGCTGGGTTGTATGATTGGCATCGGCTGGTGGATCGGTACCGTTGAGACCCTGGACACCCTGAGTGTTTCGCCTGCCGGCGAAAGCGTCCGGTCTGGATTGTTTGTCGACCTGGGCAGTGTACCCGCCTGGGTAAAACTTGGAGCAGCTCTGCCGGCGCTTCTGGCCACCGTACTGGTGTTTCTGTCACAGAACATTACGGTGCGTCTGGTGAACAGCCCTCAGAATAAGCTCGAAAAAGGTGTGTCATACCACCTGGATTTGGCAGTGATCGGATTCATGATCGCCGGGTGTTCCTGTTTTGGCTGGCCGTGGATGGTCGCTGCCGCTGTGCGTTCACTGGCCCACGTACGTGCGCTGGCGGACGTTGAAGAAGTGACGACAACCAGTGGTGCGAGTCAGGAACAGATCGTTCATGTCCGGGAAAACCGAATTACCGGAATCGCCATCCATTTGCTGATTGGGCTGACGCTGGTCGCCCTGCCCCTGCTGTCATACGTCCCGATGGCAGCTCTCTATGGTATTTTTCTGTTCATGGGATTCACGTCATTAAGAGGCATTCAGTTCGTTGAGCGGCTCACGCTTTGGATCACGGATTCGGCTATGTATCCGGTAAATCATTATACTCGACGTGTCCCGATTCGTATCGTTCACCTGTTTACGCTGGTGCAGTTGGTGTGTCTTGGCATTCTGTGTTTTCTCAATCTTAGTGATTCCGAGATCCACCGAATTGTTTTCCCGGTGTTTATTGCCCTGCTGGTTCCGGTGAGAGCGGTAATGGCAAAATTCTTCGATGCCGATCATCTGGCGTTCCTTGATGCCGATGAAGAACCCTACGCAGAAGACGGGCACTGGGTGTAAGCGAATAAAGGGTAAGTCATGAGGGAAACTGAATTCGTCGAACAACTGAGGCGCCAGTTTCCCGTTCACGCTCCGGTTGCGACAGGGATCGGCGATGACGGAGCCGTTCTGACGAACCCGGATGGAAGCCAGACAGTTGTCGTGTCGGACATGCTGCTGGATGGTGTTCATTTCGATGTTGCCGGTACACAACCTGAACTGATCGGCCGCAAGGCAATTGCGGTGAATCTGAGCGATTTGGCGGCGATGGGATGCTGTCCAACGGCTGCGTTCATCTCGCTTGCGGTTCCAGGACTGACTCAGTCAAATCGGTTTCTGAATGAGCTTTACCGTGGCATTCAGAGTCTGTCGGAACGTTTCGATTTCACAATTGCCGGTGGTGATACGAATTCATGGAACGGGCCGTTTGCCATCAATGTTTCGATGATAGGTGCTCCATTTGATGAGCGGGCGATTCTGCGGTCAGGTGCTGAGCCCGGTGATTCGCTGGTGGTGACCGGTGCGCTTGGTGGAAGTTCGGCATCGGAACGCCATCTTTCGTTTGAACCGCGGCTTGATGTTGCAAGGCTTCTGACTCGGAACAGCATGGTTCACGCGATGATCGACATCAGTGATGGCCTGGCAATCGACCTGCATCGACTACTGGATGCAGGGGGCACTGGCGGGTTGCTGTATCTTGAGTCCGTTCCTGTTCATGATGACGTGGCGGCGGGGTTGCCGTCAGAGGATAGACTTCGGGCCGCGCTGTCCGACGGTGAGGATTTTGAGCTGCTGATGGCGATGCCCCCAGAGCTGGTCGGGCCTGCAAGTGTGCTGGTTCAGTCACAGTCAGACTCAACGCTGACGATTGTTGGGACGGTGACGGAGGAGTCTGGATGTCGGATGATTGGTGCAGATGGCGACGTCAGCGATCTTCCGGAAATTGGGTGGCAGCACGGGTAACCGTTCAACCGGATCAGACTGGTCATG
This sequence comes from Fuerstiella sp., assembly GCA_022447185.1. GTDB lineage: Bacteria > Planctomycetota > Planctomycetia > Planctomycetales > Planctomycetaceae > S139-18. The sequence goes on along the minus strand of JAKVAY010000058.1, from coordinate 21,409 downwards.
TCAGAATTGGCTTCAATTGTTGTGGCTTCATGTTTGCGATTACCCCAGCAGAGTCGATCGAAATATCGAAATGAAGTCGACCGAAGGGAAGAACCATTCGCCTTCGATCAGAATCGATAGCACCGCTGCTGCCAGGTCCGGAATGGCGATAACGCTGTAGTCAGCAGGGACGAGGCAATGCTTGTACCGTAAAGGTATCAGAACGACGTCGTGCGCGTCAGAATCTGGCTAGTCACATAGATGGATGAATGCCCAATTTGCTTGTCAGGAATCGGGTTGTGTCGATGGCCGTCTCGCCGGATACTGCGGCGCGTCCGTTAGTGGTTGTCGCCGTGAGGTCGGCGATAGATGCACATCTCTGAAGTCGATTGAATAGTCCGATTACCATGCAGGTCTTTATCTCCGAATTGGAAATTCAGGAACGCGTAAGTGCATTAGGCAGGCGAATCAGTGACCAGTATACAGGTAGTCCACTGACTATTCTTGGAGTGCTCACCGGGAGCATTGTGCTGCTTGCGGATGTGATTCGAGCCACGAGCATTCCCCTGCGTGTGGCCCTGATTCAGGCGTCCAGTTATGGGGGTGCGCGAACAGAGTCCGGTGAACTGACGATCAACAGTGCGCTGGTGCCGGATTTGAACGGCCGAGACGTCGTAATTCTGGACGATATTTTTGACACCGGTAATACAATGGTCGGGTTGTACGAGGCGGTCGAATCGTTTCAACCTGCGAGCATTCGCTCCGCAGTACTGCTTTGGAAAACCAATCGCACAATCGTTGATTTGAAGCCGGACTATTTTTGTTTTCAGATTCCTGACGAGTTTGTCGTAGGTTATGGACTGGATTACAACGATGAATTCCGCAACCTGCCCTTCATTGGCGTTCCGGACGAGGAAGAGTTGCGTGCAGCAGTTGATCAGGACGTCTCAACATGACGATGTGAGCCGTCTCAGCGCAATTTGAAAGACGCTTTCAATGAATGGTTCGTTGTTTCAGTCCGGAAGAGCTACACAATGATTGGGCCCGGAATTTCGGACAATGATAAACCGTGTTCAACGGTTGATGATTGCGGTTCGGAACAGCGGTGGCGATTCATGTTGTTCGCTGTCTTGCTCGTGGCGTTCATCCTGCGAATTATCGCAGCATCGTGGGTGGAATCGTCAGTTCGGGAAGCAGGCCGAATGTTCTTTGTGGAAGGTGATGCCAACGGTTACTGGCACCTGGGACGGGCTGTTGCAGCGGGTGAAGCCTATTCTATTCATCAGCCGGCACGACGTATTCTGCGGGTTCCGGGTTTTCCCGTGCTTCTCGCAGGAATCATCCACACCTGCGGCGACAGTGTTTTTGCCGCTCGGATCATACTGGCCGTCGTGGGTGTCGCATGTTGCTGGTTAACGTACTGTCTGGGAAGTCAGCTTGTCACGACGCGAGTTGGTCTCTGGGCAGCGCTGTTAATGGCCATCCATCCGCTGCAGATTGGCAACAGTATTCTGATCCTGTCTGAGAACTGGTTTACATTCTGGATGCTTGCCGGACTGTGGGGGATGTCGAACGTGCTTTGCTGCGTGCCAGGACGATCGCATGAGTGTAGGCGATTCAGGGCCCGCGTGGTGATTTATTCCGTTCTGACTGGTGCATTGATCGCCGCGGCAGTGTTGGTGAGACCAGGATTTATTCTCTGGTTGCCGGTCGCGGTGCTCGCCGTCTTTCTGTTCACGGAGCATCGGATGACTACAAAACTCGTTCTGGTGGGTTTGATGGCGGCTTCTTTTGGAGCAGTGATGTCGCCGTGGGCAGTCCGAAACTACTGCGTGTCGGGACATTGGGTGCTGACCTCATTATGGGGCGGTCCGTCGTTGTATGACGGCTTGAACCCAGATGCCGACGGGAGCAGCAATATGCAGTTTTTTGACCGCGACAACGTGATGGCATCGATGTCCGAATACGAAATGAATGCCCACTACCGACAACTTGCCCTGCAGTTTATGAGGGAAAACCCTGGTCGGACTTTAACCTTGGCCGTACGAAAACTGTTCAGATTCCTGCAACCAGTGCCTAATTCACTGTCGGCAGGATGGGTAGACTGGTGTGTGTGCGGTGTGCTTTGGGTGGTCTTCGTGGCTTTGTGCACGGCTGGGCTCCGTGCTCGATTGCTGAATCCGGCTGGATTGCTGCTGGTTCTGGGACCGTTCGTGCTGTTTATGATGGTTCATATGGTCTTCGTTGGTTCCCTGCGATATCGTTTACCTGCTGAATTTCCCCTCGCAATTCTGGTTGCGACCGGAATGTCTCAGTGGCTGCCCGGCAGGAAACGCGGATGAGTTTTTTCCAGGCCGAGGATCTTCGATTCAGGTAATCACGATCTGAATTCCGCATGGAAGCATGAAGTTTCAACCCGTGGTCAGATGGATGTTGCTGATCGGTCTGGGAGCGACGGTTGTCGCTGGCGGAGTGGGGATCCATTATTGGAATCAACGTTACGATCTGATTGAATCGCAACTGCAGGCTCGATTCAGTGAACTGGCTCCCGAACTACAGCTGATCCTTGGCGACGTGCGTCTGGACGGTGTCCACCGGTTGACACTCAGCGACATCGAGTTGCGTGATCGAGAACGTGATCAGCCGCTGCTGCGAGCGAGGAACATTTCTGTCCGGATTGATTCTCAGATGTTGCTGGATCATCAGCGAGTCATGGTGAGGTCAGTACAGGTCGACGGGGCGGACGTGCTGATGGTGCGCCACGAAGATGGTCGCTGGAACTGGCAGGAATACGAATTTAATCCACTGTCGTCGGGTGACAGCTTGCTGCCACAGATTGACATTCGTCAGTTGCGTGTCCAGCTGCATCTGAATCATGGCAATGACATTCCGTCAGCTCGTTTGCTGTTGGCGAGTTCGCATCTTCAGGCGGTTCCTGCGTCAGCGACCAGTCTGGATCTGACGGGAACGGTGGAACTGGCTGAAACGCTCGAACTCAAGCTCTCCGGTACCTGCGATCTTGTCACAGGGGCATGGTCGATTGGCGGAAAACTGGATGATATTTCTGCGGACCAGAATTTACTTGAGCTGGTGCAAAATACGAGTCCTCGGGCGCGCAGTGAATTTCAACGGCTGGATCATCAGTTCCAGGATTTGTTGCTTCAGCCGCAGTCTGCTGCAAACGACCAGGATTCGGTCATGCTGGCTGGACGGGATGTTACGACCGCTCCGCGATTCCAGGGGCGGATGGATGTTGACTTTGACATTGGGCAGCAACCCACAGACAAGGTTCCTGTATTTCGCCTGCTGGTGGATATCAGGGACGGACAGGTGTCCGTCCCCGGATTGTCCCCTCGACTGACGGAGATACAGGCAGAATTTTTTGCAAGCAACGAACAGGTCATCCTGCGAGTACATCAGTCGCGCTGCGAAGGGGCTCGGCTTAGTGGCAGGTTTAGACTGAGCACCGAGCATAGAGCGCCGCCTCCGTCGGGATCATTTGAGATTGCCAATTTTCGCGTGAGTCCCGATTTAAAACCAGTGTGTCCCCCGACGCTGCAAAGGTTATTCGACCATTTTCAGCCTGATCTTCTGATCTCTGGAAATGGTCAGCTGGTACAGGGCAAGGACGGGAAATGGGTTTTCCATGATTTGGAAGCGACGGTCACTCAGGGTCGGTTGCTGCATCATCGCTTCCAATATCCGCTCACAGACATTCAGGCAAAACTTTTTCAGGTACCTCTGACTCAAACGAATGGGAAAATCGTTATTGGTGTGTCGGAGGCAATCGGAATTGCCGGTGGACATCCATGGAAGGCGACTGGCTGGTGGGAGAACCCGGGACCCACAGTGAGATCCCATTTCGAGCTGGATGTGGCTGATTTTCATCTGAACGGACGTTTTCGTGCGGCATTGGAACCGAAGGTGAGGAGGGTGATCGAATCACTGAACCTCACCGGAAAAGCGACTGGTCGATTGTATTTCGACAGGCCCGAGGGACTCGGGAAGAAAACTCGAATGAGAATCGATGGACGCGTTGACGAAGGATCCGTGCGGTTTTCCGCATTTCCGTTTCAGATTCAAAAACTCCACGGGCACGTCAGATTTGACTCTCGGAATGCGCATTGGGAATTCAATGATCTTCAGGGAAACCATGCTGATACAAAGATCGTGGGTTTCGGACAGTTCACCGGACTTCCAAAGCCCGGCGTACTGGAACTGACAGTCGGGGCAGAACTGTTATCTCTGAATTCCGACCTTTACAACGCTCTGCCGGAACCTCAGCAGAAGCTTTGGCAGATGCTGGATCCATCGGGACTTTGCGATCTTAAAGCAGTGATCCACTGGACAGCTGCGCCCGGACAGCGGGCAGTTGTCCATTTCCCGGCCGATTCTCCCGTCCGAATTTACAATGCGAGAATTCGTCCCCGGCCATTCCCGTATGACATGGATGTGGAAGAAGCCATTGTCAGTTTCGATCCTAACGATCCTCGGTTCAGCGGTGTGCGTTACTGCGATATTCATTCGTTCAAAGCGAGTCACGACGGTGCTCCGATTGTCGCTACTGGATGGGCGAAGACGGACACGGAAGGAAACTGGCAGGTTCATCTGGACCATCTGACTGCCAAACAGTTATCGCCCGATGATGAGTTACGAGCCGCATTGCCGGATTCCTGGGAAGAGATTCTGACCCGCCTTAATCGGGAGGGCCGAATCTCGATCAACGACTCCGAACTGGATTTTCAAGGTAGCTGGCAACCGGACATCGGGGTCACGGCAGCATGGAATATGAATCTGCACCTCCATGACTGCGCATTGAGTGCCGGTCTCGATCTGACGGACGTGTCTGGAAGTCTGACGGCATCAGGAACATGGGACGGAATGCACCTGGAGAATCATGGTACGATTCGTATGGAAACGACCCGCGTTCTCGATATGCCATTGACACGAATTCACGGTCCCTACTCCATCGCAGATGCCCGACTGGTACTTGGCAACGAGGATGTACTTCAGTCAGGACGGCTGTCGCAGGCGGATCGTGAGGAACGGATCACAGCGGAGGCCTACGGTGGTACATTGTTCATGGATGCCCTCGTCGACAGTCGCCCAGGCAGTGGCTATGTCCTGTTCGCAGAGATCCGGGACGCATCGCTGCAGGCTTTTGCCAGTGAAAATCTGGATCGGGCAGGTCAGTTGCAGGGCAAAGTTGCTGCATGGCTGGCATTGAAGGGCGATGGGGATTCCGCCGAAGATATGAAGGGCAGCGGTCAGCTGGAAATCAGTCCCGCCGCGCTGTACGACCTGCCTGTTATTCTCAAACTGCTTCAGACGTTTACCAGCTTCACACCCGGCAGTCCAACTGCATTCGACTATGCAATGCTGGCATTTGATGTTGGGGAGAAACAGTTTCAATTCAAACGCATTGATCTGGTCGGTGAATCGATAGCGCTGCGTGGTCGTGGCAGTGTCGGATTTGGAGGTGACGTGTGGCTCGACTTCTATTCGCGTCCCGCCAGACTTAGGCGGTCATCGCTGCCGTTGGGAAATCTCTTCAGCAATCTGGTGGGTAATGTTGCGACACAATGGGCGAAAGTGACCGTGCGCGGCACGACGGAACGTCCCTGGGCGACGCTGGACCCGACAGCGCAGCTGGATGATTCCGTCCGCCAGTTTCTCAATGCATTCAACCCCGTTCCAGGCAATGTGCCAAGATTGAGTGTACCAAGGGTCTTACCGTTTGCCGGCAGTCCAATGACATTTGGCCCGTTTCCATTTCGGCGGTAACGGTCTCTGACGATTCATGGTTCAAGAAGGGAAGAGAGCCAGGTTCCATGGCGAAATGCTGATCGTCGACGTGGCGACATCCTTTGGTCGGTTGCCTGACCCCTTTTTCGGGATACTCAGTGTTGCTCCGACAAACCGAAAAAGTTACGTTGTCCAGGACAGATGAATGTGTTGTCCCAATTACATTGACGACAATTTTGTCTGACTCAGATCATGCAGAATCAGGGCGATGCGAATGAGATGTTCGACTTAGTTTGCCGTGAGAACTACTGCTTTTCAGGTTCTGATTTTTCGGGCTTAAGCATTTTGCTGTAGCGCTTCTGAAATTTGTGCATCTTCGGATCGATGACGACTCGGCAGTATCCCTGATTCGGATTGAGGTTGTAGTAGTTCTGGTGATAGTCTTCGGCGGAATAGAACTCCTTCAGTTCTTCGAGCGTCGTGACGATCGGATCGCGGAATTCTGCCGAGTCATCAAGCTTGTTGATGATTTTGGCTGCCGTGTCCTTCTGTTTGCTGCTGTTGAAGAAGACGACCGATCGATACTGTGTTCCCCGGTCAGCTCCCTGGCGGTTGAGCGTTGTGGGATCATGGGTGTGAAAGAACACGTCCAGAATCTGTTCAAACGAAACGATATGTGGATCGAATTCGATTCGAATCACTTCTGCGTGTCCTGTGTCACCCCTGCAAATTTGTTCATAAGTTGGATTGGGGACGGTTCCGCCGGTGTAACCGGACGTTACTTTGCTGACGCCCCGCAGTCGTAAAAAAACGGCTTCGGTACACCAAAAACAACCACCGCCCAGTATAGCGACTTGTTTCTTTGAGTTTTCTTCAGTAGCCATTGAGATGTCCTGCTGGTTGTTCGCGACCTGAGCCGGAGGAACACACAGAGTTTAATCCGTCAGAATTATGTTGCTGATTTGGTCCGATTACTCACACGCTGTTCGTTTGTCGGTCAGCATACACGACGACTGCCGTCGCGTTAAGACATGCACTTTATGGAAGCGAACAATCAACCGGAGTGTGTGCAGCCGGTCGATGTCTCCGAGGGTGATCAAACATTGATCAAGTCATACAGACAGCGGAGTCTGTTCGATCAGATTCGCTGATTGAACGGTGTTTGATTATTTTTGGCCGGACACAATTTCTACAATGTTGTAGGAATGGTCGGCCACTCGTGAGTACGCATTCAGTGTTGCCAGAAACGCAACGCTGACAACCGGGGCAGTCGTTCCCACTGATAGCTCATCGAGGTGACCTCGTCGAAGCTGTTTGATTTCGGTTCGAATCCGTTTGGCCATATTCTCTGTTTTTGTCAGCACATTGCGATTTTCCTGAATCATCGCTTCATTGACTGCGTTCACGTAGTCGGACAGTTGGACATTGAGTTGATTAAGCGAGGTGCGCTGTTTCTCGCTGAACCGATGCCCGTTACGACGCAGCTTTTGATCAAACTCATCCAGATCAGCAATGTAGTCACTGATGGATTCATATTCATCAGCCATTCGCAGCTGGCCACGAGCTTCTTCAGCGACAGCATGTGGGATATTGGCCGACAGCAGGTTGGTGACGAACTCAGTCACTTCATCCTGAATTGAGTCGAGCACCTGTTCTCGGTGACGGAGTCGATCTGCCATTGTCTTGTCCGGATCGTTCTGCTGCCGCAGTTTCTGGAGCCATTCGAGCATACGGCTGCATCCGATCCCCATCTTTTCAATCTCACGCCGCGACTGCTCAATCGCCAGTAGTGGAGTTTCGAGCATGCGAATGTCGAGATCCGTCAGGCGTGGTTTTTCCTTAAATTCTTTTGAGGGAACGATCCACGTCAAAAATCTTACGAGAAGCGGAGCAATCGGCAGGAACAGGATTGTATTTGCGATATTGAATACGCTGTGAGTTGCTGCAATCGCCGCCGTGCGGTTCGGATAGGTATCATCACCGTTTTTCAGAATCAGCTCGTTCACATCAATATCGATGATTGTCTGAATCAATTGAATATACCACTGGAAGATCAACGTGATCCACAGGACCCCGATCAGGTTAAAAATCACGTGAAAATAGGCGGCACGACGTGCATTCGTTGTTGCGCCGAGAGACGCGAGCAAGGCCGTAATTGTTGTGCCGATATTCTCACCAAGGACCAGAGCAGCAGCTGTTTCGTAGGAGATGACTCCCTGAGTCGCGAGTGAGATGGTGATCGCAAGTGTGGCAGAGGAGGACTGCACCAGCGTTGTGAGCGCACATCCGGCGAACGCACATTGCAGGACACCAATATAACTGTTGGCCTGAAACCTCTGGAACCAGTCCTTGAAGTCCGGCGTTTCTCTGATAATTGTGCAGGCTTCCTTCATGAGTTCCAGGCCAAAGAACACCATTCCGACGCCCATCAGGGCCATTGCCCAGTAGCGCCAGCGATCACTTTTTGCAAACAGATTTACGAAGGCTGAAGCACCAAGAATCGGCAAACCGTATTTGCCGATTTTCAGGACAAGAATCCACCCGGTGATCGTGGTTCCGATATTAGCACCCATGATGACCCCAACCGCCTGGGTCAGTTGCATCAATCCACTGTTGACGAATCCCACCACCATCACAGTTGTGATTGAACTGGACTGAACCACACATGTGACAACCACGCCGACAACCGTGGCTAAAATGCGGTTATTGGTTACGGCGCTGATCATGCGTCGCAGACTGGTACCCGCAACAGCCTGCATTCCATCGGACATGTTTTTCATGCCGAGGAGAAACAGTCCCAGCCCGCCGACCAGTTCACAGGTCAATTTGAAAAGTTGCGTTATGTCCACCGAACTACCACCGTCGTACTACTGAGTTTTGTTAAGACATTATTAAGGCGAGGAATTCTGACGGGGCATTGACAGAGTTGCAATGGGGGGCGGGAGTCGGCCTTTAAAAACATAGCCGAATTGAGCTGCCGGACGTATTTTGCGATGTGTCCAATTGTGAGAATTTTCAGCCAGATCGGCACTCAACCCGGCCGATGACTCCGGCGCCGCAGTGAGATATCAGTTCCGTCTGGTTTTAGAGTTTGTCCAGACGGACCAGCGGATACGACAATCCGGTTCGAACGTGAAATTGCTACTCGATCTTCAGCGAATCGATATTCATTCCTGATTCGGAATCGCGGGAACGCCAGTTGACCACCTGCTTCAGCCACGATTCGGTTGGCCAGGCAAACGGTCGGAATTTTTCCACCGCGCCCGTTTGGTCCCGATATAACAATGCCCGGCCGGGGCCCAGGCCGGCAGCGACGGGTGAATCGACTAGACTGGCTGAATCTGTCTGATTCATTCGCAGTGCGATCCTTTCCTCAAATTCTCTCAGCAGCGAATTTGTCAGCCAGCGCATCGCATTATTGAACGTGTCGGCCCACACCACCACATAAATTCCAACCAGCGGCCCGCGGCGAATCACGTCGCTGAACATCGACGACGGTGTTTCTGCTTTCGGTTCCCCGAAATTTCCCAGGCCGAAGTCATCGTCTTCTCGCCTCAATTCACGGAATTGACCGATGTCCCGGATGATCAGCAGCACGTCGGTTGCCTGCGTATGGTCAGCCAGTTCTTCACGTCGTCGCAATTCCCTGGTAGCTGTCTGAATCACGTCGACGCATGAGTCCGCCTGATGCAATTTCATTCCTGAAGCAGCACCAGAGTTTGCCAACTGTCTGAAACGTTCGATGGATTCATCATTTCGACTGTTGTGCAGGAAAGTCACGTTTGCATTGGAGTCAGATCCGGCACAGGCGCTCAGTACGATTAAGCCCAGCATGCGGTCGATGAGGAGTTCATCCTGTCCGACCAACAGCAGGTTTTGTCCTGCTGCCCTGCGCAATTCGACATGGATCGGTGCGGTGATCGCCACTGGTTCACCCAGCCAGAGCGGGCGCGTGTCGAAACTGCCACGTGTTGCATCAGGCACCGTTCGGAACGCCACCTGCAGCGGACCACACTGTTCGACCGTGGGAGCGACATTGCCTTCAAAGACAATCATCGATGCTTCAGTAGCAGACACGTCTGAGCGACCATTGAGTTGCCGCATCATTTCCTCGCGAAACTCTTCTTCCAGCCAGGCAATTTGAAACGGATGGTTACCTTCCTTAAGTCCGTTCGCATCGTTGTAAATTGCTTCACCAGGTCGTGTTAGCAAACGTGCTGCTGCATTGTCATCGCTTAGAATCAAATGTGCGTCGCTCTCGCTGCACTGCAGAGCGATCCGGACTGCCACCTGGCCCATTGTACTGCGGGCGAGTGAGTAGGCTCCGCTGAGTGTCTGTGAACCCAGCATGACATGAATTCCGAAGGCACGCCCCTGGCGAACGAGGCGATCCAGCAGCAGAGACGCCCTTGATGCGATACGATCTTCTGCGACGAAGAACTCCTGGAATTCGTCAATCAACAGCAGCAGGCGTGGCATCGTTTCATCGGGAAATTCTTTTCGAAATGACGGAACATCCTGAATTCCGTGTGATCGAAACAATTCGCCTCGCTCCTGCAGGATCACGTCGAGTCGTTCCAGAACGCTCAAACCGAACTCCCGGTCACTCTCTATCGCAACCACCCGGGCATGTGGTAATCGATTGGCAGCGTAGGTGCGAAACTCGACGCCCTTCTTGAAGTCGATAAGATAAAACTGGATCTCCGTCGGGCTGTAGTGCAGCGCCAGGTTTGTGATCACGATATGCAGAAAAGTTGACTTTCCGGATCCGGTTTTTCCGGCCACGAGGACGTGTTGTGATGTTCCCCGGCCAAGTCTCATGTATTGCAGTCTCGCAGCGCCGGCCCGTCCGATTGGCAGGTCGATACTTTCGGCGGTGCTCTGATTCCATATGGCATCTGGACGGGGGGCAATGCGCCGAAAACTCACTTCAACGCGGCGCGCGTTTTTCGACTTCTCGCCTACTGCTTTCACGATGTTGACGAAGTCTGCTCCAGCAGGCTCCGGCACGGCCTCAAATACGATTGAATTAGGAATCTCCATTGCTGGGATCACGGTTTGGTTTTGTACGCGGAACTCAACGAGGCTTGTTAGAAGTTCCTTGATGTCGAATCCTGGTGGACTAGCGAGCGAAGGATTCCAGGCGATCATTGCGTGGACACCGCAACTGGGGCCGCTGGTCAGGATGGACGAGAGGTGACGGATGGATTCCTCAGAAAAGGCCTGTGGAAAACCAGCAACGACAACAAAGTGATACGGTTCCGCCACTTCACCTGCAGATTCGTTGTATTCTTCAATCGTTGAAAATTCACTTCGCAGATACGTTTGGAATACGTTCTCCATGTGTTCTGTTGTTTTACGCAGCTGACTTCGAATCTGTGCCTCGTCAGTCCAGATCCGGGTATGAATCAGCAGTTCATCATAGTCGGCCAGATGCATCATTGCGGAGAAACTCTGGCCCAGACCCACTGGATCGATCAGAGTCAGGCGAATGCGGCCGGGTGGTATTAATGTGAGCAGTCGCAGGATTTGAGTTCGCAAAAAACTCAGAGCGGCTTCACGTCCGGCAGAATCATGTTCCACCAGAATCGCGGTGTCTCCGGGGAACGTCAGAATCGCCGGCATTTCCACACACAGATTCGTTGTCAATGGATGTACGGCAGAATCCGGTGCCTTTGGAAGGGTGACCACCAGGTCACCGGGTGACATCGTGGATGGCATTTGTTCCGGTGCGGTCCATCGAGTGCCGTCCAGCGATGGCCAGTGACGGCCGTGTGAACCGGTCTGTATGGAGTCCTGGGTTAGCTGACGGACAGCCGACAGTTGTTGATTCCACTGTTCAATCAGTCGATCTGCTGCAGCTCGTGTTTTCTGAGCTTTGTGATCAAGTTCATTGTCGCAGACGGCCTGCCGTTGTTTGATGCGATCCGAATTCTCCCGTGTGATTTGTCGCTGTTCGTTACTCTGTCGTTCATCGATCCGCTGCAGATCTGTTGCCGCCTGTTGTTGAAGCCGTTTGGAATGATGTTCAGTTACGGACTGAAGGTCGCGTTGAATCCGTTCAATCTTTTCTTCCAGAATGGTTCGCTGAGAGGCCATGCGTTCCTGGATCATTGCGGTTTTTTGTTTGCGCTGTCGAGCGATGTTTTTTGTCCATTTTTCCGCAGCACGTTCCATCTTGAGCAGCCGTTGCTGTGATCGCTGTCCCCATTGAACTGTGAGACTCCGGGCATTACTGAAGTTTTGCAGCATCCGCTGGAAACCGGCGCGAAGCCGATTCTGAACAATTGTCACGCAGACCACGGCAACAAAGGATGCGGCAGCGAAACCGCACAGTCCCGCAACCAGTATCCATTGCCAGTTTGGAGGAGCCAAATCAGGGTTGAGCAGGTTACCGGGCTGTACCTTGATCAGCAGAACCGGGAAAAAGACAAGCAGTGCCGGTACCATTGAGAGAAACCATAAATGTGTGCCGCGAATCCACCATGGAAGTGATTGGGATTCCAGCTGACCGGCCTCTGCCAGCAATTCGTTTCCGGACTCACGGATGACATCTGCGAGGTTTGCGTCATCAGTGTTGAAAGATTTCGAAGGTGGTGTTTCAATCTGCACAGGAGTACGGCACTCGGCCAAAAACAACTGTGTGCGATTGATTTGCTGTTCCAGAACTTTGGAACGTTGTTCCATAGTGTGTTTTTGGCTTTGGAACGCTTCTCTCTCGCGTTCCAGTTGATTGGTCGGACTGTCGGTACCATCGTCGAGTACCGACTGCAGGACCCACAATTCATCCTGTTCCTGGTCAGACAGGCGCTGTAGCTCTTCACGAATCTTGCTGATTTGTAGTTCGGACGCCTGTTCTTTTTGTGCACGAAACGAGTCTGCCTGCCTGTGGAGGTCAAACTGCAGTGTTGCGCGTTCCTGTTCAGCGACAGCCTGGATATTTTGGGTTTCCTGCCGGAGCTGAACGGTCTCCTCTTGCTGGATATTCGTCAGACGTTCGTTTCTGACACCTGGAATGTCTGTCAGTTGTGTCTGGAGTTCTGCGAGATCAATCTGCGCTGCTTCGCAGACTGAGACGGCTCGAGTCAGAATCTGCAGCTGCTGCAGCATTTTTTTATCGAGTTTCATTGCCAATTCCGCCGTCCGTCAAACGACCCGTTTTCATTCGTCGTTCGGACGAATACCCCGGTGGAGTGCCGAAAACAACGTCTGGGATTTTCTGTTATCAGTCGTTGAAAATGTCTTGCAGCACCCGTGGTGTCCTCGTCGTCCTGCATTCACCCACCCTTGTTCCCTGTTCCTTTCGACATTAACGACAATCGAAACTCCGTTTACGTAGATTGTCTTTCATAAAGCTGCATCAGACTCGCGTTTGTGTGAACATTCCCGTTCCGCTTGCCCCATCACCTCAGAAATTTGATTGACTGCATTCAGCATCAGAGAAACCTGATTGTGAATGGGAACCAGATAGTTTTCTTCCACAGTTTGACTGACAGGATCCGACCAGTGCTCCTTGGTCTGTTGCCAGGTGAGTTCCAGTCGGGTGAGAGCATCTGTCAGCCGGGAAGCGGGTGAAATAAAGTCTGCATTTTGCATCAGGATTCCTTTGGTGGATCGTCGGGTTCTGATGACCGGTCTTCGTCGGCGGCCTGTGTAACGTCATCAGCAACGTTGGGTTCGATCGACGGATCGCCGTCGCTGGCAGATGGTTCGGTATATTTGGACAGATCTCCAAATTTGAGGTTCGACGGGGACCAGTCGGGCAACTGGATCTTGTGGTAGTCATCAAGGTTCTCGACCGCGTTTTGCAGTAGTGCGATGAGTTTTGGGACGTCACGTTCAAGCGTTTGAATCAACTGCACTGCACGGCCGTAATATTCGTCGGCTTCCTGGTGAGCGATAACTGTCCAGCGTTTCACCACTCCCAGTTGCTGTTGTGCAAACTGCAACTGCTGTTTGCATTTCTGCACATGCTTCTGTTCCTGAAAGCAGGTCGGACGGAAATCTCCCACTCGTCGCATACGGCACTGATGCAGGACTACCCGGGCTTCGGCGTGTCTACGATCACATAATTCAGATTCGCGTTTCCAGAATCCCGGTCGGTCACGTTCCAGCCAGCCAATGACACCACGCATTTCCGACTCGAGTCGTTTTGCGCAGATTTTCGCTTCTTCCCGAAACAGTACCACAGCCGCCGCAAACCGGCGGATTGCATCAATTGATTTGACATTTGCAGATTGAGCCATTGACTTCAGATGACGGTAATAGAGTTCGGGGGAGCCGGACAGTGATCAACATTGGGGACTACTGTTGCTGCAGATATTCTTCAATCAGCTGAGCCTTGCGGACCAGATACGGAATATACGCTTCATTCATTTCCACGAAGCGGGCGACAGCTTTAATGCTTTGCCGAAAATCTTCTGTGAACTTGAGGTGTTCCTGATCTCGCCACGTCTGGGACAACGTATTTAGCTGACCACCGATTGCGGCGGATTTGTCGTTGAGATCTTCGTTAAAATGCCTCAGAGTCTGAGCAAACCGGCGCAGTTCTGCGGGATCGACAATTGCCTGAGTCATCAGGAAATCCTTGATTGAATTGGACAGTCTTGCCCGGACTACCGAATAGAAACGAAATCCAAGGTAATTCGTACGCGAAAAACACACAATTATCCAACTCTGCGAGAATCTGAATTCCTGAAATGTCGAAGCGGAATCTGAGGATGGCGGCGCAATCGTTATCAAGCTTTGGCGAACTTTCGCCTTCGGATTGAGTCTCCACCGATCACTCACTGTCGTGTCAGCTGTGGGGGAAGTGGATTCCATATCAGTAGATACGCGATAAACTCGCTGTGGCAGAAATTGTATTTTTCATGTTCAGTCCGTTTCAGGCTTCAATCTGTTTATGAATTCTTCTGAGAGACATACGCTCGTAATCGGTGGAGGGGTGATTGGCGGGTTCTGTGCGTGGTACCTGCGAAAGACGGGACGACGAGTTACGATCATTGATCGTAATGAATTTGGAGCCGGTTGTTCTCACGGCAATTGTGGCTATGTCTCTCCGAGTCACATTCTGCCACTGACGGCACCTGGCCAGATTCGTCGTGGTCTGAAAGGTATGATCAGTCGGAATGCCGCGTTAAGAATACGGCCTCGGTTGTCGCCGTCCATGTGGGCGTGGATGTTTAAGTTCGCGAGCCGATGTAATCGTCGGGACATGGTCAGTGCCGGACGAGGACGTCACGCGATCCTGGTATCTTCGCGGCGGTTATACCAGGGAATCATCGAAGACGAGAACCTGAACGTTGAATGGAAGACAGATGGACTGCTGTTTGTTTTTCGAGATCAATCGGGATTCGAGAAGTACGGTGAAACAAACCGGTTGTTGAAGAGCGAATTTGGTGTGCCGGCAGAACCGATTGAAGGTGGGGATCTGACAAGACTTGAACCCGCACTGCAGCCGGGAATTGCTGGCGCGTGGCACTATCCGAATGACGCCCATCTGCGACCGGACAGGATGATGTCGGAGCTCCATCGCATTCTTGTGGATGCTGGTGTGGAGATCATCGGGCAGACGGAAATGAAAGAGTTTGTTGGTTCCGGGCAGAATATCACTCACGTTCGAACTCAGGGAGGCGAGATTGCGGCGAATGAATTCGTCGTGGCGACAGGGCCTCTGACTCCGATGCTGAACACTGTTTTGGGTTGTCGTATTCCTATCCAGCCTGGCAAGGGTTATTCCATTACCATGGCGCGTCCCGGGGTCTGTCCGCGGTATCCGATGTTGCTGCAGGAGGCTCACGTCGGAATAACGCCATTTGACACCGGCTATCGAATCGGCAGTACGATGGAGTTCGCCGGCTACAATTCCAGGCTCAGTCCGGAACGACTGCGGTATCTGCGGGATGGTGCAGCCGAATATCTTGTGGAGCCCCTGGCGGAGCCAGTTCATGAAGAATGGTTTGGCTGGCGACCGATGACCTGGGACGGTTTACCGTACATCGATCGCACACCAGATTTTAACAACGTCTGGGTCGCTGCGGGGCACAACATGCTCGGTCTGAGTATGGGCGCCGCGACCGGCAAACTCATGACAGAACTGGTTACCGGGGAAACACCGCATATTAGTCCGGAACCCTACAGAATTGGCCGACGCTGAACCGCAACAGAAAACAAAGCGGCGAAAGAATTCAGCGGGTATTGCAACTCCATTCACCTGTTTTGTTTCTTTGGCGTGTGACAGATGAGAGTCTGTTATCGTGCCGTGCAGATTATACCGGAACGAATTCACCTGCCTTTTCCATTCAGTGGCGCACTCGCCGACTGATTGCGCGGTTTCCTGAGCGTTAACCGCTCTGTGTTACCCAGCAGCATTACGTGGAAACTGCAGACAGCCTGAAATTCAGTCAGGCCGCCACATTTGCAGTGACACTTCTGAGCTGCAGGCTTTTCGTTCGTAACCTCACAATGTAAGTTGACGGGATCCAGAACGCGGACCAGGAACATGACGATGAATGATTCACTCCCACGAATAACCAGTCGACGAATGCAGTTCGAGGGTGGATCTGCGATAGGCACCAGCAACCGCTGGGAGAAAAGTCAGTATTGTTCAATTCTGACCCGGGCAGGGATTGTCGGTTGCGGTGTCTACGATATGGAGTCGGCCACGACGTTCGACCAGGCAATTGCTGTTGCGCGTGGAACGCCTGCGAATCCACTGGTCGAACCGGAAGATCTTCTGGGTGCAAAGATCGTCGATGCCAGCCCAAAGGCCAGATCGTTTGGTATTGAAGTTGGAATGACGGGCCGGGAAGCCACTGAAATCATGCTGGCGGTTCATCCGGAAAAATCGAATGCTGTTGTCTCATCGGTTAACGCCAGGCACCTCGACCACGTTACGATTATTGTCGAAGATCTGGAACGTAGCCGCAGATTTTACACCGAAGTCCTTGGGATGCAGGTCGTGGAGCGTCCGGGCTTTTCATTCGACGGAATGTGGTTGAATGCCGGCGGAACTCAGGTACATCTGATTCTCGATCATCCCGAATGTGCCGATCCAGGGTATCCAAACATGAATGCAGAAACGCTTCCTGGCCGGGTTCATCACTTTGCCTTTGAGGTCGAAGATGCATACGGTGCTGCAGATCGACTCAAAGAACATGGTGTCCGAATTCAGGGTGGACCGGTGTCCCGTCCTGATGGCTGCATTCAGGTCTGGTTTTTCGACCCGGACGATCATATCGTCGAGGTGTTCCACAAGGTTTAGCTTTTACCGATCAAATCGGGATGATGCGACAGTGCAGGGATTCCCGTTAATCAACAGGTCCAAATTTCACTCGACTTTTGGTGCTGATGAGCGACGAGACAACGGAATTTTTATAACTGGGTTCGTGCCCCCGTGGCCGTACCGGAAATTCTGGAGCAGGACAGATCTCGAATTTGACAGTGTCATCAGGTACCGCGAAAAAGGGGACGGTCATCGAACTGTCGGATGATCGGGGCGGAGTCAATTCCTGTTTTCTCGGTGAACCGTCAATAGTCCGGGTTAACGAATCGCAACTCACTTATCCACGTCTGGCTCCGGAATGTTCCAGTAATTGCTCGAGGACATGGTACGGTTGAGCACCGGCAACGGCATGTTGACCAATGACAAATGTGGGGACCGATGTCACGCCAATATTTCGTGAGCGGTCCCAGTCCTTGTCAACGGCTGCCCGATAATGTCCGGCAGTCAATACCTCACGGCAGACCGATTCCTCTATGCCAATGACGGTTGCGATTTCAATGAGATTTTCAGTCATTGCAATATTGATTCCATCAACGAAGTATGCCTGAAAAAGCCGTTCGTGGATTTGCTCTCCGTTTGGTTGCGTGACTACAAACGCTGCGAGTTCCTGGGCAAGCCGGCTGTTATAAGTCATTTTGCGGTCACCGTATGGCAGACCTTCGGCTTCCATCAGCTGTTTCATGCGGGCCTGCGCTGCCGGAACATCGATGTCGCGACCCGCGAACAACAGCTCCAGAGTCATTCCTTCCGAAGGTGTTTTGGGGTGCAACGGGAAGTGGACGAACCGAACATCGATGTCCCACTCCGTTCGTAGTTTTTCAATACGCACGGTACTGAGATAGCACCACGGTCATATGTAGTCTGAGAAGACTTCAAGAACGATTCTATTCATAGAGTTTTTCTTTCAACGTGAAGTGTGCAATCATAAATTGCTGACTGTGTCATGTGGAAAGGTGATCAAAGTAAGGGCCTTGCCACACAGAGCACACATTACAGCGCATTCATGATGCGAGGGAATTCAGCTGCTGTCTCTGTGTCGTCTGTGGTGAAATCCGGGTGGCATTTCCCAGGTCGGCGGAACCGGTCCAGCGAGGATTTCAGGTAATGAGCCAGTCCGGCTTGTCTGGAGTTGATTACGCCAAAATCCCTCTGACGACGTTTCCGTGGACGTCAGTTAGACGGAAGTCACGTCCCTGGTGTCGATAGGTCAGACGTTCGTGATCGATCCCCAGCTGCTGAAGAATAGTTGCATTCAGATCATGGATGTGCACCGGGTTTTCCACGACGTTGTAGCTGAAGTCGTCGGTCTTTCCGTATTCCGTTCCGCCTTTGATTCCTGCTCCAGTCATCCATTTGGTGTAACACCGAGGGTGATGGTCGCGACCATAATTTTTCTTTGACAAACCACCCTGGCAGTAAATCGTACGACCGAATTCTCCGCCCCAGATCACCAGTGTGTCTTCCAGCAGGCCGCGCTGCTTCAGATCCTGGACGAGGGCATAACACGGCTGGTCGATGATTCGGCACTGACGTCGGATGTCTTTGGGAAGGTTGCTGTGCTGATCCCACTGGCGGATAAAGATCTGTGTGAACCGAACTCCACGTTCGGCCATCCGACGTGCCAGCAGGCAATTTGCTGCGAAAGTGCCTGGCGTGGATACGTCCGGGCCATACATCTCCAGTGTCTGTCTGGATTCATCCGAAATTTGTGTCAATTCCGGAACCGACGTCTGCATACGATAGGCCATTTCATACTGGGCAATTCGAGACTGAATTTCCGGGTCTCCAACTTCATTGAATCGCTGAGCATTCAGCAGAGCGAGTTCATCCAGCATGCGTCGTCGCATGGTCGTGGACATGCCATCGGGGTTGGACAGATACAGTACCGGATCACCGGTTGAACGCAGGCTGACTCCTTGGTGTCGAGTGGACAGGAAACCGGATCCCCACAGTCGCGAATACAGTGCCTGTCCCCCAAAACTACCATTGACGGTGGAGTGCAGTACGATGAACGCGGGCAGATTTTGGTTCAGGCTGCCCAGGCCGTAGGAAAACCACGCACCGGTACTCGGACGGCCAGGCAACTGGCTGCCGGTTTGAATGTAGGTGATCGCCGGATCGTGGTTGATCGCTTCCGTGTGAATTGTCTTAATCACTGCCAGATCGTCGACCATCTTGCCAGTGTACGGCAGTAGTTCGCTGACCTGCATTCCGCAGGCGCCATGTCGTCTGAAACGAAAGGTCGAAGGCGCAATTGGAAAACGTTCCTGTCCCGAGGTCATTGTGGTGATACGCTGGCCGTTGCGCACCGAGTCCGGCAAATCCCTGTCGAACCAGTTATTCATCTCGGGCTTATAGTCCCACATGTCCAGCTGTGACGGCGCACCGGACATGAACAGATAGATGACTCGTTTTGCCCTGGCGGCAGAGTGCGGAAGACCAGGAAGTCCACCGGCTGGATTTATTGAAGCTGTGGTTTTGTTGGCGAACAACTGTGGATTGACCAGTGATGCCAGGGCAGCCGAACCGATTCCGGTGGACGTACGGCTGAAGAAATGTCGCCGGGTTTCGAGGAGTTCTGTTTCTCGGATGGGATGCATTGATGAGTCTTTTCTGGCCACAGGAAAATACCAAGAAACAGGACTCGTTGTGACCATCGGTCCTTTTGAATCATTCGGAATTACGAATGGATATGAATCAGAACATCCAGATAGACTGGTTTTTGTTCGTAGTCATGAGTGATTAATGTTTTTTGCTATTCCTTTGTCACAGTTTCACTCAAATTCAGCAGCAGGTGAGTGACCATTGACCAGGCACCCAGTTCGTCAGGGTTGAGCTGATCGTTGCGAGGTGATTCGCCGGCCGACAACAATTTTTTTGCTGATTCGGGGTCATTTCTGAACTGAGTCAGGCTCTGACGGAACAGACGTGTCAGTGATTGCAACTCAGATGGATTCGGATGTCGATTCAATACCGAGCGGAACGCGAATGTCGCACGTTCATCGACGTTTGAACCGTGTTTGGTCATCACACGTTCGGCGAACTTGCGAGCGGCTTCGACGTACTGGACGTCGTTCATCAGCACCAGTGCCTGGAGCGGAGTGTTGGTACGTGCTCGACGAACCTGACATGTTTCACGATCGGGAGCGTCAAATGTAGCCATCGACGGCGGAGGTACCGTTCGTTTCCAGAAAGTGTACATGCTGCGTCGGAAAAGCTTATCACCTTTGTCCTGGACGAATGTGGCGGTGTTACTTCCGCCGAAACCAACGGGTTTCCACAGCCCGGCCGGCTGGTACGGTTTTACACTTCGGCCACCAATTGTCTCATTCAACAACCCGCTCACGGCCAGCGCCTGGTCGCGAATCACTTCGGCATCCAGACGGAATCTGGGGCCACGCGCCAAGAGCCGATTGACAGGATCGGCGGCCAGCTTTTTGGGTGACACATTTGATGACTGTTGATAGGTAGCGGACATCACGATCTGTTTCAGCATCCGTTTCACATTCCAGCCTGACTCAACGAAGTCCACTGCCAGCCAGTCGAGCAGCTCTGGATGAGACGGATGTTCGCCCTGAACTCCAAAGTCTTCAGATGTTTTTACCAGGCCGGTGCCGAAGAGCTGTTGCCAGAATCGGTTGACGGTGACACGTGATGTGAGCGGATGCTGCGGCTGAACCAGCCATTGCGCCAGTCCAAGGCGATTGGAGGGTGCATTTTCAATCGGAGGAGCCAGCCATTCGGGCACAGCCGAGGGTACCGGTTCACGTTTTTCGGTGTACTGTCCGCGTTCCAGAATATGAGCCTGTCGCGGCTCTGAACGATCTTCCATGACCAGTGTGGCAGGAATGGTTTTTTCCAGGTCACGCAGTTTGGTCCTGAGTTTTGTCTGTTGTTCCAGTGGTGTCTCCAGTTGCACTCGCGAATCCGGATTTACGTGTTTGAGATAATAGTGAGTCAGTTGTTCAGTTTGTTCCGGTGTCCGTTTGGCTTTATGAATGTCCAGAACCTGTTGGATCGCATCCGGAAGCCTGGTGTTATTTGTCTTCGTGCAAAATTCTTCCCAGGCAAACAGCGATCGTTTCTGTTCATCAGAAAGCGATGGGCGTACGATCCCGGCTGTGTCCCAGTGAACGGTGCCTCCGACCTGTGTAAATGCCCAGCCATTAAGTCCGGATCCGGGCACCAGCCCCACGGCTTCGGCAGCGACCTCCAGACGTACCCATTTTCCGGTTTCCGGGAGTTCACCCATTTGTCGGTTTGAGGCACCATTTTGGCCAGCTCCATGTGCTTTGTCGGCTCCCCAGGTGGCTCGATGTTCCCACGTACCGTCATTGAACTGCAACTGCACGGTCAGGGGCGGATTTCCAGGATCCAGATAGATCCATGCGAATAGTTTCG
>JAKVAY010000057.1 GCA_022447185.1 Fuerstiella sp. | reverse complement strand
GTGGACGGTTCCGTTCTTCTGGAAACCGTTCTGGAATATTTGGACGACTCTTATTCTGGGAATTGTGATCCCTGGTGTCGTTGCTGCTGCGATTGGTTTTTTCGTGTTCCGCAGCCGCGTACGAGGTGTATTTTTCGCCGTGTTGACACAAGCCATCGTGCTGGCATTCTGGCTCGTCGTATGCATGAATAATATGAAACTGGGAGGCACGAACGGTCTCACCCGATTCGATCGTATTATCCTGGATTCCCGCGAGAACATATCCATTACGATCTCGCCACAGAAACTCGCGGAGGCAAATCTCGAAGCTGCTGCAGTACGTGAAGCCGTCGAGAAAAAAGCAGTGGAGATCAGCCAGGCCTATCTTGAACAGGTCGAAAAGAAACGAGAGTTGCTTACCCTGCATTTTGCCTCACCTCCCGCTGTCAACGTGGATGCCGTTCCAATCGAGGTTCGTGGCAGCAACAGTGCGATGACGATACGTCTGGCAAGATCGATCCATGTCTGGAAGGCTCTTGCGGTCTTTGAGGAACTGGCAGTTGCCGAACAGCGACGCCTCAGTGACATCGCCGAGGTGAAAATTGCCGGCTACGATCTGAATGACAAAAACGTCAAATTGGCTCTCTATTTGGTGACCGTCATTGTTCTTGTGGCCGTCTTCTTACTCTGTCGACTGTTGATGAAATCGAGAATTGGTCGTGTCCTGATCGCGGTTCGCGATAACGAAAGTCGCCTGCGATTCTCTGGCTACCGCCCTTACGTCTTCAAAATGCTGGTCTTTGGGATTTCCGGTGCGATTGCGGGACTTGGCGGGATGCTTTACGCCCCGCAGATGAAGATATTTACACCAACTAATCTTGAACCTAAAGAGTCAATTGCGGTTGTGATCTTTGTGGCCGTGGGTGGACGGGCAACATTGTCCGGTCCGATCTTTGGAGCTCTGGGGGTTAGTTACCTTTATTCCTGGCTTACCAGTCATTCACCGGACGCATGGCCAATTGTTCTTGGGTTGTTGTTTATTCTGGTCACGCTGTATCTGCCCGGGGGGCTGATGGGTATCTGGCAGTCCTGGATCTCGCTGGTAATTCCTCAAAAGACAAGACAGCGTTCCACGGAGTTAATGACGTCCAGAGAGGAACAACAGAGACATTCCGAGGTGCGCACCGCTGTGGTCGGTATTCTGGCAACGGCTATTGGCCTCTACACAGCCGTGGGACTTGGGGAATATACCAAGCCCTGGGGCGATGGCCTGATGGCACAGCGCAACGGATCATCTGTTGTACTTGGGCTAATTCTGATGATTGTCGCAGCGTGCGCAATGGCTCAGGTTCCTGCAGGAATAGGCATGATCACAGGGCGCCCGTGGGGAACTATGGTTCTGCGGTGGACGCTTGTGCCGGCCATCGGGCTGACCGCAACGGTTGTTGGATGGCTGTTCTTTGTTGACACGCTCCGAAACGGCATCGCCGGCTGGGGCACCGCGGGTTTCACACGCGTGAGTGACCTGGTCTCAAAAGCCCCACACCTGCTCGTGTTTACTTTGTGGTCCGTCACAACCTTGTTGTATTTCCACAAAGTTGCAGGTCGACAGATTGATGGAGAGGCAGCAACAACAGACCCCGGAGAGGATCAAACAGGCGAAGATTCGCATGAGGCTTCTGCCACAGAGGACCACGCCAAGCAGCTTGCCAGAATCGTGGCTAAGCAAAAAATTGGATCTGTGAAAGGTACACTCGATAACTCTCTGCTCGAAGTCGAAGGCGTCAAGGTGGTCTTTGACGGATTCAAAGCACTCGATGTCACTGATTTTTCGGCGGGATATTATGACTTAAATGTCATTATCGGCCCGAATGGTGCCGGAAAAACGACGCTGTGCGATGTCATCAGCGGAAAAACACCTGTGACCGAAGGTCAGGTCCGCTTAGGTGGCCAGAAAATTACCGGGTTAACGGAAGCGGACATTGCTCGGCTTGGTGTCGGCCGAAAATTCCAAACGCCCACTGTCTTTGACAGTCTGACGGTTTATGGAAACATGGAACTGGCAATACCGGGTCGACATCGACTGATCCAGAATGTGGGCATCCGACCCTCTGCCGCCGAACGTTCGAAAATCGAAGAAATCCTTGATCGCGTTAAGTTGCTGGAACACGCTGAAAAGGATGTGCGATATCTCAGCCACGGACAACGACAGTGGCTGGAGATTAGCATGCTCATTCTTTCTGGTCCTCGTCTTCTGCTGGTTGATGAACCCGCTGCCGGCTTAACAGACGAAGAAACCATCCTGACTGCCGAACTTCTGCTGGAATTGAAGGCAGAACACAGTGTGATCGTGATCGAACATGACATGGACTTTGTACGTCTCCTGAACAGCAGTGTTACCGTTCTCAACGAAGGAAGTATCATGGCTCAGGGGAATATGCAGACAATCGAGAAAGACCCGGCGGTGATTGAAGCGTACCTGGGACGATAGACGACCACGTCGGACAGACAGTTAATCCAATTCCATCCACCCCAAAGTCTCAAATAATCCTAACTGTGGACACAGCCACGCTGATTTTGAATCATGCTCACGATTGATAATCTGCTTTTTAGCTATGGTACGATTGGAACGTTGCGAGGCATTTCAATGCAAATGCCGCCGGGCCGGATGACCTGTGTGATGGGACGCAACGGAGTTGGTAAGACCACTCTGATTCGCAACATTATGGGACATCTCCAACCGAATGCCGGGATGATTCGACTGGGCGAAACAGATATTACTGAGTTCGTTCCGCATCGACGCGCCAGGCTTGGGCTGGCACTGGTTCCTCAAGGTCGTCAAATTTTTCCCCGACTCTCGGTTGAAGAAAATCTCAAGGTGGGACTGCAGGCCCGGCGTGACCGGGTTCGGTCTGTTCCTGAGGAAATCTACGAACTGTTCCCCGTCCTGAAGGAGATGGGACGGCGAATGGGCGGAGATTTATCCGGAGGACAGCAGCAACAGCTGGCCATCGGTCGTGCACTCGCCGGAAATCCCTCGGTTCTGCTGCTGGACGAACCTACGGAAGGCATTCAGCCGAATGTCATCCAGCAGATTGGCCGCGTTCTGAAAACGTTGGTTGAAGAGCGTAATATGACAGTAGTTCTGGTAGAACAGTATGTGGATTTCGTTCGAGAATTTGGCCAGAATTTTTACATCATGGATCGCGGACGAGTCGTGGCCGATGGTGTCACTCAGGAACTCAGTTCGGAACTTGTCCACAAACACCTGAGCGTCTGA
Organism: Fuerstiella sp.; assembly: GCA_022447185.1. Classification (GTDB taxonomy): domain Bacteria; phylum Planctomycetota; class Planctomycetia; order Planctomycetales; family Planctomycetaceae; genus S139-18. The sequence continues at coordinate 55,488 of JAKVAY010000057.1, read as the reverse complement.
ATGAGATTTCAACTGAATGGAGAGAGGGACTCAGATCTGGTGAACTCCGAGAGAGCATCCAAGCAGCTTTTCTGTTCGGGAAGCAGACTCGTTTGAGCTGTTCCCCCTGAGGTCACTGGTACTGACCTGTGAAGCAAGTCGATCTATACAGACAACGCACGAAATTTGCGTGACATTTTTAAATGTTTAATCCACAGGACTGAGCTTCCGCTGATTCCAAGACAGGTTTGGACCGTGGGGATTTCCAAGTGACCACAGCTTCGGCTCAATCTATCCGCCACGGATATGGAACGCTCGAATTTGAATTGGTGGCGGGCCGGACAGTGGTCAGCCGCGCAGAAGCTTATAACCCTTTGAAATGGCTGGTCCCGCGACGGTCCACACCAGCTGCCTGGGCATATTCCACCACATTTGGCGGAGGCATGGTTGCCGGAGACCAAATTGAAATGCAGGTGGGCGTCCGGCCGGGTGCCAGCGCTGTTTTGACAACGCAGTCGTCCACGAAGGTATACCGGAGTGACTCGGGCGCCGAATGTCTTCAGATTCTTGGTGCAACGGTTGACGAGGGGAGTTTAATGGTCGTGACTCCCGACCCTGTCACCTGTTTTACCGGAGCTCGTTACAATCAAAAACAAATCATCCGACTTCATCCCGAAGCGACACTTGTCTATGTAGACTGGCTGACAAGTGGACGTCGAGCGAGAGGAGAGTGCTGGGCGTTTTCACGATACCGCACACGACTTGATCTCTACCGTGCTGGTGAACGTTATCTGACGGATTCTCTTCTGCTTGATCCGGACGACGGACCGCTCGACAGCCCGTTCCGAATGGGGACGTTTCACTGTTTCGCTATGATGGTGATGTGCGGTCCTCAGGCACAGGAGGCAGTGGCGTCGCTGCTGACGGAAGTCGAAGATCAGGCAATCCATCCGGGTAATGAAGTAGTGGATTCAGTAAGCTCGCTGAAAGACGGCGCCATCTGGCGAATTGCCGGACAAACAACCGAACTGGTTGCCCGTCGACTGAAAAGTCGGCTGGAGTTTTTGACACCAATCCTGGGTGAGTCACCCTGGTACAGAAAGTGGTAAAGCGAGGTAACGTATGCACCTGTCTCCACGCGAAATTGAAAAACTGATGCTGCACAACGTCGGTTTTCTCGCACAAAAACGGCTGGCTCGGGGTGTCCGTCTTAACCTTCCGGAAGCCGTCGCACTGATCGCATCTCAGATCCTTGAGTTCATCCGTGAAGGTCGCTCGGTAGCTGAGCTCATGGATCTCGGGCGTCAATTGCTCGGACGATGTCAGGTTCAGCCCGGTGTCCCGGACTTACTTCACGAAGTTCAGGTTGAAGGGACATTTCCCGACGGCACAAAGCTGGTGACGGTCCACTCACCAGTTGCGTCGGAAAACGGTGACCTGGAATTAGCATTGTACGGCAGTTTTCTTCCCGTACCGGATCTGTCCGCCTTCGATACAGACGATGCAGCAGAGAGCGTGACAGCGGGAGAGATTTTAGCCGCTGATGGCGACCTGGTTCTCAATGAAGGACGAGAGTGTGTTGAAGTGTCTGTCACTAATCTTGGGGATCGACCGGTTCAGGTCGGTAGCCATTACCACTTTGTTGAAACAAACAGCTCGCTGGAATTCGATCGCGATGCTGCTTACGGGAAACGACTTGATATTCCCGCCGGAACAGCGGTTCGATTTGAACCTGGTGACACAAAGACTGTGAACCTTGTGGCAATTGGCGGCAATCAGGTGATTCGTGGAGGTAACAATCTCGCTGACGGAAAAGTGTCTCCTGACGGAAAACAGGTGACGCTGGAAAATGTTAAGTCACAGAATTTTGCAACCACATAGTGATATCCAGCCGGATACCGAGCATCAGTGTGATTTGAAGGACGAAAAAAAATGGCTTACCACATTACCAGGTCAAATTACGCAGAAATCTACGGACCCACCGTCGGTGACCGGGTTCGTCTTGGTGATACGTCACTCATTTTGGAAGTCGAAAAGGACTTTGCCGTTTACGGTGACGAATGCAAATTTGGAGGAGGAAAAGTTCTGAGAGAAGGGATGGGGCAGGCAACGGGAGTTGGTCAGGAGGATGCCCTGGATGTGGTGATTACCAACGCGTTGATCATCGATCATACCGGCATCATCAAAGCTGATGTTGGTATTAAGGATGGTCGGATTGCGGGAATTGGCAAAGCGGGAAATCCCGACGTCATGGCGGACGTCACTCCGGGCATGATTGTTGGGGTCACAACAGAAGCGATCGCCGGTGAGGGAAAAGTGTTGACGGCAGGTGGGCTTGATACTCATATCCATTACATCTGTCCACAACAGGCTCACGAGGCTGTTGCGAGCGGTATAACCACGATGCTTGGTGGTGGAACCGGACCAGCTACAGGTACTTGCGCGACGACCTGCACGCCAGGATCCAACCACATCCGAATGATGCTGCAGGCAACGGATGATCTTCCACTGAATTTTGCGTTCCTGGGCAAAGGAAATACGGCAAAGCCCCAGGGGATATCGGAACAGATTATCGGCGGTGCTGTTGGACTTAAACTTCACGAGGACTGGGGCACGACGCCTGCGGCAATTGATTGCTGCCTGAACGTTGCGGAACAGTACGACGTACAGGTCTGCATTCACACAGACACACTGAATGAATCTGGTTTTGTGGAACGGTCGATCGCCGCAATGAACGGTCGTACGATCCACACCTACCACTCTGAAGGGGCCGGCGGTGGTCATGCTCCGGACATCCTTCGCGTCTGCGGTGAAGCAAATATCCTGCCCAGCTCAACCAATCCCACACGACCGTTCACGATTAATACGATCGATGAGCATCTCGATATGCTGATGGTCTGCCATCACCTGGACAAGAATCTTCCGGAGGATGTGGCCTTTGCTGAAAGCCGGATCCGGGGCGAAACCATAGCAGCCGAGGACATCCTCCACGACATGGGGGCCATCAGTATTATGGGTTCAGATTCTCAGGCGATGGGACGTGTGGGTGAAGTCATTACGCGTACATGGCAAACCGCAGACAAGATGCGGAAACAGCGAGGGCGTCTGTCGGAAGAAACTGGAGACAACGACAACGAGCGGATCAAACGATACATCGCCAAATACACGATTAATCCGGCCATAGCTCATGGCATGAGTCAGCACATTGGTTCTGTGGAATCAGGGAAACTCGCTGATCTAACACTGTGGACACCGGCGTACTTCGGAGCAAAGCCGGAAATCGTCATTAAAGGGGGGATTATTGCCTGGTCACAGATGGGTGACCCCAATGCCTCGATTCCCACGCCTCAACCCGTTTTCATGCGACCGATGTTTGGAAGTTATGGCCGAGCGGCCAGTCCGATCTCAATTGCGTTTGTCAGTCAGGCAGCCGTCGATCAAAGAACGACCGATAGCTACGGACTCGCAAAAATGATCAAACCCGTCAGCAACTGTCGATCGATCGGAAAAAAGGACATGAAACGAAATGACGCAACTCCGGAAATCACAGTTGATCCGGAAACTTACGAGGTGACGGTCGACGGTGACAAACTCAGTTGCGCCCCTGCAGAAAAACTGCCACTCACGCAGAAATTTTTCCTGTTCTGATTGATACCACCTGCCAATCGGTGCATTCACGTGGGATCGCAAGGCGTACAACTGAGAAACAGTCTGAAAAGACGGACAGCTGACTTTTTTAGATTAAGGGGTCCGTGGAATCGTCGGGCTTGCGCAGAACAACCGCTGGAATGTTACCATCCGAATCTTCCATGCTGAAATCCATATCCGTGTTTGAGAACGCATCCTCCGACTCGGTTCCTACGAACCTCAGTGTCAGAACCTTGCCAACCTGGACGACCGTGCCAATCTCAACCCTCACCTCGTCTCCAATGTGGATCGCTCTTCCGTCCACCTTCGTGGGACCCCGGGAGACTGGAGAAAGTGTGAGCCCGTTTATGGTGCGCTCAAATTTCAGATGCCAGCGACTGATGCGTTTTGTCAGCTCAGGATCGGGATGCTTAAGCAGGATCGCGTTGGCACGCTTACCCTGGTGAAGAGCCAGACGTCCCATGGAGAAGAACTGTTGTGACGGCAGGTCGATGCGCTCATTGCCCTCCTCAATGTGGATGGCTGTGGGCACCTGACTGGGATCCTGCCAGTGCAGCAGATGAATCCGAACTGCTGCAGTCAAGCCTTTGCCGTTGATGGATTTGCCCGGCTGACACCGCACGCGCAGCGATGGAGGGAGTTGCTGAAATGCGGATTCTGTGAGACGGATTTCTCCTCCACTGGCAGAGGAGGCCACTCGAGCACAGGTGTTAACGGCATCCCCGGAGACGCTGATATCGTCGAGGAGTACACCACCCCAGTGCATTCCACACCGCACCGTAAGACGTTCATCCGGCGGGTGATCAACATTGTCTTCAATTATTTTTTCCTGGAGATTAATCAGCGATAGCGCTGCAAGTTCGGCGGTATCAAACACACAGAAAGCACCGTCGCCTGCGGTATCAACCACACGTCCGCCACGGGGCCCAAGGGCGCCATCGACCAAAACGTGGTGACGCTGCATCAACCGCTTTCCAGCGATATCACCCTTCGACTCGAAGTAAGCCGTCGAGCCTACAATGTCGGTAAACGCCAAGGCCAGTTTTCGCTCGAAACGGCGGCGCAGCTGGCTGGCAACTTCCGCCTGCAGTTGAATGAACTCCTGCAGACTCAGCTTATCCCAATCGATGTCAGGCATGTTTCGAAGCGTAATACACCTGCAATCAATGTCAAATGTTGTGATCTGTCTAAGTGAGTCCAACTGACTTTTGAGATCCGCCGAAGATCATGAGCTTCCAACAGTGCCCTCCTGATGCTGCCAACGAAGCGGGGCTTGTGTTGATACCATCCGGTTTGCCATTCTCAGGCTGAATTACACTGTACTGTCGAGTCAAAATTTCAGTCACATATGACACTGCAGCAGTGGTTTATCTTTTGGCACGTATCGAGTCCCGCCTTCAGGCCACCGTGCCACTTTAGTTCCGGAGAAAGAGGACCTCAGACAAAATTCCTGTTAACGACAAAGGTTCTTTATGCAGTCAGGCCGGTTGGCTCATCCACATTCAGACATTAGTCAATCGATCGTGTCGAATCCCTTGTCCATGCTGGAACGACAATGCTGCAAGGTCAAACAGACCAAAATATTTGTCAAAACCCTGCCAGCGCTATAACGCTTATGAACCTGACGAGCCCTCGCCGGAGGTTTGCGTTTTCCATGCGGAAATAACGTACTCTGCAATCGCCTCAACACCTTGATCGGCTTTTGCCTGGGCGAAGACAAATGGACCTTCACCGCGCATTTTTTTGCTGTCTCGATCCATCACGGACAGATCTGCCCCAACCATTTGCGCGAGATCAGTTTTGTTGATAACCAGCAGGTCCGACTGTGTTGTTCCCGGGCCTCCCTTGCGAGGGATTTTGTCTCCCCCCGCAACGTCAATCACATAGATCGTATAATCAGCCAGTTCACGGCTGAAATCCGCCGCCAGATTGTCACCGCCTGATTCCAGCAGAATCAGGTCGGGTTGGAAGTCACGAGTGAGGTCTGTAACAGCCAGCAGGTTCATTGTGATATCTTCACGAATCGCCGCATGCGGACAACCACCCGTCTCCACAGGGAGAATTCGATCAGCATCAAGAGCCTGATTGCGAATCAGAAAATCGGCATCTTCTTTGGTAAAGATATCGTTCGTCACCACTGCCAGCTTGAAACGTTTGCGGAGCCTGCGACACAGTGCAAGAACCAGGGCACTCTTCCCTGTCCCCACTGGTCCTCCGACACCCACTGTAAATGCGCGTTCAGTATAATTGCGACCCGGGAGTGGTTGTGTACGCTCGTGAAACTGCCCGGGATGCTCCAGATGTTCGTGGTCGTGGTCATGCGAATGGTCGTGGTCGTGAGAATGCATAGCAGGTCCTAAGTCTTCTGTCTTTTAATCCTTGTGTCAGCTCTGAAAGAGACGCGTGTAGAGCCGATCGTGTGTTCCATGCAGGAGGTCCAGCAGTGATGCCGTTTGGACCGCATCACTGACTCGGAGAGTCCTGCACTTCATACCAACGCGTTTACTATAAGGAGCAAGTTCAAACTGCAACGCCTGTGCCTCAAGCGGCCCGACAATATTCAGTCGCACAGCCGCAGAAAGCAAGTCACGTACCGCCGTATACAGAAACAACCGAAGCGTAGTTTCGTGTGTGACAGCAAGCAGCCTGGTTATGCATCCCCAGATGACTGGGTAATGGGTCGTCAGGTCACCTTCTCGCATGGCGCCGGAAAGTTCTGTGAGCCAGCGACGTCTGACAAATTCGCCGGAATTTTGTTTTCCTGACTGTTCCTTGTCCCTGTTGACACTCGAATGCTGAAACGCAATTGCAGCGGCGGTCAGAAACGCTCGTCCTTGCGCCCGACTGGCACGATTGGCAACATGATTCGAAAGGAACACATCGAACTCGCTGTCAAGCGATTTCAGTCGATCAGGATACAGGTAGCTTTCAGAAACGAACGGTACAACAGACCTGCCTGTGTGAACAAGATGGTGCCTGATCAGTTCTTTCAGGGTGGCTCCATCCGTCACGCGATTCCAGCGTAACTGAACTTCCAGACCTGCAGAGTGAACAAACCCACCTGCAGGAAAGGTAGCATCGACAAGTTGCCACACCATTTCATCGCTGGTGACGGAAATTCGCGATGGCGCCGGAGGCATTGGCAACGTAGAAACAGTTAGCATATGTCGTGTCTCACTGCTTTGGTCCGGGAGGACTTAATAGCAGCAAATACTGCCGAACAGCCGAACTTAAAATATAACGGTTATACGATCTGCAGTGGCGGATTGTGTGGACTGTTCCAATTTCCCGCCGAAGTTATCGAATCACTGGCTGAACTGCAATCAGCCAGTCGAACGGCAGTGTTATGGGGCCAATGGCATCATGGACAATCGATTGCAGCCAAACGAAATGCTCGCAGTCGATTGGCGGTCGTAGACCGTGAGATCGGCCACATTTTCAATGTGCTCGAACATTGCGACCCCCCACATTCTGGACAGCCGAAACGATCACCTGCACAGGCGAACATTCTTTGGGTGATGTGAGGTGCCCTAAACACGCGCAAGGAGTCACGTATGTTGTTACGAAGGACCACGACGATTGGAATCGTCACCGTTTTGCTCAGTATTTCTCTTTCTGCCAGAGCACAGAACATTGAGTCGCTGGTACAGCAGACCCAGGCAAACCCAGTCAGCTTTTCCTCCATACTTGGTGACAAGTGCGGTTCGGAATGTGCTACAGACAACTGTGTTACAGACAATTGTGGTGAGGGCTGTAGTCAAGGCTGCGGCACCTGTTTCAACTGGAGTGAAAATACATGGCTGAGCGTTGGTGCGGGTATCCGAACCAGTTACAGCTCAGGAGACCCGGCGCAGGGTGGTGGCGAGGACTTCAAACTCAATAATGCTCGGCTTTACTTCAATGGACAGGGGCACGATCGAATCGGGTTTGAATTCAATACCGACATCAACGGTGCACAATGGAATGCCGATACTCCAGTCAATGGTGAAATGAGAGTTTTGGATGCGATCCTGAAGTTCAAGCTTTCAGATAATACCCATTTCTGGATGGGGCGAATGTTGCCACCGAGCGACCGCTCGAACCTTAGTGGACCGTATTATCTGAACGCATGGAACTTTCCGTTCGCCCAGTTCGGCTACCCTAACATTTTCCAGGGCCGCGATGACGGAGCTGCACTTTGGGGTGAGCAGGGTGGCGGAGCATTCAAGTGGCAGATCGGTGCTTACGAAGGTGAAAGCGCCGGCGGACCTGGCTTCATTGCCAATGGCCCTAGTGACAACCTGCTGTATGCCGGTCGCGTCACCTTGAACCTGCTTGACCCGGAACCTGGCTATTACAACTCCAGTACTTACTACGGTGAAAAAGACATCCTGGCCATTGGTGCTGCGATGATGCACCGAAATAATTCAAACTCAGCGGTATCGCCTGGCGCAGACTACACTGGCTGGAACCTCGACGCCCTGTATGAAACCAAACTTGACAATGGTGGCGTTGTTTCTCTGGAAGGTGCCTTCTACGACTTTGATGACGATGATGTTGCTGCACCAAATTCAGCACTCCCGCCATCGTTGGGATCTCGTCAGGGCCAAAGCTTCTTTATGCTCGCGAGTTACATGCTCCCACAAGAGTACTGCGTCTGTAACATTCCCGGAAAATTTCAGGTAATGGGACGGTACCAGGAATATGATCGCGAACTGGCGACTGCTTTTGTTGGTCCGGGTACCGATGATCAGGTCGACATTCAGCTGAACTACATCATGTTTGGCCACAATGCTCGGATCTCAGCAATTTGGTCACGCCTGAATCAAATTGCCAGTGGGCAGAGCGTTCGTACTGGAGCCTCTGCCAGTGACACGTTCACAATCGGAGCACAGGTCCAGTTCTAATCCGATTAGCAAGCATCTACAGGCCTGTCGGCCTGTAGTGTAACGCAAAACACCTCCTCGTTCGCGGTGATCAAGAAGTGTGGCAACAGCCTTCACTTCAGCCGCGCGGGGAGGTGTTTTATTTTCGGGCCAGGTTGCATCAGTGACCTCGGTTGCCGTGATACGGAAGTACTCTCTCCCCGGATGTCTGCCACCTGACGGACGCGGTACTAACCTTGCCTGATGCGGCCCCGTGGTGAAACGTCCTGCCGCGTTGCCTCGTCTGTCCAGTCCGAACTGACGTTGCACGTAAGCGTTCGTTGTCAGATTCCTGGCACGCTGTGTGGGCAATCTTCGTTGTATTCAGTCCTCCACGCGTTCGTCAGGCCACGGCCCGCAGTCAGCGGTACAAGGCGATCGAGAATCGAGAAAGGCTTCGTCCGGCCCCTCTTCCGATCCTGTTCCCAAACACCGAATGACGTCACTTGGCACGGACACCGCTGGGCAACAATACCTGGTATCCGATCCACAAGGCGTCAGACATTCCGAAATCCATCAGATTCCACGATGTAAGGCACTCACACACTCGTTTGAATTCGGGGCAGGTATCCACCTGGAAGTGATTCTGAAGCGTCTGGGGCACTCCACGCTCCAACTGACGGCCGACACCGACAGCCACCTGCTACGAGGTGCGAATGCTGCCGAACACATTGAAAGTCTGGTTGCGGTGAAACGAAATCAGAGACGGCCCTGGAGACCGTCTCTGATGACGTAAGTCGTTAGTAAGAAAGCGGAGAGGCAGGGATTCGAACCCTGGGTAGGTTTGACCCTACGCCGGTTTTCAAGACCGGTGCATTCGGCCACTCTGCCACCTCTCCGATTTGTTTTTCATCGCTCAAAAACAAGGGGGTCCTGCATAAACCTGCGTTTTCTCATTCGAACATTACCGTTTTCATTTTGACGGGTGCCCCGTGGCAGAATGCCAAAGACTGCGAAGCTTCGAAAGAAAAAATTGACCGGATCACACACTGATAAACAGAATCCGGGCTGATAAACAGAATCCGGAGGAAAGACCCGGTACGTCGGACATGTTGCAAAGGTAACACATGCCGACTCAAGGGCTCAGTTCAATGAATGTCTCCAGTTTAGCGGCAGGTACAAAATCCAACAAGAGTCTCACAACGCTGGACCAGATGAATCATTTTCTCCACTGGATTGAGATCGATCGGAATCTACGCACCGAAAGGGGGAGGAAACGGCACTGCAGTGACTGTGCAAATCTTCAAATGGACAGGCGGTCATTGCTGACCTTCCCGTGACAAAGCTCACTGGACACCACAATTGTGAGGTGACTGGAAAATGTAACACGAGAACGGCAGGACACTCTGCGTCTGAAGAACACACCATCTGTCCGGATTTTGCAATCTGTGGTCTGTTCAGCCGGTTGATGCCCCTGGCACGGGAACTCCTGACTTGATTCCCACAAAGGTACCTCGGTCATGTTCACGATAAACACCGTTGAGGATGTTGTCTGCAATGTCCGGTGCGAAATGATCGAACTGCTCGACAACCGTGTCAAATCCAGCCTCGTAGACCGCTTGAATCAGGTATTCCCGCTGAATCCAAAAAGATCGTCGATTGTCCCAGGAGGCCTGCGTTGCGTTCTCCCGATCCGCGAATGAACCATCATCAAAAAACTCGGTGTACCAGCGCCCAGGTATTCCCTCGTTTACGGTCATTTCGGACAAACTGTGAGTAATGCGCCCTTCAGGAAGCGGCTTTCGAAAGTGTTTGCTGAACCAGTTGGTTGGTCGACTTTCTGTCGAGAAGTGAGTCTGCAGGATCAGGCATTTCTTCGTAACATGAGACAGCAGATTCAGAAACTCTTTGGGACGGTCCAGATGATAGAGCAGACCACTGCAGAAGACGGCATCGAACTCCCCGTACCGACTGACGTTCCACACATCATCCTGAACGAATTCAAGATTGGGCAGGTTCGTTTTCGACTTCACGTACCGGCATGCATCAATGTTGGAACTGCGGACATCGATTCCGACGACTTGAAATCCCATTCGTGCAAATTCAACGGAATACCCCCCTTCCAGACATCCCAGATCAGCAATCCGCAGAGCCTTTCGATCCTGCATAAACACGGTTTCCAACAATCTGCGAGTAGAAACGAAACGAGGTTCTCGTTCCATAGACCAGCCGGCATCGGGGCGCGTAAGTGTGCCGTCGTCGAGTCGAATACAGTGAGCAATGAATTGAGGTACCACAGCGGACTCTTTTCCTCATTGTAAAACGGCTGATAGTCACACTGTGTGTGATACGAAATGAATCCACACCGCAATCGAAGCACAGATTGCCCCGGAAAATAGTACGACCGCAGAGTTCGTGGCGGTCGTTTTAGACGTCCGAGACAACCTGATTGTAGAATCCCAGGTAATCATCTGGTGTGTCACCGCCCCGATACTGAATAGCAGACCGCGGATGCTGGTTCATCTGCCCCGTAATGTTGTAGGGAATGGACGGTCCCCAATCGTACTGTTCTCGCAGTGGCAGAATGACATCCTGAATCACTTTGAGAATCGGGCGCAAATCGAACTTCGGATTTCTCAGGAAACCGAGGAGGATCTCCAATGGACAATTGCCGGCCCCACGTCCCATTCCCAACAGCGTTCCGTCGGCACGGTTCGCACCCAGAATGATGGCCTCAATGGTGTTCGCAAAAGCAAGTTGCAGATTGTTGTGCGCATGAATCCCGACATCCATACCTGCTCCTTCCACTGCTTTGGCATACTTCTTCACGAGATAGTCGATCTGTTCGCGGTACAGGTTGCCGTAGCTGTCCACGACCACCACCGCGAGGGCCGGTGTCGTAGCTGCTATTTTGAGTACCTGATCGATTTCTGCATCCTGCACGATCGAGATCGCCATAATGTTCAGACACGTCTCATATCCCAATTCATGACAGTGGCTCAACATATCTGCTGCCTCTGAAATCTGGTGGACGTAGCAGGCAACCCGAATCATATCCAGGACACTGTCCTTCGCCGGAATGATCTGTTTTTCCCAGTTACTCTTTGCGCCCGCGTCCGCCATCGCACACAGCTTCATCCCGGTACTCTTAAAAGAGTGGTCGCCTACCGCTCGCCGCATGTCTTCTTCGTGACAGTGACGCCATGCGCCAAATTTATCCGGGGAAAACACCTCAGGATCGTTCTTGTACCCGATCTCCATGTAATCGAGGCCGGCTTCGACACAGGCCTCATATACAGCTCTGACCTGGTCGTCCGTAAACTGCGAATCATTGACCAAGCCTCCGTCCCGGATTGTGCAGTCCAACACTTTCAATTCCGGTCGGTAAGTGATCCAGGGGGCAGCTTCTTCTTTCATCGTACTCGCTCTCGTTAAACGTATGACTGGCACGACGGCCGCTCAAGATCCTGCAAACCGGTCAGCAGTGCTACACCAGAGTCCGTCGTGTTCCAACAAAAATATGCCAAATACACGGCAACTGTGAAAGGAATCCCAGGGACCTCCGATACAGAACTTTACAGCACTACATCACAACCCACCAGGAGCGTCAGTCCAAACTGGTTCAGCAGAGAGTACAGAAATCAAACGATGCAGCCACTGAATATCACTCACACCATTCTGTATCTCTCGTACGAACATTGGACAGGTATCAATAAAATTCCGACATTCAGGTCCCCGACTTCTGCTTCGTAAACACGAGAATGTGCTGCCATGGCAGCACGTTGACTGTTTCGGTCCATTTCAGACTGAATTCAGGTTGTCTCAATTCTTTGATCGCCTGTTCTTCGGTCATTTTATGGACAAGTTTAATCGGGACGGTGGGATCCTCCATGCGGTATTCCACCAACACAACGCGGCCACCGATTTTCGTCGCTCTTGAGACGCCAAGCATCATCTCATACGGGAATTCAAATTCATGGTACACATCGACCATGATCGCCAGATCGACGGATTCCGGTTTCAGATTCGGAGATTTGATCGTGCCTTTGACAGGTTTAATGTTTCTGATGCCGGCCCGCCGGCTTCGCCTCCTCAGCCGCAGCAGCATCTCGTTCTGAATGTCAACCGCCATGACCTTGCCGCGAGGTAGAATCTGTTGCGCCATCAGCATGGAAATCACACCGGAGCCGGCACCGATATCTGCAACAACATCTCCGGCTTTCAACTTGAGAGACCTCACCATCAGCGACAATCGTTCTTCCTGTTCTCGTGTCTTCCGTTCAAGCCAGCCAGCTCCCGCGAAACCCATCACCTGAGCAATTTCACGATCCATATAGAACTTGCCAATGCCGTTGGGATCGTGGTTGCTGCGGAACTCATAGCGACCTTCGAAATCTGGCCCCGATCCTCCGGAGTCCTGCGCTATCGAAATGATCGGACACACCAGCAAGACGATTGCAGCGGGTAACGATTTCATGACGTCGGTTCCATCTGGTTCTTCAGTCGGTCCCATTGATCATCTGACAAAGTCACCGATTCTTCCACGAGAAGGCGTGGAATCCCATCCACGATCGGAAACTGCAACCGATGTTCTTCGGAATCGCAGATCAGCGAGTCCCCAAGGTAAACAAGCTCTCCCCGACATTTTGGACAAGCCAGGATGTCGGAAATAGCTTCGAAATTGAATGTCATATGATGGGTTCCAGTATCCCGGGGCCAGCGCCCTGTCAATACGTGCATGACGCGACTCACCGGAACTCGTGCAATCAGTGTCAAAAACCACGTTCTGCGCGGATGTCCGAAAAATTGCGAAGAGAGTATTCAATTCCTGCATAATCCAGACACGAGCAGAGCGCCCGAACGGCCACTCCCATTCCGTCCGGGCCACTGAACCCCCCAAACTGACCGCCACCCTTCAGGTGGGGTTCAGTTTCCAGGTAAAAACCGGGCAGCCCCAGTGTTTTCAGACGGCTGCAGATTTCCGGAAGCCGCATCCGAAGATCTCGGAAGATCAATTCGTGTCCAGCGTCGCCAGCATTTGCGGGAACAAAGTTTTTCAAACGGTCCTCGTCGACGACGCCCGTCCATTCCAGATCCGGGTCGATGGCATAATCCTTAACGTGCATCCAGCCCAGAAACGGCACAGTAGCCAGATACTCTTCGTAGACCTGCACAGGATTCTTGTTTTGTGCAGCCACGTTGCCACCATCAAAGATCAATACCATCGACGGATGGTCGACACGTCTCGCAAGCTCGGCCAGCAGAGGACCAGTCTCACCAACCAGATTTGGCTCGATTTCCAGTCCGTAAATCAATCCTTCGTCCGCACAGGCTTCTGTGATCTGGCGAATATTCTCAGCGGCCTGGTCAAGATGATCGTACGGATCGGTACCACGCGGGTGATAATAGGAGAATCCCCGAATCAGCTTTGTGTCCAGCTTCTTCGCCGCAGCGATCGTCTTTGCGACCTCACCGGCAAGATACTCCGGCTGAGATATAAACACGTTATGAGAACCATCGTCGACATCCAGCAGTTTGACCTTACCGACTCGGGCTCCAATGCTGGTAACGCTGACGCCGTACTCGGTATGCAATTCATTCAGTCGTTTGTACTGGTCTGTCGAAAGATCAACGACGTGCTGAACATTGCCGTCACCGGACAGGTCGATGAATCGAGGACTGTAGCTGCGCAGTCCGATGGCCGCCAAAGCAGTCATTTGCTCCAGAGCAGTACGATGATTGGCTGCTTCGTCAGCAAAAGCACTGATCAGAACGGAAGGTCGTTTTGTCATAATTGCATCGATTACCGGACGATGAACGAAATGATGGTACCAACTCCGGAACCATTGTTTCTCCGTGAATCAAGCCAAACAAGGCTGAGGGCCGGATCAAACAGTCGAATGGCAGAGTCGGCCGGTCACAAACTGGTTTCAGTTCGCATTGTCCGGATATTGTGATCCAGAATGTTCAGATTTTCACAGTGTATCATCAAAGGATGATTTCGCCGTTTCAACACTTGAGACCATAGCCACAGCTGAAGAGAATGGGAAAAAATGTCGGCTGCTCACTGGACGAGTGAACCAAGAGTCTCCGTTCCGAAACTGCTACGTATGATTAACGACCGGTTTTTCTGCTCGATCGTACTTCTGATCTGTCTTGTGTCCTGCTGCAACAGTACGTCTGCACAGCTGTTTGGCAAAAGAAATATCGGACGGAATCGAAACACCGACACGGCCGACTCACCCGCTGCAATTACAGGAGCAGAAAGGTTCGTACGGGGAAATCGGACATCAGGAGATTTTGTAGGTACCACTAATACCGAGAATACAACATTCGTAGGCACGGCACAGGCGACCGGTGCTGTCAAACGCTCAGTCACCGGACTCGTGGAAACCGCGGCACCTTCTGTGAATGTGCCACGCATCAGATCTCCGTCGGGAATTTATGCGGAACGCCTGAGGATTGCCTTCGAGCCGATTGCGAACAGTGGCTACCGGCTTCCCCCCAAAACAAAGCTGTCAGAATCAACGCGAACGATCACAGAACATCGTGGTCTGGAAGTTCAACTGTCTCTCACCGACTCTGCGGTGACGTTGCGAGGAACGGTTCAGTCTCCGGAGCAGAAGCGACTCGCTGAACTGCTCGTTCTTTTCGAGCCTGGAATCGAGACCGTAACAAATGCGCTGAACGTTGCGCCGAACGCTTCGCACTGAAATCGATCTCCACTGTCTGGTCGCGACCGGCCGCAACATCAGATCGCTCACTGGACGTGAGATCGTCTTCTCGCTGGCCGATACTGATTCCGGGAGACTGGAGGTCGTCCGATTGGGAAAAAAGGTCGGACACTGACAGGCTGTTCGTGGCAACCTGCTGATTGCGTTTTACGAATCCGGGGCTCACGTGAATTTCAGATGAACGAAGCGATTGACGCACTCGAGACCGATTATCCTGTTGTCGAGTCCACGACGTCTGCTGAATACCATCGCCACGGGCATCCTGGCGGTCTTCCGTATCCTGATACTGTGTCCGTTGCGCCATGGGCATTGCAACTGGTCCGGGCAGGATCACTTTCGATGCTGGTGCGGTGATATCGGTCCCATCTCTGCCTACAAATCTCACGACAACGGTTAACTCTGTGCGTTCGCTCCCCGCCTCATCCCAGGGAATCCAAAAACTGTACGAGTGACCGACTTTGGAGTTACTATAGTGATTTTGAAGGTTGTCAGCCGTGAAAACGTACTTTCGTTCCGGTTTACGCTGCTTCGTGGATCGGCTGTCGTTCCAAACGTAAACTGTCACAGCACCGTCGACGCGTACGCCTTCTTTGCGCTCACCGGCATAGAAAATGAATCGACCTCCGCATCCTCGCCGACCCCGATTGCCAGGCTGGTGCAGAATCGTATCCGTCCACAGCGGAATCACCTGATGCGGCGTCTGAAATTCAGGAGCTTGCTCGAACATTTTTGTGATACCGGACTCAAAAACAGCACAACCTGTTAGCAGTGCGCTGCTACATAGCATCAGCAAACCGTGCGGCCATCGGCGTGAAATGATGTTGGCTGCATTCGCATTCATTTTTGCCCACCCGGACCGATTCCAAAGAAACGTCGCCGCTTGTTTTCATCCGGCAATTCTGCCGGATGTTCGTCCTCAACAACCGGTATTGTGCGATCAGAATCAAAGTCCTCGGAATGTCTGCGAAAATCCACCTGGTCAAATTCTTCATCCCCATTATCAATGGATAAATCATTCAGCGACGTCGAGGGAATTGTATCGGCGACTGGAGTCTGAACCGGCTCCACCGGTACCGACTCCGAACCATGGCCGCCCAGGTGATACTCTGGTATTGACGGCGTGACAGGACTGTTCAAGTCGGGTATGCCGTCGGGATAGATCACTTTAACACCGGAATCATCGCTCAGGGGATAGCCAACGGGGCCAGAGCCAAGGAATTCGAAAACGTCAGAAGACACCCACGACATACGCGACATTTCGACCTGCTTAAGATACTCGGAATCGCCACGTCCAAGAACAACATGAGGTGTGAGAATGATCAACAGTTCCGTGCGGCGATTGCCATACGAATCGTAACGAAACAGTTTGCCCAGTGCCGGCAGGTCTCCCAGCCAGGGAATTTTCCGATGCTCAGTTGTATTGCTTGTGGTGATGAGCCCACCGATCACAATAGTCTGCCCGCTGCTGGCGCTTACTGTTGTCTGGGCGCTGGTAATGTTGACTCGGGGTGAACGTACCACCGTCCCCTCTGTCGATACAAAAATCGGAATCCCCTGTGCTTCAGATCCAACTTCGGATTTGGTGGCATCGACCTGCATGACGACGGTTCCATCCGGATTGATACGGGGAATCACACCAAGCAGCAGACCAACATCAGTGTTTTCGACGGCATTGACCTGGCCAAACTGAGTCACCGAACTGCTGGCGACCCGTGGAACACTCTGTCCCACCTGTATAAATGCTTCCTGATTATCCAACGTCATAATTTGCGGGCGACTCAGAATCTCCACACTTCCGGACTGGTCCAAAGCCCTCAACAGAACACTGACATTTTCGCTGCTCGCTGAAAGCACAAGTCCGCCAAACCCCAACTCTGTATTCGTCCGCCCGACACTGAAGTGAGACAGTCCCTGTCCGGCAACCTGTCCTGCAGTAGCCAGCGATCGATTACTTCCACTGTTTCCCAGCGGACTGTTGTTGAAACCAAAGCCTGGCGTATTACTGGCGGCAACAATATTTTCCTGCGTTGTTGTCACGACTCCGGCAGGTGAGGATAGTGCCGACGACACGGTCGTTTCGACGAGATCACCCAACAGGCTGCGGTCAAACAACAGACTGTCCTGAAGTCCCAGTTCGATTCCAGCCTCGTGAAAATTGCTGAGATCAACTTCTGCCAGGACTACCTGGATCATGACCTGTGGCGGTTTACTGTCGAGACCTTCAACAAGTTCCATAATCTGATCAAAAAACCGAGGTGTCGCACTGATGATCAGCTGATTACGGACTTCTTCGGGAACAACAACAACTTCCTGTTGAATCTGTTCAAAAGGGTTTTGGCGGCCAGGTGCAGCCTGAGTGACAATACGCTCGCTCTGCAGAAACTCATTGACAGCCTGAGCAACAGCTGTCGCGGGCGTGTTTCGCAGACGATAGACCTGATTGACCCGCTCCTGTGATGCAACTTCATCCAGACGTATCAGCAACGCCTGCATGACCTGCAGATCGCTGGACGTTCCCGTTGCGATGATGGTGTTTGTTCGCACATCAACCGAGAATCGCACCGGCACGAGAGAGGTCTCTCCTTCTGCCGTCGCCAGCGGAGGTACGCCGGATCCCACTGACGTGGCTGGGAACAGCGTCCTGAGCACCGTGACCAGATCGGCCGCATTTCCGTTGGCTATTTCAAAGACCTTAATCACCGCCGACGCCGCGGGGGACTCATCAAGATGCTGGATCAGCCGTTCCACCAGTGGCAGGCTTTCTTCCGGACCGGTGACAAAAATCGTGTTGGTTCTGGCATCAGGAGTCAGCTTCACATTGTTCAGGACCCCGGAGGCGACGATTTCCCGCCCGTCCGGCTGTACCAGCAACATTTCAAGTTCTGACGCCTGACGTCCGGCCGTTCCACCGGCTGCAGCTGCGATCGCAGTCGTAATGGTCCTCGCCACATCGATGGCCAGTGAATTATTCAGGCGAATGATTCGTCCCTTACTGACCGATGCTGATGATTTCGAATCAAGGTGCCTGATCAGTCTTTCAACTTCCTGCATGTCACGGGACGGCGCGTAGACGATCAGACTGTTGGTGCGGGGATTAGGTGTCACGGCGACGCCAGGAGTCAGGCCACCATTTCGCTCCAGTGCCTGCTTCAGGGCAGTCACAACCTCAGCAACTCCCGCATTCTTCAGCGGAAAGATTCTCATATCACTGTTCGGCGAAACCGGTTGATCCAGCTGAGCAATGAGCTTCTTCGCTGCGATGACTGATTCGCCCCAACCGATAATCAGCAATGCATTTGGTTTCCCAATCGGTGTCACTGCAACACGACCCTGCAGAGGTTCGGTTAATGCGTTCAGAACCTGATCAATAAATAGGTTCAGGCCTCCACTATGGACATGTTGCAGAAAGTAGATCTCAATCTCCGGAACCGTTTGATCACTGAGCCGTTCGATCTCACGAATAATTCGGATCAGTTCCTGGACATCGGCGTCCTTGCCCTGGATGGCGAGGACATCGAGCCCCGGAAACGGCTGCACAGACACCCCCGAAAGTGGAGGCCGCAGATCATTTTTGTCTGGTTTCCTTTCAACTTCCGGTTTTTCTGTCTCTTCATCCGCTGTTTCGTCCTGCGGTCGGAATGCGACTCGTTGAATGGTCCGCAGCTGGTTACTGGAACTCTGGCTGCCGTTCAGCGTATCACGAGTCTGTTGAGATTCTCGCCACAGTCGGAGAGCTCGCTCGAGCACTTCCGGCCGAACGTTACGAAGTGGAACAAGACGGATCGACTCGTCGATCGAGCGATCCTGTAATCGTTCGAACAATTCAAACAACGAAACAAACTGAGTAACGATTGCCGGGTGACCACTGAATTCACACGTGTGATTCTTTGCATCAAAACGCAGTATCACCTGGTCGTCATTCGCTGACGTATATCGAACAGTTCCGTCTTTGCGAACCCGCAGCTGATCTCTCAGCAACCGTCTGAGTGCCGCCTGACACTGTTCCACAGAGTAATGCTGTATCTGATACACAGCCGTCACAGTCCGACGTAAACCGGATCGGGACATGTCATCCGGAAACAATGCCGAAGGATCACTGACCGAGACCAATTCCGTGTCGCCTGGAAACGTCCGTCCGTGGCCAGTGTTACTCGAATCGATGTTTGAAACACTTCCCGTGCTCAGCAGCTTTCGAGCCAGTCGGTGAATCCGTGGACTGGCCATCACCAGAATCTGATTGTTACGACGAAGCACCGAAATTCGAGCGTTCATTCCGAGTGATTTTCTGAGCAACTCAAGTCGCCCGTTCAATTCGGCACTGTCGACAGAATAAGTGCGAAGCTCAGCCGGTTCGTCCTTTACCCGTGAAAGGTCATTGTCCGGCACATCAACACTGCTGATCAGCCGGGCAGCAATGTTCTGAGTTTTCACCGGCCCCAACAACAAAAACTCTTTCGTTTCGTCGTTGGCAACAATCCGCGCGTCGTTTGAATGGCCGATCAGCTCAACCAGCATGCGTTGAACCTCAGACGGCTCCACATGCCGGAGTGACCACGATTGGTACGTGTCTTTCGACTGTGCAAACACCAGCACGTTCAATGTGCCCAGTGCGAGACACGAAATGACGTACAAGATAATTGACTTCATGACGATCCGCAGATTCAGTTCTCACCAACACACCGCGCAGCCTGAGGCTGCTGCATTCACAACCTATTTCGGGCTTAAACAGCCTGCAATGGAAGATCACAAACTGCGAGGTTTGTATTTTTTCTGCCTGCCACGGTTCTGCTCTATACCGGCGTATCTCGCTGGACGCACGAATCAACTGAAGGTCCCGATCAGTTGGTCATCATCACGATCAGGCACGAACTGCTGGATGATTTGACACGCGTTGACAGGGGCCTCCCGGTCTACGGTGAAATGCTGCCCAGGTTTCTGCAAAAGTATGAAAAGAGGCCCCAAGGTCAATAAAAACCCTGGGACCCCTGATATGTCCCGGAAGCAGCGAATCCTAGGGGGGGCGGAGGACTCAAGCTACTTCCGGGGGCGATTGTCGCTTGCAATACTATTAGAGAACTACTGTTCTCGAAGTCTCTAAAAGGCAAATTACGAGGATCTTCAGAACTGGTCAAGATCGATTACCATTATGAATCTCGACCGCGGCGACGAACCCACTGTTTTAACTGCGGTGATGTCAATGCGTTACAATACTGATGACCGTGAATCGGCAGATCATGCCGTTCGAATGTTTCAGGAATTAAAATACAAACCGGACTTCGATTACCAGAGATAGTCCCGGGACGAGCAATCTCTATCGCGGTTTCAACTCAGACTTCCGGTCAGACAGCCACCATGACACAGGAATTGGGACCGATCCAGACAAAACTCCGAACGAACCTGGAATCGATCAACGCTCGAATTTCGGGCACGTGTCGTGCCTGCGGTCGTTCGCCGAACGACGTGCGACTGGTTGCAGTGACAAAATATGCAAGATGGGAATGGGTTCAGGCGCTTGCTAAAATCCACTCCACGTTTGGCGAAAGCCGCCCTCAACAACTTGCTGAGAGACAGCCACAGCTTCCTCGCATTCAATGGCACCAGATTGGCCAGATCCAGCGCAACAAGGCGAGGCTCGCAGTCCAACACGCCAGCGTCATCCACTCGGTTGACTCCCTAAAACTTCTGAAGCGACTATGTCTGCTGGCGGAGCAATCCGACCGACCCGTTGAAATTCTGCTGCAGGTCAACATTTCCGGCGAACGATCCAAGTCCGGGTTCGATCCCGGCGTCATCACAGATTCATGGGAGACGATAGCACGCACGGCAGGAACCCACGCGAAACTGACCGGACTGATGACTATGGCACCGATCGGTAAAATCTCTGAAGATGCGCGCCCGGTCTTTAAGCGGCTCTCACAATTGCGACAGCAAATAAATGAGAGAGACACATCTCCCGAATTGACAGAACTGTCGATGGGCATGAGCAGTGACTTCGACGTGGCTATTGAAGAAGGTGCAACTATGATTCGAATCGGCAGCGCACTGTTTGATGGCCTTGAAACAAACGAACATTGACTCTGGGTTCAGGGATTACGGGCTGCCGTACATCGCAGAGCCATATGTTCCGGCTGAGCGGCACGGTGCCTCCGCGAACCTGTTGCCCGTTTTCAGACCAAGATGCCGTCGAGTTTCAGCCACATACCGGCGAACGCCGCACGTCAACTGAACACCGTGTGACTGACACTGGTTTCGTCAGCCAGACGTCGACAGGCGTCGCCAAGTTGCGCCGCTGTAGCAAACCGCCGTACAGGTTCTTTGTCCATACATTTTCTGACAAGAGCACGCAGACCTGGGGGAGACTCCGGAAGCAGATCGATTGGCGGATCGTTGTTCAAGTGGCACGACAAAACATCTTTAACGCTCCGGGCGGTAAATGGCGGTGACCCCGTGACACACTCAAACATCAGACATCCAACGGAATAAATGTCACAGGTCCCGTCAGTAATTTCTCCCCGAATTTGCTCCGGCGACATATAGTAGGGTGTTCCAATCAATTGTGTGCTGTCTGGAGAATCACTGGAGGACGTTGTCGTTGCAACTCCGAAGTCAAGAATCTTGACAACCTGACTCAGGCCACCTGTCTCAGCAAGAAACACGTTTGCCGGCTTCAGATCCCGATGCACCATGCCTTTACCATGTGCTTCCTGAAGACCATCACACAACTGCTGGGTAATCCGGAGTGTCTCATGCACTGACAGCCTCTTGTGCGACCGGAGCTGATTTCGCAGGGTCGAACCTTCCAGCAACTCCATAACACAATAAAAGTCACCGTGATCTGTACGTCCGTAGTCAAAAATGCGGACGGTATTCCAGTGCGTTAACGTTGCTGATAGCTGGACCTCCTGCTCAAATCGAGCAACTGCAATTTCGTCTGCTGCCGATTCTGGCTGGATCAACTTGATGGCCGCCGGCCGCTTCAGCAATCGGTGTTCGCCCCGGTAGACAACACCCATACCACCACGCCCAATCTCTTCTGTGAGTCGGTATTGACCATATTGGCGGGCTGCTTCCACGTCACGTCTCAGCTCAGATACAAGATGCGATCCCAGTGTGGCAAGTGCCGCCATTGAAAGGCTGAGAGTGGTGATCGCGTAGTTAAACGCACCATACAAACGGAGTTGTGGTTCCAGCCATATGTGAATCAACGCAGCGATCGTTGGCAGCAGCGCAACACAGCAGCCGACAACCGCTGTTCGTTGCCATGTACTTGGGATAAAAATCCCGTACATAGCGATCATCAAACAGGCGACGATCGCAACAGTCGCGCGTATTGCAGGAATCGTTTCCGGTGCTCCGAGTCGTAGCTGAAATTCCGTTCTGAATGTCTGTAGAACGACCATCTCGATGATAGGCACGGCCACGACCAACAGTTCGATTCTGCGCAGCGACGCCACAGATATCTGAGTACCGAATCGCACAAAACAAATGAGTGCAGCTAAAACCGCAATCGCCAGAGTTCGAAACCAGATGCTTCCTGGCATCAACCCAATATTTAATGCCATGCTCACAGCAAGCACAGTCATCACGGCGATCAGACAGACCCCAACAATAAACAAGCGTTTCCGCAGGAGTTGCCGTGTTCCTTCGTCAAATCGAAATGACAGTTCGGTCGATGAGCTGCCTGACTGAACATCGAGGAGTGCTCGCGTTTCACGCGCAGCGTCTTCCGACGATACTGCGTTCATATACAATATATGATTTGGATCCGTGGTGACTTTTGCATCAGGATCAGAAGATGTTGTCGGGAACGTTTTCTTTGTCTCAGACAAATCTGTTTTCCACACGGGAAATCACGGATCGTTGTATCTGTCATCTGGAAAATTCATTCCGATGATCGACAACCGTCCGCAACAGGTTCTGTGTGAGTTAATAACTTGAACCAGTCCCAATGTAATTGTGGATATTTACATCCTTATAAGCAACCAATGGCAGACAATTTCATCGTCACAAGGGACCAGACTTAGGAATATGGGCGAACTTATAGATGTTCTCCCAACTCCGGATCGGTCTGCCATCACTCGTTCGGCAACTGACGTGCCAAAACTACTGCGGAGTCGTGACCTCATTGCCCAATTATCTCTGATAGCGTGAAATTTAGTTACCGAAGTGGATAAAAATTTTCTGTGACGTTGAGTGTGAGCAGATCCTGGTCGATCAAATTGCACGCTTATGCATCAGTACCGCCTAATTCGTCCGGCGGTCATTCATGACGATAGTCTCAATCGACCGGTGTTCACTCCCGTAAATGCTATGCACCCACATTCTATGGGCGTTCCAAATATCAAACATTGTATATTATTCGGAAGAATACCTGAGAAACTGTGCGTCCCCAATTTCTGACTCCTGAAATCTGTGGGTTTGAGTGTCCTGATCCAATCGATTCACTGTCCGACGGCATGGCTCGACTCAAAGCATAGATCTGGGGTGCAGGATCAGGACCGCACGAGACGCTGCAACGATGCGAAATCTCCCACACCATCCACAGCGCCAGTTCGGGTGACAGAACATGCTCCGGCAGCCGCAC
Organism: Fuerstiella sp.; assembly: GCA_022447185.1. Taxonomy (GTDB): domain Bacteria; phylum Planctomycetota; class Planctomycetia; order Planctomycetales; family Planctomycetaceae; genus S139-18. The sequence continues at coordinate 31,699 of JAKVAY010000057.1, read as the reverse complement.
CCAGCTTGCCGGACTCGGCAACTGATCTGCCATGAACGAGCCCCGTGATCAGGCCGGCATAAAAGCAGTCTCCGGCACCGGTGGTATCAATGACTAAACCTGGAGGCGTCACCGGATCAATATGGATCCATTCTCCACATGCCGGACTCAAAAGCGCCCCCTGATCACCCAACTTAACTCCAAGAAGAGCGTGCGGAGCATGGCGGCGATACAATTCGACCATCGATTGAGGATCTCGCTGCTTTGTCTGTGACTGCGCTTCAGCCAGGCTTGGAATGTAGATGTCAACATGGGGCAGGATTCGGTCGAGTGGCGTCATGGAACCACCCCCACCCGCAGTGTCCAGTGCAATCCGACACCCTGAACCCCTTAGCTGTCGGAAGACGTCTGAAAGCTCGTCTTCCAGTGCTGGCATCAGAGCATAGTAACCGAACAGAGCATATTTACACTGTTCGAAGACCTCTATTCTCTGCTCAATGATGCTGCGGTTAAATCGTTGAGATGCCCCTGCATGAAACAAAAACGTGTGCTCTCCATCGTCGCCACCCACCACGACAGTAACACTCGACGCTGAATCTTTGACAGTCACGAGCTGAGAAGTCCCAACACCTTCATCGACCAGGCGTTTCCGGAGAAAACGTCCCCACAGATCGTCACCGATGCACCCAAAAGCACTTGTCCTGAGTCCAAGACGTGCCATGGCGATACCACTGTTAGCAACAATTCCCCCTGAACCAGGAAGAATGGAATCAACATATCCGATCGAGCATTCGATCAATGGTCGAGATCGATCTACGGTGTAAACAGGGAGGTCAACGCAGATTTCTCCGCAGACAATACAGTCAATCGTCCTGGAGTTTTCAGCCATTGGTAAACTTCATCTGATTCGGGATCGTTCAGCCGCGAAGAATAAAGACTCCAGACGTACAGCGAAAACAAGTCCCAAAACAAACCCGCACCGACCATTCTGTACTGCTAATCGTCCATGTTTATTTACAATTCGCACATTTGTCCTAGCGTCGACTCGATTCGGTTATGTTCCTGCCACTCCGTACGCGTCAGGATGCTGCGTCATGAATGAAATCATATCCGGCAATTGTGATCGTTCGACACTGTCATGATCAGCCAGTAGGATCTTTTGACACATGACAGATTTTTCCATAATCGATTTAGCGATCATTCTTAACCGACATGAAGAAGACACTGGACGAAAAATTATCCCGCATTGCCGCCGATCCATCAGTTGACGATTTCATTATCGCAGATGCCAAAGACGGTGACATGGGCTTTGGTATTGCAGCTCCTGGAACGAACACAGGTGATAACCACAGGCAGTTTCCGTTTCAGAGTCTGGAACAATACCGCGAGTCCATGCGAAAGATTACGAAACAGGGTCTCGTCGATATTATGCTGATGAGTGCCAGCACGAGTGAACAACTGACGATCATCGAACGCCAATTCGACAACAGCTCTGTAACACCGGCAGTGCGTGCCAATGATACCACAGACGTCTGGCTTGGAATGAGCGGCGGATACAGCAGTGAACCGTCTCGCGCCTTTCGCTCTGCGACGATTGAGCAGATCCAGTGTGGTCGGCTGGAATGCCGTCCTGGTGAGCCTCATACTGGTGCAGATCTCGGCCTATATTCGGTTACCTTCAACAATGATCGAGACCTCGATCTGGAAACCACGGAAAAATATCGTGAATTTCGAATTGAAGCCGAACAAAAGAACTTCCGTCATTTCCTCGAAGTGTTCGCTCCAAATGCAACCGGCAGCAGGACTCCCGACGACATTCCGCGATTCGTGAACGACTGTATCGCACGTTGCCTGGCCGGAGTGACGCAGTCGGCCCGACCGCTGTTTCTGAAGATGCCGTATTTCGGTCCGGCGGCAATGGAACAGCTCGTTCATTACGATCAAACTCTGATTCCTGGAATCCTGGGTGGACCATCCGGAACAACGTACGATGCTTTTCGGATGCTTTGGGAAGCAAAAAAATATGGCGCACGAGCGGCATTGTTTGGACGTAAGATCAACATCGCTGAAGACCAGCTGGAATTCGTTGCAGTTCTGCGGGCGCTTGCGGACGGACTCATCGCGCCCGACGAAGCAGTCCGCGACTATCACGGGCGACTGGAATCCGCCGGAATCGCTCCCCACCGATCACTGGATGATGATCTGACATTGACGCAACTGAAACCCGCATAAATCAAAGACCTGTCATCTGTTTGATCAGTTGCGATCAAACTAAACGAAGATGAGTGTCTGGCTGACCGGCGGCGGTTTACAGTCGAAAATGAACAGTCTCCCGAATCCATCGATACAGCCAGCTGCCCAGGGAACGGCTGGAGATCACGACACGGGCGCGTCCGCGCAGGCCGCTGACAAAAAGAGCTGAATCACGGTCCAGTACAACACGGGCCTTCCATGCAACGCCGGTCAGACGTTCACGCCCCTCTTCTGTCACTGTGGGCAGAGGACCACCGGTCTTGTTGGAAAGAATAGAAGGGACATAGGCAACTGCCTGTGCAGACAGATCAGTCACATCACCTTCGTAGACCTGGTCCGGAAGGTGATCAAATTTGATCCGCACCGGATGTCCCGGCTGCAGATCATTGCGATCAGACTGATCGATGAATAACACCGCTTCCAGACGATCATTCGGAGCAACACTGCACAGGTGAGTGTTGGGAAGCAACAGCGCTCCGAGGTTATGTGTTTCGAGTGGATTTCCGAACCATTGATCCAGAGAGTGATCGTCGCTGGGTTTTTGCCTCTTTGGCTGGGCTTCTGCTGATACGATTCTTCCGGTGACAGGGGACTTCAGGGTCAGTCGCTCATGTTGCTGACGAGCTTCACGCTGCTGGTCGATCCTGCTGGCAAGGGCATTCTCAGCCAGCTGTTTTTGAGCCGGATCACGCTGAATCACAGCATTGCGTCTGCGTTGTTTCTGAACCGCAATCTCCAGTTCCAGATGTCGCAACCGATCGTCCAGCTCCGGACTAGTCAGAGCTGCCAGGATCTGATCCTGACTGACCTGATCACCTGACTGCACACGGATTTCGCTGAGTGTTCCCGCAGTCTTTGTATACACATGTTTCACATCGTGCGGCTGAATCATGACTGCAGCCTGTATATACAGTGGGATCGGAATTTGAGCGACTGCCAGAACGACTGCTGTCACAACAACCGCTGATACCGCCATTCGTTTGCGGCTCAACAATTTTGATCGTGGAGTACGTACCATCATTACAACCCGATACAGAAACTGTCCCATCATCATACTGATCGAAAACGTGCTCAGCATGACGCCCAGATTTTGCAGCCGATACGGTTTGAGTACAGTGTAAAGAAAAATTCCGATTCCGATCATCACGAAACCGCGATAGACGCTGGAAGCAATTGCAAATGACATCGGCCACGCTTTGCCTCGCTCCGGTTCAAACGGATCAGGTCGAGGTTCAATTCCAAAGCAGTTCCATCCAATCCAGCTGAGAACCGCCTGCGATGACCGCTGTTGCAGATTCGGGATCTCCAGAAAATCACTCAGCACATAATATCCATCGAATCGCATAAGTGGATTCATATTCATAATCACCGTACTGACTGCTGTGACGAAGAACACATTCAGCGCCAGGTGATGCAGCACTCCGGTTTCCGTATACCACCAGCAGAACAATGCGATTGCTGACAGGAATATTTCAACATAGATACCGGCTGCAGCGATGGCGATCCGCTGCCACTTGCCTGGCAGCATCCAACTGTCCGTGACATCACAGTAGAGCGTGGGACTGAAAACGAGCAGCATCACGCCAATTGAGTGCGACTCAGCTCCAAAATGGTGGCAGGTGAAGCCATGTCCAAGTTCATGAAAGACTTTAACGACAGCGATTGTCATTGAGAGGTAAAGAAGATTTGGCCATCCAAAAAACTGCTGAAACTCCGGCATTTGTCGCACAGCGACATCAAAGTTGATCGTCAGCAACCCCATTGCTGACACTACGCTGACGATAACTGTCAGAATTGCCAGAGGGTGAAATATCCAGCGAATCCAGGGGTAGGCTCGTCTCAGAAACGGCTCGGGATACACGCCTGGAAACCTTAGAAACAACAGACTCATCATCCCGGAAAACAGTTTTTGCCGTCGGGTTTTCTGGCGCTGTCTGTTGATACCATCGGCCTGCCCGCTGCGCTGACTGTCAACCAGTCGCTTCTCATGAAGATCACTGACGAGACTCTGAAGATCTGTCAGTCCCCAGTGAGCATAAGGAAATTTTTGCTGCAGAATCCTTTGCAGTTCTTCCAGAGTGCGTTTTCCGTCAAGCAAAGTCAGCAGCAGATACTGTTCCTCTCTCAATCGATGGTAGCGAAGTGAAACCGGATCCTTGACCGTCCAGTAGGGACGTCCGCGAAACACCATCGATGACGTGCTGAGGTCGGCGCGCATGCACAGAGGGATCGGTCGCCGCATTGTCGGCTGCATGTTTTGCGTCATCGAGGACATGCCCGAACCTCATTCACACTGTATTTCCGAAACACTTTGGAGCGATCAATCAGCCGGAACTTCGATAACAGCGTCTGTTCCGGCCAGCAGCAGACCATCGCGATTGTCAACTTCCACCAAAACTCGAACAGTATTTACTTCTGCTAGGACGCCAATAAAAAACACGGTCCCATCCACATCTGTTCTCGCCGATTCGACAGCCGGATTGGGTATTTCAGGGACAACATTGACCTGCTGTCCTTTCCTCAACGAACTCAGAACCGGAATTTCAACAAACGCCTCAACGTGGATTTTTTCTGTACTGTGACACTGCAGCATGGCTTCACCAACCTGCACTGCTTCTCCGGGGGACTTGAAAACACCGGAAACGATTCCATCGATCGGAGCCACAATCCTGTAACTTCTCACCAGCGCAGCTGCTTCATCACGGCGAAGCTCATTCAATTCGAATTCATGGACCGATACTTCCGTCTCCAGCCGGCTGCGCTCTTGTTCAAGTCTTAGTTTCCGCATTTCGATTCGCCGAAACGTGTTTGGCTGGATCCTGTTTGACTCCTGAGCGGCCTCATACTCTGCAAGAGCGACGTCAGCAGCCGCTTGTGCGTACCGCACATTGACATCGTTTTCAGTTTGCTTGGTCGCAACCGCCAGCGTCGCCTTCGGAACGGACGCATCCAGTTCAGCCAGCAGTTGTCCCCTCCTGATCCGGTCACCCTCGCGCACGTAAACTTTGGCAACAATTCCACTCTGTCCACTGGCCAGCAATGGGTTGTCGGCCAAAAGAATCTGACACTCCGGGATTTTCGTGACTGCCGGACCGTTCTCCGCAAAGGTTGGGGATCCAGCGAGCACGAATATTCCTGCCCCCGTCAGAACAATGGCAATAAATGAGTACTTCAACGATTGTCTCCCGTCATTCGTCAATTCAACGAACCGCGCGTTCTATCCCGTAAAATCCGCATCAACCTCAATCGCGCCAGGCTGCACATACGATCGTCCGCAATGGATCTAAGACGGAAATTCCTCGTAGCAGGATCAAAAACTTGACAGGGTCCAGGTTTGGGAAAAGATGAACTACCGGTTCTTTGGTGCTGCCTTACGACTGGTGGTCGTCCGTCTCGCTCTGCGTAGTTCCCGATTCATGTCCCACGTCAAAGAAACTACCGACGCTAATCCCGACGTCAAGGCAATTCCGGAGGCTTTGCCGGAGGCCGGTATATCACCGCAACGATTATGGCAACAGTTTCTGCAATCAGGACTTGAAACGCTCTCTGCTGATGCTGGAGTCCTCTGGGTTATACCGGCTGATTCTGACAAACTGGTTCCGCAGGGAATGTGTGGAAACAGGGAACTGCGTCAGGCAATCGTGCAGCGCGATACACACCAGGTTGGTCACGTACTGCAGGCAGCCGCCACCGATGAAGTCGTACTGCACCGTACAGACGCCAGCGAAAGTGATCCGTGGGCTGAACGTTGCATTCTGGCACTGCCTGTACATCATCAGGGTGCGCTGTACGGTTTGCTCGAGTATATTCAGCCCGCCGGTGAACCGGATTCTGTACTCAATGAACGTCGGCCGAAGCTGGAATCAAGATTGCGGCAGCTTGAAAGAACGGCGCGTGAATCCAGCGAACGGAAAACATCTGTCGATGACCCGTTCTGGCTGGAATTCGAAGAATTCAGCTACAATATACACCGTTCCCTGGTGACCTCCGAAGTAGCCGATGTGGCAGCCAACGACGCTCGCCAGTTGCTCCGCTGCGATCGGCTCTCGATCGCCGTACTGCGCGGCAGGAAAACCACGATCGCAGCGGTTGCCGGCCAGGATCTCGTCAACAGACGATCGGAGCAGGTCAGGTCTCTTTTGCAAATCGCTAAGGAATGTGTGTCCGTTGGCGAGATCATCGAGTTTCGAGCCGACAGGTCTGCGGTGGCGCCTCATCTCCTCGAAACGCTGTCACATCATGTGGAGCTGTCAGCAGCAAAACTGATTCTGGCAATCCCTCTGTACGCACCTGCAGTACGACGCCCAGGAGAAGACAACGACCCGCACAGCGAGCCAATCCGGCGTATCGTCGGCTGTCTGCTGGTTGAACAGTTTCGCCAAAGTCGCCTGGAACATGATCGCGAGCACCGCATTCAGGTCGTGGCTGATGCTGCCGGTGCAGCACTTGCGAATTCTTTGTCCCAGCAGGAGATCCTCTTCCTTCCCGCCCGACGACTGCTGGGTAAAGGGTTGAATTACTTCCGTGGACGGACGCTGGCCAAAACTCTGCTGGTACTGGGCCTGATCGTGGCCGTGACTCTGGCACTGGTAATCGTCCCCTGGGAATATCGAGTTGAAGCTCAGGGACGAATCATGCCGGAAACCCAACGCCACATTTTTGCACCATGGGATGGCGTCGTGCTGTCCATCAGTGTGGCAAATGGTCAGCGAGTCTCTCAGGGAGACGAAGTACTCAGGATTCGCAATGACGAACTCCACGCCGAACTGGTGGCCGCTGAAGATGATCTGAACGAAAAACAACAACAGGTGCTCACGCTCCGGGCGAAGATTACAAATGCAGGTCGGGTATTAACGAATGAAGATACAGTACAGCTAAAAGGTGAACTGGCCGAGATTCGTCTGCAAATCAATGGACTTAAAAAACAGATCACCATCCTCAGACAACGTGAGAAATCACTTCATGTGACGGCCCCAATCGATGGAGTTGTTGCAACATTTCAGCTGGAGGAAAAGCTTCGTGATCGTCCGGTCGCTCGTGGAGAACATCTGCTGGAAATCATGGATGACTCAAAAGACTGGATACTGGAACTCCGAATGCCGGAACACAGAATGGGTCATCTCCTGCGTGCAGCCAAATCCAGTGAGGGGAATCCCCTCGACGTCGAATATGTCCTCGCAACCGATGCGACAGGAACGTTTAACGGTCGGCTTAACCGCACCGATGTCGCATCGCGATCCGAAGTAAAACAAGACTCTGAAGTCGTGGTCCAGATGCGAGCCGACATCGACAAAAACGAATTACCGTTTCAGCGAATCGGAGGCGAAGCAACAGCGAAGGTCAACTGTGGAAAACAGTCGCTGGGCTACGTTCTGTTCGGTGACGTGTGGGAGTTCATTCTGCGATTTGTCTGGATCTGAACTGAATGCGACGGTGAATAGCCGCCCTGCCTCAGTAACGGCGATTCAGGGTCGGAAATACTGGACACCATACGCCGATTTTTCAGTGGCTGCCGATCGCCATCTGCAACAGAATTCTCAACTCTGGGTAACGATTACCGGATCGGCTGAGCTTTGCGATCCGGGTCAAACCTTCCGTACTTCAGAAATGTGACGATCGCCTGTACGCACCGCCGGTCGGACATCAGGAACGAATGAATCACAGGTTGCAGCGTAAAGTCAGCAGCCCCTTTCAACCGTGCACTACGAACAGTTATTGTCGAATCATTGTCGCCCTTCAACAGGGGATTGAATCCCCTGACCCGGCCGCGTCCACCGGCAATCACTCCAAATTCGAAGTCCGGAACCGGCAGACCGGCAATCAGCCCGTCTTCTTCAGAAGTCAGTTGTTGTCCGGCAGGTCCGTACATCATTCGATAAAACACGTTGTTGTGGAATCGATCCGCTATCTTCGCACCATGATTGGGAACTCCCAGCATCACCGCTCGACGAATTCTGTCGTCACAATGGTCTCGCAGATAATACCGCAGCACCACACCACCCAGGCTGTGCACAACGAGATCGATCGATCCGATCCCGTCGAGTGACTCAATCACCTGAGACAGGCATCTGGCGGCATCCGGTACCGAACTGCGAGTGCTGGAATAGTCAAAACGCACGATCGTGCAGTCCTCCAACTCCAGCGTGCGCGCCAGCGAGTCAAAAGATCGGGAACTGCGAATCAGTCCATGCACAAGTATGATGGCGCGGCCGCTCATTGGCGGCAATTGGTGCTCTTCGCGGACAGTATTCAGAGCCGTTCTGCATTCTGTCAGACTGCCAAACATGTGGCGACGGTTTTCAGAATCCAGCAGGCGATAGTGATCCGTGAAGACATTTTCCTGGATCCGCCAGCCTCGAAAGAAACCGACGTCGCTCCAAAACTGCCGTCCACCCAGTGTCCTTGAAACTGATCTCTGTAACGCTTGAACAAATCCCGACAAAACAGACTTCCCTGGTAGCTGAGTTGAGGCATCATCGGCAAGATTTCCAGAAAGCGTCCGGGGCGGCATATTTCAGGTCCACGAATCCCGGACTGATGATCACAGCGAACTCGGTGCGGACATCGGCGGAGTTTCATCAAGATACATGCACTGCCACAACTCCAGACACAACAAATTCCATAATCGATACGCATGATCAAATACACCAGTGACGTGTTCGTCAATCAATCTCCGGACAACGTGTCGCTGCAGAAGACCGCGATCTGTCGCCTTCTGACTCAGCAGAACGTCATGCAACAGTTCTTTCAGCTCATTTCTGAACCAGTGATCGATCGGCACTCCGAAGCCCATTTTCCGGCGGGACTGAATATCCTGAGGGATCAAATCCGCAAACGTTTGGATCAGAACTCGTTTCCCCTGATTCACGGACTGCTTGACTTCCAGAGGCATTCGGGCCGCAAGCTCCATGACCTTGTGATCGAGCATCGGGCTGCGGCATTCCAGGCTGGTGGACATACTGGCAATGTCAACTTTGGTCAGCAGGTCTCCAGGCAGATAGGACACCAGATCGGCCGCTGTAGTGCGAGTCACGAAATCACGATTTGGACAAAGCCGATAAGAATCGAAAATGTGCTGAGCCGGGTCCTGGAGTTCGATAAGTTCGCAAAGTTCGTCGCTCACCAGCTCGAGCAGTTTGTCGCGATTAAAAATACTAATCCAGTTGAGATATCGACGTTCCGGATCCTGTGTTAGTGTTTCCAGCAATCGTTTGAGCCGTCTTCGAAAAGATTTTTGACGCACGTTCGAAGGCAGAACCTTGGCAACAGAACTCAGCAGATTGCGGATCGGTCCGGGAATCATATCCAGACGGCCGGCAATCCGAACGGCTCGATATCGGTCATAACCGCAGAACAATTCATCACCCGCATCACCAGTGAGCGCCACTGTTACATGTTCTCTGGTCATTCGTGACAGATACATCGTTGGAATGGCACTGCTGTCACCGAATGGTTCGTCATAGTGCCAGATCAACTGTGGCAACATCTCCAGTGCATCCGGTTCGACGACCGATTCATGATGCTCTGTTTTGAGCATCTCAGCGGTTTGTCGAGCGTAAGCACGCTCATCAAAAGCCTTTACCGGAAATCCGATGGAGAATGTTTTTACCGACTGATCGAGTTGCGACTGCATCAAACCACAGATCACAGTAGAATCAACTCCCCCAGACAGAAATGCGCCAAGCGGCACATCACTGCGAAGTCTCAATCGAACCGCTTCTGTCAGTTCAGAGCGAAGTTCGTCCTGCCAGTCGGCAATTGAATTTCGACCGAATTGCGGCTGATCATACGGTGCGGACCAGTACGACCATTCACGGTATTCGCCGCGCTGTACCACGGCGACATGGGCGGGTGGTAGTCGATGATAGCCCTTCAGAATCGAACCAGGTGCAGGGACATACTGCAATGTCAGAAACTCGAGAACACTGTGACGGTCCAGTTCACGGGAAATTCCGGGAATCTGCAGCAACGCCTTGAGTTCGCTGGCGAATACAAATCGATCATTGTCTCTGCGATAAAAGAGCGGCTTTTGTCCTGCGCGGTCGCGTGCCAGCACCAGACGCTGTTCTTTGTTGTCCCAAATCGCCAGGGCAAACATACCACGCAGGTGCTGTACGAAGTCCAGACCGAATTCTTCATAAAGATGGACAATGACCTCTGTATCGCCGCCGGTCCGAAACCGGTGAGAACTTGTCAGTTGTTGTCGAAGTTCACAGTAGTTGTAAATTTCTCCATTGAACACAAGCTGAATACTGCCATCTTCGTTACTCATGGGCTGAGCGCTGCTGCCGACGTCGATGATGGAGAGTCGACGGTGTCCGAGTGCGACTCCGGCTGATGACAGTGTACCATCGCCAGTAAAGAAGTGACCATCAGCATCCGGACCACGATGCTGAATCGCGTCTGTCATCCGTCGAAGTACGGATCGTTCGATCGTTGCTGTTGATTTCCACCAGACTGCTCCTGCAATTCCGCACACTCTACCGATCCTCCGTGTGGGATGCGGAACCACGAGGTAAGTCCTCAAGAAGCCGCTGGTAAAGATCCTGATGACGCCTCACAAGGGACGTCACATTGTAATCTTGTGAAATCGTTTCTTTGGCCGCCTGTCCAAGCTGTCTGCGGCACTGCTGATCGTTGAGACACTGTAACAAAATCTTTGCCAGTCGCGTCGTGTTGCCCACGGGGAACACGAGACCGTTTTGTTCATGTTGAATGAGTTCCTGATTTGACGCGATGTCACTGACTACGCAGGGAAGCCCACAGGCCATCGCTTCCATCAAACTGTTCGACATGCCTTCAAAAGCGCTTGGCAGACAAAACACAGCCAGTTCCTGAATCAGACAGGTCGCATCGTTGCGGTGACCCATAAAAAACACCGAGTCGCGTCTGCCAAGATCAACCGCAAATTGTGCCAGGCGGTCACGCTCGGGACCGTCACCAATGAACACCAGACCAACGGGACCTGTGACCGACTGTTTGAGCAGATGAAACGCCCAGATAAGATCGCGAAGATTCTTCTGTGGAGCCAGACGGCCTGCAAATCCAATCAATCGATAGTCGTCTAAAACACCAAGTTCCCGATGGAGTCCGCCTGGTTCTGCTGCAGGCAGTTCCGCAACACCGTTCGGAATGACATGCAGGACATCCTCGGCAATTCCGATTTCGTCGCGATAGAAGTCCGCAACGCTCTTTGAGTTGGCCGTCATCACATCCATGCGTCTGGAGAGCTTTACATCAACGGATTTTTGCCAGTCGCTTTTCCAGCTGTCCACGCAGCGTTCGGAAACAATCAACTGACTGCCTTCGGGACGAATGCCTGGCAGCCTGACGTACGAATTGGCTGAGAAGATGCATGACTGAATGATGTGTGGCTGGATCGCTTTCAGCAGTGAACGCAGGCGGAGCCACGTCAGCGGATCGAATCGGAATCGTTTTCCGAGCACATGCACGGGAATTCCATGATTCCTGATGACCTGAGCGTAATGTCCACCTCGATTCAGCGTGATCACATGAGGTTCATATTCGTCACGAGGCAGACCCGTAGCCAGTAGAGTCAGTTGACGCTCGGCACCGGACTGATCCAGTGTGGGAATCACGTAGGCGATACGAATCACAAATGTGTCCGGCCAATTTGGGAAGGATCGACGGATGGAAACACGACAGAACCATATCGGATGCCACAGCAAGTCGCATCACAACCGACCGGACATTTCTGCTGCAGGATAATGTCTACGCACAATCACCGGCTTCAGTTGGATGAATCGATTGTCGGTGCCGTATGGTGGTCACTATCATTGCCGGGATTCAATCTGTCTTCCGCGTTATAAGGGCTGGAAATGCAGGATCCACGGATAAACCGGCTGGCCACGACGCTGATCGACCACAGCTGTCGACTGAAATCCGGACAGATGGTCATCATCGAGGCGTTTGACCTTCCCGAACCCGGTCTCGTGTGCCGACTGATTGAGGAAGCCACAGTACGCGGTGTGATTCCTCTGGTGATCTGGAAGAACAACGCCATTCTCCGCAGTCTGTATCGCTCGGCGACAGTGGAATCAATGACACTGGCGGGACAGTTGGAATCTGAAGCAATGAAGCAGGCCGATGCCTACATAGGTATTCGCGGCACGGCAAATTCCGAAGAAATGTCGGATATCTCTCCGGACAAGATGGAGCTGTACACAAAACACTGGTGGCAGCCGGTTCACATCGACATCCGAGTGCCCGATACCCGATGGGTGGTACTGCGTTATCCGACACCTTCCATGGCCCAGGCGGCTCAGCAAAGCACCGAGCAATTCGAAGACTTTTACTTCGACGTGTGTACGGCTGATTATGCTCGCATGGCAGAAAATCTTAAACCACTGGCAGCACGAATGGAGGCTGCCCGACAGGTTCGAATCACCGCACCCGGTACAGATTTGACATTCTCAATCGAGAATATCCCGGTCGTACCATGCTCCGGTGAATGCAACATTCCCGATGGCGAATGCTTCACGGCCCCCGTACGTGACAGTGTCAATGGCACAATCAGATTCAATACAAAGTCCCGATATCAGGGAGTCGTATTTGACGGCATTCAGTTTGAGCTGAAGAACGGGCGGATTGTGACTGCGAACTGCAGCAACGATCCCGAACGACTCAATCGCATTCTGGATACAGACGAAGGGGCTCGCTATGTCGGTGAGTGGTCACTGGGAACCAACAATCGAATTCTGCATCCAATGCTGGACACACTGTTCGACGAAAAGATCGGTGGGTCATTTCATTTCACTCCTGGAAACGCATACGACAATGCGGACAACGGCAACCGAAGTCGCGTTCACTGGGATCTTGTACTGATTCAGCGACCGGACTACGGTGGAGGTGAAATCTGGTTCGATGGAGAAATCATACGGCGCGACGGGCGTTTTGTTCCCGAAGCTTTACAACCACTGAATACCGGACTGCCGGAATAACCCATGACGAATGAGTTGCCGGCTGCATCGACGACAACCTGGCGAATTCCTCGCGGAGCGATTCCGGCCGCACTGCTGACCGGTTTTGTACTGATTCTGGCGACTCCAGCTCCAACCCTGACCAGACCGGACGGAGTGAAGCTGGCAATGACACCGGAAGCCTGGCGCATTGTTGCCATTATGTTTCTAATGGCAGGGTTGTGGATCAGCCAGGTCGTGCCTATGGCTGCGACCAGTCTGCTGCCACTCGTGCTGTTTCCCCTGTTTGGAATCCAATCGGCCAAAGAGGTCAGTCGCGCATTTATCAGCGACATGCAGTTCCTTTTTATCGGTGGATTTATCATAGCGCTGGGACTGGAGCGATGGCATGTCCATCGTCGAATCGCTCTGCATATCGTGAACCGCGTCGGCGTCAGGCCACGACAGCTGGTGCTGGGAATGATGATTGCCACCGCCGCGCTTTCGATGTGGATCAGCAATACAGCGACGACACTGATGATGGTTCCGATTGCACTGGCGCTGCTCCGGACCATCGACAGCACTCATTCAGATTTGAAATCTGATCGTACAACAGCCATGTCGCCGCAACTGGCCTTGCCCATGCTGCTGGGTATCGCTTATGCAGCGAGTCTTGGCGGAATGACGACCATCGTGGGCACGCCCACCAATACTGTGGCCGTTGCCATCTATCAGGCCCAGCTGCCGGAGGCTCCCGAACTGTCCGTGGCTCAATGGATGATGGCTGCGATTCCGGTCGGAGTAGTTTATTTCGGAATCGTCTGGCTGGTTCTGACATGGTCTCTAAAACGCGATCGCAGCAGTGAAGCAGAATTGGGCATCGAACTGAAACGACATCTCAATGCGCTTGGCCCGATTACAGCTGCAGAAGTACGCATGCTTGTCGTTTTTGCAGCAGTCGCAGTACTGTGGGTACTCAGACAGCCTCTGAGATTCGGAAACTGGACACTGGTCCCGGGTTGGTCGACGCTTCTGGACCCATGGTTTCAGCTACTCGGACACAGTAACCAGCTGTCCGGTGCAGTCCGAGCAGAAAACTTCGTATCGGATTCCACTGTCGCAATTGCTCTGGCCGTCCTGATGTTCTTCATCCCTTCCGGCATACGCGATGAATCCGGGCGTCGAGTACCCCTCATGAACTGGGAAACGGCAGTCAAAATGCCGTGGGAAATCATTCTGTTGTTCGGTGGCGGTCTGGCCCTCGCGAGTGGCTTTTCTGACAAAGTCTCAGGACTCGCCAGCTGGTTGGGCCAGGCTCTTCAGGGCCCTCTTCAAGGCCAGTCGACATGGCTGGTCATCGCCGTGATTTGCCTGACCATGACATTCCTGACAGAAGTCACCAGTAACGTCGCAACAATCAGTACTGTGTTACCGTCCTTATTAATTATCAGCGAGCAGCTGGATATCGATTCCCGGCTGCTCCTGATTCCGGCAACACTGGCAACCAGCTGTGCGTTTATGCTGCCCATTGCCACTGCACCCAATGCCATCGTTTTTGGTTCAGGGCGGATCACTCCCGGTCAGATGGCTCGGTATGGTGTGCTGCTAAACCTTGTGGGTGTCCCTCTGCTGACCGCTGCGGCCTGCTGGTACATTGGGCCGTTGCTGGGCATCACCGAACGAGGATTATGAACGGTCCTGGCAGACATTTGAAATGTTGTCGGCGGCAGTCAACCAGTCAAATTCCCCGTCATCGAGTTCGGCTGATGCAGTCGTTGTCATACCAAACTCTCCTCCCAGTATTGTGACTGCTGCGATGGCTGTCACCGCGACGATCGGCAGTCAAAACCACCCACGGTTCCCGGGTTGCTGCAATATTCCGACAACTACAAAACGTGAAAACACACACCGGAAAAACGCAGCAATAAACCGAGTGCGAACCGCCCTTTGTCCATCGTCTTTCCCTGCGATAGAAATGGAATAACGCCCCATTGAGGCGTCGCGTTTATGGATTCCATCTCCTTTCAAGGGACGCCGGTCCCTGCGGCACGACGGATTACAGAAACGTAAATTCCTTTGCGTCGGTTCACGAATTCGGCTCCTGAAGCGAATGGTGTCTTTCGGAAATACGGAAATCCTTTCGGTGTTTCGAATTGTCGAAATCCGGATTGCTGAAAATTCTTTTCAAATTTCCAGGGAATTAATCCAGGAAAATCCGACGGCCAGCGAATAACTGTCTATGGCTGCTCAAAAGAGCAAACAATTCAGCGTGTGAAACGGAAGGGGACTGAAATGATCAGAAAATCACTTGCAACCGCAGCAGTATTGGGAATTGGGGCTGTCATGCTTCTTGGCACAGATGCCTGCAGTTACGCCCGCACATTGTTTGGGAATGTACGCGAATCCGTTCGATCGGAAATCAAACCGACGTTCAAACTCGACAGTATCCGTGATCAGGTCGACAGCTTAATGCCAGAGATTCGACAGCACATGAAAGTCGTCGCGGAACAGGTCGTCGATATCCGTAACATGCAGACCGGAATTGCAGAAAAACAGAATCAACTGAACAACCAAAAGGCTTCGATTCTGGCATTGCGATCAGATCTTGATTCCGGTCAGGATGAGTTTAATTACCGTCAGGTTTCGTACGCCCGACACGAGGTGGAATCCGATCTTGGTGATCGATTCGACGCCTATCAACTACTCGAGGCGTCACTGGATCGAGACTTGAAGATCCTGGCCGCGACCAAAGAAACACTCCAAGCCAATCAGAAGAGCCTGGATTCGATGATGTCGCGCAAACAGGATCTGGCCGTCAAGGTCTCTCAGGCTGAAGCTCGGCTGAAGCAGATTCAGGCAACGGAGACCGTGAATTCACTTGAGGTGGATGATACGCAGCTCAGTCGAGTGGAAGAACAACTTCGGGAACTCAACCGTGATATGGATGTTCGCGAAGCACTGCTGGAAACCGAAGGTCATGCACTGGGACGAATTCCGATTGAAGAGTCAGTGATTCCGCAGACAGACATTATTGGTAAAATCGACCAGCACTTCGGACTGTCTGTTGATTCGGAAATCCTTGCCGAACTGACATCGGTCGACAATCTGTGACAGAGCAGTCTGTGCTCAAACGTCACAGCAAACCGACCGGAACGCACGCGGCTCCGGACTCAGTACAACCGCTGACAGTCCGGAGCCATTTTTGTACCTGTGATGATTCATGATCAGCACTCGGACAGGCTCTTTCACATGTGACGGATGCGCAGCCACCGCGAGTGACACCGGCATCGGGATTGAGACGCGAAAACCAACCGTTGAGGTCCCTGAATCTTCCGCCACGAGAATGAGTCCGCAGATGAACCCAACGGGAATAAATCCACACAGTCGAAACCTGCGATTCAATACGTCACCATGCCACAGTTCATCAATGACAGTCAGCGGGGCATTCGGCCACACACTGGTATCGGACCACGATGGGCCACCAAAAGAATCGTTCCCGCCGCAGCGGCGAATTCGGGAGAATGCGTTGTGTCAAACGATTCGATTCAATGTTACATGCTGTGGATTGACGGAATCGGCGCGTGGCAGCTTTATTTGGGGCATTCGTTTTCAATCGGGGCTCCCACATTCGAAGGAAAATCTGCGGATATCACTCTGCAGGCCAATATCTCTCGCCGGCATGCGACCCTTCAATATGCTGCAGACCACTGGCAGGTGACCGCCGACCACCAGACCAGCGTGTCGGGCCGAAGCGTTGATTCTGCAACTTCGCTTCGTAGTGGTGATCAACTGAGTCTGGCCGACCGGGTTAAGCTGGGATTCCATGTCCCCAGCATATTGAGTTCCACAGCCGTCATCGACTTTGAAAGCACTCATCGACCAGTACACAGTGTCGACGGTATCATATTGATGGTGGACCACTGCCTGCTGGGTCCCGGACGTGATCAACATATCTACTGTCCGGACTGGCCGGACATTGTCGTATTGTATGCGCTGGAGGGATCGCTTCGCTGTCGTTCGTCACTTCCTTTGAAGGTCGATGGAAGGCCGCCATCGGATTCTGCCCCACTCAAGGACGGGTCAATTGTTGATGGAGAAAATCTGAGATTTCGAATTGAAGAGATCCATTGAACCCAGGTGGCCGTTGAAAGATTAAGGCTCAGGCCGCATTTTACTCAATTCCAGTTCTGCGAACTCAAACCACCTCCCGTGGCACAGCGGATCCGAATCCATGAAATTTACCTTTGTTCCCGAAGCCAGTCCGCTTGAGGGGTACACCATTAAGCGTGCGATCCATCGCGGCGGATTTGGAGAAGTTTACTACGCACTGAGCGACTCAGGCAAAGAAGTCGCTCTGAAACTGCTGCACAACAATCTGGAAGTGGAACTCCGTGGCGTGTCACAGTGTCTCAACCTCAAACACCAGAACCTGGTGACGATCTTCGATATCCGTGAAGACCGGGACGGTGACCACTGGATTGTCATGGAATACATCGGAGGCCGGGGACTCTACGATGAACTGCAGCGCTATCCAAACGGAATGCCGATTGACGAAGTACTGCGATGGTTGTCCGGGATGACAGCAGGACTCAGTTTTCTGCACGATCGAGGCATCGTTCATCGTGACCTCAAACCAGCCAATGTGTTCTGCGACCAGGACACTGTTAAGGTCGGAGACGTCGGCCTGTCCAAGTATATTTCGGAATCACGCCGCAGTGCACAAACACAGAGTGTCGGTACGGTTTACTACATGGCTCCCGAGGTGTGTCACGGTCGATACGGACGCGAAGTTGACGTCTACGCACTCGGGATCATCCTGGTCGAGATGCTCACCGGTCAGGTTCCATTTGATGGAGAAACCACTGCCGAAATCCTGATGAAGCACATGACCACCGACCCGGAACTTTCCGCCCTGCCGGCGCCTATTCAAACGGTCATCGCAGCTGCACTGGAAAAGGATCCGAAAAATCGGATCCAGGACGTCGAAGAACTGGAACAACGATTTCGTGATGCAGTCACCGTAATGGCGCCAGTGGATCTCGAATTGGATTCGGGATCTTCATCACCACCACCTGTGAGTCAAACCAAGCCCTCGATCGCTGCCGGCAAGTCAGTGACATCTACCGCACGACCGCCGACGGCGACTGTCATTGGAGACTACTGGACAAAACTCCCTGCCCTGGTGAAGTGGATTGTCGGTGGGATCGTTACGGTCATCCTGCTGGAAGCGCAAGTACTGAGCTATATCACTTCCGGGGCATTCCTGGGTATTTTCGTCTACACGGGATACCTGGCAGTACGTTATCTCCTGAAACCAAAACCATCCGAACCGGTGAACAGCAAAGATCTCCCAAAAGATACAAACGTGGAATCAGTGACTGCACAGCGGTCTGATCCTGACACGAATTCCAGTCAGCCACCTCCTCTGCGTCGGCAACATCGTGGTACACAACAATTTGACTGCTTGAGTCCCGCAACACCACGCGCCATCTCCACACGTCAGCGAATTTCCGATCTCGTTAATTCATTGTCAATCTCTCTGGCCGCAACCTGCCTGGTGACTCTTGCAGTCTACATGACCACAAATCTCCTGCACGAACCTGTCCATGCCGTATTTTTCGGAAGCGTAACGATGTTGGGTGCGTGGGCACTGCTGATACTATCGAAACTTCGGGAAGGTCGGCCCGCAGAAGTCTTCATGCGGCGTGTGATGCAGGGCGCGTTTGGTCTGGGAGTCGGATTTCTGGCAGCCGGACTTCAGAATTACCTGATGCTTTCAGACGATCCGCTGTTACATTTTCCCGATTCTGATGGTAAGCCCTGGGTCGTCGGACGAATTCATCTTGCAGACGGCAGCGGATATCCAACGTTATCCGCGTTTATGATGTTCTTTGGAATTCTGTTCGCTGCGCGTCGATGGTGGTGGCAGGCCGACAGTTTTCGCAAGTCTCGATTTCGGATCTCAAGTACGCTGGTGACTCTGCTCGCAGGTGCAGTAGTTGCCGGATTACTGCAGTTTCCAGGTGCGTTGGGTGCCACATGGGCTCTGGCAATCTCGGCAGTCGTTCAACTGTCTGCGGCGTGGACGCCACAAGCCGAGAGACTCCTGCAGTATGAGTCTTCCAGCCTGCCGCTGACCGGCGGGCGTTCGCGCAAACACGCTTCCGTCACGTCAGCATAAACACTGAGTCGAGTGAACATCTGTATTAAAATTACAGTGGTTACGTAACCAACCGGATACTCAGACCGAATGTGAGGCGATCGCTGTCATTCAGGAGTGAAACTTGTGCCCGGAATTTTTGAAATCCTGATGCTGTGCATCATCGTCGTTGCCGCTTGTCCGATGTTCATGCGCAGTCGAATCCCTGTTTCAGCGTTGGTACCGACGGGACTTGCCATGTTTGGGCTGGGTCTCTTCGTCTTCGGATTGTACTTCACGATACCGAACCCCCATGAGTCAGACACGATGTCACAACAACACACGTTGAATATTGATCCAGCGATGACCGGACTGTCGGAGACTATGTCAGCAGCAGACCCGGGTCAGATTCCCGTCGCCTCCGGTGGAACGACTTACGACGCCACCGACAATCCTTCGGACCGCGCTACTCTGCGTGTTGAGCAGACTGAAGATGGCAATATGCTTGTACACCCATTGTCAGCAGCAATTGTCGGAAGTCTGCTCGGGACGGACACAGCAGTTACACTGCCAACAATGATTGTCCACCTGACTGCGCGCGCCGCCATGCCCATGACGACGGCAGGTTCCCGGGAGACATCGGACGTAACAATTGCTGCACCCTCGGCAATTGAACGACCTGCCTGGCTGGACAACGCGACCGACAACCGAACGGTCATCCGAAGTGAATTCGAAGAAACTCAGGAGCAGGCAGATGCTCAGCTGACAGCGAAACTCACCCGAGCACTGCTGGAAGAGGCAATAACTGCGACGGATTCGGAATCCTCGGAATTTCCCTTGGAACAGAACAGCTTTTCCATGGGGGACAGCGCTATTGCAGCGAGCATTTTGGATCGATTTTCCGAAGAAGTTCCGATTCCACTTGGCACTGGTCCGAAACGCATGTTTAGAACGGCTGCACTTGTCGAATTTCCGGCCGATTTGAAATACCAGGCTGTTCGTCACGTGAAACGGTCGCTGCAGACTCGGCGTACGTGGACAGCCGGAGCTGCTGCGGTCAGTCTGGGATTCGTCATGATGCTGGCCGCAGGACTGCTCCAGCTGGCCGGAAGTCCCAGACGAGTCGTTCGGTGGTGCGGTATTCCTCTGATCACATTGTTGATACTGCCGGGTGTCGCAATCAGCAGTCAGCTGGTCCATCAGATGGTCACCAACCGGAACACCGAGATCCCGTTGCCGTTCGAACTTCCCGTCACGGTCATCGAAACGCACTGACCAAAGTTTACTCTTCGTGTAGAGCGCCATCCCGGAACCGAAACCGGCAAAAAGTCCTGACCCGGTCGGTGGTCAGCTGCCCGCAAATTTCGCGCAGCTGGATCTAAAGCAGGACAAACGGAATCGTTACGAATTCGGCAGAAACCGCCGACGTTCAACAAAGAACGTGCCGCAGTTCCGTTGGCAGCTGTGCAAATTTGCCGACTCAACCTGTGAAAGCAACAGAACTCTCAGTGAGTCGACCGATTAACTGACTAATAGTTAGAACCGTTGTTTTCTGCTTAAACGCACCAGATTCACAAATCAGGCCAGACGGTGTCCCGTGTTTGGTTCGGGAATCGGACACAGCTTACATCGAACCGCTTGTGGCTGTTTGAATCCCGTGAGGCGAATCCGAATCTGCAGCTGGAATTTGTCCCAATGCTGATCTCTTATACTCGTAATTTTTTGTTTGTGCATCTGCTCAGAACCGGAGGGACAAGCATCACTCGCGCGCTAAAAACGGAATCAAGTTCGCCTGAGCAATACCTCGAAAACCGAATCCTCAGAGCACTCGGAATTCGAGTCAATCATTTCACAACTTACCAGCGAAAACTCTATCGCACGCATACGTCAGCACGGTCGTTGCGCAAAAACATGCCACCTGAAATTTGGGACAGTCTGTTCAAGTTCACTGTCGTTCGCAACCCGTTTGATCGCATTGTATCGCTGTACACTCATCTGACCGGACGCCGTGATGGACGTTTGATCGGGCGCAGATACGGCAGCGATATGGAAAACATGACATTTGGCGAATTCATAAGTGCGATACACCGTTTTCCGTTCCTGCATCAGAAACAGCAAATCACTGATGACACAGGAAAACTTCTTGTGAACCACGTGGCACACTTTGAATCACTCAAAGAAGACTTCCTCCAAATTCTCCGCATAGTGAATGTAGAAACGACACTTGACCACCTGAATGGATCGCGTCACCGAAACTATCGTGAATACTACACGCCCAGTCTCATTCAGTCTGTATCTGAGTACTTTGCAGAAGACCTAGAGTTTTTTGGATACGACTTTGAAACCGGACTCGCAACCGGTCTCTCTGAATCTCAGCAACTTTCAGAAATGGCCGCAGGAGAGACGTCAGCAACCACTGAACATGATGGGACAGACCGCCAGGCCGCGTGAGCTGCTCTTTTCAATATCCGACCGCTTCGCCTGTCGGTCCGGAAAATTTAATCGGCGAAAGCTCCAGACGGATACGTGCCTCGTCCAGAATAGCCTGAGTACTGCTGGTACCGATTCGCGTCACTCCGATTTCACGCACTGACAGCAATGAATCCAGAGATCGGATTCCTCCGGATGCCTTTACCTGCACTGTTTTCGGTACGGTTCCGCACATCAAAGTTAAGTCCTCATGTGTGGCACCACCGGAACCGTAACCGGTAGAAGTCTTGACCCAGTCCGCGCCCAGTTGTCCACAGATTTCGCACAACTGGAGTTTGTCACGATTTGACAGATAACAAGTCTCGAAAATCACCTTGACGCGTCCGGCGGCAACATGTGCAACGTCCACTACGGCCTCAATTTCTGAGCGGACATAATCCCAGTCACCGCTGAGCGCCTTCGAGATATTGATCACCATGTCGAGCTCGGCACAGCCGTCAGCCAGCGCCACGCGAGACTGTTCAACTTTACTGCTAATCGCTGATGCACCATGAGGAAACCCAATTGTCGTACTGGGAACCACGCCGGAACCGGCAAGAAGTTCTGCACATTTTTTTACTGCAAACGGCATGATGCACACACTGGCCACGTTGTACGCACGAGCCATGAGACATCCCGCCTCAAGATCACTCGTCGTTAATGTCGGCTTCAGCAAAGCATGATCGATCATTTTTGAAATATCCGAATAGTCCCAGTCCATCTGAAGCCTCTCCTGCCGCTTGTTGTCTGCATCCATCTGCCGAGACACTTTAAGGATTTCACACTACCGCAGCCCTGCGGTAGCGAATCGCCGATCACACGCCGCGCAGATCATGTTTCGATGACATATTATGCCGTTGACAGATGAATTCGTACCGGATTACCGGCACAAGATTCGAACGATCGATTCGCTGAAAGATTCCACGTTTCCCTCTATCGACGACTTCCCGGTTGATTCTCAGCTGTTGGTGACCTGATTGGACGACCGGACACAATTCCTGCGAAAAATCTCAGGCATCAGCAGTTTCGCAACATCATGTTCGGGTTAATATTTTGACGGCCCTGATGTCACAACTGTGAACAACAGTGCGACAATGAATAAGAAACATTCCAATACACAGGTAGGAGATGCCCAGAATGTTCAATCGTCCGTGGAGACAGATATTGCTTACCCTGGTCCTGTGCAACCCGGCTCAGTCCGAAGACATATCTCATCAGCAACGTGATAAAGAGTTTTCAGAACGTATGGCGACGACCGTTCTGATCGGTTCATTCACCATTGACGGTCAAAAATCAAAAACGGCTCCCAAAGAAGAACGATATGAAATCAACAGCGTTGAAAAATCGACCGGCGGGCTTTGGATATTTACGGCCCGTGTCAAATACATGAAATTTGATGCAACACTGCCAATCCCGGTTCCTGTGGAATGGGCCGGAGACACACCGGTAGTGACGCTGACAGATGCCAGACTCCCCGGGCTGGGAGAAGGATTTTCGTGTCGTGTGATCTTTCATAACGATCGATATGCAGGAACATGGCAACACGGCGCGATCGGCGGTCACATGTTCGGACGGATTGAAAAGCAGCAGAAGAAGAAGCACTCCACTTCATCCGCTGCCGTAGAGACTCAAGAACCGACCAAATGATCTGGAACTTTCATACGATTCATGAAAAACGCGGAGAGTTGGCCTTTCGGCAGGTACGTTGTTGAGTTTTAATCGGGAAGCAATCGACGTGCTGCTTCAGACTCAAGTCATCCAGGAAAACAAGCGTGGCAATCTCGCGACCGCGTCTGCTGGTGTCCGGTGACGTGGACAACGTGACATCTGATCTTTGCCGAAATCTGAGCGATTTTGTCGATATCATTCGGACCGAAAAAGATCAGGATTTACCGTCGGTTGATGGTGTACTGTTCACCGGATCGCTGATGGAACACTCAGCAGACCTGCAGGTTTGTGCGCATGGGTTTCTGGACAGCATTGCAGACGGACTGGCACTTGTCGACGAGCATCAGCGAGTGGTCTGGCACAATCAGGCGTTCGCAGAAATCGCCCACGACGGCCAGCCGCTGACAGGGCTGACATATTTCGAATCATTCGACGCCGACAGAGACAATATCACGCTGCTTCGTCAGAAATGGCCCGATGTTGCCCGATCCAAAGGCTGTGTCACCATTCAGCTTTCCAACCGGCGCTACGTGGAGGCTCTGGCCTCACGGTCGCTGCTGCCGACACCAGAAGGAACTTCAGCTACTTTTACATCTGTTTGTCTCCGCGATATTACTCAACAGGAACTGGCACGGCGAAAAAGCGCAGCCATCCACGACGCCGGTATGCGACTGAGCGATCTGCGACCGGACGAAGTCGCCATGATGTCGAATGAAGACCGTATCGAGATCCTTAAGGAGAATATTCTTACATTCTCACAGCAGATCCTTGGGTTCGATACCATCGAAATACGACTACTGGATCCGGCGACACAACAGATGATTCCTCTGCTCCAGGAAGGGATGCACGATGAAGCCACGTGTCGAATGTTGTACGCTCGGGAGGACGGGAACGGCCTGACAGGATATGTCGCTGCAACGGGACGCAGTTACCTTTGCCCAGATACTCAGTCAGAACCTCGTTATCTGCGAGGAGCCGAATATGCTCGCAGTTCACTAACAGTGCCGTTGCGACTGGATGACGTCATTCTGGGAACATTCAACGTGGAAGGCCCTGGGGCCGATACTTTCGATGAAGCAGATCTGGAGTTTCTGGAACATTTTGGCGCAGTCGTCGCAATGGCACTCAATCAGTTGCAGCTGATGATGGCAGAAAAGGCAACAACTGCGGAACAGCATGCCGTACGTCTTCAGCAGCAGGTTGCAGGTCCAACGGACGACATCCTGACTGACGCGACTTCAATCCTTGAAAAGTACATCGGACATGATCCAAATGTGTCGGAAACACTGCAGCAGATTCTGATAAATGTTCGACAGATTCGTTCATGTATTGGAGAAGTGACCGAGGACCCGGTGGCAGACACGTTTGTACCTCAGCCTCGACTGCATCGACCTCAGCGACCGGCCCTGGTCCGAAAACGAGTCCTCGTGGTGGATTCTGACCGAGCTGTTCGCGCGGAAGCTCACAAACTGCTGGATCCTCAGGGATGTGTTGTGGAAGCTGTACCAACGGGTGCAGCGGCCTGCCGGATGATACGTTCGCAGACCTATGATGTTGTGCTGACAGATATCCAATTGTCAGACATGACCGGATTCGAATGTTTCAGCAGTCTGAGAGACATCGATGCACACACACCCATCATTTTCATGACCGGCTTCGGCTATGATGCATCACATTCCATCGTCAAGGCACGACAGCTTGGACTGAAAGCAGTCCTGTATAAGCCATTTCGCGGTGAACAGTTGCTGACAGAAGTTGAAAAAGCGATGACTAAGCCTCCGCCCCTTGAATAGGGACCAGTCCTGAATTCCATGGTGAGTTACCGCAAGTCTTTCCCGGCCTGCAGCAGGGAATCCGATGGAAAGTTGCCGAACCCGGACAGCGGAATGCATTGCTCCAGTCGTCCAGATACACACGAGACGTTAAGACAATGCGGACAAATGATACTAGGATGAAACGCTCTTTATTCTGCTGTACCGGGGTCCCAGATGGTGGCACTGATGCGTCGGTGGACGTTGTCTGGTGAGTAGTGATAGTACAGAGTCACCACCTTTCCATCTGGTCGCTGAAGTGACCGAGCGTAGCCCATGTCACGTCCACCGCCAACGGTGTGCAGAACGAATGAACTTCCCCATGTGCGTCCACCATCACTGCTGAATTTCACACCGATCTCAAAAGGCGATTTACGGTCACCGTAGGTCACCGCAAGACGTCCATCACGAAGCTGTATTAATGATGGAGGATTGCCTTCACCAAGATCGTCAACAGCGTTGTTGAGGAACTTCCAGCTTTGTCCGTTGTCCAACGATCTCCAAGTATCGATCCAGCGATGATGAGCTTCACCTTTGCCTTCACGCCGTCGCGTTGTCATCACCAGGTCTGTTGCGGAAAGCCGGACAGTTGATGGCATGATCGAGAATCCGTGTGGCTCCGGACCAACATACGAAACCAACTGCCAGTTGATCCCACCATCTTTGGTGCGTCCGCAGATGACTCGCCCCTCCCGTTGATTGGACTTGGACGCCGTGAGAAATACATGACAGTCGCTGTGACTGTTTACGATGTAATCCGTACGTGCCATGATGCCAGACTGACCAAAGGATGGAACGACAAACGGTCCGTTCCAGTTGTGCCCACGGTCGTATGAGTAGTACAGACGCGACGTTCCTCCATGGATGTTCTGAAACCGCATGGTCATGCAAAAATTCGGATGAGCGAAGTTGATCGGTTCCGAAATCGCTGCAGGTGGGGGTTCTGAGTGCTGTGGATCTGTGATCCCGTGGCGCTGGCCTCCTTCATTGACCAGCATCCCCCGGTCATTCGGAAACTCCATCTTCCATGTCTCACCACCATCAAGACTACGCGCAAGAACGTGATGCTCCGGTTTTTCACGATCAATATTGTGGTTTTTTCCCAGATCCTTGTGAATCCCTGTGCTGAAGCCGACCAGAATCTCGTTATCCCAGATCCACATCCCGTGATTTGCCGGCCAGCCCGCAAATTTTCCTGGTGCACCATGGACAACGACGTGTCTATCAATGGCTGGAGAAGTTGCCGCATCAGACTGAGGACATCTGAATCCGATGATCAGCAACAGGGCAGTGCAAACAAATCGACCGATAATGACGGGCATATTCACGAATTTCCGACGATAGCTGACTGGCAAACGACGATGAACGAATTGCAGATTGAATGAAGTTCCACCTCGATTTCAACTCACTTCCTGCTGAATTGGTCCATGTCCGTGACTACCAACGGTCAATCCTCATTCATCATGACAGGCAGATAAGTCCAGTCGTTGTGCTCAAAGTTTGATTGGACTCGCAAAACATGGTATTTTAAAGCAAAACGACCGCTGAATATCTCGTTTCCAAGTGAGTTGCCCGACGCCGATCGTGCAGGACAGAATCAGGTATTTGAGTATGAACCCCTCGAACCCATTCTTCCGGACAACAGGTTATCTTGTACTGCTGGCTGTCCTAATCCCGGCTTTGGACCACATATCAGCGGAGGAAGAAGCTCCACAGTGGCCATGGACACCGCTGGTTGAGCCTGAGGTCCCACCAGTCACCACGTCGGAACAAGTTGGGAATCCGATTGATGCCTTTGTACTTTCCAAACTGGTGTCAAAGGGACTGACACCTGCCCCACCAGCCTCTCCACAGGCTTTGTTGCGTCGGCTGCAGTTCGGACTGGTCGGGTTACCTCCCAGCCCCCAGGAAATGAAATCGTTTGTCGCTGATCCGTCAGAAGAGGCTTACATACAACACATCGAGAAATTGCTGGATGACGAGGGCTACGGCGAACGCTGGGGACGACATTGGCTGGACCTCGTCCGCTACGCTGACACTCGCGGTGGAGCAATCGACTATCCTCGCCCGCATATTTGGCGATATCGCGACTATGTGATTCGTGCCTTCAACCAGGATCGCCCGTATGACCGATTCATTCGTGAGCAACTGGCGGGTGACGCATTTAAGTACGGGGACGAAGGCCGCATCGGACTCGCTTTTCTGCATCTGTGGGTACCTGTGGAACGAACCGAACCGCAACTGTCACGGAGAGATTTCCTGACAGATGTTGTGGGAGTCACAGGATCTGTGTTTCTGGGTGTCACGCTTGAATGTGCTCGCTGCCACGATCACAAGTACGATCCGATTCCAACGAGTGACTATTATCGAATGGAGGCGTTTTTTGCACCACTTGAGGTCGGGCCCCAAAAGCTCCCGTTCGGACAGTACGAAAAACCGATTCAGAACCAGGACACCTGGGAAAAACAGAAACAGACGTGGCTGACGCTGCTGGATAAACGAAAAGAATGGCAGGATCAGAAACTTAAATCGTACCGTGAACGTCTGAGAAAACGATACCGACCCGCGGCAACTGCCGAGCTCAAGGACCTCGTTGCGGAAGACGGCAGCCGGGACCTTCCAACGGCAATGGACGAGGGCATCCTTTTTACCCCTGAAGAGGTGGCCACATACAGAAACATCAAACGCCAGACAGCACGCTTTGCAAATCCCAACCATCGTGACTACTTCGAACCAACGGCTTACCTCGCGAAGGATTCTTCTCTGAAAAATGACGTGGCAACCTATGTGCTGTCCGGTGGCAGTTATAAGCTGAGAGAAGATGCTGTCGAGCCGGGCTTCCTTAGCGCTGTTACGGGAAGCTCAGAACCTGTGGATCTGACGGGATTGCCGGGCACGCGCAGGAGACTGCTGGCTGACTGGATTGCCGGACCCGACAATCCTCTGATGGCTCGTGTCATGGTGAACCGTATCTGGCAGTATCACTTCGGAAAGGGACTGATTGCCACGTCCAGTGATTTTGGAGTGAACGGCAGCGGTGGAATCTATCGCGATCTGATCGACTGGCTCGCCGTACAGTTCCGGCGCAGCGGATACAGTATCAAGGACATGCACCGCCTGATCCTTTCGTCAAACGTGTATCGACAGTCAATGATTCATCCGCAGGCGGCAGAATTCGATGAGATCGACAGTAAGAATGAATATCTTTGGGTACGCAGTCCGATCCGCCACGAGGCCGAAGTGATTCGTGACTGCGTGCTGTCAGTGAGCGGATCACTCAATCGTGAGATGGGTGGCCCTCCGTTCTTTCCTGAGGTGGATGACGAATTGATGCAGCGAGCACCAACCTGGTGGCAACCTTCTGAACCGGAACAGCGTCATCGACGCACAATTTACATGTTGCAGAGTCGTTCGCTGCAGCTTCCGTTCCTCAAAGTATTCAACGGAGCCAACATTGACGAAAGCTGCCCGGTTCGGGATGTCACGACAGTGACACCTCAGGTTTTTGCACTCTTCAACAGTCAGTTCATGCAGCAGCAGAGCAAAGAATTTGCCAATCGTATCACTCGCGAATCCGGGTCAGATTCTTCGCAACAAATCACTTACGCATATCAGCTGGCCTATCAACGATCACCAACCCCCGAAGAACTGGACAGCTGTCTGAAATTCCTCGAACGGGACGAACAATTCCCGGCCACGACTGCCCGAATCGAGTCAAAATTCGACCATACAGCGGGCCCGACCGGCTCGTTAACCGATTTGTGTCTTGTACTACTGAACAGCAATGAGTTTCTGTACCTTCAGTAACAGCCTCACAGCACACGGCGCAGGCTGACTGGAATCTGCAGAAGAGCATTTCAAATAACAAAACAGAACAGAATCGACACGGTGATGAAACAGCAGCAGATTCCATCAGCAATGTCAGCGGCTCAATGCAGTCATGGACTGGATCGTCGCAACCTGCTGTACAACTTCGGAAACGGTGTCGGCGCTTTGGCACTTACGTCACTGCTGCAGCGTGACGGTGTTGTCCAGGCAAATGATTCGAAAGTCCTCTCTCCACGGTCCGGACACCTGCCAGGCAAAGCCAAATCCTGCATCTTCCTGTTCATGTCCGGTGCTCCGAGTCAGATGGACACCTTTGATCCAAAACCCGAACTAAACAGACTCCACGGTCAACCTGTCACACGGATCTATGGCAGTCTCGTAAAACGAATGTACGTCGCCTGTCCGTTTACTTTTCAAAAACACGGCGAATCCGGCATTGAAGTATCGGACATCTTTCCTCGACTTGCAAAATGTGTCGACGACATGGCGATTATCCGGTCTCTGCATACGAGCGTTGAAGCGCATACCACAGCGACGTTTTTCATGAATACCGGGATGCCGATTCCCGGCAGCCCTTCTGTCGGGTCGTGGGTGGCATACGGACTCGGCAGCGAAAACGAAAATCTGCCGGGATTTGTCGTGCTGCCTGATACTTCCGGTGGTGTCTTCGGTGGTGCAATGAACTGGTCAAATGCGTACCTGCCCACGGAATGCCAGGGAACTCTGCTCAATCCTGTTGGACCGCCGATCGTAGACTTGCAGCCCAAGGGAATCGGGCCACAGCGCCAGTACAACAACCTCAGAATGTTGAACAGATTGAACGAAAAGACATTGCATTTGAATCCTCGAAATCATGACCTGATGGGACGGATGCGACAGTATGAACTGGCTTTTCGAATGCAGACTTCCGTGCCGGATGCTCTGGATGTCAGTCAGGAATCACAACACACGCAGGAACTGTATGGACTGGATGCGCCGGTGACAGATGAGATGGGTCGCAAGTGTCTCATGGCACGCCGGATGGTGGAGCGAGGTGTCCGGTTTATTCAGATCTATTGCAACGGCTGGGACTCACATGAAAATATTGCCAGTAACCATCGTCGCTGTGCCGAAAGAACAGATGTGCCAATGGCCGGACTACTCACAGATCTTCGACAGCGTGGACTGCTGGACGACACACTGGTCGTATGGGGAGGCGAATTCGGCCGGACAGCTGACAACTCGATGAACTTTTTCCGTACCAGTCCCGGTCGCGATCACAATAAACGGGCCATGATCGCCTGGATGGCAGGTGGCGGTGTCAAGGGTGGTGCAGTCGTTGGTGGAACAGACGAACTCGGCATCAACGCAGTGGACAACACGTACCACATGCATGATTTGCACGCCACGATCCTGCATCAGATGGGACTGGATGACATGGAACTAACGTTCTACCATGCCGGACGATTCAAACGTCTTACTGATTTGGGTGGACAAATCATCACAGAAGCACTCGCGTGACCAGACTCAAAACACCAGATCAAGTTCCAGGCGGTTGATACGCAGGTCCTGCTTCAGACCAGGCGAACGTTCAGTGACAACGACCTCCAGCTCATTGCGATGCCGCTTCAGAATTTCCGGAGGGACATCAATACGGATGCCCTGGAATTCTTCGTCGAGTGACGTCTGAACCGGAAAGCCAAGAATTCCGTCACCAGCAGGCACCTCGATGCGTTCGCCCAGAATTGAAAGAACCACGCGTCCTTCGTTGATGGGAACATTCAGTACGTTGCCATTCATGGTCACACTCAAAACATCCTGGTCACCCAGAAAATCGACACCGATCCATAGTTCGGCCTTCTCCGGCCAAACCAGCGTCGAGTCAGGTTCGGCTCCGCCACCCAGCAAAAATCGTTGAGGGACCTTTTCTTTCAAATGCGCTGGCAGTGGTGCGTCCTGTCCCTGAATATTGTAGCGGATGTAGTCCGCGCCGGTTTGTCCTCTGGGCACAGCAACGCGATGTGAAAGTATGTACCGCTGTGGCAGCCGAACCAGACGATCCGGGCTGGAGATCTGTCCAAGCAAATGACGTCGCCACGATCCGTGAAAACACCAATTGCCAACGTACAGGCCGTCAGCACCATCGGCCCAAAGATTGGCTGCACTTCCACGAATCACCTCGTCCGGACTGATCCCGTAGCCGTTTCCGAACGGTGTGATACACGGATATACGGGTACGTGACGCTTTGCCGTCAACTCATGAAACTCCCCAAGGGTTGGCAGGTCGGTCAGAGCCTGACCAACAATCAGCATGTCAACAAGATCTTCGTGGACCCAACGCGCCACCTCAAACCCGCCATTCTCGCACCACTCCAGACGCTCCGGTACGCGCACCGCCAGTTCAATCGGCCGTCCACGATCTTGCGCCCGACGTTGAAGACTCTCGCGAACGGACCGCATAAATTCAGTCAGGTAATGTGCATTCTCTCGTTCTGTCCCGCGCGGGAAGTAGAGCGTGTGCTTTAGCCAGTCCAGTTCGATCCCGTCAAAATCCCAGCGATCAAAAAATTCTTCAATCGTACGCAACCTCAGTGCTCGCACACGTGGATGAGCAAAATTCAGTGCGGACCACCAGTCCAGATCCTCCACCAGCC
>JAKVAY010000056.1 GCA_022447185.1 Fuerstiella sp. | reverse complement strand
ACGACGACTCAGCCGCGTCTCCTTCCGGGTTCGGTTCGGCGACTGATTCATCGTTGACCTTACCGGTTGTCGCACGACTGCCTTCTGCCAGCAGCGTTTTCAGATTCTGGTGGAAGTCGGCCACGGTGTCTGCCCGAATATTACGAGCCGGAATATGCAAAACGCCCCCTTCCGGGAGTACCGACTGATCACCTTTTGCGAGGCCTGTGAGTATTTCAACGGATCTGCGACCGTACTCATAGGGATTCTGAACCGTCGTTCCATGGATTTCTCCATCGGCGATTCCCTTGAGACAGGCCTCGTCTTCGTCAAAACCGATGATTTTGATTTGGCCAATCTTTCCGGCGTCGCGAACTGAATCCAAAATCAGTGGTGGGTTGTAAGCGAATAAACCGACCATGCAGCCAAGGTCGGGATAACGTGCGATAGCGTCCTGTGCCTGTTCTTTGGCTTTGGAGAAATCAAATCCATCTGTGCGCGTGTCAAGGATTGTGTATTTTTCATTCTTCTGTTCGCCGTCATTTGGATCGTCGTACCGATTAGGGTCGGCCTGGCGATCAAGCAGCTCATCGATCACTCCCTGTCGCCGCTGTCTGGCGTTGGCTTGACCCAGGCGGCCAACAAAGATCATCACGCTCCCGCCTTCGGGCATTGCTTCCTTTACCAGTTCTCCGCACATCCGACCGGCAGCGTAGTTGTCCATTCCGACGTAACAATGCCGTTCACTATTCGGCGCATCGGAATCGTGCGTGATCATGTTCGTGTTCTGCGAGATTTCGTTAAGAAGATCTCCCTGATTGTCAGGGTCGATGGGGCTGATGGCAATGCCCTCAATTCCCTGCGCCAGCAAGTCCTGACACATGCGTTTTTGATCCCCCACACCGTCGGTACCAGGCATCAAAACCTGGACTTGTGCACCAAATTCTTTACCACCGTCAAGCGCTCCTTTTTCCGCGATGACCCAGAATGAAGCGATTCCGTTTGTAACGTAAGCCACGTTCGGCTGATCGTCTGATGAGGATCCTGATCCGCCGTTTTCCGGTGTCTCACCTGATTCGGAAGACGAATCACTGGACGCACAGCCGCAAATCCAAACCAGACAACAAAGAAGAATCAGAGGCACACGATTCAGAGAGTTCATGATTTGGAATCCGCAGGCACCAGAAAGCCCATGAGACAGAGCATCATCACTACAACCCATTTAGGTTGAGCACGATCACCTTACGACGCGACAACAACACGGTCAAATGAACTGCCGGACGACCGGTAATCATGGCTGAAATTCTCTGTTCCGTATATCTCGAAGGCCCGCCGGTGAACGACAATCTGCAGTTTCTGCTGGTAATCCAAAAGAGATCTCGCCATTGTGACAATTCTGCGGCCTCACTATAGTCATATGGCTCATGGCCGGAGCTGCGTCAGTTCCCCGGATGATGTAATTTATTTCCCGTCGAATTCTGATGTCTGCAACTCGGTCATTCAAAGACGATACTCAGTTCCAGCGAATGGTTCGCCGGGAGTCTGACATCGATTTGGTAGTGGCGGCACTGGAAATTGCACGCGACGAACAACCGGATCTGGACTTCGCGCCGACACTCGAGACTCTGCGATCGTCAGTGGCTTCATTGACTCGCCCCGTGGCCCTTGCCGGTGACGATCTCAACGAACTGAAATTACTGATCAGTCACCTGACGAATGACCTGAATCTGTGCGGCCACGAGAGTTGCTTCGAACAACCGGACGCCAGTTATCTGAATCGTGTGCTGGAAACCGGAAGGGGTCTGCCGATTACGCTGTCCGTCGTCTACATGGCGATCGCCAGTGAACTGGGCATCCCTCTGGAGGGCATCTCGGCCCCGTCCCACTTTATCACGCGGCTCAACAGCGACGCTGGGATCATCTATATTGACCCGTTTCGCGGCGGACACATCATGGACGAAGTGGAATGTGTGGAATGGCTGCATGAGATTACTGAGTTGCCAACCGCTGAAATTTACCCGACTCTGAAGCCGGTCAGCGAACGTGTCGTCATTATTCGCATGCTCAATAACCTTAAGGCGATGTTCGGTTCTAAAGATCAGTGGACATCTGCATGGAGAGTGCAGCGTCGACTGGCCTGTCTCAAACCTGGTTCATGGCGCGAGCGGCGTGATCTGGCAATCCTGACTCTGCGCGCCGGCCGACCGGGTGAGGCGGTAGATTTACTGGAACACTGCATCAGCGTTTGTACAATTCAGGAACAACCGGTGCTGCAGCACCATTTACGAGAAGCGCAAAAGCAGATTCCTCAGTACAACTGAACTGAAGAGACAGCAGATTGTGACGAGGCCGATTCATCTGGCAATTTCCACGTGTCCCAATGACACGTTTGCGTTCCATGCCTTGATTACCAAAGCGGTTGATTGGCGAGGGCTGGAATTTAGGCTGGAGTTCCTGGACATCCAGCAACTCAATGATCGTTTGTTTTCCGGTGATTTTGATGCTGCAAAAACAAGCTTTCATGCGGCACTGAAAATGACCGATGAAACGGTTGTTTTGCCGTCGGGATCGGCACTGGGATACCAGGTCGGTCCGCTGCTGCTGGGCGCTCAGCCGGACAGTGTTCCGCTTGATGTGAGTCAGGTGACACTCTGTCCAGGTGAAGACACGACCGCGGCATTGCTGTTTCAGCTCTTTCATCATGAGACGACTCGCGTCCGCCAGGTAGTTTTTTCCGACATCATGCCGGCACTGGAACGTGGCGAGGCCGACTTTGGGGTCTGCATTCATGAAGGCCGTTTTACATGGAAACAGGCCGGACTCTCTCTCGTCGAAGACCTGGGCACCCGTTGGGAAACGGAAACCGCCTGTCCACTTCCGCTG
The DNA here is from genome assembly GCA_022447185.1 of Fuerstiella sp. Lineage (GTDB taxonomy): Bacteria > Planctomycetota > Planctomycetia > Planctomycetales > Planctomycetaceae > S139-18. The sequence goes on along the minus strand of JAKVAY010000056.1, from coordinate 56,014 downwards.
GGCGGAATCGTGGCCCGCCGCTCGCTGCCGTCAGACGTTATTAGGGCGGTGCAGGCAACCATTCATGATTCGCTGCAGTTTGCAATGTCGGATCGACATGCTGCGTTGCCAACAATGCGACGATTTGCGCAGGAATTCGACGACGACGTACTGATGCAGCATGTCGATTTGTATGTCAATGAGTGGACGGTCGACCTCGGTGAAACCGGACGTGAGGCGCTGGATCAGCTTTCTCAGCGAGCGACAGTGGCAGGTGTGCTCCCAGCATCAAAGACGATTGAGATCTTCCGGTGATGAGTGTTCCAGTGCTGGTCAAGGTCATGGAACACAATGGAGACATAATACTGTCCGATCGACCCTCGAATGAAATGGGTTGTCAACCGACTTACACAGAACAGCATCCTCTCTGCCAACGTATTCGGCAACATTGAGTTGCTGTCTTACGTCATTTACAGCTGACTAAGGATTTCAGAGTGTTCCGGAAATCGATTGGTGTCGTGTTTGCTGTAAATTATTCGCCCGTCAACTGTTACGTCGAAGACACCTCCTGACCCCTCGATAAGTTCGGCGTCGACGCCAACCGCTTCTTTAATTGCTGCTGCCAGACCGGCAGCCTGTGGTGTGTAGTTTCACATCACGCAGTAAGTGATTGAGATCTTCATGGATTACTTCCCGTTGACTGGCAGCTGTATGAGTTTCCGTTGATGAGTTACGAACCCGAATGCAGGTTCAACCGTGACCGAGGTCACGAAGCCCTTTAAAGTTCGGGTCCGTGATTATACCAATGAATCATCTCTCTTCGAGAGCAGACCGCGAGGAACAAATTATTCGGATGATTGAGGGTCCGGCGGTCGGGGCCCGGGATACTGGTAGTACTGGCACTCCAGACGGCCATTGTACAGCTTGCGGCGTCGAGGTGCTCGACGGCCATAGTGCTTTTCGAACCAGCGATTCGACGTAAGCACATAGATGCTCCACGTGTTCAGCGGAGTAAAGATCCGACCCAGCTCGCGATACACGGCTTCGACTTCTTCGGTATCACCCAGACGCTCCCCATACGGTGGATTCGTGACGATACAACCATACTCTCGCTTTGATTTGAGGTCACTGACCTCCTGGCGCCGAAACCGAATGTCGACGGCCACGCCGGCGTCCGTAGCACTTCGTTCTGAAAGGCGAATGGCGGCCGGGTCATGGTCATAAGCCAAAATCGTTTCAGACAACTTTGGCAGACGAGCATCTCTGGCGGCAGTGCGTGCATCGCGAAAGACACTCCGGTCCATCCAGTGCCAGTCTTCACAGAGGAATGAACGTCCCAGGCCGGGTGCTATATTGCGGCCCAGGAGGGCGGCTTCGATTGGAATGGTTCCGCTGCCACAGAAGGGATCGATCAACAGCCGTTCACGATTCCAGTAACTCAACTGAACCAGCCCGGCTGCCATCGTTTCCCGAAGAGGAGCCCGACCCGTCAACTGTCGATAGCCACGTTTGTGTAGTCCGGGACCGGAAGTATCAATGGTCAGAGTGGCTACATCTTTCAACAGGGAAACTTCGATGGGATATTGTGTGCCGGACTCGTCAAATCGAAAACGGTTGTAACGCCGCTTGAGATTTTCCACGATCGCCTTTTTAACGCATCCCTGCACACTGGGAACGCTCTTGAGCCTGGATCGCACAGAGCGTCCACTGACCGGGAATTCAGCATCGACAGGCAGCAGTTCATTCCACGGCAGATCAATGGTTTTGTCAAAGAGTGCCCCAAAATCACCGGCAGGAAATTCCCCCAACCGAATCAACAGACGATCTGCCGACCTTAGCCACAGATTACAGCGAGCAATGTCATGTTCATCCCCGGAAAACAGTACGCGCCCGTCAGAAACCCGGCAATTCGAATATCCCAGGTCCTTCAGTTCCCGTGCGACCACATTTTCCAGACCGAAGGTGGCGGTCGCGATAAGGTCAAATTGCGGCATAGCCGGGTCACAAGCAAAAAGGAACGGCATACCGGCCGCTATCGTGTATGAAAACAGAGATGAAGCGCGATTGAACGGCGCGAGAACCCATCTGTCAACAACGAATCGCAGGGTTGTCAGGTGGTTATTCGTAATCGGACTGTTCTGTCGAAGTTCTTTTCACCGGGAACCAGACGGCGGCACTTTCCTTCCGCTGCGCCCGCGGCTAAAATCGGACCTTATCCGGCTATTCAACTCTCGGCGGACGTTTGCAACGTCTTTGCGAATTTCCCCGGGGTTCGGTGTGACGTTTCGGCAGAAAGACATTCGATGCAGGTTGCGATTACTGCCAGGCACGGCAATATCAAGCCGGATCTAAGTGAATATGTAACTCGAAAATCTGAAAAGCTGGTTCGATATCTGGGCCAGGTGAGTGAAATCAATGTGACATTCGAGTTTGAATCGGAACGAGTCAACGTCGAAATGCTGGTGGAGATCGAGGGGTACCACACGATCGTGGCGTATGTTGAAGGCGAAGATGCAGGAACAACCTTCGACAGAACATTGCAAAAAATGGAACACCAGGTCCATCGGTACAAGGAGAAACTCAGGGATCGTCGTCGTGACAAATCCGTGAGCGAGATGGTTAATTCTGACGAAAACGAAGAATCGGATGACGCCGATCCAGCCGATGAAAAGGTCTGAGAGAAGATTCGGAACAAACAACTACATTACACATCTCAAATAACGGAACTGCCGTAGAGCTGGAACGAAATGAAACTGACAGAATTCGTCATCAAAGACGCCATTATTCCTAAGCTGAAAGCGTCCTCTAAAGAGGACGTCATTCGAGAAATGGTGGCCGGTCTGAAAAATAACGGCGTCATTAAATCGGAAGATGAAGATGAAGTGGTGGCTGCAGTCCTGAAGAGAGAAGAACTTGGGTCAACAGGAATTGGAAACGGTGTTGCCGTTCCTCACACGAAGCATCCGGCGGTGAATGAGCTTGTGGCAACGGTTGCTGTCAGTGAAGAGGGCGTCGATTTTGCCAGTCTCGACGGCGAGCCCGTCTATATCCTGTTTTTGCTGGTGTCGCCACTGGACCGTCCAGGGGACCATCTGCGAGGACTGGAAAATATTTCCCGCCATCTTCGAGGCCAGGATTTTTGCAGTTTTCTGCGTCAGGCTAAAACCACAGCAGCAATCTGGGGAAATCTCGAAGAAGCCGACATAGATAACGGCGAAGATACCGAAGAGTGACGATCCCGCTGTCTCATCCTCCTGTGCGTTCATGCGGGAACGTGGAAAATACCTGCAGCAGATGCAGGTGTGAAAGTAGTCGGGATGGGGATTGTGGCAGATGTGACTCGTAAAATCACGCTGGGCATTGTCAACGGGTTACACCTTGCGCCCATTTCGCGTGTCGTGACATCACTCAGTGATCTGGATTGTCAGTGTCAGATTGAGTTTAACAGCCGTCGGGCGGACGCACGTTCGGCATCAGATCTGATGCTGCTTGCAGCGACTCACGGAGCTCCACTGACGCTTTTTGCACAGGGCCCCGATGCTGAAGTCGCTGTTGAAGCCGTGATAGCAATCCTGGAAGGTCCGGAACCGCCACGTGATACGCCAGTGCGTCCACGTTAAATCGAATAAGCTCGCCAGGTGATTCGCAGATTCCTGTTTCCTGGCCGAGCAGACGGGGAAGTACGTTACATCTCAGAAAACAAGCTCTAAGGTGTCTCCTTCAAAAACCCCGTATCGATACGTATGTTCTGCGCCAATGGCCGGAATCATACAGCCCGCCGGTGGTGTGAGGATGATCGTTGGAATGAGTCACCTTCGCCAACCGCAGCCAGGGTGGGATGGCTGAACGTTGCTGCCTGGGCAGATGTTGCGACTCGACTCTCAAATTTGCGGATCATGGCGTAAAACAGCGATTCGCCAATGACTCTTCCGGTCTTTAACATCAGGACTAAGTCAGACTGGATGGTCCACTGATTGATGTAATCAAGGTCACAGGAGACGCGTGATTCCACACTGTCACGATGAAACACACCGCAATATTCCTTGTATTGAGCCGGACCCGTAATTCCAGGTTTGGCCTGCATTCTCATCGGATACTGCGAAACCTGTTCAGTGAATTTAACGCGGTCCTGCGCATGGTGAGCCCGAGGTCCCACAATACTCATGGTCCCTGCCAGCACATTGAGAAATTGAGGAATTTCGTCCAGTCGAGAGTCCCTCAGAATGGCACCGAGTTCAAAGATTCGAGGAGCGGGATTGTCTTCCAGATCCGTCTGACCAGGTTCCGGAACATGCATCGTCCGAAATTTAAATATGTGAAACATAGAACCATTTCGCCCACAACGTTCCTGCCGGTAGAACAGAGGTCCAGGAGACTCAATCCGGTGAATGAGCCGAACCAGGACACACAGCGGTGGCAGCACAAACACCACAAAAGGAACGGAGATCAGAAAGTCCAGGCTGCGTTTGATCGCCTGATTGACCGGGTTCTGAAGCGGCTCCTGGCCAGCGGGCAAACCCGTCGAAGAATCGCCCGGCGCTGGTATGGTCGTTTGATGCAGAACCGATTGTTTTTCCGTATACACAGTGAACGGCAGCCCGGCAGCGTCACAGCGGCGATGAATCTCCTGTTGCTGCTTCATCACCTCGTCGCTGGCATTCTTGCGCACAAAAATCACTCGATCGACAGCATGAGGAGACGCTGGTCGTTCAATGCGACTGTGGAGGGAAGTGACCTTTGACCCGCTGGTCCTGGCTTCATCCGGGTTAAAAAGACTCAGACCGCTGCGCTCATCGACGGCATCCCTTTCAACAATTTCGAGACCAACGCACTGAGCAAGATCCAGCTGACGATGAACGACCTGTCTCGCATCTGCTTGTCCCAGGACCAGAATCCGCGAACGACGGATTCTGCGGAACATGAGTGATGACAGAACCGCGGGCAGAAATCGATTGAGCAACAACAGCATCGTAACGGCGGTCAGAAAGCAGGCGCGCAAGGGAATGGTAATGGTGGATCCTGTCGGCATCAGCGACCGTAGAGCAAGAAGGACCAGCCCCGCCAGAATGCTGTCCAGAACTGTCATGTAAATGGAAGTCCAGACGGGACGACGAAAATGCGTGCCACTCCATGTGAACCATGATGGACCACACGCAAGTTGCGCAAAAAACATCGTCAAAGTTGGCAGCAAAGCTGCCTGGATTGCGGTCACCAATCCATCATTCGTCGCCGTCAGACAGGCAGTTGTGAAACAACTGACAGCAACCACTGCATATTTAGTGATACGACTGAATCGCATCAATCCTTCTGCTCGATCCGTGAGCATGATTTATCCTCTTCAAATCCTGTCAGATCCCGGATACTGCCAGACCTCACGTCAGGAAAACTCCGGACTGCTCGGGGCTGAAATATGTTCCTGATTTCGTCTGTTCAGAGTCTGGTTGATTTCAATCCTTACCAGTGGCGGGTGTTTAACGATCCATCAGTTTTGACGGTTGACTGGGTCACTTCGTGCCTGGTGAATCGTATATCGTGATGTCATCGCAGGTGTGGTACCGTGCGAAAATTCTGGTGGCTGGAATTCCATGTCGACTACGGACGTGCCTGGCGTCGTCCCCGAGTTCTGCCCTGAGATTAAGTGCGAGGAAATTCGTGCGCCACCGCTCCGTCCCGGTGACAAACGTTCCATGGCCAGTCGGGATTCAACTTCATTGATCAGGTTTACAATTTTCTGATCGTTCGGCAGTCGTACACGCAGCCAGTTTAGTTCACGTTGCGCATCTTCCAGCTGACCCTGGGTGATGAGCGTCCGAGCCAGAAGACGTCTTGTCGGCAAGTATTCCGGCTGCAGTCTGACGGCGTGTCTACGGCACCAGAGAGCGTCCTGGTCATATTCAGCTTCGTCCAGTAAAGTTGCATAGATTCTGAAATCAGCTGCGGTGACCGCATCGTCCTCCCTAAGTAATTTCAGGTGATCATTTGCAAAGGCAGTGGCGATTGTCTTCTGGTCCTCCGGACGCTCGTTGCGACGGAATACGTCGTAGAGAATCCAGTAGGTTGACCTGTCCGGGGACAATCGTTCGATCAGCTGAGCAACCGGCAGTCGGTTAACGAAACGACCCACAATTTGACGTGCGATTCCGGAATCAAGAGCAGCTGCGTGTCGCCATAGTTGCCATGCAGATTCCTCATTATTCGAATCATTTTCCAGCAGACCGGCGGCGTACAGCACACGGGGTTCATGGGGCCTCACACAGACCGCCTGATCAATGATTGCCTCAAGTTCATCGCGTGAAGCTCCGGCAAGAAATGCGGTTTCCGACAGAACAATGTAGGACTCGCTGCACAATGGGCGTTTCTGAATCGCCAGACGAGCCGTCCGCATGGCTCTGTACAGATCTTTGATATCATCACCAAAAGCCCGGACCAGCCATTCATGCATCTCACTGCCGGATTCGAATTCGGCCTGCTGCACAGTGTTACGAACATCCTGCAGCGTCATCTGATTGGCACCAGCTTTGCTCCGTTTTTCAAAACGCAGCAGATACAACGGAGCGAGGGCTGCGTGTGCTTCGTGATGAAATGGATTGGTCAACGTGCATTGTTCGAGCCTGCCAATCAAAAATTCCAGGCGGTCATTCAGCATCTCCGTGCTGTTATAGTCGTGATCTTCGACAATTTCTCTCATGCTGTTGTGAAAAGACTGCCAGTGCTGCGACGCACCGAGATCTCGTCGAATCGTATCCGCAAACAAATGTCCGATCGGAAGAATGGAAACAATCAAGGTGCCAGCCAGCATCGTGGCAAAGCGTGTCTCTGGTGGCTTACCAGATCGCCTCGCAGATCTCGCCAGATGACTGCAGCGACTGACACATGCCGCAATCGCCAGGGTCAGAATCATGCATCCCGGGATGTACCAGACAAAATCAATCAATGAATGCAAAACACTGGCCGCAAGTCCTGCAGCCAAGGCCAGGATGCGCCGTCGCTGATGTCTGGTCCCCGCAGACCAGCCACGGACGCACCACACCACACAGAGGCCGATTCCCGACAGGAGCAGCATCAAACCAGGCAGCCCTGTTTCCACCAGAATCTGCAGGTAGCCACACTCAGCGTGCGAGAATCGGGACCGGAACTGTTCCGACATCCAGATCGGATAGATGTCCGCGTGACTGCCGACACCTGATCCGGATGGCCAGAATTCCAAGACAGCGTGAGAGAGCGAGGTCCAGAGCGCCCAGCGTCCGTGTGAGAGTTCCTCAATCGATCCGGCCTGAACCACCTCATTCCAGCGAGAAGTGAGTTCTTCCATTCCGAATGCCAGTATCACCGCCACGAGAAAGACGGAAAGCGAGACGAATAGTCGCAACACGGACCGCCGGCTGCAACCAGCGGCACACAGCGCAATGGTGGCTGCCACCAGAAACACTGCGGTGCCACCTCGAGAAAGGCTGTACAAAGCACCGATTGTGAGAACAGCCGCCCCACCGCCGATAAGGAGCCTGGGCCATTGGCTGCCTTTTCGTGACAAACGGGTGTTCTGGTGAGGTGGCCGGTTTCGTACTGATGACCCCCAGGCGGATCTTTTCCGTGGCTGAATTACCTCGTCACCCTGCTCGAAGGACTGCCACCACCACAGCAGGGGACCGATTCCCAGCGCCAGAAAATGTGCAAAGTGGTTTTGGTTCGTAAATGTTCCTTTCGCAGGCCAGCTGGCAGTACGAGTTGGGTGGTCGATCATCCATAGAAAACGGTCGTCACCAATCACCATTTGGGCAATGCCGATGATTCCCATAGCCACTGCAGAGATCCCGATCGCCTTGATGAGACGATCCGTATCGTGCTGCGTGCGCAGACGCTGCACGAGTGTGAGAAAGAAAATGACGTAAGCCAGCAACAGAACAAGGCCCGATCGAGTTGCTTCCGGCGTCATGGAAATTCGGTTCCATTCGTCGTGACTCAGAATCCGTCCTTCAGGCGATCCCCACAGTGTCAGGAAACGGAAACTGAATGGCGACAGACTGCTCAGCAGATGATCGGGCAGTGGCTGAAGCTGCAGCCAAACCAGTCCGATTGTCAGCCCTGCAATAGAAGCTGCCCCTGCGACCGGTGAGTTCGACACTGGAGACAGTAATTGCTGCGCGGCCCAGGCAATTCCCACGACAAAACTGCAAAGCACGAACAACGCAACGCCATATTCGCGAAGTCCCGCCATAGTAAAAGGTACGACAAACACGCACACCGCAATCCCGGCATCGCAGAGCTGTTGCAGCCTGGCCTGCAGCAGCTCGTTGGTGTTACAAGTCACCGTCGGGACTTGTCCTTGACGACTCGGATGGCCGGAATGTGTGGCAGTTCCAACACTCATCCGTCAGGCAGCCTTTCTGGCAGGATCCCCAGGAGGTTCCCCATTCGAGTTGTGTCGCACGGAATCAGACAACAATGAATATTCCCCGGGGTCGGTATCCGCCTGTTGAAATGTTCCTCCGGCCACAACATCTTCCAGGAATTCTTCGTCGTCGTGTTCATCATGACCGTATGTGTATTCCTGACCATATGCATATCCGTCATCGTATGCGTAGGCACCGACATGTACTTCGCTGAGGGTGTTGGTGATGACACCGACGAGGTTCATCCCGACGGACCGCAGTTGATCAATAGCTCTGAGTGCACTGCGTCGGTGTGTATTTTCCGGGTTCAGCAGAAACAGCATGCCGTCAACATAATTGCCAACAATCGAGGCATCGCTGACAGGCAACACAGGCGGACAGTCAACCAAAACCTGGTCGTATTCTGAGACAGCCCAGTCCAGTATCTCGGCCAGCGAAGGCATCGAGAGTAACACTCCCGCGTTCATCATTCGTGGACCACAGGGAAGAATCTCCAGGCCCGGAACTTCGGTGGAAACAATTCGTTCCCTGCACATTTCCGGAACGTTTTCGTTGCCGCGCAGAATTTCGGAGAGGCCCCCGTTGCCCCGAATTTCCAGCCGTTTCGAAAGACCGGGGCGTCGCATGTCAGCGTCAATCAGCAACGTGCGACTTCCAGTCTGCGCAAACGTCGCCGCCAGATTGGACACAACTGTTGTTTTGCCCTCACTTTGCTCACTGCTGGTAATAGCCAGACACTTCGTTTCTGATTCGGCAAGAGTGATGGACGTGCGAATCGTGCGAAAACATTCGGTCTGGACCGTGAGCGGATGTTCATGAACGTAAATTCGATGTTCCGCTAACTGATCCTCCGGAAGCGGTCGGATGACCCCCAGAATGGGCAGCCCCAACTGGCTTTGAACGTCTTCGGGAGATCGCAGCCTGTCGTCGATGAGGTCAATCACGTAGATCACGACGAAAGCGGTGAAGAGACCCACAATAATGTTGATTGCGAGACTACGGGACAACACCGGGGCCACCGGCTCACCCGGAACCAGAGGATCCGTTAATAACACAACACGAAAGTCTTCGTCAGATTTTGTGACATCGATCGACTTGAGACGACTTTGCAACGTTGAAAGTTGCTCGTGAAGAGTCTTGACCTCATGTTCCGCCATCCGGACTTCGGCAAGATCCGCATTCAGTTTCTGTGCGGCTTCCGCTGCAGTGAAATATTCCGTTTGCAGCCCTTTCTTCAATTCCAGTGTACTGTTGAGCTCGGCGTAAATAGTATTGACCATCCATTGAGCCACCTGTGGATCATGAATTCGACCCCGAAGACGGCTTCTGTTGGTTTGATGCGCTGCGTTGAGTCGCTTCTGCAGTTCGTTCCGTTTGGCAATACGCTGCCTGATTTCGGGATGATTCAGACCCATGTTGACTCTGCGTACTGAGATTTCTGCTTCGACATCATACAACGACTTTTCAAGTCCCCTGATCGTTTCCGGGGGAACTCCCTGCATTCCTGTCATCTGCCTGATGACCTCCGGCCCAACCATTTCCTGCAGAACTGGCAACACCGGTGTGAGGTCCTGAGAGTTTGCCACCAACGATCGGATCGTGCGCATGGTGGATTGCAGTTTCACGATGCGACTCTGTGACGTCGTCAGCTGATGACTCAAATCGGCCACTCGCTGGACCGTTGGATGAGATTCTTCGGAGCCGTTTACAGTACTGATATCGCCAGACGCCTTACGGGCAACAAGAAGCTGTTGCCCCTTTAACCGGAGTTCCTCAGCGACATCCCTGCTTTGTGCCTCCAGACGAAACATCAGTTCACTCGCAAGTTCGTTGCGGTCACGAGAGATAAAACTTTGAGATGCAGCAATGACTGCTTCAATCACAGCGGCGGTCGATTCGGGGTCCCGCGAACGACAACTAAGTTCGACCAGGTTCTCATTGGAATCGAACTTCACTTCCAGCATCGAGCGTAATATCCCCGGTAATTCAGCTGGGTGTGCGCCCTGCAGTTCCGGCGGTTGCGATTTCAGACTCTCCACCGCATTATTGAGGACCGAATCGCTGACCAGCAGCTGACGATAGCTTTTCATAAGCTCACGTGTCGCCAGAGTCGCCTGTTCGTCGCCATTCGTCATGAAGTGCCGGATCATCATCGAAGCCGACGCCATGTAGACTTTCGGCGTGCACTTGTATTGCACCACGCCGATGAAACCGGCAACTGCGACAAATCCAAAGACAATCACGCGATGCCGCAGTACCAGCTGAAGAAAACGCAGTACACTCTGCACAGTCTGCTGAGCCGATACAGTGTCCGACTCCTCGAGACGATCGAGTTCATTGTCCAGAATTCGCTGAGTTCGGTCAGACATGGATGCAGGGAATACAGTCTGGTCAAATTGTGAATGGAAATCGGGCTACGGTAACGTGGCCGTGCGCGCCGCGGTTGAGAGTCCGGCAAGACCACCCAGTGCCGACAGCGCAAATGTGGCAATGTTTTCTTCCACACTTACAATGTCATGGGGGGCCAGCAACAGGTTCTGTTCGTCGCGTTTCTTCGCCTGACGGATCGAAGCTCGGATACGAATAGTTTCGTCTTTGCCTGGAACCCGACGAATAATGTCGACTCGGTTTGCAATCCAGGTTGAATAGGCTGGACCTCCTGCGAGTGCCAGCGCATCAAGCAGCCGGATATTTCGTCCAGGCGGGATCTCAAGTTCTCGGTCGGCAATGACGCCGATCACGTGAATAATCCGTTCAGGAACTTGCTCGAATGTAATCGTGGCACCGGGTGGAACCTGTGTCGCTGCCAGCTCTGCGGCGGATGTCGTCGCCAAATCGACACGAATCGAGTCTCCAACGTTTTCTGTTTGACTCACCGTCGTCAACTGGTCTCCTCTGTCCCAGTGTGATTCCGCGAGATTCACTATCACCTGCCCGGTCGCAGCTTTCGTGAGACCACCGGACCGGACAATTACATCCGCCAGTGTCAGACTCGACTCAGGAAATTCCAGCGTTCCCGGGACACCGATGCCACCTGTAACAGCCACTGAGTTGATTCTGCGGCCCTCCAGTTTCAGGTCGACAGCGGGTGTGAGGTAAACATCTCTCGCAATACTCTCATTGACAATTGTCTGTTCTGCCTGCGCACGCGTCAGGCCAACGAGTCTGACGGGGCCTATATTCGGCAGAGTAGCGATGCCGTCGTCGTTCACACCGACCGGCCATTTTTCAATGGCGTCTGAGTTGCCAAAACCGGAGTGCAGCGAGACCTCCAGTCGATCTCCTTCGCGAATCTTGTTCGGATTGGGTGTTGGACGAGTGTACGCTGTGAGATTCAACGATGAATAATCGGAAACCGGTCGAGCAGCGTATTGCTTAGGCATTGAACTGACGGAATACGTATTGTGAGCGCAACCGGTTAGCAACAGACAGGCAACGGTGACCGCCATGACCGCTACACCAGCAGACATGTCACCCATCAGTACACGCTCCCGACTCACCTGACCGGCCAGACCCTTGATTCCCCCGATGTCTCGTAGGGACACAGGCGCAACAATAGCTGTATGTGAGTCCGGAAAGCGGAAAATCACTGTGCAGTTCTTTCAGTTCACAGAGGCCCGCAGTGACGAACGGGTTGAGTCACCCGGTTCGGTCTTACTCTTCCATAAGGAGAGATGAGAGAAAAAACGGAAGAGTTAACGCGGATTGATATCGCAGACTGCTTCTCAGCAGCAACCCCCATTCGTTGGCCTCGATCTGCATTTTTTGCCTAAGTTCACACAGCCGGCAGGTTGATCGGTATGGGATCGTGCTGAACCGGCAGATTCCGCTGGTGTCCGTCAGGTTAACCAGGCATGTGTAAACAATTAGATGATTTGGTAAACATACGTGGCTGACGTGCCCTCAGTTTCCCAACTGCTGCTATTAACCCAGTGCGCGGATGCTGTGACCGTTTCGCTGCCATGCTCGGATGATAACTACTCCCAATACAAAGTGAGTTCGTGAGGCGTGGAACGTCACTGTGTGAATGTTCCGCGTAAAGCATTCGGCGCAGCACACATCCCTCGTTTGCGGCGAAAATCGTACGCATGTCGGATTGACTGGCCGTTTTTGCCAATGTTCACGGCCCATCAGGACCGACGCAAAGTGTGGCTGGGAATAACAATAATCATCGATCTTGTAAGAATTCGATAAACAGCCAGATACTGCACACGAATGGGCCGGAATTCTGACCATCGTTCGATTCCATGAAAGGCACACGGATGCATTTCTCCTTCAAACAAATGACGGCTCTGTTTATGGCAATATTGTTTGTATTGCCGGCAAACGTCATTGCTGGCTCTACGACGCAGACTCATGCCAGACCAAAGCTGCGAAACGTTGAATTGGCGCAAGGTGGCACGGTCAGAGGACGTGTTCTGGACATTCACGGTCAACCGGTTGCCGGAACAGTGGTTGAGATTTCGACCAAAGATGCCAAACGTACTGTCGAAACAAACGGAAAAGGCCAGTTTACACTGACTGGCTTCCGCGGGGGCGTTTGTGCAATTCAGGTTGGTGATGCGAAATACGGTGCACGCCTCTGGACACAGGGAACTGCTCCCCCAAAGTCACTGAGACAATTCACAATCGTTAACGAACCGATGGTCACCATCCGTGGACAGAACGACAATGGTATGCTGATCGGCATGACAAGCGCCCAGTGGCTGGGTCTGCTGCTGCTTGCCGGCGGTATCGCAGCAATCGCTATCTCTGCTGAGGACGATGCCAGCTAATCGACGATCAGATAAAAAACTGAAAACTCGAAACGGGGCTGACTCTCTACCAGTCCCGTTTTCTCTTGCGCTGATTCGGAGGTTCTCTTTCCGGATGGTGAACATGACATCCTGGATGTTTGTATTTTGGAATGTTCTGTGCGGTAACGTTTGATTCAATCCGGCACAATACTCTTCGCCCGCGGTGACGTTAGAATCTTAAACGTACTGCTTACAGCCTTCGATAAACAATCATAATGGCAGGTGTCATCGCAGAGGATGTGATCCGTCCCGATGAACGGTGTGTCTTTGGCGGGATCGAAGTGATGAAGTTCTGATCCAACTGGTTCGAATTAGAAGCGCAAAGAGCAGATAATGCGGTTGATTTTCCACAATTGTTTGGAGCTTGAACGCAAAAACACAAAGTCGCCGGGACGCAAAGAACTTCAGAAGCCACCAGTTAAGAATATTTTGAGATCAATGGGATTTGTACAGACACAAACGGCCTCGTGACTATTCCACAGACATCCGCGCCCAGAGTGTCAGCGTGTCGGCTCACAGCCCCCGGACGTGGTGCCGTGGCAAGCGTTGGACTGTCGTGTGCATCGACGAAACACGCTGTGGCAATTGACGCGGCCTTTTGCGCCGCAAGTAACATACGGGCCTCAACAGCACCCATTGATCGAGTGTTGTTCGGGTCGTGGCGTGGGGAAGATGTTGTTGTTGTTCGCACTGGAGAAACAGAGTGGGAAGTTCACTGCCACGGTGGCGAAGCGGCGGTGAGTCGAATCCTTGAAGAATTCCCGGAGAATGATTCGGGCATGGTCGCTCTGCCGTCAACACTCGAACAGCTGTTGCTGCAGACACGTACGACCAAAACAGCGTGCCTCGTTCTTGCGCAAGCCAGCGGCATTCTTCGGAGCGCGATGATCGCCGCCGTTCAGGCCCGCACTCCTGACGCGTTCCGTCAGCAACTCAACGATCTGCTGCGCTGGGAAAGCGTTGCCAATCATCTGGTAGATCCCTGGCGCGTCGTTATTGCCGGACCACCCAATGTCGGCAAGTCCAGTCTGCTGAATGCAGTCTCCGGGTATGAGCGTGCCATCGTCTTCGATCAGCCGGGGACAACACGCGATGCTGTTCACACGGAACTGGTGCTCAACGGATGGCCGTTTTGTGTTGTCGATACGGCAGGCATTCAACGACACACGGACGACCCTATCGAAGCACACGGGATCGCGCGTGCACAGGATCGGCTCACTGCGGCCGACCTGATCCTGATTGCGGTCGACAGCAGCGCTGGCTGGACCAGCGATCATGACGATATTGTGCTGCAAATTCCGGATGACTGTCAGCGGGCGATCGTGTACTGCAGGAACGACCTGCCAATGTCGGGACAAACACCTCCGGAAGAACTGACATTGTTGTCAACATCGGCTGATCAAGGCGACGGAATTCGAGCATTGACAGAATGGATTCCGATGAAACTGATTCCTGACGAACCAACTCTGAAGACCGCACTCCCGGTTGCTGGTACAGCGGAAATATGTCACATGAATCTAAATCTGCTTAGCCAAGGAGAATCGCTGAACCTGCTTCAGGACAGGATGTCTCAATGGCTGAGTTCACAGACCTGGTAGTATCGTGACAGATCAACGGCAAAAGTCTTCCAACCGGTATCTGGCGCAAATCAGACCATCGACGAGAAAGCAGGTTCCCGATCAGAACATTTCGTCGGGAATCGTGATGCATTAGCGACACGTCCTTTCGACCTCTGTAGACTATTAATTCACGTCGAAAGGGCGAAACAGGTAAAACAGTCTACGGAGAATAATGATGAAGAAGGCCATACTGTGTCTGGCAACTGTTTCAGCGGTCAGCTTCGGGTCTCTGCTGGTCGCCGGAGAATCAGTTACTCTGGGCATAGATGATCTCACCTCGGGCATCCCCGGCAGTGGCGCACTGACACTTCAGCAGGCCAGGAAATGGCTGGCTGTTCCGGCCAATCATGCGGAGCTCGACGTGAAACTCCCGCTTGGTCTGAGTGCGGGTGAACGGGATATGCGAGGCCTCACGGCAAATCCACTCACCCGTGCCAAAATCGAACTTGGTCGCCAGTTGTATTTTGATACCCGATTGTCAGCTGACAACACAGTTAGCTGTTCAAGTTGTCATCATCCTCAGGAAGGCTTTGGACGACATACGCAGTTTGGAGTCGGGATCAATGGACTGAAGGGTGGCCGCAATTCCCCTGTCAGTTACAACCGCATTCTGAGTGACGCACAGTTTTGGGATGGTCGAGCCGGCTCTCTCGAGGCTCAGGCCGTCGGCCCCATCGCCAATCCAATCGAAATGGGTAATACGCATGAAGCAGTCGTGTCAACGCTGAAGGAAATTCCTGTCTATGCAGCAGAATTCAAGGCCGTGTTTCCGAAGTCCGGTGTAACGATTGACAACGTGGGCAAAGCAATCGCATCTTTTGAAAGAACAATCGTTACCAGTGCCACACCATTTGACTATCGAGATGCCCTGAAACCATTTGTATCACTGGAACCCGAAGACCTGGCAGATCTCAGGGAAGATGACCCGGCTACCTGGCAGAAGTACCTGGATCTGCAGCAGGGCGCCGAAGAAAATCCGATGTCGGAGAGCGCAATCCGTGGGGAGTCACTCTTTTTCAGTAAAGAAATCGGCTGCAGTAACTGTCATGTGGGCGCCAATCTTTCGGATGAGAAATATCATAATCTTGGCATCGGGATGGATTCTAAAACACCCGACCTCGGCCGCTTTGCAGAGACCAAAGACGAAAAGGATAAAGGCGCTTTCAAGACTCCGACCATTCGCAACGTCGCCCTGTCAGCTCCGTACATGCATGATGGCAGCCTGAAGACACTCGAAGCAGTGGTTGAACACTACGTTAAGGGAGGCACAAAAAATCGCTGGTTGAGTGACAAAATGAAACCACTCAAGGTCACTAAGCAGCAAAAACTTGACTTGGTGGAATTCATGCGGTTTGTCACAGGCCGTTATCCAAAAATTGCTTCCGGGCGACTGCCGGAATAGCAACCCTGCTGAAGTGTGATCGATCTCCAAGGCAGCGGACGCCTGTCCCGGATCGGTCATGGCGGAAGACAAACAAGCCTGACTTATCACCGTAAGTGCACGGTCGAGAGTGCATTAACCTGCTGTGGCAGTGAACCTGGCCAACACTATGTCTCTCGCCAAAAGCGACCGGCACGGAATCAATCAACGTCGCAACTGTTTCCGATAGTGCAATTGGTCTGGAGCCGGTCCCGACTTTCTCCGCAAACGTAAATCATCCGCACTGTGAAGATCGTCCTGTACCTGTCGGAGTCTGCAGACTTCGCCGACGTAGTGAGGCATCCTGCCTGTCCTGCAAACACTCGCCGGGACAGAAAATCCGGTGTAGCCCCTTCCGTGAAATTCGTGCTAGGCTGCTCTGTTCGTTGATCACATGTCCTGTCACGAAAGATGCAGCATGACTCAGCCATTTGACGAGTCGCCATCGATTATGAAATTCGTCGGAGGAGTCCTGCTGGGTGTCGTCATGACGTTCGTGTATGTCCGATATTCATGGCAGATGCCGGAAATTACCAGGTTACCCGGGAACATTTCAGAAGCAGCAATTGTTACAACGGCAGGAATTGATCTCTTCCGTCCTGAAGCGAGCGATGATGTTCGTCGGCGAGCGTTCTCCATTATCATGTCTCAAAAGGCAGACGAAATCGTCGAGGTCGATCGTGAACTTGGCAGTCCGCTGATGGAAGAAATTTTGCGACGCAAGGCATTTCGCGAATCAAAGCAGCTCAGACATCAGATGTCGGCCTACGAGATGGCCATTGATAAACCGACTCTTCGCAAAACCCTGGAAAGGAAGCACGGCAAAACTGAAGATAACGAAGAACTTAAACGCCGAATGCTGCTGTCAGCGATTCATGAAGCAGAATTCACCAGCTGGTACCTGCGAACTCGTTTTCCTCGACTTACACCATCAGACTGGATTGATCTGGTGTTGAATGTGTACGAGAACGAGTTGCGTCCGGACACTCGTGTTGCTGCGCAGCCACAGTCCGTACTGCAATAACAGATCGTCGATGTAATCTCAAAACAGCAGAGTTAAGCGCCAAAGGTGCAACTGATGACAGCTGCGACCTGGCTCGGTGCACCAATCAAGCTGGAACGGTCTGTAAATCCACACAGCGGGACCCGACTCGCAGCACGATTTTGCCGAAGCTCTCCGAGGTCGGAAGCATCCACAAATCAGCATAATGCGCTGTAAACGAAGGCATATCGCTCCGTCGACAGCTACGACTCAGGCCAGGATTTCTTCGACAACCCGACCATGAACGTCGGTAAGGCTGACATCGCGGGCTCCGTGGCGATAGGTGAGCCGTTCGTGATCCAGGCCAATCAGATGAAGAATCGTTGCGTGCAAATCATGAACATGAACGATCCCTTCGACCGCACGATACCCAAGTTCATCCGTGTCGCCGTAGGTGAATCCCTTTCTGACGCCTCCGCCGGCCATGAAGATTGAAAATCCGAGTGGGCTGTGACCGCGACCATACGTTTTTGGTGGATTCTTTCCTCGCGAAAGATCCTGATCAAAAGACGTGCGTCCAAACTCGCCGGCACATACGAGCAGCGTATCATCAAGCAGACCTCTCTGCTCCAGATCCTCGATCAGCCCTGCGATAGGCTTGTCGTGTGATGCACACGATTTTGGAAGGTTGGAACTGATTCCCGTGTGATGATCCCATCCATCGCTGTAAACCTGGACGAAACGAACACCCGCTTCAGAAAGACGACGGGCGACAAGTAACGAACGCCCGAAGACATCCGTGGGTTTTTCATCAATGCCGTAAAGCGATCGTGTCTCCTCTGTTTCGGTTGAGACGTCCACTATACCGTCAGTCCGCGCCTGCATTCGAAAAGCCAGCTCATAGGAATCAATCAGGCCCTCAATCGCCGGGTCGGCAACAGCACCATCCAGATGCTGACGATTGATGGACCTCAGCAAATCCTGCTGTTTCGTCTGCTGCTGTCCATCGAGCCTGTCGTTCTTCAGGTGTCTGATAGTGAAATTGGGCTTACCCTCAAGTTTCGTACCCTGATGAATTGCCGGCAGGAATGCGCCGGCATAACTGAACGGATGTCCGTCGATCGTCACGAACGAGGGAAGATTTCGGTTTTCGGTACCCAGACCATACGAAGTCCATGCACCCAGGGAAGGCTGAACCAGGAACGGCGATCCACAAAAGAGCTGCCGAATGGCGGGCGTGTGAGCGGGATTGTCAGCAACCATGCCGTTCAGCAGAGTCAGGCGATCGATCTGACGGGACAGATGTGGCAACAGATCGCTGAGCCAGATTCCGGAATCTCCATGACGACGGAACCGGGCGATCGGCTGCTGCAGTCTGGTTGATTCGAAACCCTCTGTCGTGAATTCGTTGTCATGAGCGATACTTTGTGGTGGAAGTTCACCGTGGCGTTTGGCCAACTGAGGTTTGTGCTGAAACAGATCCACCTGAGACGGTCCGCCGGCAAGAAAGATAAAAATCACTCTTTTCGCACGCGGACTAAAATGGCCCTGACGGGCTGCCAGAGGATCCGCCGCCGACTGGTCGGCGGCCAACTGCTCCTGAATCATCGCAGCCAGTGCCAGATTTCCAAACCCGGATCCGCACGAGGCGAACATCTCACGTCGCGATAGCGACGCCGCAGTCAGCCTGTCACACGAAAACAGTCGATTCCGGGTTTGGGTCATGGTGAAACCACTATCAATCGTGAATGAGAAATTCGGTTGAAATCAAAACCGCATGACACAGGCGCGCCAATGCAGCATCGTACCGTTCCTTCGTACTGGTCTCGCTGTCATCTGTCTCCGCCGTGACACTGGCTGCAGCCAGGAACCCCAGTGATTTTTTGAGTTCACCGGGTTGAACCGGTCGTCCGTACACAGACAGATAAATCCCGTTGATTTTTTCCGCGTCTGAGGCAAACGGTTCGGCAAGAATTCGAGCTGCGAATTTTTGCGCCAGTCCGGACACGAACGGTGAATTCATCAGATACAGCGCCTGTGTTGGCACTGTGCTGGACTGTCGTGCGCCGACAATGTCGTTGGGCGATGGAAAATCAAATTGCCGCAGCGGATCACCTGCTTCAAACCGAAGAGCTGCACGCGATACGGGAAGATAGATACTGCGACCGTGAAGAATTTCGGGGCGGCCGCCTTTCGGATTATTGATCTGATCAAACTGTCCGATTTCCTGTGTGTTCCACTCGGCAGGTGGCAACGTCGGGCCACCCGCCAGCGGACTCAGGCTTCCACTGATCATCAAATAGGAGTCGCGAATCGATTCCGCATCCAGACGGCGGACACTATGTCGCCATAACAGTCGATTATCAGGATCGGTAGACGATGCAGAAGGGCTGCGACTGCTCGATAACTGGTAAGTACGACTGAGAACAATTTCCCGAATGAGCGGCTTGAGATGCCATCCCTGGGCGACAAAATGTTCAGCCAGAGAATCAAGCAACTCCGGATGACTGGGTTTCTCACCTCGTGTCCCGAAGTTGTCGACTGTTCTGACGATACCCCTGCCAAACAGATGATGCCACACGCGGTTGACGAACACACGCACCACAATCGGATTCTTCACACTGATCAGGGATTTTGCGAGTTCCATCCGCCCACTTGCGCTTTTGGGAATTTCACTGTCTGATCCAAGCAGCCGGGGAATGCCTCGCTGGATTTCTTTTCCCAAATTGAGTGCGTTACCACGGATATTGACGCGTGCGTTTGTCGGTCTGGTCGGTTCGGCAGCCGCCAGCACCGCTGGCGGCCGCGGAGTGTTCGCCTTCACATGGTTTTGAATGTCTCTCTCAAGTTTCGCGATCTCACCCTTCAACTTTTCAATTGTCTCTTCCTGCGATATTGACGACTCTTCCTCAGCGAGCAGCCCGCTCTCGGTCTGCAGCCTCGCGATCTCTGTCCGTTTGGCTGCGAGTACTGCTTCCATGTCTACTGCACGTTTTCGGTGCAGCTCGGTCCGTCGTACTCGATCCGCAAGTTCTTCCGGCAATTCGGGAATCGGCTGGCGCAGCCAGTCGCTGAACACACCCGATACACCCCTGAAACCGTTGAGTACCTGAACGTTTTTCAGGATTCCGGCCATTCGATAGTAATCCTCCTGTTCCAGAGGATCGAATTTGTGGTCATGGCATCGTGCACAACCGACACTCAGTCCAAAGAACACACGTCCAATTTTGTCGATCTGATTATCGACGATGTCCATTTGCAGCTGTATTTTGAACTGATTGACGAGATTCACTGGCCCAAGCGTAATGAACTGGGTTGCGATCATCTGTTCCGCCCGCTCCGCATCACTCTCAAAGGGCAACAAATCGCCTGCAATCTGTTCCACGAGGAATCGATCGAATGGTTTGTCCTGGTTCATTGATCGGATCACATAGTCACGATATCGCCACGCACCCCGATTCGGAAAGATGCGTTCGGCATCAAGCGAATCTGCGTACTGGGCCAGATCCAGCCAGTGACGTCCCCAGCGTTCGCCGAATCGCGACGACGCAAGCAGGCGATCGACCACGTGTTCATATGCATCCGGTGATTCGTCGCCGACAAACGCAATCACGTCCCGCGGTTCCGGAGGCAAACCGGTGAGGTCAAAAAAGATACGCCGGAGCAGGGTATATTTGTCGGCGGCAGGATTCTCCGGGATCGACATCGCGGCACGTTGTTTCCCTGCGATTTCATCAATGGTCCCGCTGACGCCGCTTAATGACCGGAACGCCCAGAATTCTCGTGCGGCTTCAATGTCAATCCGGGTATCGCTGATACCTTCGTCATTGTCTCTGGGATCCGGAGCGCCGAGCTGAATCCACTTCACAAAGTCATCGATAATGTGAGCATCCAGTTTACCTCCGGGCGGCATCTCGAGATCATCGTGCCGGAGCGAGGAAATCAAAAGGCTCGCGTTCGGATCCCCGGCTACAATCGCACCTCCTGAATCACCACCACGGCGCAGACCAGCCCGCGAATCGAGTCGCAGGCCGCCTTTCAGATCCTTTGCATCGATCGAGTGGCATTCATAACAATGCGTGACGAGAACCGGTCGAATTTTCTTTTCGAAAAAATCGATGGAAGACTGATCGATCGTGTCACCGAACAGACAGCTGGCGCGAACCAGTAAAATTGCGACGCTACACATGCAGCCTGCCATTTGTCGCATTGTCGATCTCTCGCCAAAACCTCAAAACGGACCCGAATGAAAATTGTCGTCATGCCCGGCTCTCAATTCAACGCCGGAGTCATGGAGTATTGGGTCGATCCGTAAGAATCGGGCATGCAGAAGTGATGGTCTGAATAAGATATTTCCTTATACGACCAAATCGTCGGCGGCGAGACGTTGCAGTATCGACGGGCGCACCCGTGCTTTTCTAATCAATGGTTAGTCGGCCGATGCTGGTGCGAATCCGCTGCGCATAGTGTTCTCAGTGATGTTCACCGGAACCAAAAACTGCAGAAGGTAATCCGGGCCACCTGCCTTGCTTCCGGTCCCACTCATGCGATATCCACCAAACGGATGGCGCTGCACCATCGCTCCGGTGATTTCCCGGTTGAGATACAGATTGCCGACTTCAAATTCATTGCGGGCACGTTTTAGAGTAGCAGGACTGCGGCTGTAGACACCCCCCGTCAACGCAAAACGAGTGTCGTTGGCCAGAGCAAATGCTTCATCCAGATTTCTGGCTCGAATTACGGGCAATACCGGTCCGAACAATTCCTGCTGACAAATCTGAGAGTCCGACCTCGCATCCGCAATAACGTGTGGGCCGACAAACGTGCCCTGGTTTGCAAGTTCTCCAGGGTCACCCGTCCAGGCCAGTGTTCCGTCGTGTTCCGGATCGAGTCCGACAATTGCAGCCAGGATCCGTTTGCGTGCATCATCGTCGATGACCGGACCAATCTGAGTCTCCGGATCGTCGGCCGGTCCCAATTTCAGGCTTTGCGCCGTTTCGATGAGCCGTTGCAGAAACTGGTCATAAATTCCACCAAGGACAATAACTCGCGAACAGGCCGAGCACTTTTGACCGGCATACCCAAACGCACTACGAAGAATGCCGGGGATGGCCTCATCAAGATCGGCATCGTCGTCAACAATGATCGCGTTCTTGCCTCCCATCTCAGCGATGACTCGGCGCACGTTCAGCTGACGATCATCCGTTTCAGCTGCCAAACGGTTGATTTCGAGACCAACCGACCGGGATCCGGTAAAACAGATGAGGTCGACATCCGGGCTGCCAACAAGTTCAGGACCAATGGTTTCGCCAATTCCGGAAACCAGATTGACAACGCCATCCGGAACGCCGGCATTCTGAATGATTTCCATCAGCTTCGACGCCACGACCGACGACTGTTCAGCTGGCTTCATAATCACCGTGTTACCAGCCACCATGGCGGAAGTCGTCATGCCGGTAAGGATCGCCAGGGGAAAATTCCATGGTGCAATCACGACCGCAACACCCCGAGGACGATAGCTGTATGTGTTTTCTTCGCCTTTCAGGTGACATTCCTGCGGTTTGTGGAGACGTCGCATTTCCTGCGCATAGTACATACAGAAATCGACGGCTTCGGACACCTCTGCGTCCGCTTCCATCCATGGCTTGCCGACTTCACTGATGATCCATGCCGCCAGTTCAAACCGCCGTGTTCGGATCTCCGCCGCGATAAGTTCAAGATAATCGGCCCGTCGGTCGGCATCCGTCGCCGCCCATTGTGCAAACGCGCGTTCAGCTTCCTGGACGGCATCGGCAGCCTGTTCCAGACTGGCACTGGCCACTCGACCAACGACCTGCGATGTATCGGACGGATTTCGAGAGACCAGTGTGCTGCGGCTGTCGCACGATTTACCGCCAATGACGAGTGGATACTCCCGGGCAAATTCAGATCGGACATCTTCGAGCGCCTGATGCATTGCGATCCGATTGTCTTCGATACTGAAGTCTGTTGGAGGTTCATTCGAAAAGCCTTCCGCAGTGACGGATCCAATGGCAGGTTCTTCTGCAGCGCATTCGGATGGTTTCATAAGCAGGAATTCCGGACGTCGGTGTTCTGTAAGACTGTGACGCAGAAAAGAATCGTTGGAAGTGTTTTCAAGCAGGCGGCGGACCAGGTAAGCCATGCCTGGAATCCGTTGACCGAACGGCGTGTATATTCGGACACGATAGCCCATTTCCGAAAACAGGTGTGCCTGTTCGTCGCCCATTCCATAGAGCATCTGGATTTCCAGATTTTGTTCGGGCACGCCGTATTCTTCGGCCCAGGCCAGTCCGTGAGCCAGACTGCGCAGATTGTGGCTGCCCAGAGCCGGCCGCAGCCACTGATGATGCTTCATTATGTACCGAACCTGTTTCTCAAAGCTGTCATCCGACTGCCACTTCCGCTGATAGACAGGGCATGGCCAGCTTCGGGATTCAGCCATGATCGTTTCATAGTCCCAGTAGGCCCCCTTGACCAGCCGCACTGTGATTGGCGTTTTTCGTTTCTTGACCCAGGCGAGCAGACTTTTGAGTTCGGCTGCAGCGTCCTGCAGGTAGGCCTGTACTACGATCCCTGCATCAGCGAATTCACGGAATTCATCTTCCATGAGGATCTGTTTAAAGATGTTGGATGTCAGAGTCCTGTAGTCACGCTGTTCCATGTCAAAATTAACAAAAACATGGTGTTTCTGGGCCAGCCTCAGAATGGGCCGCAGGCGTGCGGAAACTCGTTCGGCCGTGCCCAACGGATCGATGACCGAAAATCGACTGTCCAGAGCAGACAGTTTGAGCGAGAGATTCAGTCGCGGTAATGCACCGTCACTGTCACGGTCGATCCGGTCGACTTCGGACCAACTGTCAACTCGTTCCGACATGCCGACGATCAGATCCATATATGTCTGTTTGTAGCGGTCGGCCTCAATTTCGCTGATGACCGCTTCGCCCAGCAGATCCAGCGTGAACGCATAGCCGGACCGCCTCAGCTTCTGCACCGACTGCAGCACTTCGCAGACTGTTTCACCAGCGATGAACCGGCGGGCCATCCGCGACGCGTTGGTGCGAGCATTCCATGCCAATGCCCGACTCAAAATACGGTTGCCTGTCGACAAATCGATGCCCAAACGGGCTGCAAACGGCAATCGTTCACGAACCTCCTGATAGTATTCTTCCAGGTGGCGAGCGATCGATGTGTGCTCCCTGAGCATCGGCAGGACATCGACAAAGCGAAACATCTGCAATTTGACGGCTTCGTCTTCCATCGCCCAGTTCAGCAGATGATTCTCCCACCAGCGACCGTGAAAGAGAGACGGAGTGCGATGTTCCAGTCGGTCCAGCAGGTCATGCCCGATCTCCTGTGTACGTCGTTCAACGCGATCTTCAATTCGAGGGCGTTTTGCCATAAGGGAACGGCAGAGAATGACGGTGGCAGGAATGAGCGGGAACAGCAATGATCAACAATACAACGGGGTCGGTAAGTGTACCGGTTTCACAGATTGTTTGAAGCACCGGATCGTCCCGGATTCGCCTGTTCCCAAAGTCTGGTGTCATCGCACGCAACAACAACGTGCCACAATGTTTCGTGATGGTTTCGAGAGATGAACAACCCACGAACCAATGCAGACGCAGAAATGGAATTGACACTGGTGGCTAACGCCGCCAGTATCGTTCTGCGGCCCCGAGACAGGCGTCTTCAAAACTGCGTCAAAGACATCACTGGTGATTCGCATTCAATCAAGAATTCGCACAAAAAAGAACCGAATTGCAAAACTGCAAGTCGGCCTTGGGATCTGTCTCAGAACGTTTTATTCTTCCTGCCAGCCACTGCAGCAATTGTGGCAACCTGGAACCATCGCCATACGTCTGCTTCAACGTGGAGTCGGTGTCACCGGACCTCAAAAGTGCATCCAGTCAACATTGTTCTAGTTTACACTTCGAACACTGAATTTTGTCGCTGATTCCGATGCACGAATTCGTCTCGATCGACTCGGATCGTCCGGGTTTTTAGGCACAGATCGACCACTTGATGACTCATTAGCCACTCGCTGGCTGGTTTTCTTAGGGTTCCAGTCGGCAGTGGCCCAGGTCGGATATTCATCTGCCACACTGATCGCCAGATCCTGAAGTATCGTCCGTAATTTGCGTGTCGTCATCTTTTCGTTGACAACAACGCGTTGAAGCACAAATCGCTTGTTGGATGGGATATAGGCAAAGAATTTTCCGTTCCCAAGGCGGTCGTTGGCTGCCAGCAGTTTGAGCAGTGCCATTCTCGGCACTGCTGCTGCCGTTCGCGGAATCTGATCCAGCCAGGCCATGACCCAGAGCGATTCTTCATTGCGACTCAGCACTGCGGACATGCTGAAGTTCCACTCTTCACCCTGAATGCTGGTCTTGAAACCAAAGTCATAACGTTTTTCTGTTTTTGTTGGCTTCAGACCAATCGCTTCCAGAACACTACCCAGATTTTCTTCGGAAAGCTGACCCGATGGTCCTTGAGGCCGGTCATCAGTCTGCTGAGCAATCACTTGATTCGCTCCTGCGACCGTCAACAGAGCTGACAGTAGATATACATCGAAACGTCTCATCAGAATTGCCCTCCTGGCAATGACTGTCATTGTCCTGTCTGGCGCTGCTGGCCTGGCGAGAAGATTTCGCCCAAACCCGGTGATCAATACCGGCCAGTATTCACTCTGAGCAGTTTAAGATCGCAGGTTCTGCCGTTTTTCTGCTTCAGCACGCATAGAGGTGCTTGAGGCATATTTGTGACCAGGTTTCAAACTCTTCTAATTCACCTGCCAGATGTTCCGGTGGCGCGAATCCTGCGTCTATCATCGACTGTTCACGTGGTACAACTTTGGGCTTGTCCAGATTGAAAACGTGGACAATGCCCAAATGGACTTTTCCCACCTCGGATTCATCGTCATTGATCAGACCAACGCATGATTCCGTCCATCCGCCCTGCAGATCGATTTCCTCTTCGATCTCGCGTTTCATACCTTCCAGGTAAGGAGTCTGCTCACCACCCAGGTCAGCCGTCGACACATGGCCACCGACACCTATTGATCGTTTGGCGTGCAGGCGTGATTCTCCCTGGTCGTTGCCGCGACGGTATTCAAATATCTGACCGTCGCACTGAAAAATGCAGTAAGGAATCAATTGTTTGAAGGACGGGTCTTCTTCCATATCCGGGCGAGGCCGGTAGCTGGCACATGCAGGATCGAGAATCACGTCCAGATAACGATCGACATCACCGCAGAATCCCTGAAACTGGCCAACTTGATGGAAGATGCTTGTGGGAATCACAAGGACATGTTCGACTGCAGTGTGAGTTTGTGACATCATTTCACTCCTTCGTTGATTGGTCCGGGTAACTCTTGAAATGAATCCTTAGGATGTACCAGGCTGCGGTGACGAGTAGCCCATCAGCTGACGCACTGCAGCATCAATGTCCGGCTTACGCATGATCGACTCACCGACCAGAACTCCACCAACGCCGGCAGCAGCCAGTCGCTGAACGTCGTCATGAGTTCGAATGCCACTTTCGCTCACCAGCAGAACGTCGGATGGAATTTGATCCATCAAATCGAATGTGTGGTCCAAAGAAGTAACGAAGGTTCGCAGATCGCGGTTATTGATGCCAACCAGCCGTGTCCCGGTATTCAGAACGCTTTGCAGATTGGCGGCATCGTAGAGTTCGATGAGAGTCTGCATACCCAGATCGCCGGCAAACTGGTGCAGGTCATTCAGTTCGTCCTGGTTAAGACATTCGGCAATCAGCAGGACACAATCCGCTCCCGCGGCCCGAGCCTCAAGAACCTGATAACGGTCGAGGATGAATTCTTTTCGCATCACCGGTAGACTGACCTCTGACCGAATCTGCTGCAGAAACTTGAGGTGTCCCTGGAAAAATTTTTCATCGGTTAAGACGCTCAGACAACGGGCTCCGGCTGCTTCGTAAGTCCGGGCAATGGCTACGGGGTCAAAATCAGCACGGATAATACCGGCCGACGGTGATGCTTTTTTGACTTCAGCAATCAGTCCCGGCCGACTGACGCACAGCGCACCGTGGAAATCCCGGACGGGTGGTGCGGATTCTGCCCGTTGCCGCAGCTGTTTTTCCGGTGTTCGCCGCCGTGCGGCCGCTATTTCCGTTCGCTTATGACTTACGATTTCAGACAACAGGGTCGACAAAACGGTATGGCTCCGTAGAAATGAAGCTGTGAGCGTATTCAAACAAATGCCGATGTGAAAACGATTCGGTCACCGCGTTCAGACAACAGCTGCTGTGGATCATACTACTGATTGCTCTTAACGCCAGTTTCCGAGCTCGGGTGCCGCCATCGAACGAAACACACGTACTTTGCAGTACCGGAAAATTTGCCTCACGCCGGAATTCCATCGGAAGAACTTTGCATGAGTGTCTCAGACCTGCCACAACTGCTGGCTGATTCTGTTTTGACAGACCAGGAATTCGGCATCGGTGAAATCCTGTCGGGATCCTGCGTAATGGCTGCCCTGACAGGAAGCCTGTGTGTCATTGCGTTTTGGTGGACGCAATACTCGCGTGGCATCTCAGTGATGCCGATGGCTAATCGACCGCTGTTACATATTCCCGTACCACTACTGATACCTGGACTGGTTATTGCCCTGATGATGGCCGGTTTTGTACTTGTGAATTCACCAGCGGCTGATCAACTGGCTTCCTCCGACCTGGTTGAAAGACTCCGCCAGGCAGTGATCTACAACATTGCCATGATCCTCCTGCTGGGAATGCCTGTATTGCTTCTGAATTGGCGACAGTGGCTAACTCTGAATCTGCGTGGGATTCACAAACCGCCTGGTGACGATCCGAATTCCGGGGTGACCGGGATCGTGAATGATCAGAATCTTTGCGTCGTTCAATCAACCGTTGCGATCTCCTCATCCGTGGATTCCGACAACGACATATCCCACGATGACACTCCTGTTGAAATGTGGCGATGGGAGCGTGAGTTGCGGTTTGCCGCAGAAATCTGTCTGGTCGCCTGGCTGCCCACTGCAATCCTGAAACTGACGATGGCTTTGCTGCTTCCGGAACAGGATCAGCATCCGTTTCTGGAGATGATCATAAACGGCGTGGGTACCGAATCGCTGTTTCTGATTGCCTTGACTGCCGTGGTCCTCGCGCCACTGATGGAAGAACTGCTGTATCGTGTCATAATTCTGGGCGGATTCTTAAATCACCGCAGTCCGATCCAAATGTCAGCCCCATTCGCAATAGGCGTGACATCGCTCCTGTTTGCATTTGCTCATGGATTTCCGGACAGCATCGCACTTCTGCCACTCGCCGCTGCAATCGGCTGGACATATTACCAGCGCCGCAGCTATCGGACCGTAGTACTGGTACACGTTCTTTTCAACGGCTTCAACATCGCGATCGCCGGTCTGACAATGCTGTAAACAATCTCGGTAATTCCGAGACCTGCTCTAATAGCGATAGTGATCCGGCTTAAATGGACCGTTGACGGGAACCCCGATGTAGTCGGCCTGTTCCTTCGAGAGCACTTCCAGCTTCACACCCAGTTTTTGCAGGTGCAGTCGTGCGACTTCTTCGTCCAGGTGTTTTGGCAGCATGTGGACACCAATTTCATAGCTTTCGGGGTCCTGCCACAGTGCGAGTTGAGCCATCACCTGATTCGTGAAACTGTTGCTCATCACGAAGGATGGGTGGCCAGTGGCGCAGCCCAGATTGACCAACCGACCTTCGGCCAGCACGATCAGTGCTTTACCGTCCGGGTAAACGTACTTATCGACCGGCCCGCCTTCGTCAGCCGGAGTTTTGATGTTCACCTTTTCGATGTCGCTGCGATCGTTCAGATATGCAATCTGAACTTCGCTGTCGAAGTGCCCGATGTTACAGACAATCGCCTGATGCTTCATCTGGTCCATGTGCTCACCACAGATAACGTCTTTGTTGCCGGTCGTGGTCACAAAAATGTCACCATCAGCTGCGGCCTCGGCCATGTTGGTTACCTGATAACCTTCCATGGTGGC
The DNA here is from genome assembly GCA_022447185.1 of Fuerstiella sp. GTDB lineage: Bacteria > Planctomycetota > Planctomycetia > Planctomycetales > Planctomycetaceae > S139-18. The sequence continues at coordinate 26,778 of JAKVAY010000056.1, read as the reverse complement.
CTGCAGTGCACAAATCGGATCGACTTCCGTCACGATGACACGAGCGCCCAGGCCCTTCATCGCCGCCGCACAGCCTTTTCCGACATCACCGTAGCCGCAGACAACGACCACTTTACCCGCAACCATAACGTCAGTTGCCCGCTTGATACCGTCAGCCAGTGATTCGCGACAGCCGTAAAGATTATCGAATTTACTTTTTGTTACCGAATCGTTCACATTGATGGCAGGCACTGCCAGCTTCCCGGCCGCATGCATCTGATGAAGACGGTGAACGCCGGTTGTCGTTTCTTCCGACAGTCCCCTGATGTCTTTGAGCAGCTCCGGGAATTTTTCGTGAACCATCAGCGTAAGATCACCGCCGTCATCCAGGATCATGTTCAAAGGCTGACCGTCAGGGAACATCAGCGTTTGTTCAATACACCAGTCAAATTCTTCCTCGCTCAAACCCTTCCATGCATAGACCGGAACACCTGCGGCCGCGATTGCGGCCGCAGCATGATCCTGAGTGGAAAAAATGTTACAGCTGGACCACGTGACGTCTGCTCCCAGTTCGACCAGAGTCTCGATCAGTACGGCCGTCTGAATCGTCATATGAAGGCAGCCGGCAATTCGAGCTCCCGCCAGTGGCTTTGTCGGACCGTATTTTTCACGCAGAGCCATCAACCCCGGCATTTCAATTTCTGCGATTTCGATCTCTTTGCGCCCGAGCTCGGCCAGCGAGAGATCAGCGACCTTATGTGGATGTGACAAAGTTGCACTCATAATGACAAAAATCCGCTCAATAATATCGGCAGGTGACGCCAACAATCGGTTGAATAACGGCCTCTGGAACGCTTTGACACCAGCGTTTCGTTTTATGATGCCGCCAAAGTTTTAGACACCGTTCTCAACACATTCCCAAGGCACTGCTACAGAACTCTGTTTCGGTCGGTCAGGAACCAAGCCAGACAACTATGGAATATAGCAGGCAGGCCCAATACTGGCGATCCTGCATTTTTCGTCTTCCGGAGAATTCCCACAGTATTTCAATCATTCAGAATGGACAGCATGCGAACGATTCGGCTCTGGAAATCTGGACAGATGGTCGTGTGTGCCGTGCACTGACAGAACCTGAATCGGAATGCAACGCAGCCTTGTGATGGCAGGTGGCCGGAAGGCCAGGATTCAATAATCGCACACGTTCTTTGACACGGGAACAATCATGCTTCGGATTGCGATGCTGGGAACCGGCTTTATCGCTCGGTTTTACACGGAAGCACTTCATGAGAAGCGGTCGCGGGATCGAGTTCAGGTTGTGTACGGCCGAGATACCCGACATGCGAAAGCATTTGCAGAGCAACATCAGATCCCTCGCTTCTCAACCAGCATCGCCGAATCGGTGACGGCCGACGACGTGGATGCTGTCATTGTCGGACTTCCGAACCATTTGCACGAAGCCGCGGTCACTGCAGCGGCAGAGGCCGGAAAAGCTGTTCTTTGTACCAAACCACTGGGACGCAATGCCGAAGAAGCACTCAGAATGCTCCGGACTGTCGAAAAAGCGGGCGTGTTCCATGCTTATCTGGAAGACCTGGTCTATACGCCCAGAACTCAGAAGTCGCTGGCTTCCGTACGTGCCGGCGCTGTCGGGGATGTGTTGTGGGTTCGTTCAAGAGAGACCCATCCTGGACCTCACAGTGACTGGTTCTGGAATCGGAAACTGTCAGGTGGAGGGGCGATCGTGGATATGGGCTGTCACTGCATCGAAATTGCCCGCAACTTCATTGGAAAAGATATTCGGCCTGCGGAAGTCATGTGTTGGGCGGACACACTCGTCCATCCCATTGAAGCAGAGGATCATGCCGTCGGTCTGGTGCGTTATGAGAACGGCGCGATTGGCCAGTTCGAAGTGAGTTGGGCATTTCGAGGCGGCATGGATCTGCGTGACGAAGTCTCCGGAACGGAAGGCACTATCTGGCTGAACCACTGGCTGCGGACCGGATTCGAAATGTTCTCCGCACGCGGACAGTCCGGTTATGTTGCCGAAAAGACTGAATCCGAATCAGGATGGATGTTTCCTGTTGGCGATGAACCTGTGGCCCTGGGTTACGTCGACATGTTTGCGGACGTGTTATCCGCCATGGAGGAATCGCGTCCTCCGATGGAAGATTTTTACGACGGCTACGTGGTCAATGCGATTGTCGATGCAGCATACCGGTCCGCAAACAGCAAACACTGGGAAACCGTTCGTTTGCCCGTGTGGCGAGGACGCAACACTACCGAACGAGTGGGCACAATTCGTGAATATGATGCCGATCACCTGCTGATTAAAGAAGAAAAGATGCCGGACGGCAGCATCAACGTAATCCTGCGCCATAAACAAACAGGCCGCATTATTCAGCAGACGAAATAACCTGTTCAGATGTGAACAGTGAAATGCATTTTTTGAGAAGCCCAACGCACGGGTTTCGTAACAAACGACACACAAAACACGATAGTGACAATCAGCCTTCCATAGACCTGAGGAACACAACAAAGCAGGAAAGGTCAAATATGAAAACTTGTCATCGTCAGACCCTGAAGCTGCTGGACAATATTGCGTTCAAAGAAACATTTTCGGGCGACGAATCCGGTTTGAATTGTGCTGGTCTGTGAATCTTTGAGGTCGTCATCTGTGAGGTAACATTGGTGAATCGGTCGAATTTTTTAGTGGCAACAGAACCGACAGGCTTACCTTCCGATCAACATCACCACTCGGAAAGCGTTCCGGCCTCACAAAATCAATCACGTAAGAACTGATTCGACACCGTCTCGAAGACGAATCAGTTATCCAGCCTAACGGCTTGCCAGTTCACGTTCGATCGCATTACACAGCGTTTGGGTCGAACTGACTTCTCCAATCATCGATGAATTGGGAAACATCAGTTTGGGAACAGCGCCCCCGCCAACTCTGTGGTAAAGCTCAACGTGTTTGCCGATGTATTGACCGGCGGTCGGATAGTTGAGCTCCGTGGCCAGTCGTTCTCTGCCGACAAGCTGCTCGGCCCGGCGTTTTGTGGATATGGCCGTTCTGTTCGTTTCGAACAGCCAGTTGTGCAGCTGGTAGAATTTTTCTGCGTCAATGCGCCAAACCGCAATGGCAATGCGCGAGATTTCACATGAGTCGCGGTGAGTCCCGCCACTGCTGGTCGCATAGCGATTACAGTTCCGGTCCAAAGGAACAGGCAACGCGATGACTGCCAGATCATCTCCATAGCGTTTAAATGCCCCACGGACCGCTCGATGCGTATTCCGGCAATGCGAGCAGGTGTAGTCGAACATTTCGACAAAGACATATTTCGCATCCGGTTGACCGAGCAGAGGCCACTGCCTGACGTCCAGACGAAATTTGTTGCCATTCACACCGATGACCCGTCGTTCAGGTTTCACTTCTTCCGGCACGGCGGGATCTGCTTGCGCACTCTTGTCCGCGCGTGAATCCTCATCGTCAGATCCGGTCGAAACCAGTACGCGGTTTGTCATCAGCGACAGGTGTGGTGGCATCAGCAGCAGCAACGATGCAGCCGTGGCAGCCGATGCGTCCTCTTCGGACGACTCGACGTCCGGCTCGTCATTCGTCACAGAATCAGTCTCTGACGGTTCTGTCGGGGCCTCAAACAGATTCACTGCGGGTGCTTCGAAAATATTGTCCGGTGACGTGAAGACATCGTCTGTAACTTCTCCGTCCAAAGAATCACCGCTGTCTTCCACAGCAGTCCCATTTGACTGAGCGTCAAAACGAACAGTCTCATGTGTCAAAGGTGCCGGAATCAGAATCTGACCCGTAATCAAAACAGCCACACTCAGTATTCCAACGAAGGCAAGCCGCCGCGAGGTTCGTGCTTCAAACGGATGTTTCCACAATACAAGGCCACAAATTGCCAGACCGCAGGCATGAGCTCCCAGGCACCACGGACAGAGTTGGTCCAGTGCGAAGATCTGCAGTGACGTGAACCACACAGCCGCCAGACCCGCCGCGAACCCACACACTGTCACGCACATCCAGCTGATGCGACGGACTTGGACTGCTTGCGGATGGCGGCAGAACACAAGAGCCGACAGCACACAGGAATACAGAACAAAAGCGAGCAATCCGACGGGGAGGGGACCAAATTTTGACCACTTGCTGTTCAGGACATGCTGACAGTCGAACAGCTCACCGCTTCCACACCCGGCAACGGTGCGTCCCGTCAATGCAGTCCACATCAGGTAACCTGAGATGCCGAGCGCGACAGTCGTCAGGACCCGAAGAATCCAAATCCATTTCCCGCTTCCCAGGGCGGTGAATGGATCACCAGTCACACCCGTATTGAATTCGGGACTACTCATCTGATCTGCCCCCTCGCCTCATGCGCTCACCAGGTGTACCGGAATCAAATGCCACTTCCAGGGTCCCCAACCCTCCTCAGCAAACAGAGCGGGATTCCAACTGTTCAGAAGTGAGGCAATACGGCAAAGCCGGTACACCAATTGGTGGGTGAATCATCGGATTCTATCATAAAGCCTGGGGCAACGGGACAATAATTACGCAATCTGTGGATTCGACACGTTCCATTGAGCCTGAAACACCACGTCGTACACCCGCGACACTCCAGCCGCCTCAACTAAACACGTCTTCTGCGTCTGAGCAATCACTCACACTCATGGCTGAACATGCATGCAGATTGAATTTGCACAACATTGCGTATGAACGGCCGGATTCCGGCATCAATCCATATCGTGTCGACGGGGATATTCCGTGGCAGCTCACTGCCCCCTCGTGTAGTATGTAACTGGCTTGTTGTCTTCGACAGCCACAATCAGGCATTCGGGCCTTTCGCACTCAAGTATTGCTTTTCTCGGGAGTCATTGATGAACCGTTCGGCTCTGGTTCTGTTGTTGTGTCCATTGTTGAACCGCGGACTGGCGTTTGCGGCGGACTCGGATGTGAAGATCGTCGAACAGCTCGGCCAGCTGCAGGTCAAAATCGGACAGTCTGACTTTGCGACCTACAACTATTCGTCTGAGTTTCGCAAGCCGTTCTTTCTGCCCGTCAGGGCCGCTGATGGCACAATTCTCACTCGTGCACTGGACGACCCGGAAGACAAAGATCATGCCCATCACAAGGGTGTCTGGGTGGCTGTGGACGAAGTCAATGAAGCCCGGCACTGGAAAGAACGGGAATTGATCGTAACACGCGACGTGACTGTTCTTTGCTCCAAAGGTAACCCCGCTGTTTTCACAGTGACAAATGAATGGCAAAAATCGGGTGCAGACGAACCGGTTGTCACCGAGAAGACCCATATTGCGATTTATGCAAACCGTCTCATGACCTATGAAATCCAGTTCCTTGCGAAGCACGGCCCTGTGGATTTTCGTGACACGAAAGAAGGTCTGTTTGGTTATCGCATGGTTTCGTCAATGAAGGAAAAAAACACAGGCAGGGTCGTCAGCAGTGACGGAATCGAAGGTACGGCTGACTGCTGGGGACGTTCGTTTCCGTGGATTGACTATTCCGGCACGGTCGGCGACAGGACATATGGGGTAACATTGATGGATCACCCGGAGAATTTCCGGCCATCACGCTATCACGTTCGAAATTATGGATTGTTTTCCATCAATCCGTTTGGAGAGCATGCCTATTCCAAAGGTGAAGAACCGGAAAAACCGGTTCATCTGAATCCGGGTGAGAATCTGAAGCTTAGATATGCCATCTATTTTCACGATGGTGACGCTGTCCAGGGCAACGTGGAACAGGCATATCGGCAGTTCACCACGATTTCAACGGTGCACGTACAGTAGTCTTCGGGCGTGAACCATTCATCCAGCGAACAGACTGAATATGCTGCTCGACCACAGATACGTTTGACGAATCTGTGTGCGGGATTCGATGGAACCGCCATCGTTCAAATCGATTCGCTGGAAATCGCATCCGGTGAATTCGTTTCACTGGTCGGCCCGTCGGGCTGCGGAAAGTCGACACTGTTGCGAATCATTGCGCAATTGCTGGCGCCGGCCTCAGGCGAACTTGAAATTTCGAAACCCAAAGATCGTCGCGCCATTCGTACCGGATTCGTATTTCAGGACCCGACGCTGCTGCCGTGGCGAACGGCAGCAGCCAACATCCGTCTGCCCGGTGAACTGGAACAGTCGTCCGTGTCGAGTTCACGTGTCCACGAACTGGCCGAACTTGTGGGACTGTCACAGGACGATTTACAGAAGCGGCCAGCCGCGCTGTCCGGCGGAATGAAGATGCGGGTCTCGCTTGCCAGAGCACTGGTGCTGCAACCGGATCTTCTGTTGCTCGATGAACCGTTTGCAGCAGTCGACGACCTGCTGCGTCAGCAGTTGCAGGCGGACGTATTTCGCATTCAGAAAAATCTTGGTGTGACCACCGTGATGGTGACACACAATGTCACTGAGGCTGTCTGCATGAGCGACCGTGTCATTACGCTTGGCGGATCTCCGGCCACCATCACCAGTGTGACCACCGTGCAGCTCGATCGTTCGGTCGAGATGCGCAGCACTCCGGAATTCGGTGCAACGATCGGTCGGATTCTTGAAGCGCTTCGACCCCCCCGTTGTTCTGTGAACGAATCATGAGCTGGGCACGTGCATTCATTCTGGTGGGCAGTGGTCTGCTGCCGCTGCTGGTACTTGTGGCCGCCGCCACAGCGTGGCATCTGGCAATTGATGTCTTCGACATCCCCCCGTATATCGTGCCTCGTCCGGTGTCTGTGCTTGAGTCCCTCAGAACAATGCGTGTGGAGCTGACTGAGGCAACTGTCAGGACTGCCGTCGCGGCGCTCAGTGGCCTTGCGATCAGCACAGCGATCGGCACTGCGGTCGCGTTCGCGTTCGCCCAGTCGTCGGTCATTCGCCGTGCATTTTATCCGTACGCGATTCTGTTCCAGACCGTGCCCGTGATCGCTATTGCCCCATTGATCATCCTGACGTTCGGACGGGGTTTTCACAGTGTAACTCTGGTTGCCATCGTCATCAGTATCTTTCCCATCGTGACAAACACAACGACGGGACTTCTGCAGATCGACAACCAGCTGCATGAATTGTTTCGGCTGCATGGTGCAACCTGGTGGCAGACGCTTTGGAAACTGAGATTGCCTTCAGCCCTTCCATGGATGATCAGTGGAATTCGAATCGCCAGCGGTGTGGCCGTGGTTGGAGCGATCGTTGGTGAGTTTTTCGTGGGATCCAGCCAGCCGGGGCTGGGTGCATGGATTCAGCGGAAAACGGCAAGTGCGGACCTTCCGGCGCTGTATGCGACAATCGTGGCATCCACCGCACTGGGCGTTGGCGTATTCGCAGCACTGACATGGGCCGGGGATACAGTGCTCCGACGCTGGTTTGGTACTCGACTGGACGGAAGTCCGTTTCAGGGATGATTCGACTGACTTCAGGTTTGATGTCAAAGGTGCGTTGAGAATAACAGATGCCGATGGAATGCTAAATTTTTCCACGCCACAGGTCGCATCGGGTTTCACTGCTCGAATTGGCCACATAATATGCTTGTGACGTACGGCACGAAGGAAACTCCTGGAACAAAATGAAGTCGCCCGACAGTAAACAGCAACACAGACCGAGACGAACACGTACATTGAAATCAATGCTTTACCGCATGAATTTCGAGAGCTTTATGAGAGAAGGTCATCATGGCTAAGCAAGTCGCTATCGGTGAAGATCTGTGGCTCTTCCACGGGAACAGTGGGCGTTCTGAGTTTCTGTGCATCACGTCGCACGGGGCGACTCTGAAGACATCGTTCACGGTTCCCAGGGGCATTCGTCTGCACTACTACGCGCCGCGGGATCACATCCTCAAGATGCATGCCGATTTCCGACTCGGCATCAAAGTGGAAGAGGAGATCGACGAGGGGCAGGTCTCGCCGGACTATGACCTCAGCAAGTTCCAGGGAAAGAAGCGCGGCAGCGAGACGGAGACTTATGGTTCGATCATGACCAGGATCGACTCAACGCGTAAAAGCATCGACGCCGGCATTAAATCCTTCGAAGAGTTTGGTCGGGGCTTGCCCCAAAACAATGAAATGGAAAAAAAAATGGTTCGACGGGGATACGTGGCCGATTTCTCATCGAAGGTCAACCTCCTCCCCATGGATATCCTGACAATCCGCGCCAGGGGCTTGCGGAAGTTCAACATTGGCAACGTGAAGCTCAGCAAGGTACTGGAGACCTTGAGGCAGAACGGCATCTACTACCCCTACGTCTTCTGTTCCTTCTGCAGATACACATCCGGGAAGGCGACTCACACGACGACAGAATACTGACCGGTGCTGGTGGACATGACCGCGCAGGACACGGAGCACATTCATGGTCCACAATGAGCCCCTCGGATTCGTACCGTGATCGAACTGCCTGGTGACGGATCGACCTCAGCCATGGCTGCTCTTTCGACCAAGCGGTTCTCTGCCCCGTGGTATTGCGAGCCGCGCTGCGAAACGAGCAAGTCGAACAGGCTGACCAGTCCGTAGTGCTGCCCGCATTAAATCATGCCGGGGTCTCGCTTCGCATATTACCCATCGCACGGTTTTGCACTGTTGCGTGAACGCAGCTAGGGCTGGTCACCCGTTTTGACGGGCAATTCTGGATTGTTGGCCCATTCGGCCATGGATTCGTCGTACAGGCGGACGTTCTCGTATCCCAGCAATTCGGTCAGCACGAACCAGGAAGGTGCCGCGTGCAGACCTTCGTTGCAGTACGTGATGACTTCGCGGTCCTGCGTCACGCCCCGGTCTTCGTACAATTGACGCAGTTCCTCAGAGGATTTGAATGTACCGTCCAACCGGAAGTTGTCCTGCCAGAGGATATTGATCGCACCTGGAATGTGACCAGACTGATCGTGGGGTCTGCCGGTATGGTAAACCGTCCCCGGTGTTTCGCCTGTGTACTGCGCCGGCGAGCGTCCATCAATAATTGCAATATCTGACCTGCCAAGCTGCTTACGAATTCGATTCATCCGGATCCGGTGCTTCCCAAGTGTCCTGGCGATTTTGTACTCACTCCGTTGCGCGGTCGTCGTCTCCGAAACAACTTCATGGCCGGCAACCGACCATGCCTGCCGGCCTCCGTCCAGAATTCGGATCGCCCCGTGTCCGTAGTATCGCAGCGTCCAGAACATCCTTGTAGACACTCGGTTATTGAGGTCGTCGTATAAAACAATCGTCGTACTGTTTGCGATTCCCAATCGACGAAGCAGCGCCTCGATCATTTCCGGCGAAGCCACCGTATAATTCGCTCGATCGGATGGTGCAGTAATGTCATCGATCCAGTGCACAAAATGAGCGCCCGGAATATGGCCTTCTCTGTACGATCGGATGTCCGGCCCCAGTTCAAGAATGCTGACATGCGATGAATCAACGTGATCCATGACCCAGGCAGCATCGACAAGCACAGATCGGGATGTCGATGAGTCAGTGTCTGTCGCCTGCACCGGCAGAAAGTCTGATGTTGCAAAGACGAGAAGCATCGAAGACACGATCAGCCGTCGACCAATTGCGTGCCACCTTTTTTGGGTACGAGTGTCATCTGTTTCCGGACCATGGAAACCACAGAAGCAGCACGCCTGTGTTGGTCTCGTCAATCGATCAGCCTGATCTCGATTCCCGCATATTGTGTTTTGCATCACAGAGGATCCGCGCACGTGGTGCTGAAAGCGATTTAAGTGCGGTCGGTAAGTTGCTTTCTCAGTCGATGCAGTTCCTGCATCGCTTCCAAAGGCGTCATTCGATCGACTTCCAGATTTCTGATCTCATCAAGCAATGGATCTTCGGGCAGTTCGAACAAACTGAGTTGCCGTGACTTCTGCCGACCTGTCTCGCGCTGAGGCACGCTGGGGCGACCGTCCTGGTTAATGTGGTCATTTTCCAGCGTGTCCAGAATTGTGCGAGCGCGTTCTGTCACTGAACGCGGTACGCCCGCAAGCTTTGCGACATGGATGCCATAGCTGCGTCCCGCAGCTCCCTGCACGATCCGGTGCAGGAAAATGACATCATCATTGTTCTCCTGAACCGCCACATTCCAGTTCGATGCCTGTTGAAGGGTCTGCGTGAGCACGGAGAGCTCGTGATAGTGCGTGGCGAACATCGTGCGGCACAACGTTTCATCATGGAGGTATTCGGTAATGCTCCAGGCCAGTGAGATTCCGTCGTAGGTACTCGTGCCACGACCGATTTCATCCAGAATCACAAGGCTCGCTGATGTGGCACTGTTGAGAATCCGGGCCGTTTCGGTCATTTCAACCATGAACGTGCTCTGACCTCGGCCAAGTTCATCGCTGGCTCCCACGCGAGCGAAGATACGGTCGGCAATCCCAATTCGTGCATCACTTGCCGGCACAAAAGAACCCATTTGTGCCATCAGTGTGATGAGTGCTGCCTGGCGGATATAGGTACTTTTGCCCGCCATATTCGGACCAGTAATGATTTGCAGGCGACCGGAGGACAGCTCCGCATTCGCACTGGAGTTCGACACACCTAAAAGCACGTCGTTCGGCACAAACTCTCCCGCAGGCATCAGACGGTCCAGTACAGGATGGCGTCCTTCCCGAATGTCGAGCGTCGGCTCACTGGTGAGTTCCGGACGGCAGTACCCGGCTGTTTCTGCCAGTGCCGCCAGACCAGTGAGTACATCAATTTCCGCCAGCGCTTCGGCTGTGGACAGCAGACGAGCCACATGGGCCGCGACTTCTTCCTTCAAACTGTCAAAGAGTTCGTGCTCCAGCGCCTTGCTTTGTTCCTCTGCTCTCAGAACCTTGTCTTCGTACTCTTTGAGTTGCGGGGTAATGAAGCGTTCCTGATTCTTAAGTGTTTGTTTGCGGATATAGTCTTCCGGAACCTTGCTCAGATGGGCCCCGGTCACCTCCAGGTAGTATCCAAAAACCCTGTTGAAGCCGATCTTAAGACCTGGGATCCCCGTGCGTTCACTTTCCGTCGCCTGATAGGCGGCAATCCACTGTTTTCCTCCTTTGGCAAGCTCTCGCAGTTCGTCCAGTTGCCCGTGAAAACCGGAACGGATGACGCCACCGTCCGCGACTGCTGCCGGCGGATCTGCGATTAAGGCATCTTCGATTGCGGTTCGCACCTCCGGACACAAATCCAAACGTTCTTCAAGGGTGTGCAGTCGCTGAGCAGACCGGGCGGCAAGTCGGTCTTTGACGCACGGCAGATGCCCCAGGGTCACAGCAAGGCTGCTGAGATCCCTGGGGCTGCAGCGTCCGGTTGCCACGCGCGATGTCAGCCTCTGCAGGTCATGGATCTGTCGCAGGGATGTGCGCAGCTCATCGCGCAAAGCAACATCACGGAGTAATTCTTCGACCGCATCCAGACGCTGTGTGATTTGTTCAATGTCTGTGAGCGGATTAGACAGCCAGTCAGCCAGCAGTCGGGCTCCCATTGGCGTTTTGGTTTCATCGATGACACCCAGGAGGCTTTGCTCCCGACGACCGTCTCGCATCGTGCTGGTGAGTTCCAGACTGCGGCGCGTTGCTTCATCGATGATCATAAATCGATGACGTCGCCATGTTTCCAGACGAGTGATATGTCCCAGTGCTGATCGCTGTGTTTCTCGAATGTACTCGAGAAGTGCGCCTGCCGCAGTCACTGCAGGAGAATCCTCATCGGCGTCGAAGCCTTCCAGTGTATTGGTCCCGAAATGTTCGCGCAGAACACGGCGTGTTTCATCGTGGGCAAAACACCACGAAGGGCGGGATGTCAGAACAGGACCACCCAGATCCTGTTCTGCGACACATTCCTGTGTGCTGCCGGCCTCGTCCTCCGGGATGATGCATTCCGCCGCATGAATGCGGGCCAGTTCATCCTGGAGCAGAGCCGGCTCGATGTCACTGATCAGAAATCGTCCGGTGGATAACTCCAGCCAGGCAAGTCCCAGTACCGTTCCCGAAGGGGCCACACACGCAATGAAATTGCTCGTACGAGGATCGAGTAACTCATCTTCGGTGATGGTACCCGGTGTGACAACGCGGGTGACTTCGCGGCGAACAAGCCCTTTCGCCTTCTTTGGGTCTTCAACCTGATCACAGATTGCGACCCGGAATCCCGCATGAATCAGTTTTTGAAGATAATTGTCCAGCTGGTGATAAGGAAACCCGGCCATGGCAACGGGATTTGGCGAGTTCCTGTCACGACTGGTCAGAGTAAGGCCAAGAACTTCGGAAGCGATTTCGGCGTCGTTGTAAAACAGCTCATAAAAATCACCCATTCGAAACAACAGAAGCGTGCCCGGATTCTCGGACTTCACTTCCTGATATCGTTCCATCATCGGGGAAATTTTAGCCATGGCGTGTTACTGAACGACATTGATTGCGTCGAAGGGACATACTCTAACGAAACAGGTGAGCAGCCGATAAATACATGCAATGTTGAGGCAGGACCGGAATCGGCAGCGACCACAACACTGATCGAGGTACCAGCGTCATTGTTCCGTTTCGAAACGACGCTGGTGAATTCATTCCTGCGGCTCAGCTTACAACGATTTTTCGTCGGGAAACAGCATGCTGACACTGGTACGGTCATGGATAGAGCGTATTGCCCGGGCGAAAACCGGAGCCACAGAAAGCACTTCGATTTTGGGACACGGCGGCTCGACCACAGCTTCGATTGTGTCCGTCATAAACAGCTTTTCAATCAGACTGTTCTGAATTCGATCTGCCGCGCCTTTTGCCAGAACACCGTGGGACACCGCCGCATAAATCTGTCCGGCACCTCGCTCTCTCAGCACTTTGGCCATACTGCAAAGCGATCCACCGGTGATCGTAAAGTCATCCACCAACAGGACGTTTTTACCATCGACGTTTCCGATGACCTCCAGAATCTCCGCCTGTTCACTGTGGTCCGTCCGGGCTTTGTTCCCAATGACCACAGGAACTCCCAGCAGGTTAGCAAACGCTGCCGCTGATTTTGCGAATCCGACGTCCGGGCTGCAAATGACGAGATCCTCAATTTCCATCCGCTGCATGTGCTCGCAAATAACTGCTCGAGCATAAAGATGATCAACAGGGACGCTGAAGAATCCCTGAATCTGAGGGCTGTGCAGGTCCATGGTGAGAACACGATCGGCTCCCGCCGCCTCCAGCGCATCTGCGCAAACCCGCGCTCGAATCGACACGCGCGGCTCGTCTTTTTTGTCACCCTTGGCGTAGCTGAAATACGGAATGACGGCCGTAATGTGCTGAGCACTTGCTCGTTTCAGCGCATCAACCCAAAACAGAAGCTCGACAAAGTTGTCGTTGACCGGATGATGGACACCCTGCACGATGAAGGTATCCCGGCCTCGGACGTTTTCCAGGATACGAACGAACACATTGCCTTCGCTGAATACCTGAGCCTGACACGGAGTCAGCTGGACTCCCAGTTCTGTCGCGATTCGCTGCGCGAACACAGGATTGCCGGATCCCGCAAGGACCGCCAAATCACCCTGCGGTGCCTGAAACTGCTGAATACGCGGCCCCGGACGGTGTTGTAAAGATTCGGAATCCTGATTCATAGGAATGCGATTCACCGGGAATGAAAGAATCGGACAGGAAGGCCGGAAGGATCGTCTAAGTGAAAGCGTGCTGATCTGATGGTCGTACCATAACCAGTCCGTGCTCCGGTCCTGATTGTAGCGGGACCGGAACTTAGACGGTTCGAGAGCATGTCAGATTAACGGACCGTCCGCTTTCGAGCCAGGCAGTTGGCAGGGTCTACCCCATGTCTCCACATCACGGGAATACCTGATGTTTCATCCGGTGGCTTGAACGAATTCCGTCAATTTCGAATTAGAATCTGTGAGTCGTGTGCCATATGGCTGCACTTCGTCTGGTTCGCATAAGAAGGTCGGGAATCTGTTGTGGGCCGGCATCACACAGTGTTGTGACATTGAATTGACCGGTTTCGTACCATTCCCGGTGTTCTGTCAGGTCGAGAGGTCCGACCGTATGTCACCGTCACAGCTGCTGTTGTTTTCCGAACTATCGAAGGCCGATCTGCCATGACTCATCGTATCTGGAACCTGTCGGCCGGTCCGGCTGCTCTGCCGGAACCAGTTCTTGTCGAAGCTCAGGAATCTCTGCTGTCGTTCGGCAACACGGGAATCGGTATTTGCGAGCATTCCCATCGCGGCAGAGCATTCACCGAAGTGATCGAAGAAGCCGAGTCACTGTGTCGCGAACTAGCCGATATTCCCGACAATTATCGAGTGCTGTTTCTGCAGGGCGGTGCATCGACACAGTTCGCTATGGCACCCATGAATTTCCTGACTCCCGGCACGACTGCTGACTACATTGTCACCGGCTCCTGGGCAAAGAAGTCCGTTGCGCAGGCGAAATTGTTTGGACATGTGAATGTGGCTTCCACAAGTGAAGCCACGAATTTCAGCACTATTCCCGCCAATAATTCGTTTAGTGAGCAGGCCCGATACGTGCACTTCACGTCGAACAACACAATCTTTGGAACACAGTTCCGAACAGAACCTGAGGAATTTTCTGATGATGCGTTCCTGGTCTGTGATGCAAGCAGTGACATATTCAGTCGGCCGATCGATGTCTCGAAATACGGACTGATCTACGCTGGTGCACAAAAGAATTTAGGACCAAGTGGTGTCACTCTGGTGATCATTCGGGACGATCTCGTCGAATCCGGGAGCGATCAACTGGCTTCGATGCTGCAATATCGAACGCATGCTGAAGCGCACTCCATGTACAACACTCCGCCAACGTTCGGTATTTATCTCATCATGCTTGTCTTCCGCTGGATTCGTGACAACGGTGGTCTGACAGCAATGGAGACCCGCAACCGCGAAAAAGCCCGCCTTCTGTATGAGGCCATTGATTCCAGCTCGATATTTCATGGCACGGCGGAGGCGTCATCCCGTTCACAAATGAACGTGACATTTGTGACGGGTGATGCTGACAAAGATGCCCGATTTATTCAGGAAGCAACCGCTGTTGGTTTTAACGCTGTTAAGGGACATCGGAGTGTCGGTGGAATGCGAGCCAGCATCTACAATGCGTTTCCGATCGAAGGTGTCCATGCCCTGATCCGGTTTATGGCAGAATTTGAGCATGCCAACATTTGAGTACAGTGGATTTGCTTAACGGCTGACTTCGAATCGGCAGTCACTGACTGCGAACCGTCCATTCATGAGAGAAAGACATGCCATTTTCGGATGTCCCAAAACATTTTGAGGATCTGGCAGCATCACGACGCTGCTGGATCGAAGAAGTGCTGCGGCCTTGGTGCCGGCAGGCAAATCTCAAACAGCTCAGACAGGCGGATGCCGAATGGCACGAATTTGCGGGTCGCGTTGATACTCAGGCAACTTTGTGGACCTGGGCATGGGAACGGCATCCGGTCCTCGTCCATGAGGACCTGGCCGGAGTGAATGAAACTCATGAAGTGACCATTACGCTTCAGAACGGATGTACCGCAACAGGGTTCCCCGACGGCAGACGCAGTCTGAAAGGCCAACTGGTGCTGATTGGCGATGAGGAACATGGTCCCTTTTCAATTGATGAGATCGTGGAAGCACAGTAACTCACTCAGTGGCGGGGCCAAACCGAAGTGAACTGATGCCCCGAACAACGTTCGTCCAAAGACCGCCACGGAATCACTCAGAGCGGCAGGTGCAACGACCACACGTACAGCACCTAAAATCTTTCACTGTCTGCTGCGCAGAACAATCGACCTGCCAGCAGCCATAGCCCGGCACGGCAAATTAATAAAAGACCGGAAGCGATCTCGAAGAAGCTCGGCTTTATCAAAACCCGGGGCTTCTAACTGGGCAATTCTTTTTGCAGCACCTATGGTGATCCACCTGAAACTGGCAGAGCTGGCGGAAACACACCCACCGTTACTCATCCGGCTTCGGCTGAAAAATCACCGACCGGTAGATGCCCAGTCGATTCATCCAGAACAGCAGCATGACCCACAGTGTCAGCAGTCCGTATCGGAAGCTCCGACGAAAGTTAATACTGGACGCTTCATCAAAGTACCGTACAGGAACCGGGATATCGGCCAGCCGAAAACCGGCAGTGACCGACTGGGCCAGAAACTGTGTGTCGAACACAAAGTCATCAGAATTGTTTTGCCACGAGACTGATTCCAGAACCTCGCGACGATAGGCACGAAATCCGCTGTGGAAGTCACCGAGGTTCTGACCCAGCGCTACATTTTCAAACGTCGTCAGAAGTCGGTTTGCAATATATTTCCAGACCGGCATACCGCCGGCCAGCGCTTCGGCTCGGGTTCGGATACGGGATCCAAGAATGATGTCACAGTTATCGAGCCGGATCAGTTCGGCTGCCACCGGAATCACTCGACTGTCGTACTGATAATCGGGGTGAATCATCACCACAATGTCCGCTCCGAGTTCCAGCGCTCGCGTATAGCACGTCTTTTGGTTGCCGCCATACCCCGTATTGCTTTCGTGCGAAATGACTGTCAGACCGAGGGAGCGAGCCAGTTCGACCGTGTTATCACTGCTGCAGTCATCAACCAGAATGATTTCTTCGACACTGCCTTCCGGAATGTCGGCAATCGTTCGCTCCAGCGTCATGGCGGCGTTGTAGGCCGGCATGACGGCGATCACTTTGGTATTTTTACTGTCATTCATCGGGCCGCCTTGTGCTTCGGGTCGCAGCCGAATACCAGAGCGACCGGACTCCAGCCGGTTCATCACGTGCTGCCTCGAACTGCATCAGTCAAACAGTTTGTTTCTTCAACCGCTGCGAATCGAGCCTGTAATGAACACACTTTGCAGAATTGCCAAAACGGACTGTCTCTGAGTCGACAACCACTCACTTACAACCGTCGGCAGTGCGTTTGATGCCCGGGATTTGTGATCAGCCCCATTGATTCGCCAGTCGAAAGTGTGGCTGTGGGTATACGGAGTCACACAGACCGACGAGTTATTCACTGTTGCTGTCGTCGCCGGCAGAAGCAGTATCAGCGACCACCGACAGATTGGGGATCTTGATTCCAGTGATTTTTACCCGAGTGTATTTTTGGCGGTGTCCGTTGTGCCGCCGGCTGTTTTTTCGGCGACGAATCTTCTGAATCTCCAACTTGGGGCCCTTTTCCTCGTCATCAATGACCTCTGCAGTGACCGAAGCTCCGTCAATCAGCGGCCTCCCGATGACGCTGGCTCCACCAGCATTAGCCAGCAGAACCCGTTCAAATGCAAGAGCAGCACCGATTTCCGCATCCGCCCGGTAGTCAACTGACAGCAAATCACCTTCCTGGACTCGATGTTGTCGGCTTCCATCTTCAATCACGGCAAACATGAGGTCACCCGGGTTATTGCGGTTCACCGCAAACAAGCAGGAAAGGCGCCTGAAGCTTCTGGCGCTAGTCAGGAATTTGGGAAAGTATAACGTCCAAAATCGTGAGATCGAGCCGGAACCACAGCCGTATACCAGGATCCTGACTGGAATCCCGGAAATGAGTCGCCGCATCAATCACTACTGGAAGAACTATCGAACAACCACTCCCTTTGACTGACCGGACACTGCATAAATCTGCCGGAAACCCATTGATCAGGTCTTCAGGGCGATCGAACGACCGTTGTCGTCCTTGCAGGCCACCGTTAGATGTTCCGGAGCAACATCAGCTCTGGACCCGATAACGACCCGCACCTCCCGATCGTCTTCGATGTCGATAAGCTCTTTACGTTTCCGATTGTTGAAATCGTTAGCAACGCGATCATGGACTTCGATCGCGATTTCGGCGACGTTTTCCTGACTGGCCGCCGCCATGACCAGTCGCATAACTTCAATCGACATGCTTTCAGCCGTCTTGACCTGTCCCACACCGCTGCAGCAGGGACAATCTTCGTAAACACTCCGTCGAAGCGATGGTCGGATTCGCTGTCGGGTCATCTCGATCAGGCCGAATGGGCTGATCCGAAGAACTCGGGTCCGGGCACGATCACGCTGAACGGCCAGTCTCATAGCCTGTTCAACCTTGCGACGGTGCCGTTCATCCCGCATGTCGATGAAATCGTTGACGATGACTCCCCCCAAGTCTCGGAGACGGATCTGGCGCGCGATTTCATTGGCCGCCCGCAGATTCATACGAAATGCGGATGTCTCTGCATCATCATCAGCACGAAAATTTCCACTATTGACATCAATTGCCACGAGTGCCTCGGTCTGATCAATCACCAGAGAACCCCCGCCCTTCATTGGAACGTTGCGGTCCTGAATACGGATAATTTCGTCTTCAATCCCGTAACTGTGAAACAAAGGCTCTGTGCCGTCAAAAAGGCGCACACGATTTTGATGCTGAGGCATAACGATTTTCATGAAATCGCGAGCTCGGTCGCAGGCTTCCTTCGAATCGATCCACACATTGTCAATTTCGCCCGTGTAGATGTCCCGGATCGTCCGGATCATCATGTCACTTTCTTCGTAGATTGTTGCAGGCGCCGATACTTTTCTGAGTCGACTGACAATGGTTTCCCACAACCGAAGCAGGTAATTCAGATCACGTTTCAGATCTTCCTGATCGCGATCGACCCCGGCGGTTCGTACAATGAATCCAATGCCCTCTGGTGGGCGCAGATTCCTCATACTTTGCCTCAATTCCCGTCGAGTTTTTTCGTCCTGGATCTTGCGACTGATTCCAACTCGCTGCAGACCCGGCATGAGAACAAGATAACGGCCGGGGATTGATACATAGGTTGACAGCGTGGGGCCTTTGTTTCCAAGGCCTTCCTTGATAACCTGGACAAGAACTTCACTTCCACGCTGCAGGATGCGCTGGATCGGCGGCTTGTTGCGGGCGTTACGTTCATTGAGATGTTTTGGCGGCCGTTTGCCGTCACCCGCTTCGTCTTCCACCAGATGTTTGTAGTACTGGTATTCGACGTCACTAACGTGCAGAAACCCGTTGCGACCAACGCCAAAATCAACAAACGCAGCCTGAATACTTGGCTCAATATTGACCACGCGGCCCTTATAGACGTTGCCCACGTAGTTCTCAGCACTGCTGCGCTCGACGTACAGTTCCTCCAGTACGCCATCTTCAACGATTGCAATCCGGCTTTCTTCCGGTTGCAGCACGTTGATCAACATTTCTTTTTTCATTACACGGCTTTCGTTCCTGCGAACGAACAACGTGTCTCGTCAAAGTACTCCGACAATCTCAGCAGGTTGCTGCATCAACACACGTTTACTGGCACACCTGTATCCTGTCGAAACAGGCTCTTACGCAGGTTCTGGTATCCAAACCGGACACAATCGTTCGAAACGACCGAACCATGGATTGAACCTTTTGTCCGTTTCACTGGGTACAACAACAGCCTCCTGCCTGGTGCGAGAGTGTACAGAGCGATCGTAACTGGACGGCTCTGAGATGTGTAATCGTTCGCCGAAAGCCCCAAACGGCCTCGCAAACGATCTGCGTCAGCTGAATTCGTTATGACGGGTTGTTCGTTCCTGTTTCAAATCGGGGCAGAGTGTTTTGGTTAATCGGAGACAACCTGCGACGTCTCCAAAACTGGTAATATCAAACAACGAGATCCGGACACAATCGGCCAAGCTCTCCGAGTAAATAATGTTCCACGTCACGGGCAAGATCGAACGAACAGGCGTGGTCCGCAATTCGTTCCGCATCCAGTATTGATACGTGTCTGACGACTTCCTTCAGACGAGGAATTGAATGGGGAGTGGCACTGAGATGTCGCAGCCCCAACCCAAGCAACAACGGCACAAACCGCACGTCAGAACTCATTTGCCCACAAACGGTCACCGGACGGTTATGCTTTTTTGCTGCCGTCAGAACCATTCGAATCAATCGCAAAATCGCCGGATCACCAGCACGGTAAAGGCTGGCTACTGATGGATCCGACCGGTCACAGGCCAGAGTGTACTGAATCAGGTCGTTGGTACCAATCGAGAAGAAGTCGACTTCCTGGGCAAATTCTTCCACCAACATGACGGCTGAGGGGACTTCGACCATCATTCCGACCGGAATATCGTGTTTGTACTCGATTCCTTCGTCCTCCAGATCCTCCATCACATCCATCAGGATCATTTTCGCCTGACGGAACTCCAGCAGCGTCGCCACGAGCGGAAACATGATACGTACGTTTCCCTTAACGGCAGCTCGCAAAAGGGCCCTGAGCTGAATTTTGAACACTGGAGTACTCTGCAGACTCAATCTGATACTTCGCAGGCCAAGCATTGGGTTATGAGTCTCATCAAATCGCTCCTGTAACCGTTGCGGGATTTTGTCCGCACCAATATCCATCGTACGGATAACGACCGGTCGATCGCCACAAGCTTCAATAACGCGGCAGTAGGCCTGATAATGGTCGTCTTCCGATGGCTCAACCCTGCCACCGAGATAAAGAAACTCTGTTCGATAGAGTCCGACTCCTTCAGCACCCCGTTTGACACACTGTTCAACTTCAGTAGGAAACTCGATGTTTCCGTAGATGTGGATCCGCTCGCCGTCCGGTGTTTCCGCCTGCAAATCCTCCAGCGACAGCAATCGCTCATGAATTTTGAGATTGTGGGCTTCGGACGTACGAAAATTTGCAATTGATCCTTCGTCAGGATCGATCAGAACCTGACCGTGATCTCCATCCAGAATGACCGTTTCACTTCCGGAAATGCTCGCCAGACATCTTCCCAGTCCGACGACGGCCGGAATTCCGAGGGCACCTGCCAGAATCGCCGTATGACTCGTATGGCCGCCAACTTCGGTCGCAAACCCCAATACAAATTCGGTGTTCAGCTGAGCCGTCTCGCTCGGAGTCAGGTCGTGAGCAAGAATAACGACGGGCGCTGTGAGGCTGCTAAGTTCCTCACGGCTTTCCCCCAGGAGGCACCCCAGCAGACGTTTTTCAAGATCAAAGATGTCAAGCGCCCGCTCGGCCAGATATTTGTCTCCCAGGTTTTGCATCTGCTCGGCATGCTGACGCAGAAACCGACTGACGGCATACTCGGGCGCATAACTCCGTTCCCGAATCAGGTGTTCCACCTCACCCAGCATCCGTGGGTCACGAGCCATCTGTAGATGAGCAGAGAAAATTGCTGCGTACTCTGTCCCAAGTTTGTCGGCCACCAGGACTTCATTACTTTCGATCTCCGAACACACCTGCTCCAAAGCTGAGCGAAAACGAGCCAGTTCAGCTTCCACAGCATCACGCCGAACATATTTCTGCGGAATGCGAAAGTTCTCGGTACCCAGTACCAGCGCAGGACCGACCACGACTCCAGGAGAGACCGGAATTCCATTTCGAACCTGCATAGGGAAAAATCTCTGACCTGATACGACCTAAATCTGCTCAGCTGTCACCGCTACCACGTTAGCACTGCTTATTTCGGCGAACTTATTCACGCCGAGTCGACTTTTCGGAGCGACCGGCGGAATACCGCGGCATCAGGACGCGGACGTTCGCATCGTCTGAGTTGCTGACTTGTTAGAGTCTACTGATGGAGGGTCCCGAATGTCGAATGACCGGATGTCCTTGCAGGCAACCGGTCAACGACCTGCTCAGGTCCTCCTGAGCAGGTCAGGTGTTCCCAATCGATCTCGCCAGACCGGGCAGACTGGAATTTCAGCAGTCGCCCACGGATCCCCGCCCATGAATTGCTGGGCAATGCCACTTGAATCAAGACAATTGTCCCTGCGATTGACTCATGGTCGCGTCCACATCATCCCCGGCGCCGTGATCTTCTTCTGACATCGGCCGATCCTGGTGTCTCGGCCTCATCGCCGAGCGTTCTTTGTTCCACAGCTGATTTCCGCGATACCACTGAAGGAGAAATCGGGTCACAGGATAGGTAACCGCCGCCGTCACAGGCGCGACGACAGCCGTTCCCACTGCAAGTGGCAATCCGACATCAGCAACAAGCTGGTGCACAGACTGCCACCAGCCGGCAAATCCCTGAAATGTCAGGATCTCCCGGAACTGGCGCAACGTCACCTCACCGGGAACAAAGCATGTGCCAGCCTTGTAGAGAGCATAGTAAATTGGGGCAACTGTAAGTGGATTGGAGATGTAAATGAGCGCCAAAGCAGCGGTTCGATTGAAATAGAACAAACGTCGAGTCAACAGGGCAAACAGGAGGACTTCAATGGTTTGCAGACCGACAGTCGGGGTCATACCGAACAATGTTCCAACCGCAGCCCCCAATGCAACAGCATGCGGAGTGTCGTCGAGCGCCAGGATCCGACGCAGAACGGGTCTCGGGCTGGACCAAAGAATGAGTAATCGACGCCACATGTGGAATGGAAGGCTCAAAGACCTGAGCAAAGGTATGAGATCGCAGCAACTATAGGTGCAAGAAACATCATTCGCAAAAAGAGGGCGAAAATTCCTGTGCAATCTCTCAAGTTGTCACCATACGCCACAGTTGAAAACGTATCATCCGTTTGCCGAATCGTGGCAGCTTGTTCAGGTCTCTGTCTCAATCGTTTACCAGTTACTCGCCACCGTCTTTGACCACAACCAGCTTGTGGTTGACAACATCATATTCGTAGCTGAACCCTTTGGCCGGATCCGGCAGTCGCATGTTGTTTTCCTTGATGATGCGTTGCATAAATTCTTCGTAATCTTTCGGGTATCGTCCCTCGGTTGCATGAAACAGGTTCACAGCATGTTCGATACCCAGGCCCGCAATTCGCTGTTTCATCGGCTCGTAGGCTTGTAGTGGCGCCATGATCGGATTCGTGGCCTTCACCTTAGGCTTAATCACCTGTTTGTCACCTTTGAACTCACCGATATCATCCGTGGTTTTTACCCGGAGTGGTTTCTCATTGGGGGATGAATCGGTCGGCATCAGCCCATCCATACAACCTGCCATCAAACACATAACGATCGACATGACGAGCTTCATGGGGTGGTCTCCCGATTCGGGTTACGGCGTTTCACGAAACTGCGGACAAACAGAGCCAGCATCAGCGCACTGCACAGCATGGCGAACCAGTCTCCATACTGCAAATAAATCGTGTTGCGACCATCCAGCGGTAACTGGCCCGTGAGCACTCCGGAACACTCCCTGAACCAGCGGCCCGTGTTCGCGTCGATCATCGTATCGACCTCCTGGAATTCTCCATCGATCCCTTTTGACGATTTCATGAGCAGGAAATGCTCCGGATCCCGAATTCGGCCACTGGAATCGATAAATGCAGAAATCCCGCCATTGACAGCTCGCACCATTGGTCGTCGGGTTTCCACGCAGCGAAATAACGATGTGATCAAATGCTGATCCAGTTCACTCGATCCGCGAAACCAGCCATCGTTTGTCATATTCACCAAAACGTCGGGACGAGCCGCCGAATCCACGTGATAATTGACAATGCGTCGAATCACACGAGGCACCGTGTCTTCGAAACAGATAGCCGGTGCATACCGGACACCGTCCGATTCAAAAACCTGCGGAGCGGTCCCGGCATCGAGTTCAGGCATGCCCGGTGGTCGAAAGTCCGCCAGAAACGGGAAGATCGACTTCAGCGGTGTGTATTCGCCAAAGATGACACAGTGCATCTTGTCGTAACGTCCCAGATACCCCAAATCAGGACGCACAAACGCAGCCGAGTTGTAGTTTTTAATGCCAGAAGGCGACACGTCGAGCGTTTGGAGACCGAACAGCATTGGCGTTCCGAACTCCTGGCTGCGGTTAACAAGACTCTCCTGAGTCCTCAGATTTCGATAGAACAATAGTGCATCGAATCTTTGGTTTGCCGGGACGTGTGACATGGCCCCAACGAACTGTTCCACCTGTTCATCCGTAAGACTCGGATCTTCGTTCCAGTCCGGTGCCGGCCACATTGTCTCGGGCCACACGATCAGATCGGGCTGGAGTTCACCCGCTCGACGCGTCAACAGATCGTGAGTATTGACCAACTCCTGGGCCCGGTTCGGGTCATGTTTTACGTCAGGAGGAAAATGTCCCTGGACAAGCGCCACGACAGGGCCATCGGTGACATTCAATGACTGCTGTCGTTGCCAGCCGTAAAGCACAGATCCTGAAACGAGCAATGCACACGTGACTGCTGCGAACAACCTCTGGTCGCCGGACATCAGTTTCGGGGTTTCGAATCCGGGCTTTGCGAACAATGACTCAGGGATGAACTCTGACAGTACGGCAGACGACATGGCGGTCAGAAAAGAGATCCCGTACACGCCGGTGATGTCTGCAATTTGAATCAGTTCGATCCAGCGATACTGTGAGTGTCCCAGAAAGTACCACGCGAAGCCGGTCATCAGCCACGCCCGCAAAAACTCAAGCGACGTCCAGACAATCGGGACAGTCAGCCACAGCGGAAATCCATTCCGGATCAGTCTCCGACTGATACCAATAAATGTGGGGATATAGAGTCCCAGATAGAACGCCAGTGCCACCAGCGCCAGATACATCGTCGCATCACCGAGTCTCATCCATTGCAGGGTGCTGAGTGCCCAGATCCAGCCACAGATTGTTATAGCAACATACTGCCGACGTGACAGCACGGGTGTACGGAGAAGGACACACACAGGCGTGAGCGCGATCCATGCGGCCGTGGCGAATTCCACGGGGGTAAAACACAGCCACAGGAGCACCATCGACAAAAGACTCAGTAATACGATCGGTTTAAGAGGACCGTGCTGTCGAGACCTGATTCGTCCGTCCGAGATAATTCTGTCAATTTCGGTGTCAGCCGATTGAGCCACGTCCACGGACCCTTTTCATTGAGCAACTCGTACCTGGGTGGTGCGTTTTCGAACTACCAGCACCGGATTAATGATGTATCGGGATGACAGGATTCCAGGAACAGTAGTAGAACGCTCGAGGTACACTCGCTTCCAGCAGCTGGTCCAGAATACCGGGTGATGATTCTTGACTTCCAAGCAACACTTCAATCAGTCCCGTTGGCGACATGTAGTCGACGACTTCGTAGTTCGTAAGACTTAAGAACTCCGCTAATTCATCGATCGCATCTTCCACAAAGCCGGTTTTGTCCACCAGTCCATTCTCAAGTGCCTGAGTTGCGGTATACACCTGACCGGTTGCCAGGGCTTTTACTGATTCGACGTCGAGACTCTTTCGGTTGTCAGCTATGACAGCAATGAACCGCTGGAAGGAATCATCGATGATGGATTCCCAGACCAGCCGTTCGTCTTCACGCAGATCACGAAACGGACTAAGGCTTCCCTTCAGTGGTCCCGTCACCAGTGGTTCTGTTTTTACGCCTATCTTTGAGGCAAGTTCAGCTGCGTTATACCGAGGCAGAATGACTCCAATCGACCCGGTCCAGGTGGTGGGTTCCGCAAAGACCACAGCGTCCGGTCCTGCACCCATCGCAACATAGTAGCCACCGGACGCTGCCATCCGTTTCATAGCAACATAAACCGGTTTGACGCCCTGCAGTTTCTTTAATTCGTGGTAGAGCTGGTGACTGTCAGCTACCAGGCCGCCGGGGCTGTCGATTTCCAGCAGCACGCCCTTAACTGCGTCATCGTCAACGGCATCACGTATCTGCCCAATCCATCGATCAGTAAACGGAGGCATGATCGTGCCCGAAAACCGAATGACGGCTATTTTGGCTTCAGCACCGACGGCACCTTCTCGGTGAACCTGTCGCACAGCATTCAGGGATGAGTCACTGACCGCCGAACTGGCCATCAGTGCAAGATTCATCATCACGGACGCCGCCAACACCCCTAACAGGATCAGGCTCCCCAAGTTTCTGCGGCCGTGCGGCCGATCTGATTCCACCTTCACCACGATGGTTCCGCTGGACATCGTCGCCGATTCTCCTGCTGAAACGGTGTTGTCTGGGTTCATCGATTCACTCTTTTCGAATATGCGTCTCAATCGTTTGTGACAGCAGACTGTGTGAAAACAGGTAGTTCGGTTCAAGTCTGCAGGACGTTTGGATTATGCGGTTCCTGCACGTCTTATCCGTTACACGGACATAAAAATCCTCGTTTGCCCAAATATCCGACTAATCGGAACTGTCGATAGGTACACGGAGTAACCGCCCGATTTCGCCCATCACAGCCGGGTCCGCGTTATCGCCGTTCACAAACCCAGTGTGGCCATTGCTTGACATTTCCCGGACGACGGAGAACCCAATATCATGAGTTCAAGCGTTTTTTGCCGTCAAGTATGTGGTTTACTCACAATTACGATGATGCTGGTCCTCTCCACGGGAGGAGTTTTTGGTACGGAAAACGTTCCTTCTTCACCGGTCGCTCACAGACAGACTTCATCAAAAAAAACGTCCCGGACATCGATCAACAGCGAACTGCAAAGGTTGTTCAGAGAATCCGGCAGGCAGATGCCATCCATGAGGATGGCTGACCTGCCATACACAACGACGCCACGGATGGACCGAGTCAGAAAACGTGAAGCGGCCTCGACTGCCCCTGAGAAGACGGCCCCCGCGAAGACCAAGGACCTGATGACCAGGATTTTTGGCCGCTTTCGCCGTAACAAAGCTGTGACACTGACAGCTTCACCAGATGTTCCGGAGCACACTCGTACATCAGGCCGGCGTCATGAAATTCAAACACTCCAGCCAGTCGGGGAACGACAGCCACGTCCGGTCACCAGGAATCAGCCAACCCGTACCGTCCTTCCGGCATCTCAGTCGAAGACTTCCAGCATGGTTCACCCCGCGACTTCTCGAATCAACCTGATTCCAAAGGACGGGGTTGTCGAACCATTCGAAACGGCTGAAGTCGCTTCGGAACTGAATCGGAATGCTGCCAGTGAGTCGTCCGCCAGACAGCAATCGCGACGACAGAAAATCGAAG